>NZ_BAAABW010000015.1:0-32985 GCF_039521185.1 Streptomyces blastmyceticus | reverse complement strand
GAGGGCCTGAAGCGTGCGGTGGCTGCGGCGCAGCGAATCCATGGCCCGATCGTAGTGGTCCTCGTGCAGGGCGTCACTCGGCGGCCCGCTCGACGCTCTGGACCCCGCCCGGCCGCGCAGGGGTGTCAGCCCCGTAGTCGGTCCGCCAGGGCCAGGAGCAGGTAGAGGTTGGCGACTTTGCGGACGCTGGCGGCGTTCAGGAGGCTGCGTCCCCGGGCGTCGCGGATCCACACCGAGGCGTTCGACACGCTGACCTCGGTGATCTCCGTCCAGGCAGCGGTCTTCCCCTTGTACGACACGCCGGCCCGGTCGAGGGAGACATGGCCGAACCTCAGAGTCTCGCCCCTGCCCAGCCGTTCGAGCGCCGTCTGCCCCTGTGTGCGCAGTATGCCCTTCTGGATCTCCGGACCCCACTGCCCCTCGTACCGGACCCAGGGGCCGCGCGTGTACGACAGCACGCCCGCGGCCGCCAGATCGCGCTTGAAGAGACCGTGCGTGCCGGGCCCGATCGTCAGCGCGGCGCCGCTCGGGTCGATCAGCGTGTACGCGGCGTCCCTGATCGAGCCGTTGACTGTGCTCAGGTTCTGGAGGACGCTGATCGACTCCCAGCGGAACACCCACTCGCCGCCCTCGGGATCGGTGACGACCAGACCCTCCTCGTACAGGTGGAGCCGCGCGTCGCCCCAGGCCTTGCCGATGCGGCCCTTCTTGTTGGCGGCCGCCATCCGCCAGCGACCCAGCCGCGCCTGCTCCGCCAGCGCCGTCACCCGGCCGTCCGGTCCGGGTATCAGCTCGTCCATGGGAACCCCCGTGATGAGACGTCATTTCTGGCGATCAACCTAGACCATGTGATCCGCCGAGACTCCGCGGTTCGCTTCGGGAGGGTCCGCCCCGGGCCGGGTGCCGGCGGAGGTCAGCCGCAGTTGCCCGCCGGGCGGGCGCGGGTGAGCAGGTCGGTGTAGCCGGTGGTGGCGTCGAGCCACACCACCTGTCGGCCGCCCGCGGCGGTGGGCCGGAGCTGCTCGCCGCGGTTGCAGGAGACCCGGCTCCTGCGTGAGCCGTCCGGCGAGAACTGCCACAGTTTGCCGAGCGTCTCGTTGCTCGGGCGGGTGTCCGGCGTCCGCGTGCCGACGGTCACCGCGTCGTCGGAGGCGGTCAGGGTGACGCCCTGCAGCGCGTCCTTGCCCGCACCGGGACTGATGTCGACGGTGCCGGTGCCGTCGAGGTTCGCGCGGCGCACCGCGGTCAGCCCGCTGTTCGGGTCGTTCCCGGCCAGCCAGTAGACGTACGCGCCGGTGATGGCGGTACGGCCGACGGTGTCCGGTGTGCCGAGCTGCTGCATCGTGGTGCGTTTGCCGGTGGCGGTGTCCAGGACCTCGGTGTCGTACTGCCACCCCTTGTTCCCGCGGTGGAAGTGGGAGAAGGCGATCCGGCCGTTGTTGAGGGATGCGTCCGACGTGCCGGCGTAGCGGCTCCAGGGGACCGGGGGCACGGCGACCGGGTCGGTCTCGCCCATCCGCAGGTACATCACACGCGGGCCGCCGCGGTGCTGGTGGGCGGTGAAGGTCACGATCTTCCCCTCGACGCTCAGCGAGGAGATACGGCCCAGGTTGGCGGAGTTGGAGAACAGTTTCCTGATGGGCCCGCCGGCGAGCGGCCGTGCCAGGACGTCCGAGGAGAGGCCCCGGTACGCCTGCCACACCACGGTTTTGCCGTCGGTCGCCGGATCCGTGTGGAAACGCCCGTCGTTGGGGCTGATCAGCTTCTTCTCACCGGTGCCGTCCAGGCGCCCGGCCCACACCGAGTACGGTTCGGAGCCGTCGTCGTTGGACTTGGACGCGGCCCACCAGCCGCCGCCCGCGCCCACGGACGTGTAGCCGTCCGTGTTGATCCTGCCGAGCAGCTGGTCGGAGTCCACGCCCATGGCCTGCTCCCAGCCGGGCACGATGCCATGGGCGTCGAAGGCGCGCTCGACGGACCTGAGGTCCTTGTCCGCGACCTTGAGGTCCTTCGCCGCGGCGATGACCGCCGCGCGGGCCTCGGTGAAGCCGTCGAGCGGGGTCATGTACTCGGTGAGCGCCTTGTAGACGATCCTGTCGGCGAGCGTGCGGTCGAGGTCCTTGCGGATGTCCCACAGGGCGCCCGAGAAGATCGTGGAGTTGAGGTGCACACCGCCGCTGTCGGTCGCAAACGCCACGCCGAGGAAGGACTTGGAGGTGGTCCTGCCGTCGTTCAGGTCACGGGTGGCGCACTCACGGGGGCCCTTCGTCCGGCACAGCGCCTCGCCTATCAGCCCGGAGTCCGGGCTGTCCATGGGGACGCCGTACGCGTCGGTCTTGACGGCGTTGCCGAAGTAGTCGGCCACCGCCACGCCGAGCGCTCCGGACTGGCCCGCGTGGACGAGGTTCGCGCTGCTCTCGATGACGCCGTTCGTCATCTCGTGGCCCACGACGTCCAGCGCGGCGGAGGCCGGGCGGTACTCGCCGTCACCGCTCCCGTAGATCACCTTGGTGCCGTCCCAGACGGCGTCGTCGGCGTACCCCCAGCCGATGCCCACCAGGGAGTTCACGGCCATGCCGCGGCCGTCCAGGCTGTTCCGGCCGTGGACCTCCTTGTAGTAGTCGTACACCTTGCCGGCGCCCCAGTGCGCGTCGACCGCGCCCGCCTCGGTCGCCTCCTTGCCGAAGGCCGGGTCCGGTGATCCGAACTCCTTGAGGCCGGGTGGCCAGACGCCCGAGACCTCGGACAGGCTCCGGCCCCGCGCGTCCCACGTGGAGATCCGGTTCCTGTCGCCGCCGTCCTGTGACCGGGTGCGGTCGCGCAGCACGTACGCCTTGCCCGAATCGTCGCGTTCCACCTGTAGTCCGACGGCCTTCCCGTCGAGCTTGACGCCGGAGCCCTGCGTCCCACCGGCGCCTTGCGCAAGGGCGGGGCGGCCCTTTCGCTCCGGTGAACTCCCGGCTCCAGTAGCCTCCTTGGCCCCGGCCGTCGCCCTGTCGGACGGCTTGGCGAACGTCTTGATGCCGCTGTACTGGAGGACCGGGTACCCGGTCCGCGCCTCGACGTACACCTCGCGCAGCACCGGCGCCCCGGTGGCCGGGTCGGTGCCCCGCACGGTGACATGCCGGGTGAGCACACCGGCGCCCCTGGGCAGGACGACCAGCCCGCGAGCGGTGCCGGTCAGCGGCTCCTCGACCTCGTCCGGCCCCTCGTCCTTCCCGCCCCGGCCGGGCCGCCACGGGCCGAGCTGCGCCTCGACCGCGCCGACCGCCCGCTCGACCGCGAGCTTCTCGTCGACCCCGGGCTCGACCGCGACCTTCAGCCCGGTGAAGTACTTGCCGGAGGTGCCGGTGACGACGCGCTCGCCGTCCTTCGTCTCCATCCGGACGACGTACTGGCCGCCGAAGACGTCCACTCCCCGGTGCTTCTGCTGCAGCCGTACGGCCTCCGAGTGGCCCGCGATGGTGGTCCGCACGGGCTCCAGGTCCCGGTCCGGACGCGCGATCCGGTAGCGGCTCTCCTTGTCCGCGAGATATCCGCGCGCCGCGTCGGCGGCGCTCCCCGCCGCTCTCACCCGCTCCCGGATGCCGCTCACCAGCGCGGGCGTCGCGGTGCGCTGCCCCTGGATCACCTCCCCCGGACCGGAAGGCGGCGCCGTGGCCGCACTCGCGGGCACCGCGGAAACGACGAGTGCGGCGGCGCCGATCAGCGCCGCCGCACCGGATATGCCGTGCCGTGCTCTGGATGCTTCCGCTCTTGGTCTGGCTCCTGCCGTACGCGCCCTGGGCTTACGCACGGATACCCCCTCCACGAGACGCCTGCCAGAGAGTGTCTGACAGTCGGAACATTTCCGGGCAGGACCATGCAATCGGTGCCGCGTCCGCCCGTTCAATGGGTGCGACGAAAATGCGTGGGCGAGTTTCGGACCGGTGGCGGACCCTCCGGCCCGGTACTGCCACCGCTCGTGGCGCCGACCGGCGCGCGCCGGAGCGTTTCGCGGGTGGAGGGCGCGCGGGGAGTGGAGCGCCCTGATGTTCGCAACCGCACCACCGGGCGGAATGCGCCGGTCTCGGCGCGGCTGGTTTTCGCCACCGGTGGCCGGGAATCGTCGGTGCGGCAGGGATTTCTGGGGGCAATGCACCCCATCGGCCGGGAGCGCCCCCGGGTCACCGGCAGGGGCGCGCGAGGCTCCGCCTGCCGCGGCTGATCGGAGGGGGTCCTTGGCTGTTGCGAAGAACGGGAAGCGGCCTGCGGACCGTTCCTCCACACCACCCGGGACCGATCCCCACCAGGGAGCAGCGCATGCGGGCGCCTTCGGCTGTTTCGAGCAGGGCTCTTCCGGCAGGCTCTCTCCCGACCGGCTGCTGAACGTGCTGCGCCGGACGGGCATTCTGCCCGACGACCCCAGGATCGCCGAGACCGTCGCCAACCTGGACCGCGCCCGCCCCGCCCCGCCGCCGGCCGAACCGTGGCTGCTGGCCGCCGAGGAGTTCGCCGCCGCCACCCAGCGCAACCGCGGCATCATCGAACGGGCCGCCCGCGGCGAACTCGCGGTTCCCGACTTCCCCGCGCTCGTGGCCGACCTCCAGCGCATCTACCAGGAGGTCCGCGCCGACCGCAGGGGCGCCGTCGCCGCGTACATCCCCCAGCTCGCGCGGGTGGACGCCGACCAGTTCGCGATCTCGGTGTGCACGGTGGACGGGCAGCGCTTCTCGATCGGTGATGCGGACGTGAACTTCTGCCTGCAGTCGGTGTCGAAGACTGTCAACTACTGCCTGACCCTGGAGGAGCACGGGCCCGACACCGTCCACCGCCATGTGGGGCGGGAGCCCAGCGGGCAGGGCTTCAACGAGCTGACCTTCAACAAGGCGGGGCTGCCGCACAACCCGATGATAAATGCCGGGGCCATCATGAGCTGTTCCCTCATCCAGCGCGGCCTGGACGCCGCGGACCGCTTCGACTTCGTGGCCGACACCTGGAAGCGGCTCGCGGGAGGCCGCGGCGTCGGGTTCAACAACTCCGTCTATTTATCCGAGCGCAACACCGCCGACCGCAACTTCGCGCTCGGCTACTCGATGCGGGAACGCGGCGCCTTCCCGTCCGGCACAGATCTGCTGGCCACCCTGGAGTTCTACTTCCAGTGCTGCTCGATCGAGGTCGACGCACAGCAGCTGGCCGTCGCCGCGGCCTCCCTGGCCAATGCCGGGGTGTGCCCGCTGACGGAGGACCCCGTGTTCTCCGCCCGGACGGTGCGCCACTGCCTGTCGCTGATGTCCTCGTGCGGCATGTACGACTTCTCCGGCGAGTTCGCCTTCACCATCGGTCTGCCCGCCAAGAGCGGGGTCTCCGGCGCCTTGATGCTGGTCGTGCCCCAGCTGATGGGCATCGCCATCTGGTCGCCCCGGCTGGACGCCCACGGGAATTCGGTGCGGGGGATCGAGGTCTGCCGCGGCCTGGTCGACTGCTACAACGTCCACACCTACGACCTGCTCACCGGCACCGGCGCGGGGTCCGGCAAGCGCGACCCCCGCCTCAGGCGTCAGCAGAGCGCCATCGAGGGCATCGTGGGGCTGTGCTTCGCCGCCAGCCAGGGCGACCTCAACGAGATCCGCCGGCTGACCGCCTGCAACGTCCCCCTCGGCGCCGCCGACTACGACGGGCGCACCGCCCTGCACCTGGCCGCGGCCGAGGGGCACCGGGACATCGTCGAATTCCTCCTGTCCATGGGGGTCGACCCGCAACCGGTCGACCGCTGGGGCGGCACGCCCCTGGACGACGCCAACCGGTTCGGACACCGTGAACTGGTCCAGCTGCTCGCCGACGCGACCGGCACGGACCTCGCGGGGCGGTAGCCGTACGGCGCCATGAAGCGGTGGGTCCCGGCACGTGACGGTCCGCTGTTGTGAACCCCGAGGGACAGGCGGACGGAGGCCTGATGGATACTCGCTCCTCTTGCCCGAATGATTTACAGGGGACCACAGCAATGACCGCCACACAGGTCGACAAAGCGCCCGAACCGGAACCAGTCACCCGCCCCTGGCGGGCCTGGCTCCTGGAGGGGCTGAGCGAGCAGTCGGCCCGCCACCCCGGGCCGCACGGCACCCCGCCGGCCGAGCACAAGGGCCACCGGTGGTGGCGTGTCATGTGCCTGACCGGCGTCGACTACTTCTCGACGCTCGGCTACCAGCCGGGCATCGCCGCGCTCGCCGCCGGGCTGCTCTCGCCGCTGGCGACCCTCGTGCTGATCGCGCTCACGCTGCTCGGGGCGCTGCCCGTCTACCGTCGGGTGGCGAAGGAGAGCCCGCACGGCGAGGGCTCGATCGCCATGCTCGAGCGGCTGCTGCCCTGGTGGGCGGGGAAGCTGTTCGTGCTGGTGCTGCTCGGCTTCGCTGCCACCGACTTCATGATCACCATCACGCTGTCGGCGGCGGACGCCTCGGCGCATGCCGTGGAGAACCCCTTCGCGCCGCACTGGATGCACGGCGGCAGCATGTGGATCACCCTGGTGCTGATCGCCGCCCTCGGCGCGGTCTTCCTCAAGGGCTTCCGCGAGGCGATCGACGTGGCCGTCGTGCTGGTGTCGGTGTACCTCGTCCTCAACGTCGTCGTGCTCGTCAGCGCGGTCTGGCAGATCATCGGCGAACCGGTCGTCATCGACGACTGGTGGCACGCCGCGACCGCCGAGCACTCCTCGCCCATAGCCATGATCGGTGTGGCCCTGCTGGTCTTCCCCCGTCTCGCGCTGGGCATGTCCGGCTTCGAGACCGGCGTGGCCGTCATGCCGCAGGTCCGCGGGGATGCCACCGACGCCTACGAGAAGCCCGCCGGGCGGATCCGTGACACCCGCAAGCTGCTCACCACCGCCGCCCTGATGATGAGCGGGTTCCTGCTCGTGAGCAGCCTTGCCACCACCATCCTCATCCCGGCGAAGGAGTTCGAGAAGGGCGGCGCGGCCAACGGCCGCGCACTGGCCTACCTCGCGCACCAGCACCTGGGCGAGGCCTTCGGCACGGTGTACGACATATCGACCATCGCCATCCTGTGGTTCGCCGGAGCCTCCGCACTGGCCGGGCTGCTCAACCTCGTCCCGCGGTACCTCCCGCGCTACGGAATGGCACCGGAGTGGGCCGGAGCCGTACGCCCGCTGGTGCTGCTCTTCATGGCGATCGCCTTCGCCGTCACCTACCTCTTCAACGCCGACGTCGACGCCCAGGGCGGCGCCTACGCCACCGGCGTGCTCGTGCTGATGCTGTCGGCGTCCTTCGCCGCCACCATCGCCGCCCGCCACCGCGCGCACCGCACCGCCACCATCGGCTTCGGCTTCATCACCCTCGTCTTCGCCTACACCTTCGTCACCAACGTCATCGAACGTCCCGACGGCTTGAAGATCGCGTCCATGTTCATCGTGGGCATCCTGATCACCTCGCTCGCCTCCCGGATCCACCGCGCCTTCGAACTGCGCGCCGCCGACGTCACCTTCGACGAGGCCGCCGCCCGCCTCATCGACGACGCCGCCCGCTCGGGGCCCCTGCGCGTCATCGCCAACGAACCGGACGAGCGCAACGCGGCCGAGTACCGCACCAAGGAGTACACCCAGCGCGAGGAGACCCACATCCCGAGCGGCGGGCCCGTCCTCTTCCTCGAAGTGACCGTGCGCGACTCCTCCGACTTCGCCGCCGACGTCACCGTCACCGGCGAAGAGCGCTACGGGGTCCAGATCCTGCGCGTACAGGGCGCCGGCGTGCCCAACACCATCGCCGCGGTCCTGCTCCAGCTGCGCGACCGCACGGGTCAGGTGCCCCACGCGTACTTCAACTGGACCGAGGGCCACCCGCTCAGCCACCTGCTGCGGTTCCTCGTCTTCGGCGACGGCGAGGTCGCCCCGGTCACCCGCGAGGTCCTGCGCCGCGCGGAACCCGACCTCACCCGCCGCCCCCGCGTCCACGTCGGCTGAACCGCTCCCGCCGCCCGCCGGGCCGAGCTCCCGACGGGCGGCAGCGGCTGGGCCCGGCCGTAATGCGGTGGCGGTGGTTCGCGACCTGCTGCTTGTATCCCCGGTGTGACATCTATGGAGCTTGACGGTCGTCGTGAACTGCTGGACCGGCTTGAGCAGTACTACGACATGGTTCCCCGGGCCGGTGCCCGGATCGAGGACTTCGGCCCGCTGACCCTGTTCGTCCGGGAGGGACAGGGCTGGCCCTTTTACGCACGCCCTGCCCATGGGTGGTCCGGAGCGGTGAGTGCCGACGATGTGACCCGGGTGCGTGTCCGGCAGCGGGAGCTGGGCATCCCGGAGAGCTTCGAGTGGGTCGCCGAGACCACGCCCTCACTGCGGGACGCTGCCGAGGCCACGGGGCTCGTAGTGCACGAGCACCCCCTGATGGTGCTCGGCCCGGAGGCGCCGACCCGCGCCGTGGCCGAGGTGGCCGAGGGTGTGGTGCTGCGGACCCTCGGGCCCGGCGACCCCGTGTTGCCGAGCGCGCTGGCTCTTCCCCACCTGGCCTTCGCCGAGCCCGGAACCCGCATCGGTCCGGCCGGTGTGCCGGAACTGGACGAGGCGGTGCGTGGCCACGCCGGTGACGGGTCGGTGGACCGTACGGCGGCACGCATCCTGTCGGGCCTGACGTGCGTTGCCGCCGCAGTGGAGGACGGAAGGGCGCTGTGCGCCGGCCAGCACCAGCCGGTGGGAACGGTCAGTGAAATCGTCGGGGTGGGCACCTTGCCCGCCGCGCGCCGTCGCGGGCTCGCGCTCGCGGTCACCGCGGTGCTGGTAGCCGATGCCCGCTCACGGGGCGTGGAGACCGTGTTCTTGTCCGCAGGAGACGAGGACGTCGCCCGGATCTACGCCAGGCTCGGCTTCCGTCGAGTCGCAACCGCCTTGATCGCGGAGCCTGCCGAGTAGGGACTGCGGACATTCCGTTGGCGCGGACGGCACCCCTTCTCGCCGGCCCCCAATGCCGCGCGGTTGTGTGCGAGGAACGGTGTCAGGAGTCGATGTTCCCGTCGGCCCGCCATTCAGGGGCGAGGATCGCCCAGATCTGCTTGTCGTGGCGGGCGCCTCCGTAGGGCCAGGACTCGCGCCGTACGCCTTCGAGCGTCATGCCGAGCCGCTCGGCCACCGCCGAGCTCCGCTCGTTGTCGGCCCGGCAGTGCCACTCGGCGCGATGCAGCCCCCGGGAGGTGAACGCCCAGTCCAGCAAGGCGCGGCACGCCTGGGTGACCAGGCCGTGGCCCTCGGCGGCGGGCTCCAGCCAGCAACCGATCTCGCAGGAGCCCGAGGCGGCGCTGAAGTCCGTGAACATCACGCCGCCGACCAGTGCGCCGTCGAGCCGGATGCCGTACAGGCGGGCGCCGTCCGCGGCCTGCCGCTCCGCGTACCGGCCCAGCGTGGCCCGCGCTCCGTCGAGGTCGTCGGTGACGAAGGCGGGCCCGACCCACGGCCGGATGTGCTCGCGGGCCCGGTCCATGTGGGCGGCGAACTCCTCGGCGTGCCATATCTCCAGCGGCTCGAGGCCGGCGTTGTCCCGCAGCGGGAGAGAGAACATGCTGATCCCCATTTGCATAACAAGCGTTACGGTTATGTACGGTAGCAGCATGCCACGCACCAAGGGGAACCACGAGGCCCGTCGTCGCGACGTCTCCGAGGCGGTCTGGCGGGTGCTGGCCGCGCACGGCTTCGGCGGGCTGACCCTGCGAGCCGTCGCCGCCGAACTCGGCGCCACCACCGGCCTGCTCACCCACTACTTCCCCGCCAAGCGCGACCTGGTCGCGTACGCCCTCGACCTGCTCGAGCAACGCAGCGCCTCCCGCCCCCGGCGCGCCGCCGGAGCGGGCCTGTCCGCCGTGCGGGCCGCCATGCTCGACATCCTGCCGCTGACCGCAGAGGCCACCGACGCCAACCGGATCTGGGTGTCCTCCTGGGATGCCGCGCTCGCCGACCCCGCTCTGAGCGGGGACCACGCCCGCAGGTACGCGCAGGGCCGCGACAGGCTGCGCGACCTGGTCGCCGCGGCCCAACAGCTCGGCGAACTGCCCGCCGGAGACCCGGCGCGCATCGCGGCCGGCGCCCAGGCCTTCGTGCTCGGGCTGGTGGTGCAGGCCCTGTTCGCCCCGACGGCGTTCCCACCCCATCGCCAGGTCGAGCTCCTCGACGACTATCTGGCGTCACTGGCCTCCCCGCCCGTGCCGCACGGCGATCGCACGGTCCCGTCCTGACCACGTGGTGTCGCGGTCCGCGCGAGCGTCCGACGGGGCCCCGGCTGCCACGTCCTGGCCGTCGTCAGGAGCTCGTGAGGATGACGAGTTGCCGGGTCGCCCGGGTCATCGCGACATAGCGGTCGACCGAGCCCTCGACACCCTTGCCGAACTCCTCCGGGTCGACGAGGACGACCAGGTCGAACTCGAGCCCCTTCGAGAGCTCCGGGGTCAGCGACCGGACGCGGGACGTCGCCCGGAACGTCGGAATGACGTCACCGTGTTGCGTCCTGGATTCCCAAGACGTCGTAGAGGTGCTGTCCATGGGCCCAATTCTTCAGTTCAGGACGGCCCATGAGGATGAGCTCGTGGTGCGCGGCGAAGTCGATCGCAGGCTGAGTGAATCCATTCAGCGCGATCATGATCGGGAGGTCCGCTCCGTGATGAGGGCGAGCTGTGCCGTTGAACTTCTGGACATGCCCTGATCCGACCGGGTTTTGGTACTGCTTGCATTGCAGGATCAGAAGGCGGTCCTCGTCGTCACGAGCGCTGACGTCTACGCCGAGGTCTCCCGCGCCTCCGACCCGCCGTGTGTTTCGGAATCCGTCGCGGGCCAGGAGGTCCGCGCACGCCTGCTCGAAGCCCGTCGCGCTCATCGCGGAGAACTGCTTCATCTTGAAGGTCAGCGCATTTGGGCTTGCCGATTCGCCCGGCGGAGCGGTGGATGCGTAGGCCTCGCCGTCACCGAGATGGGCGTAGGTGTCGGGGCCGAGCAAGAAGGTCAGCAGCTTGGCGAGCAGGAGGAGCGCAGACAGCCCGCCGGTGACGATGAGCGTGGTCCACCAGGGGTGATCGGCTATCAGGCGCCACAGGTCCACGGTGATCCATTGGCTGACGTCCTCGGTGAGCCACTTCCACAGCACCTTGCCGACAGCCAGCGCAACGACGACGAACAGCAGGAATTTCAGCAGAGGGTCGAGTGACCCGTCTTCATCGAACACCACACCTCCGGGATGTTGGTGACGGATGGGAACGCCTGTCAGGCGGCCCGCTTGAACCGGCCCCGGCGGATGCGTGCGGAAAGACCAAGAAGCTCGTGCAGCGCGGTGCCGCCTTCGGCCCAGCGCCGGAGCCTTTCCCGGTCGACCCAGTGGATGCCGTGCCGGTCGCCCCAGGCCGTCGCGTCCCGGGTGAAGGTGCCGTTGGTGACGACGACGGCGTGGTCGGCCCGGTGGACGGGGCCGGCTGTCCCTTTCACCGCGTACATCACCGATGACCCCACCTTCCCTCCCGCGCGGGTGTGCTTGGCCTGTACGACGATCCGGCCGCGCTGCCGATGGTCACCGATGACGTCGGCGGCCTGATCGCCACCACCGCCCACGCGGCGGGCCGGCCAGCCATCGCGGGCCAGCAGGTCCCGCAACGCGCACTCGAACTGCCGGTCGTCCATGGCGTCGAACTCGGCGAGCGTGACCCGCAGCACGGCCAGCCGCTCGGCGTCTCGCCGCCGCCCGTGCACGGCCCGCGCGATCCGCCAGGCCCCGAAGGCGCCCGCCGACAGGGCGAGGGCCAGTGCGAACGGCCATGCCTCCTTGAGCGCCTCGACGGCCGCGGTGGTCATCCGGACGGCCAGGAACAGAACAGCCAGCGCCACGACAGCCGCCGAGAGGATCTCGGCCGCTCCGCGCGGGCGCCGCAGACGGGACGGCTTGCGCCCCATCAGCGGGTGGCCGCAGTGGAGGCAGTCGGCTGCGGATGCGCGGGCGGCGTCGAAGTGGTTGCCTCGCCGAACCCGAACACTTGCCCCCACAGCCAGACGGCGGCCAGCAGACCCGCGATGACCCAGCCACTCATCCGCTTCGCACTCCGCGGCTTCGGATTACGGCGGATGTGCGCGCGTACGATATGGAACCCGTCCGGCACCTTCGGCATGGTGTCCCCTCCCGTCGGCGAGCCACGGTCGCGGCTCGTTCCTCGAATCGGTGTAGCAGCGGCCACTGACAGAAACTGATGGATCACCACGTCGCCGACCACGGCCGAGCCGCCATCAAGCCACGGGCGTCGCACAGCCTGGCCGCCGATGAGACCGAGAGCCTGGGCTGCTGACCTCGGCGGACGTGCTCCAACTCCCGTGCTGCCGGGCGCAGGACCTCACGAGCCGCAACGATCTGGGCATCTCTCACCTGCAGAGACAGCCCTCCGGCCCGCCAGGCGGCGCCCCGGTGATGAATGGCGAAAAGCAGCGGGAGCGTGCTCTCCGGCCGGTGCGGCCTCACGTGGACAGGAATTCGAGTCGCGTGAGTGCTCGTCCGCCGGACACGGCCGTGCGGCGCATGCATCATATGGAATCCGTACCGCGCCGCAGGCGCACCGAGCGGGGGAGTGCGCCATGAGGGCTGTTCGCCGGGAAGAACTCGACGATGTGCTGCTGTGGGTGCGCCGGAACGGGTTTCCCGGTGAGTTCCAGGACAGTGACCTCGACGGCGCGCGGCGACTGCTCGCCTCCGCCTCCGGAATCCGAGCCGTGGTCGTCGCCCTCGGGGCCCGGATGTTCCGGTGGGTGGACGCCGCCGGGGATGAACCCGTGCAGCTGGCCGACGATGCCGTCGCGGGGCCGCGCGAGACGGCGGGCGGTTTCGCGCTCGGCACCGGTGACGGCGCCACGCTTCCCGGTCTCCCGGTGTCCTGGGCGCTCCTGGAGTTCCGCTGCCCGCAGGGGGACACCACGGTGCTCGTCGCGCGCTACCCGGCCACACCACTGTCGTGCCCTGAGCATCACGTGCCGCTGGAACTGCACGAGGACGGCACATGAGTGACGTATCCGGCCTTGCGAAGGGCGCCGGCCAGTTCACCGCGTCGCGGTTCGCGATCGTCGGCTATCTGCCGTCCTACGCCGCCGTGTTGTACGTGACGGCCTTGCTCGCGGCGCGGACGCGGACCGGCCGGATCGATCCGGGCCGCGCGCTCGACCGTCTGCACGGCCTGTCGGCCGCAGAACTCGCTGTGCTCGCCGTCATCGCGCTGCTCGTCGCGGCCTTCCTGCAGCCGCTGCAACTGCCGCTCGTCCGACTCCTCGAGGGGTACTGGCCGCGGGGAACCGGCGCACTGGCGCGGATCGCCGTGAAAGGTCAGGAGCGTGCCCGGCGCCGCCTCGCCCTGGACGCGGAGGTTCCACCGGACCCCGCGGAAACCGAGCGGCAGCGGGCCCTCGTCGCCGCCTGGCAACTCGGCCGCCGCTACCCGCCCGGCCCGGTGCCGCTGCTCCCCACCGGGCTCGGCAACGCGCTGCGCGCCGGCGAGGCGAGCGCGGGCTCGGCGTACGGCGCGGACGCGGTGCCGTGGTGGCCCCGGCTCTATCCGGTGCTCGGCGACCGGATGCGGGCGGTCGTCGACGACCGGCGCAACCAGCTCGACCTGGCCTGTCGCCTGAGTGTCACGGCGGGCTTCACGGGGCTGCTGAGCGTCATCCTGCTCATCCGCAGCGGCTGGTGGCTGACGAGCGCGGGCGTACTCCTCGCGCTCGCCTGGGTCGCCTACCGCGGTGCGGTGTCGGCGGCTCTCGGCTATGCGGAGGCGCTGTCGGCAGCCTTCGACCTGCACCGTTTCGACGTCCTCACCGCCCTGCACCTGCAACTGCCCGCCGACCCGGCCGCCGAGGTGACGCTCAACCGCCGGCTGTCGCGGTTCTGGTCCCAGGGCGTGCCGCTCACCGGCGTCCCTTACGTCCATGAACCGGCCGCACCGGGCGAGGACGCCGACTGAGAGGTCCGCCATGCCCGACTCCGCCACCCGCGTGCTCAAGTTCAGCCGGGACTGGGCAGGGCTGTGCCAGAGCGGACGCATCCTCGTC
This sequence comes from Streptomyces blastmyceticus, assembly GCF_039521185.1. NCBI lineage: Bacteria > Bacillati > Actinomycetota > Actinomycetes > Kitasatosporales > Streptomycetaceae > Streptomyces > Streptomyces blastmyceticus. The sequence goes on along the minus strand of NZ_BAAABW010000015.1, from coordinate 18,941 downwards.
AGCATCGACCGGATCGTCCACGGCGACACGCTCGACGGGATTCTCGCGCACGAGACCGCGCACGACGTGCTGTTGAAATCCACTCAGCTGGGCTGGGTCCTGCTGGCCCTGAGCCCGTCCGCCCTGGACCCCTACCCACCCGGACCGCTGCGCGACCGATGTGCGCGGCTGCTCGAGGCCGGGATCCTCGCCTCGCGCTTCACCCAGGAGGCGGTCGCGACATTCCTGCCCAGCCTCACCGTCGGGGACACCGAGATGGCGGCCTACCGGGCCCGGCACCCACGGGACTACCTCGACGCCGCGGACGCCCTGGAGTGGCTGTGCGCCCGGGACCTCCCGCCGGAGACCAAACGCGAACTCGTCCTCACCATCGGCAAACTCGCGCTGTCCGTCCCCGTCCTGGACGCATGGCGGCCACAGCGACTCCACCGGCCGGAACGCGCCGAGCATTGGTTCCACACCCCGCGCAACCGCCCGGACCGACGCTTCCCCGCGCTGTGCCGCGCCCTGAGGGACCAGCCCGACGAGGTCCTGCGGAGCATGGCCGCCGGCGAACCGGCCGCCGCCGCCCGCCTCTGCGACCAAGTCCGCGTCGACGGCAAGCCGTTCCCCTATGGATGGGTGCCGGCGGACGCCCCGTCGCCCGCATGGCTGGATGGGCTCGTCCGCGACGTGATCCGCCCCCTCATCACCGACCCGTCACTGCCACAGCAGGAACGCGACAGGCTCGAAACGATGTGGGAGCAGCCGACGGCGACCATGCCCGGACTGCAACCGGCCATGATGTCGGTGCTCCTCACCTACACCACGTCCACGCACGGCATGATCGAGGTGAACCCCCCGACCGACGGGCTGCACGGCTACCCACTCGTGGAAGTGCAGCACAACGCGCTCCCTCTCCCGGTGCCGGGCGTGGAACCGCTCGGCACCGACCCGATGTGGCTGCACCAGGGGGAGACGGCGCTGTGGTTCATCTCGCCCTGGAAGGACAACCGCGCCTGCCACCTCTCACCACCATGGCTCCGCGAATGGCTCGACGAACTCGACGACGACACTACGCTGTGCCTGCGCGACGGCGCCGACCTCGCCGGGATCCTGCTCGACGACCCGCGACTGGCCAGGCGGAGGCGCGTCGTCCTCCTCCAGCACCGGACCCCTCACTGGGCCCTGTTCGTCGAACTGCCGGTCACGGGCCTCGACGAGCGGCGCGGGCCGGTGACGATGACCGTGGCGAACTCCGAGCTCGACGGAGTGGCCTATCTGATACTGCGCCCCGAGTGCTCCTCGCCGGTCGTCATCGTCCCGACCGCCCGGACCACCGCCGTACGCGCGGCCCGGGCCCTTCAGGCCGAGCGCGGCAGGATCCGCTTCAGCCTCGTCGACCTGCCCACGTTCCTCACCTCCGGCGCGATGACCCGGGACGTCATGCGGGTGCTCCACAACTTCGAGGCCAAGCCCTGGCCGGAGATCCTCAAGCCGCCCGTCCCACCGACACCCCGCAGGCCCACCCGGGCCGACGCCGAAGCAGCCATGGACGCACCCGCGGCGCAAATGGCAGAAGCATGCGACGCGTTCGAGGCAGCGCCCACCGCGGAGACATTCGCCGCCGTGGTCAAAACTGTCGAAGCCACGCTCGCCTGCCCGTCGCTGCCGTCCGTGTCGTTCGGATGGCGGATCTGGTTCCTGGACAACGCCGTCCGGCGCTTCTACGCCGGGTACGAGAAGCTCGCCGACCCTGACGCGCTGCGGCGGGCGATCGAGATCCAGAGCGACCTGGTGGACTTGCTGCCATCCGACTGGCCGGAACGGGCCGACTGCGAGCGGACGCTGCGCCGCCTCGTGATACGCGGCTACGCAGCGGCGGGCGCGGGCGACAAACCTGAGAAGTGGGGCGCGCTCCTGTGGCTGCTCGCGGCCGAGTTGTCCGACCGCCCGCGGTGACACGCTGCCAGGTCATACGGATGCCGAAGTGCGCGCGAGAAAAGCGAGTGCTTCCTCCTGGGTGCCGAGGTGTACGGGCAGGCCGGTGACCAGTGTGCGGACAGTCCGGACTTGAGCCGGTGTCACGGGCCGGACGGCCCAGTTGACGATCCGGGTCAGCAGCCTCGCACGGAGATGCAACCCCGGCATCGGGCCCTCCGGCCGTGGTGCCAGCACCCCCTCCACGGGCGTGAGTTGTGGAAGCCCGGCCCGCGAGGGGTGGCGGAGCACGGGCGTGCCGTCCGGTCCTGCCTCCAGGCAGGCGAAGGGGTCAGGGCAGGGCCGCCAGCCGGCCCGCGCCAGGAGAGTGCCGCGTTCGACCAGATACGACATCCAGTCCCTGGGAAAGAGCACGGCCCGTCCCTCGGTGTGCACGAGCGCCCCGCACAACAGCTGCGACTGCCGAACCCCGGGCGGTCCGAACCCGGCAACGATCCGTCCGAGCACATCCACGGTCTCGCTCGCGCTGCGGGAGCGGAACACCAGCTCACCACCTCGGAACACCAACCACAGATTTCGCGGACGTTCCACGAGGAGGGTGACAGGTACGTATCCCCCCGCACCGTTCGTGCCGGATCCCCGCGCCGCGCGTGTCACCACCCGCACGGACTCCTCTCCCCGCGCGGCGATGCCCACGGCTCTCCCGTGGGCCTGTGCGATGACCAATGCGTCGACGGCGGTGCCATTCACCGCGACCGAGCAGGATGTCGGCACTTCACGGACCACCAGTTCCGGTTCCGACCCGCCGAGCTCGACCAGGGTCGCGGTCACCGCGTCGAATCCGCGAACAACTCGAGGGATGCCGCCGGGTGTCATCCGCACCGCCGAGGGGGTTCCGGCCCTACCCAGGTCAGCGCAGGAGACGGTCAACTCCTCGATCAGGGACGGCTCCAGTGCGGTACCCGATACCGTGGGACTGCCCTCACCCACGAGGAGCACCGACGTGCCCCGATGAGCGAGAGCTGTCCGATTGGCGGCCAGATCGGTCCGCAGCTGCCAGCAGTAGCCACAGTCAGGAGACGACGCCACCACCAGGACCGGGTGCGGGACGTCGACGCGGCGATGTCCCGCCCGCTCCTCCGCATCCGGCTGAAGGACAGAACCTCGTACGAGGCCTGCCGACCGCCATGACTCCAGACACCGTGCGTGATCGGCCTCGTGGTCGGGCAGGACGGGCGCGCCGCGTATCCAGTTCAGCGCGGTCGGGGACACAAAGGCGGCGGTGGGGACAGAGCAGTGGAGCAGTATCCCGCCGCCGTCGACTTCCTCCAGCAGGACGCCGGGACTCAACTGCACCGTCACGGCTCCTCCGCCCGCGCGCTGTTCATCCGTGGCAATGGCCCCTGTCCTCGCCGGGGGCTTTGAAACAGAATCCCGAGCAGCAGACGTCGATACCCGGCAGGCATTCGGCTCCTTCGGGCAAGCAGAAGGCCACAGGGGCGGCCGGACAGGCGGACGGGGCGATGTACAGCTCCGTGAAGGCCTCCTCGATCTCGGCGACGGCATCGGCGTCCGGCGCTGCGAACGCATCGGCCCGGCTCTGCGAGGCCCATGTGCCATGGGCGGGAATCGTGTCCACGCCACCATTGGGCCCGCCCCGTTGCCGAGCGTCACCGGCGCGAACAGCGCAATTCCACCGCGTACGGAAGCGCTCTCGGGAGTTCTGTGCGGGCGGTCGGACAGCCCGCACACAACGCCCTGGTGCGCGCCGTGGACCCCCGGGAGACCGCTGCCGGTTACCGGACCGTGAGGAACTGCAGAGCCCCGCTGCCCGCCAGATAGAGCGTGCTGTCGTCGGCGCTGATCGCGGCGCCCCGGACGTCGGTGGCGTCGACGTCGGCGAGCGGGTCGAGGAGCGTGCGGGTGGCCGTGTCGGCCACCGCCACCGAGGGTCCGTCGATGTCGTTCTTGACGACGTAAAGCCTGGTGCCGTCGTGGCTCAGCATCGGGTTCCGCAGGTCGGAGTAACCCTGCACGACCGCGATCGTGGCCAGTGTGCCGTCGTCGGCCGTGCTGATCACTCGGACATGGCCGAGGTTGTTGACGACGTCGTAGATCCTGCTGCCGTCCGCGCTGATCGTCGCACCGCTCGTGCCGCTCTCGCCGGGCGGCTGGACAACCGTGCGCACCACGGTGGGCGGGGTGGCCGCGACGTCGAGGTGCACCAGCCCGGCGCCGCCGCTGACGTAGACGTCCTTCCCGCCCGGGTGGACGAGGACGTCGTTCACGTACTGGTTGTCGATGTTCACCGAGCCGGTGCAGGCCCCGGTCGCCGCGGCGAACACCATGACCCGGCTCGGACCGCCCTGGCGGTAGGTCCTCGCCCCGTCCTGGCTGACGTAGAGCGACGCGCCGTCCGGGCTCACGGCCACCGACTTCAGCAGGCCCGGCGCCCAGCCCGCCGGGCGCGGCTGGTCGGGGACGGCGAAGGTGCGGAGCACGGTGTCGGCGACAGCGTCGATGACCGTCACTGTCTGCGCGGCCAGGGCGTAGGCCCGCTTGCCGTCCCGGCTGACCGTCACCTGGCCGGCCATGAGGGCGTTACTCCTGGGCAGCGGGAGCGTGGCCTTGACGGCGCCGGTGCCGGTGTCGACAACCTTCACCAGCGCGGTGGGGCCGTCCTTGTCGCTGTCGTCGATCATGACGAACGCCTGGCTCCCGTCAGGGCTCACGGCCACCGACCCCGGTGACCCGCCGACGGCTGTCGTGCCCACCTCGGTCGGGTGCGGCGGCGATGCGGCGACCGCTGTCCCCGCTCCGAGCGCCGAGAGCACCGCGGCCAGGCAGACCGCCCGACGCAGACTCGCCAGTCTTCTCTTCTTCACTTGTACCCCTCCCGGTGACCGGTCTCGAACGTTAGTCCACCGCCGCCAACTCGGTTGTGCATTCCGGTGATTCGAGGCAGGCGTGGGGCCGTTGGCGGAGTTGGGTATCCACTTGGGCGTGACCGCTCATCGCCGTACGCGCGCTGCCCTGTTCCTGGTCGTCGGCCTGCTCGCCTGCCCGCTGCTCACGCCGGGTGTGGGAGCCCCTCATGTGCTCCGCAGCAGCCCGGTTTCCCTTGTGTCCGCCTTCTCCGCGACGGGCCGGCCGGGATGCGGGCCGGGTCCTGCCGGGTCGGCTCGGGGGGAGAGGTTCATGGTCGCGGCTGCCAGTCCGTCGGCGGCCGCGGCCGGCTGCAGAGTGCTCCGTGACGGCGGCAGCGCCGCCGACGCGGCCGTCGCCGTACAGGCGGTCCTGGCGGTGGTCGAACCCCAGTCCTCCGGCCTGGGAGGCGGCTCGCAGATCACCTACTGGGACAGCGGCAGACACCGCGTCCGGTTCTTCGAAGGGCTCTCCCAGGCGCCGGCGGTCGTCACCGAGGGGCTGGGCGTGCCCACTGCCGCCGAGCAGCAAGGTCACCACGTCCGTGCCTTCGACGAAAGCGTCGAGCACACCGGCCGGGCCGTGGGCGTGCCCGGCACCGTACGCGTCCTCGGCCAGGTGCACCGCGCGTACGGCAACCGGCCCTGGAGCACGCTCTTCAGCGCGGCGGACGGGCTGGCCACGCAGGGTTTCCCCGTCAGCCCATACCTGCACGACATGACACGTGAGGGCTGCCTCCACCCCGATGTGCGAGCGCGCTACTGCGACGGTGACAAGCCCAAGCCGGTGGGCGCGAAGGTGGTCAACCGCGAGCTCGCGCAGGTGCTGCGCGAGGTCGCGGCGGGCGGCCCCGATGCCTTCTACGACCCTGCCGGAACCATCGCCCCGGCGGTCGTGGCCCGCGTGCGTGCCGGCCACTTCAAGGCGCGCAGCGACAGCCACGGCCCCGCGGTGATCCCTTCCCTGATGACGGTGAAGGACTTCGCCGGGTACCGCTCCCATGAACGCACCCCGCTGTGCGGCGGCGTCTTCGGGCACCGTCTGTGCACGGCACCACCCCCTTCGTACGGCGGCATCGACGTCCTGACCCTGCTGGCCCTCGCCGAGCGCAAGGGCATCGCCGAACTCGCGCCGGACACCGCCGACCAGGCCCACCTCGCCATCGAGGCGAGCCGACTGGCCGACGTCGACGCCCGCGCCTACACCGGCGACCCGGCCTTCACTCACGTACCGCTGGCCGCCCTGCGCGATCCCGCCTACCTCGACCGGCGCGCCGCCCGGATCTCACGCACGACCGCGGTACACCCGGTCCGCCCCGGCCTGCCGCCGGGCCTTTCCGACGCCTCGATCGGCAACGACGCGACCAGCCAGGTCAGCATCGTGGACGCCTACGGCAATGCCATGTCCATGACCACCACGGTCAACATGAACTTCGGGGCCGGCATGGAAGCGCGCGGGATCATCCTCAATAACGTACTCACCAACTTCTCCCGCACCCCCGCCGCCGGCCGCCCCAACGCCATGGAGCCGAACAAACGGCCCGTCACGTCCATGGCCCCCACCCTGGTCCTCGACCCCGGCGACAAGCTCCGCCTGGTCGCGGGCTCGGCCGGGGGCAACCCCATCCCGGACTATGTCGCCCAGCAGATCCTCGGCACCATCGTCTACGGCATGAACCCGCAGGAGGCCCTGGGGCAGAGCCACATCAGCGGCCAGACGACCGTCGCGGACTGCGGCGGACAGCCGGACGTACGGTCCGACGTCGAACGGGGAACAGCCGCCGAACGCTTCCTGCCGCGGCTCACCGCCCTCGGTCACCCGTGCGTGGCCGCGGTCCCCCTGCGAAGCGGAGCGGCCCTGGTCGAGGTGACCCCTGGAGGGCTTCTGCGCGGCGCCGCGGATCCGCGCCGCGACGGCACGGCCATGGGCTACTGAGCCCACGATTCGGAGGCCGGTCCTCGATCATCACGGGCTGGGTCTCCTGTCCGGACACGAGCGGGGTTTCATGATGCGGCTGAGGCAGCGGGGATCTCGTGCAGGGCCCGGAGCGAGGAGGAGGCCAGCACGAAGAAGGGAATGACGAGCGCGAGCGTGCCCAGGGCGAGGGTGTTCCACAGCCCGAGCCACGTGCCGGCAGCCCCGGCGAGGAGCGCTGCGAGAGGGCGGGTGCCATAGGTGATCCATTGGCCGGTGGCGAGCATGCGGCCCTGCATGCCGGGATCGCACACGGCTTGGCGGATGCTGCGCTGGGTGGAGCCCTGCGCGGTGGCGCACGCCATCTGGACGAACATGCCCGCGGCGATGGCGGCCTGGCCGGTGCGACCGGGCGAGGCGAGCAGGAGCGGCAGTTCGGTGAAGGGGGTGACGGCCAGGGCGGCGAGCATGACGCGGGCCGGACCGTACCGGTCCACGAGCCGGCGGACAGCGAGCGCGCCTGCGACCCCGCCGAGAGCCGCCACGCTCAGCAACATGCCCAAGACGGCCGCGGTGCCGTGCAGTTCGCGCAGCAGGTACACATCCCACAAGGTGGTCAGGAAGGCGAAGACCCCCGTGTAGGCGGTGCCGGTCATCAGCAGCGGCCGGATCGTCGGGTGCCCCAGCACGTACGTCACGCCTTCCGCGATCTCGCGGCGCAGCGACCCTTGCCGTGCGGAGCTGTCGGGGACTGGTTCGGGGGTGCGGATGCTGCCGAGGAGGAACGCACAAGCCAGGTAGGAGGCGACGTCGAAGCAGACGGCGCGGGCGGCCCCGAGGGCGGCGACGACCGCGCCGCCGAGCTGGGCACCGGCGCTGTCGGCCAGGGAGGAGACTGCGCCGACCTTCGCGTTCGCCTCCAGCAGCCGCTCGCCGGGCAGCAGGGACGGCAGGTAGCTGATGCGTGGGGTGGACCCGATGAGACCGGCGGCCGAGGTCACCAGCGCCACCGCGTACAGCAGCTCCAGTGACAGGTGGCCGGAGGCGTCCGCGAGCGGGACGGCGGCGAACGCGGCGCCGCAGACGAGGACCGCGCCGATCATCATGGGGCGCTTGCGATGCCGGTCGGCGAGCGCCCCGGCGGGAAGAGCCACCAGCAAGGGCGGTAGCCGCTCGGCGAACGACAGCAGCGACACCTCCCACACGGTGGCGTGCAGGGAGACCACGGCGATCAGCGGCAGAGCGACCGTGGTGACGCCGCTGCCCGTAATGTCGATCGCGCACGCGGACCAGTAGCGGACGAAGTCCCCGTGCCGCCACAGGCTCCTTCCCGCCGGGGCGCCGCTCACCGCTGGTCGCCGTTCTTCACCGCGTCGTCGGCCGGGCGCCGTGGCCCCGGCACGGGGGCTTCCTGGTACTGCCGGGCCTGCATCTCGTACAGCTCGCGGAACACCCCGGCGGACGACGGGGCCAGCAGCTCCTCGAACGTGCCGGACTCGCGGAGCTCTCCGTGTTCGAGGACGTGGATCAGGTCGGCGTACTTCACGGAGGCGAGGCGGTGGGTGATCAGGACGACCGTCTGGCCGGTGTCGGCGAGCTTGCGGATCTGCTCGAAGACGTCCTGCTCCGCGCGCGCGTCGAGGGCGGAGGTGGGTTCGTCGACGATGAGGATCGGCGCGGAGCGGTACCGGGCCCTGGCGATGCCCAGGCGCTGCCACTGCCCGCCGGAGATCTGGTGCCCGCCCTTGTAGCCTTTGTTCAGCAGGGTGTCCCAGCCATGGGGCAGCTCTTCGACGACCGTGTCGGCTCCCGCGTGCGCGGCGGCCTGCTCCAGCGCCCGCTGGTCCGTGGGGCGGTCGGGGCGGCCGATGGCCACGTTCATACGGGCCGTGAACGGCCAGCGATGGAAGTCCTGGCTGACCATCGCGAACTGCGCGAACACCTGCGCCCGGTCGAGTTCGCCGGCCGTGACGCCGTCCCACAGGATGCGCCCGCTGTCCGGCTGGTAGAGCCCGGCCAGCAGCTTGGAGATGGTGGTCTTGCCCGAGCCGTTCTCGCCCACGAACGCGATGATCTTCCCAGTCGGGATGTCCAGGCTCACCCCTGTCAGCGCCGGCCGCTCCGCCTCCGGCTCCTTGCCCGGCTCGTCGTCGTTGTCGGCGGGGTAGGTGAAGGTGACGTTCTCGAAGCGGATCAGCTCCAGCTTGTCGGGGACCGGTCGGCCGCCGTCGGGAATCGCCCACTGCTTCGCGTCGACGAAGAGCCGCTCCAGGTCCTGGACGTAACAGGCCTCTTCGTAGAGGTTGTTGACCTGGAGGACGAGGGTGGACAGGCTCTGCCCGCCGGTACGGACGGCCAGGACGGCGGTGCCCGCGACGGACAGGGCCATCACGCCGGTGACGAGCAGCCCGGCGAGCGCCGCATAGGTCAGGAGAGCGGCGAGGCCGGTGAAGGCGGAGGCCACCAGGCGGACCCGTGCCGCGTCGGCCGCGAGACGGGCCTGCTCGATCTCGGACGCCTGCGACATCTGCCGGAAGTGCTCCAACAGGAAGGGGCCGACGCCGTGGACGCGGATCTCCGGCGCCGGGCCGGTGCGCACCAGAGTCTGGCTCAGCAGCCGCCCGGCCCGCGAGTGCTCCATCCACCGCAGGTAGGAACCGTACTTCGCGCGGCTGTTCTGCAGGGATGCCCAGGAGCGGGGCACGGTCATCAGCACCAGCAGCGGCAGCAGGGCGGGGTGCAGGACGGTGAGCACCCCGGCGGCGGCCACGAAACTGACCAAGGAGCCGATGACCCCGGTGCAGGCGCTGACCATACGCCGGGACGTCTGGGCACCGTACTGTGCCGAGTCCATCAGCCGCTGGAAGGCGGCGTCCTCGACGGCCGCCAGCTCCACGTCGATCACGTGCGACAGGTACATCTCGGTGGCGACCCGCTCCACCTTCGGCCCCAGCCGGCCGGAGCCCGAGGTGGACGCCGCGTTGGCCAGGGCCCCGACGATGCCGGTGGCGGCCACGCCGATCATCGCGGGGACCGCGGACTGCATCCGGTGCCCGATGGCGCCGTTGGCCAGCACGGCCGTGAGGACGGCGTTGATGGCGATCAGACCGATGGCCTGGCTGACCCCGCGGACCAGCTCCCCGATGCCGACCGTCCACAGGGCTCGGCGTTCGGCACGCCACGCCAGCCTCGCCGTGAACGCCACGAGCCGGGGCAGGCGCAGAGCCATCGCCCACAGCGACATCTCGAAGTAGGCGTTGCGGTAGTCGGCCCACTTCGCCGAGTAGACCAGCGGCCCGCCGAACAGCAGCTTCTCCGACGGCGACCCCTCGGCCTTCTCACCCGGTGCCGTGGTCGCCCTCATCCGCTTCGTCGTCTTCACGCCGCCCCTCCCATTGGCCAGCCGTGCTCGGACAGCAGGTCCCCGGCGCAAAACTGCTTCAGGACGGCGGCGGTGTACGGCACGCAGTCCGCCGGTGGCCGCGCGGGATCCGCCCACACCAACTGCGAGCACTTCTCCGGCTCACGGATGAACGGGTGGCCCGACCACCGCTGCGCGGTGAACACCATCCCCATGCGGCCCTCGCCCTCGGGGCTGCGGTGGTGGATGACGTGGCAGAACTCCAGATCTGCAGGCGCGATCGTGACCCCGACCTCCTCGGCGACCTCGCGCAGAGCTCCCTGGGTGACAGGCTCGTCCTCCTCCAGGTGCCCGCCGGGCGGGCACAGCAGCCCGGAGGCGTACACCCTGCCCGCCCGGCGGAGCAGCAGGACCCGCCCGTCGTCACGGACCATCAGCACCAGCACGTCGACCACCAGCCGGTAGCGCGGCAGCTGCGTCATGCCCGCCTCCCCGTGACCGTTCGAGCATGGCGGCCAGATGTCCGGCCGTGTTCGAATCGCAAACGCACCCCCGTGGCATTCGTGAGCCGGTCGTTGTGGTGATGCACTACGCCTCCTCGTTGACGAGCGGATCGGACGAGTGATCGGGAAAACGACCCCCGTTGGGGGTCGTCACGGCTTCCGATGAGGGTTTTGTCGAGCGAAAATTCGATCGGGTGTCAATCGCCCCGCAGGCTCTGGGCCGGGGCCGGTCGGCGCTTGTGCGATTCACTCCGCCGTGTCCGGTCACCCGATCCGGGGCTTGCGTTGCTACCGGGAACGATCACCTGATGCACCCCCGCTGCCTCTTGCAGCGCGGCGGAGGAGGCCCTGCGCCCGCAGGCGCGCCGCACCGGGCCGGGGGTGCTCGCGGCCTCCGCTTCTCTCCCGCGAAGGACCGCACGCTCTTGGACGCACCCGCCACCGTTCAGCCTGCAAGCCGAGATACCGGATCACGTCCACCGAAGCGGACAGGAGGCCGGTGCGGGTGAGCAGTTGGTACGGCAGCACGGTGTCGCGCAGCCGGTAGGTGTCGCCGATGTCGGCGTACGGGTGGATGTGCATCAGCCGGGCGATCGACACCCCGTGCCACCATGCCCGCGCCCCCACGGCCCGCAGGGTCAGGTCGTACGGGTGGACGGCCCGGCGGACCACGGCATCGGGCGCGACGATGACGAACTCCCCGGCCCACTGGGCCCGTACGGTCATCTCCAGCTCCGCGCAGTTGAATTGACGACCGAATCGGGTATCGAACCGCAGCCCCGCACTGCGGCGCATCCCCAGATTGCAGCCGGCCACCCACCACGGGGGCGCCAGCTCGCAAGCGGACTCGGGCCAGCACGTGGGGGTGAACAGCCGCAGCACCGCGGGCGGCACCACCGGGGCGCGTGCGGCGGTGAACTGAGGCACGACCTGGCCACCGGCCAGGCCCGCACCGCTGTGCGTCAGCGCGATGACCATGGCGCGCATCCACCCGGGGGTCGGCCGCGCGTGCGGGTCGGTGATCAGAACCCACTGCCCGGTTGCGGCGCTGATGCCCGCCGTTCTTGTCGCGCACGGCCACGACCAAACTCACCGGCCCGGCGGCGCTCACGGCGTACTTCCCTCTGCCACCGGCCTGTTGGTGACCTGACCGGACTCGCGGGGGAACAAGCCGTACTGCCAGGCGTGACGGACGGCGTGAGCGGGGGTGAGAGCGTCGAGCTTGGCCAGCAGGCTCCGGTTGATGTCCGTCAGGTCGAAGAGCAAGAGCTTGCGGGCCTGGCTGAGGTGCTTGAACGTGAATCCGCCGGAGTGGGCGAGGAGGACCATCCACTCGTCCGAATTGAGGTCCGGAGCCGGGTCGCCCAGCTCGCCCGGCGTGGGGTAGTCGCTGTGGCCGTAGGCGGTGTGGACCAGGAGGGGCATCCGGCTACGGCAGCCGAGAGCCGTGGTGGCCTTGATCAGAAGACGGTCCAGCGCCCCCAGCGTGATTCCCAGGGCCGTCGCGGTCTGCTGCCGCGTCCGGCCCAGGGCGATCAGCGTGATCGCGGTCAGCAGCTCCGGGGTGAGGAACGTGCTGGCTGTAAGCGCCTTGTACTCGGTGGCGGGTACGAGCGAGGCGAGGACGAAACCAGGAGGAACGGTGACATCTGCGTGTGCGTGCGTGGCGGGCATGGGTCGACTTCCGGGAGAGACGGGCAGAGGGGAGCGCGGGGACATCCGGCGCGGCCGGAGGAGCTGTCCGGGTCACGGTGCGGGTGGGGCGATGTCGAGCACGACGGGAAGGTGGTCGGACAGGGCCCTTGTTGGCCTGGGCCAGTAGCTGGATGGCCCGGCGGTCGGTGTCCCCGAACACGCCGCCGGGGGTGAGGTGGCAGTGGCGCGAGCGCCGACTGGCGGGGACCTGGAACCAGTCCGGCTCGGGGTCATCCCGGCCGGGACGGCGATCACCGCGAGGACCACAGCGGTCGCGGCGATCCGGCGGACCAGGCGAACGCGGCCTGCCTTGCGGTGGGTGCCACGGGTGCGTACGACTGCGTGGCGCCCCGACCGCGCAGAGTTGCCCAGCTCACCTGCGACCGGCGCCGGTGGTGTGGACAGCAGGTTCTCGCAGACTCTGCCTCTGTCCTGAAAGCCAGGGCCGTCGCGGTGGAGGCCATCCCAGATCCGCTCCAGCTGCCCGGTGTCGACCGGTGAGGTCGCAAAGGGCAGCGGCAGGTCGTGTTCCGCACTCACCGCGTATCGCCCTCCGGTGTTGCGGACACGTACGCCCAGGTCGACCGGCGCCCGTTGGGCAGGGTGCGCCAGGCCCACGAGTCGGCCATGGCCTCGACCAGGGCAAGGCCGCGGCCGTGCTCGCATTCGTCCTCGGCCCGGGGGCGGATGGCGGGTGCGGTCGGTCCTCCGCCGTCCTCGACCTCGATCAGCACCGCCCCGTCGGCCTCCGCCACGCTCAGCCCGATCTCGTCTCCCGGCACGGGAATCGTGTGCAGCAGGGCGTTGGTGAGGAGTTCCGAGACGATCAGCTCCACCCTGTCCACCACGTCCTTGCAAGTCAGCCCCCAGCTGAACAGCAGGGCCGTCACCCCGTGGCGGGCATTTTGGAGGGCGATCTCGTGGGGAACCACGCTCACCGACTGCTGCCGACGCACCGGCAGCCGCGGGCGTTTGCGCAGAGCGGGAGGGACTCGGGACAAGCGTGAGTTGTCCGGGCCCGGGACGGGGCAGGCCGCCACGTGGCTCGTCATGTCCGGTCTTCCCCCGGACTGGCTGCGCCTCCCGGACGGCCGACCGTGAGGAGCCGGGAGAGCAGTTGCCGCGGAGTGAACTTCGGCTTTGCCTGACGGCGGCCGCCCGGGGCAGGTTCGCCCCGGTGGACCTGGGGTCGTACATCCGTGGTCATCAGGTGTTCTCCAGTGCAAAGGAGGCGCAGCTGCCGGATAGGGCGAACGGCTTCCTGGATGGGTGGTGGTCGGCACTCTCGGAAACGCAGACCATGAGCGTGGCGAGGAGCGGCTGGCATCTCCACCGTCAGCGGACCGTCGCCTTCCGCGCTCACGGTGACGCGCCGCCGCCATCGGGCCGCCATCGGACCGTCATCTTCGGCCGACCGGCGTCTTCCCCTCTCGTCGAGCGTGCTGACGTTCTAACGTCGAGAAGGAGGTGTCGGGCACATGGGATGGGAGAGCGATGCGAACACTGCTTCGGGTGCTCATCGGTGAGCGGAACTGGCAGTCCTACCCCACCTTCAGAGCCCAGTACGAGAAGGCGGCCCGGGAGTTGGCGGAGTTGGAGGGCAGTCCGCACCTGGTCTCCTTGACTCTGGGCGAGCGCACCTTCGAGCGGTGGTACGCGGGCAATGTCATGCCCATCCCCGATGCCCGCCGCGTTCTGGTACACCTCTTCGGCTACCCCGTCGAAGACCTGCTCGGACCGGCCCTCCAGGACGCAACGACCCCGGCAGTGCTGCGCCCCTCCCGCCGGGCGGGCGCCATGTTCACCGATCACCGCGCCGTCACAGGTGCGGAAGTTCATGAGATGGGAAGGCAGGTTGCCATGGCAGCCAATCGGGCCCTGAGGTTCGCTGTAGCGGCGGAGAGCAACCAGATCGGGCCGGAGACTCTGGCTCACGTCACCGAAGAGGTCCGGCGTATCGCCGGGGCCTACCCCCGGGTGCCCCTGAACTCCATCCTCGGCGATCTCATCGAAGTCCAGGACCTCACTTTCCGCCTCCTGGAAGATCACCGTATGCGACCCGGCCATGCCCGCGACCTGCACCTGATGGCTGCTATGTCCTCCGGCATGCTCGCCAAGGCCGCCCACGACCTCGGTGACCCGCAGTCGGCCATGCGTCAGGCACGGGCCGCCTACGTCTGCGCCGACCAGGCCGACCACCCGGCCATGCGCGCCTGGACTCGCGGTTTGCAGTCCCTGATCAGCTACTGGGCCGGCCGCCCCACCGACGCCGTCGGCTACGCCGCGAGTGGAGCCGCCACCGCACCCCGCACCACCGGCACTGTCGGCGTGTGGCTGGCCAGCCTCGAAGCCCGCGCGCACGCCCTCCTTGGCGACGGCGAATCCGTCCACCGGGCCAACCGGCACGCTACCGACGCCCGCGAATACGTCACCGGCGACGACCTGGACGACATCGGCGGCATCCTCACCTTCCCTCGCCCCCGCCAGCTCTACTACACCGCCGAGGCCGAAGTCCTCCTCGGCCAGCCCGACACCCGCACAGAAGAACACGCCAAGGCAGCCGTCCGCGCCTACCGCGACGCGCCCCCGGAAGAATGGGCCTTCGGCGACGAAGCCGGAGCCTGCACCAACCTGGCCCTGGCCAGAATCGCCACTGGCAGCCTCGACGGCGCCGCCGACGCAGTCCGTCCCGTCCTCGACCTGCCCCCCGACCAGCGCAACGCCGGAATCATCATCAGCACCCAGCGCGTCCACGGCGCCCTGCGCACCACAGCCGTCCGCTCCAGCCCCCAGGCCAGACAACTGCGAGCCGAAATCGAGCTGTTCACCTCCACGCCCGTACCAGCCCTGCACCTGTGAACGCTCTCGGTAGAGTCCTTGAGCATGTACCCGGTCAGCTACTCCAGCCCCCGCCTGGCGCTGCGCGAACTCACCACGGACGACGTGGACCCGGTCCACGCCATTTACGGTGACCCCGACGCCACCCGCCACCTCTCCTTCGAGCCTCGCACACGCGACCAAGTGGCCCAGCTCATCACCCGGACCGTCGAATCCGCAACCACGACCCCACGCAGCGAATACGGCCTTGCTGTAATCCGCCGCGCGGACAGCGAACTGATCGGTTTCGCACGCCTCGCCACTGAACCTCAACAGGCCGCAACCATCGGATTCGCCCTGCGCCCCGACACCTGGGGCACCGGCTACGGCACCGAAACCGTCCGAGCACTGCTCTCCCTCGGCTTCGACACCCTCAAACTCCACCGCATCTGGGCCGCCCGGTCCCCGGCCAACGATGCCTCTGCCAAAGTCCTTCTCCGCGTCGGCCTCACCGAGGAAGGCCGCATCCGCCACCACGTCCATGTACGTGGACAATGGCGCGACTCCATCACCTACTCCATCCTCGAAGACGAATGGCGCACCCCAACTGCCCCATGAACGCCCCAACCCAACACCAGTGGCCTGTCGGCCTAGCGAGCCCGAGAGATCAGGAGGCACACCTCATGGGTAAGCACGGTGACGGCAAGGACGGGGAGGAAGGCGACAAGAACCAGTCGAAGAAGGAAAGCGACGGGCAGTGGACCAAGCCCGTCACGAACCCGCCGAAGAAGTGAGCCCGCGATGAGCACACCGGAACGCCTGGTGCAGATCCTCACGAACAAGGGCGCGCTCCGGCCCGGCTCCCCTTGGGCGGACAGCGTGGCCGAGGTGCCGAGGGAGCTGTTCCTCCCCGGCGTCATCGAGGCCGACGACCGGACCATCGACCGTACTCACACCCCGAAACGGTGGGCCTGGGCTGTCTACGCCGACCTGCCCCTGATCACCCAGATCAACGAGGGCCAGGACCTCGGCGAGGACGCCTACCAACGGCCGACCTCGTCCAGCTCCATGCCGACGATCATGCTTCAGATGCTCGATCTGCTCGACACCCGTGAGGGCCAACGGGTCTTCGAGGCGGGCGCGGGCACCGGGTACAACGCGGCCTGGCTGTGTCACCGTCTCGGGTCCGACTATGTGACCACCATGGACGTCGACCCTGTTGTCGCCAAGCAGGCTGAAGCCAACCTTGCCAAGGCGGGCTTCACTCCGCGGGCGCTGTGCGGGAACGCCGAGAACGGTACACCGGACGGTGGCCCGTACGACCGGACCATCGCAACGTTCACCGTCGCGGACATCCCGTACGCCTGGGTCGAGCAGACCATCGACGGCGGGCGAATTGTCGCCCCGTGGGGCGGAGGGATCTACCACTACAGCTTCGCCGTCCTCGACGTGCACGACGGCCGGGCTTCCGGGCGCTTCGTCGGCTATCCCGCCTTCATGCGCACCCGCACCCAGCTCCCCCAGGGAGGACGGCAGCGCGACTTCTACCATCACGAGGACGACGGCACCCTCAGCCGCACTCACGTCTCTCCCCGCGAGATCAGCGGCGACGCCGACGCCCTCTTCTGGATCGATACCACCGTCCGCGACGCCTGGCACCGGGTCGGTGAGGCCGACGACGGCTCCGAGGAGGCCACCCTGTGGCTGTTCTCTGCCGACCGCTCCTCCTGGGCCACCGCCGAGTATGTCCCGGGGCAGACCGAGTATGAGGTCGAGCAGTATGGACCCCGCTGTCTGTGGGACGAAGTCGAAGCCGCCTACCAGAAGTGGGTGGATCGCGGCCGGCCGGAACGCGACCGCGCCGGGCTTACAGTGACCCGCGAAGGACAGCACGTATGGCTGGACAACGAGGACAACAGCGTCGCTACCGTCCCCGCAGCCCTTCGAATTCAGTCCTGAAGCTCCTCGCCGAAGACGATAAGTAGCGGTTGCCCCTCTGGGTGAGGGCGGTTTAGGCCAGGCGGGCTTTCAAGTACACGACGACGCCGGGTGGATCATCCTCGGGTTCGAAGTCATCGACGGGCGCGGCCTTGACTTCGAGCCCGACTCGTCGGACCTCCATATCGCCGTGGACCTTCTCAACCGTGCGGCGAGCCTGGAGTTGCCCGACGTCGCACGGGGATGGGGGGAAGACCGGTGGGACGCCTACGTCAGCAGCGAAGACGAGCTGACGTTCCTCCGTGGTGACGCTCTGCTGCATACCGACATCAACCCGTCCAACTTGGTGGTAGGGGATGCGGGTGCATGGCTTATCGACTGGTCATGGCCCACACGCGGGGCAGCGTTCATCGACCCGGCCTGTTTCGTCGTGCAACTGGTGTCAGTCGGCCACAGCCCCGAGTCCGCCGAAGGGTGGGCGGCCCGCTGTACCGCGTGGGCGAACGCGGACCCCAAAGCGATCGACGTGTTCGCCGCGGCCGACCTGCGAATGCACCGTGCTATCGCCGACCAGCGTCCCGATCAGGCATGGCTCAGGGCCATGGCGGAAGCGGCTCAGGCATGGGCGGACCGCCGAGGCATCACCGAGGCAGGGCTGTAAGCCCACTGCGAGATCGCCGTCACACCATGGGCGCGGTCCCCGTGGCTGTCGGGTCAGCCCTGAAGGTCTTCGCCGAAGGTCACGTCCAAGTCCTCCGCCAGGGCCTGGGCGAGCTGGAGGACCTGTGGCCGGTCGATGATCACGCGGCGGAGGCTGCTCACCCCGCGCACGGCTGAGAGATCGTTGCCACGCAGGTCGAAGCCCGCGTACCGGCCGCTGTCGAACTCGGTCTTCTCCATCGTGCAGGTGTCGAAGGCCGCGGACCCAAGGTCGCACGAGGCGAACGTGGCCTCGTGCAGCGAGCAGCCCGAGAAGACCACTGGGCCGGCGGCGCGGACCCTGCTGAACGTCGTGTAGTCGAGCCTGCACTTATCGAAGAGCACGTTCTCGAATGTGATGTCTTCGAAGGCGCCACCCATGATCTTGCATTCGGAGAAGACGACACGGGAGAGCTTCCCGCCGGAGCAGCGCAGCGAGGACAGCTCGCACTCGGAGAACTCCACCGAATCGGCGCGCAGGTTCTCGAGCACGGTTCGCTGAGTCCGTAGCCGCAGGACCCAGCCGTCGAGGAGATGTGTGTCGGCCAGGCTCAGCTCCCGCAGGCTCGCGTCGGCGTAAGAGAACTCCACGGCCCGTCGGACAGGACCGTCCAGGGATGTAACCGTGACTAGTCGGAGGCCGGGATCGTCGAGCGCGGGGAGCGTGACGCTGGTCTGCCGGACCGTACGGAGCTTCATCAAGGCGCCTTCCTGCGTGCGCGGAAGGAGTGGTCACCGCCGCGCCTTGTGTATCGAGCTGTCATGAGGCTTGGGAGCCCTGTGCTGAGGAGGCCGAGGTTCCGAGCTCGGCCAGCAGTCGATCGGCTTCCCGCCGGGCGGGGTTCAGCCGGGGATTCGCATCATCGGGGTAGGCGAGAAGGTTCGCGCAGGCAAACAGGCCCATCAGCTGGCCGTCCCTGCTCTCCAGGTCGTGTCGGCGTTCGTGCCGGACACGGTCGGCCAGCGACGGGATCGTAAGGGAGCTGGCCCACAGGGTGGCGGAGTCCAGGCCACGCGGTGCCATCCCCCAGTCCTCCCAGTCCAGCAGCCAGCACTCCGGCCCCGTCACGTTCGCCCAGTTCAGGTCGGCGTGAGCCGGAGTCCACCTCCTAATGATGTTGTCAAGCCGCCGCTGTGACCGGGAGTTCATCTTGGAAGCGCTTTCCGTC
>NZ_BAAABW010000014.1:0-63427 GCF_039521185.1 Streptomyces blastmyceticus | reverse complement strand
CGTCGGTCCCGGGATCTCCTGATCCCGGGACCGACGCTTTTTTGGGTTATTCGCCCGAGCCCGCGGCGCGTACGAGCTCGAGGTCGAGGGACTCACGGCGGATGCGCTGGTCCGTGTACAGCAGCGCGGTGACCGCGGCCGTGACCGGGAACGCGAGAGTGGAGCTGATGACCGCGCCGATACCCGAGACGATGAGCGTGGGCCAGCCGGTGCTGTCACTCGTACCGGAGCCGCCAGCCACGAGCGTCTCGACGACGCCGACCGGCAGCTGCGCGATCATGGAGACCACAAAGGTGAGGGCCACGGCGAGGAGCTGTACGCCGAAGACGCGCCACCAGGCTCCCCGCACCAGCTTCGCCGAGCGGCGCATGCTCGCGATGACGCCCTGCTTCTCCAGCATCAGCGCCGGCACCGCCAGGCTGTAACGGATCCACAGCCAGGCACCGGCGACCAGCGATCCCAGGCCGCCCAGCAGCGCGAGTGCGGATCCCGCCGCCTCCGCGCCCGCCGCGGCGACCAGCAGGCCGACGCCCAGACCGACGGCGAAGACGGCGCAGATCATCAACGGCAGCAGCACCAACAGGCCGAACATCCCGGCCAGTTGGGGCCGTGCGCTCCGCCACGCCTCGCCGATCGTGCTCGTACGCCCCAGGATCGCGCGGCTGACCATGACCGTCAGCATGGCCGTGGCGATGATCGAGCCGATCAGGCCGACCGCCCAGGCGACGCCCACGCCACCCAGGCTGCTGCCTATGGCGTCCAGGAGCTCCCTGGGGGTCAGGGTCTCGGAGTCGGCGAGCGACTGGAGATCCGGGACATCGCGGAACCACAGGCCGGTGACCACGGTCGCCACCGTCTGGGTGCCGACCGCGAGGGCGAGCGAGATACCCAGGGCCGTACGCCACTGGACGCGTACCGTCCGGATCGCGCCGTCGATGATCTCGCCGACGGCGAGCGGCCGCAGTGGGATCACGCCGGGCTGGGGAGCGCGGACCGGGGGCGTCCAGTTGCCCCAGCCGCCACCTGCCGCCTGCGGCCCCCACCCGCCACCGCCGCCGGGCTGCTGGTGCCCGCTGTTGGCGCGGGCGCGCTCCCGGGTGGTGCGGCGGGTCTGCGGGGGGACCGCGGAGGGCGTGGACCACTGGCCGCCGGGCGGCTGCTCCCGGGCCCACTGTGAGCCCCGTGCGTCCTCGCCCGTGCGGGGCGTCTGGTCCGCGGGGGTGGGCTCCTCCGGCACGACCGCGGGCTGCTCGTCGGAGGGAGAGGGCCCGGGCGAGTTCCGGCCCGGAGTGTCGTTCATGCGTCTGTCGCTCCTTCTCGGTACCCGTCCGCCGGTGCGGCTCCGGGCAATTGCCAGCAATCGTGTCACGGTGCCCGGACGGCCGGACGGGACCGCGATCGAACCGTGGCCGGGGAGGGGGCTCGTACGGGGGAGGTATGGAAAGGGGACCTTCAATAGTCGGGCCCCGGCGGGCAGACTGGGCAGATGGCTGATCACTTCGCGGCACCCGTGGATCCCGTCGGATATTCCGTCTCGCCGGCCCTTCGCTGGGACGAGCTGCCTGAGGGGCCCGTGATCGTGCTCCTCGATCAGCGGCGGCTCCCGGCCGAGGAGGTGGAGCTGCTGTGCACGGACGTGCCCGCGCTGGTGGAGGCGATACGCACGCTCGCGGTGCGGGGCGCGCCGCTGCTCGGCATCGCGGGTGCCTACGGTGTGGCGCTGGCCGCCGCGCGGGGTTTCGATGTGGAGGAGGCCGCCGGACTGCTGGCCGGCGCGCGCCCGACGGCCGTCAACCTCGCGTACGGGGTGCGACGGGCGGCCCGCGCGTACGAGGAGGCCCTCAAGAACGGTGCGGACGGTGTCCGGGCCGCCGCGGTCGCCCTCGCCGAGGCCCGGGCTCTGCACCGGGAGGACGCCGAGGCCAGCGCGCGGATGGCGGCCCACGGGCTGACGCACCTGGAGGAGCTGCTGCCCGGCGGCGGATACCGCGTCCTCACGCACTGCAACACCGGTGCCTTGGTCTCCGGCGGTGGCGGGACCGCCTTCGCGGTGGCCGCCGCGGCGCACGGTGCGGGGCAGCTGAGGCGCCTGTGGGTGGACGAGACGCGTCCGCTGCTGCAGGGCGCGCGGCTGACCGCGTACGAGGCGGCGCGCGCCGGCATGGCGTACACCCTGCTCACGGACAACGCGGCGGGTTCGCTCTTCGCGGCGGGCGAGGTGGACGCGGTCCTGATCGGCGCGGACCGCATCGCCGCCGACGGTTCGGTGGCGAACAAGGTGGGCAGCTATCCGCTGGCGGTGCTGGCCCGCTATCACCATGTGCCGTTCATTGTCGTGGCACCGACCACCACGGTGGACCTGGGAACCCTGGAGGGTGCCGCGATCGAGGTGGAGCAGCGGCCGGGGCACGAGGTGACGGAGTTCTCCGCGCCCGCCGTGGCGGGAGTGACGGCGGAGCCGGGTGCGGGAGCGCCCGCGGCGCCGCTGGGCACCCAGGCGTACAACCCTGCGTTCGATGTCACACCACCGGAGCTGGTGACCGCCGTCGTCACCGAGAACGGGGTGGTCTCACCGGTCACCCGGACGGGGCTGGCCGAGCTGTGCGCCGGGCAGGGAAAGGGAACGGGGAGTGGGCAGGGCTGAATTTCCCGCATGATGTCCGCGGCTGTCGAAGAGGGCCGATGATCTCCGAGGTCAACGGGACACACCGAAGAATGCCGCTCACCACAGGTGAGCTCGGTCACCCGGCTCTATGGACCGGATGCGAAAATGGGATGATGTCGATATGAAGGGACGCGTCCTTGTCGTCGACGACGACACCGCACTGGCCGAGATGCTCGGCATTGTGCTGCGTGGTGAGGGTTTCGAGCCGTCGTTCGTAGCGGACGGCGACAAGGCACTTGCTGCTTTTCGTGAGGCAAAACCAGATCTCGTACTGCTCGACCTGATGCTGCCCGGAAGGGACGGCATCGAGGTGTGCAGGCTCATCCGGGCGGAGTCCGGGGTACCGATCGTGATGCTGACCGCGAAGAGCGACACGGTCGATGTGGTGGTCGGGCTGGAGTCCGGCGCCGACGACTACATCGTCAAGCCGTTCAAGCCGAAGGAGTTGGTGGCCCGTATCCGGGCACGTCTGCGCAGGTCCGAAGAGCCGGCGCCGGAGCAGCTGACGATCGGTGACCTGGTCATCGACGTGGCCGGGCACTCGGTGAAGCGCGAGGGCCAGTCCATCGCGCTGACCCCGCTGGAGTTCGACCTGCTGGTCGCGCTGGCCCGTAAGCCGTGGCAGGTGTTCACCCGTGAGGTGCTCCTCGAGCAGGTCTGGGGCTACCGCCACGCCGCGGACACCCGCCTGGTGAACGTGCATGTGCAGCGGCTGCGCTCCAAGGTCGAGAAGGACCCGGAGCGGCCGGAGATCGTGGTGACCGTGCGCGGTGTGGGCTACAAGGCCGGGCCGAGCTGACATGTCGGGCAACGGTGCCGCTCCGGAGTGGGGCGCGGGGCGGCCCGTCGATGCGGCGGGCGGCATATCTCTCTTCCGGCGGCTGTGGCGCGCCGGACGGCTGCTGCCCGACGGCGCGGCCTCGGGGCCGGTCCATCCGGTGCTGAGGCTGTATGTGCGCTGGGTGCGGCGCCCGCTGCTGCCCGCGATGCGGCTGTGGCGGCGCAACATCCAGCTGCGGGTGGTCGCCACCACGCTGCTGATGTCCGTCGGTGTGGTGCTGCTGCTCGGCCTCGTCGTCATCGGGCAGGTGCGCAACGGCCTGCTGGAGGCCAAGCGGCACGCCTCGCAGAGCCAGGCCGAGGGCGGCTTCAAGGCGGCACGGGACTTCGCGGACGGCGCCGACAACCGTGGCCAGGACGCCTCGCAGTCCGGCGTCCGCGGGATGGACTCGGGCACCTGGCTGACGACCCTGGTGCAGCAGCTCTCCAGCGGTGGCCAGGGCGTCTACCACGTGGTGGCCCTCAGCGCGGACAGCGGTGGGGCGTCGGCCGTCGGCGCCCGCGGCCCGCGCGCCTCCGGGGACATCGACCCCGAGCACAGCATCCCCGCCGACCTGCGCAAGCAGCTGAACAGCCGGACGGGCGCCCTGGAGCGGTCCGCGACGGTCAAGCACAGCGCCTCGGACGAGGGCGAGCCCGCGCTGGTGGTCGGCAAGCGGCTGTACGACAACAACAACAAGGCGTATCAGCTCTACTACCTCTTCCCGTACACCCAGGAGGAGAAGTCGCTGACCCTGGTCAAGACCACGCTGGCGACCGCCGGGGTGTTCGTGGTGGTGCTGCTGGGCGCCATCGCGTGGCTGGTGGTGCGGCAGATCGTCACGCCCGTGCGGATGGCGGCCGGGATCTCCGAGCGGCTCGCGGCGGGCGTCCTCCAGGAGCGGATGAAGGTCACCGGCGAGGACGACATCGCCCGTCTGGGTGAGGCCTTCAACAAGATGGCACAGAACCTCCAGGTGAAGATCCAGCAGCTGGAACAGCTGTCCCGGATGCAGCGCCGCTTCGTGTCCGACGTCTCCCACGAGCTGCGCACTCCGCTGACGACCGTGCGGATGGCGGCGGAGGTCATCCACGAGGCGCGGGACGACTTCGATCCGGTCACCGCGCGCTCGGCGGAGCTGCTGTTCGGGCAGGTCGACCGCTTCGAGTCGCTGCTGTCCGACCTGCTGGAGATCAGCCGGTTCGACGCGGGTGCGGCGGCGCTGGAGGCCGAGCCCATCGACCTGCGGGACGTGGTGAACCGGGTGGTCGACGGTGCCCTGCCGCTGGCGGAGCGCAAGGGCAGCAAGCTGCTCGTGCGGGGCGACGAGCAGCCGGTGATCGCGGAGTCCGACGCGCGGCGCGTGGAGCGCGTGCTGCGGAACCTCGTGGTCAACGCCGTCGAGCACGGCGAGGGCCGGGACGTGGTCATACGGCTCGCGGCGGCGGGCGGCGCGGTCGCGGTCGCGGTGCGCGACTACGGCGTGGGGCTAAAGCCGGGCGAGGCGACGCGTGTCTTCAACCGCTTCTGGCGGGCCGACCCGGCGCGGGCCCGTACGACCGGTGGCACCGGGCTCGGCCTGTCGATCGCGGTGGAGGACGCCCGGCTGCACGGCGGCTGGCTGCAGGCGTGGGGCGAGCCGGGCGGCGGTTCGCAGTTCCGGCTGACGCTGCCGAGCACGGCCGGGGACACGCTGCGCGGTTCGCCGATCCCGCTGGAGCCCGACGACTCGCGGCGCAACCGCGGCCTGAACGAGGCCGGGGTGCCGCTGGGCGTGTCCGGCCGCGGCGGGGGCGTACCGGCGCAGCCGGGGCCGCAGGGCCCGCTGCCCGTGCCCGTACCGGCGCAGACGCGGAGCACGCCGCCCTCGGTCGATCCGACGGCGCTGCCGGGCAGCGGTGCGCGCGTGGTGGCGCGGCCGGGTGGTGCGGCGCCGTACGACAAGGGCGGCGTGGACGCGACGGACAGGGACCTGGCGGACAAGGGCGCCGCCGACGAGGCCGGGGCCGGCCCGGGACGTGAGGGGCAGGCGCGTGGGCGCTGAACGGGGACGCCGTCGGCGGCTCGCGGGGATCGTCGCGCTGGCGCTCGGCGGGACGCTGCTGGCCGGCTGCGCGTCGATGCCGGACAGCGGTGAGGTCACCTCTGTCGACTCCTCGCAGCGCGCAGACGCCGACTCGCAGGTGCGGGTCTACGGCGTGCCGCCGCACAAGGGCGAGCAGCCGCAGGACCTGGTGACGGGCTTCCTGGAGGCCACGACCAGCGACGACCCGGACTACGCCACGGCCCGGATGTATCTGACGAAGAACGCGAAACGGACGTGGAAGCCGTCCGAGGTGACGACGGTGCTGTCCGAGCCGCCGAAGGTGGACGTGTCGCGCACGGGCGAGCGGAAGCAGGACTTCGCGGTCGCCCTGAACGGCAAGCAGGTCGCCACGGTCGACGACAAGCACGCGTACAAGCCGGACGAGCAGGACTACGGCAAGCAGATCCGGGTCGCCCTGGAGGACGGCGAGTGGCGGATCGACGCGCTGCCGCCCGGACTGGTGCTCGGGCTCGCCGACTTCCAGCGCATCTACCGCTCGGTCAACAAGTACTACTTCGCCGAGCTGGGGGTGAGCGGGGTGGGAGAGGGCCGCAATGTGCTCGTCGCCGACCCCGTCTATCTGCGCAAGCGCATAGATCCGGTGACGTCCTCGGTGAACGCGCTGCTGGACGGGCCGACGACCTGGCTCGACCCGGTCGCGACCACGGCCTTTCGCGAGGGCACGCGCGTGGTCGACCAGCGGCTGTCGCTGGACGACTCCAACGCCTTGAAGGTGCGGTTCAACGGCCGGGCGAACGGCACCAGCGAGGAGCAGTGCCTGCGGATGGCCGCGCAGGTCCTCTACACCGTGCAGGACCAGTCGGCCAAGGTCAGTCAGGTCACGCTGCAGCGCGAGAACGGCTCCCAGATGTGCGTGTTGCCGCGGGGTCAGGCGCGGCAGTACGCGCCGGACCAGACGGCGGGTCATCCGGACCGGCAGTACTTCGTCGACGCGCAGCACCGGATGGTGAGCATCGCCGACGGTGAGGACGATCCGCAGCGGGTCGCGGGTCCGTTCGGCGCGGAGGGACCGGTCCAGCTGCGTTCGGTCGCGGTCGCCCGGAACGAGAAGCGGGCGGCGGGGGTGACGGCCAACGGGCAGTCGCTGTACGTCGCCGGGCTGGAGGGCGGACCGGCCCTGGGTGACCCCCGGCTGACGGTGCGGGGCGGGACCAAGGCGGGGCTGACGGCGCCGAGTTGGGACGGGCTGGGCGACCTGTGGGTCGCGGACCAGGACCCGGACCGGCCGCGTCTGCTGCGTCTGCCCGGCGGCATGGGTGCGCCGGAGGAGGTCCAGGTGCCCCGGCTCGACGGCGGGCGGATCACCGGGCTGCGGGTGGCTGCGGACGGGGTGCGCATCGCGCTGCTGGTGACGAAGGGCGACCGGACGACGCTGAAGCTGGGCCGCGTGGAGCGGCACGGTGGCGTGGGCCGGATGACGCTGTCGGTGCAGGAACTGCGTTCCGTGGCGCCGAGGTTGGAGCAGGTCGACGCGGTGTCGTGGGCGGGCGGAAGCCGGTTGCTGGTCGCGGGCAGCGAGCAGAACGGCCTTCAGCAGCTGCTGTACATCGAGACCGACGGCTCGCTGTCGAACGCCTCGGCGCTGCCGGGCATTACCGGGGTGCGCGGGATCGCCGCCGCGGAGAACGCGGCCAAGGCGCCGACGCTGGTCGCGGAGCGCGACGGCGGGATCGTGCGGCTGCTCCAGGACACCAACTGGAAGCTGGTGACCAAGGAAGGGTCGGCTCCGGTCTATCCGGGGTAGCGGGCCTTCCCCGTACGGGCACGGGGGCGCTCGGCCTTCTCGCGCGCGCTCCTCCGCGCGCTCCTCGGGCGTGCTGTTGGCGGGGTGCTCCGCGGGTGTTTCCGGAGTGCGCCACCCTCTGATGTCGTTGTGACCCGTGTGGTCAGTGGTTTCCCTGAGGCTGTGACCAGGAGTTATCCACAGGGGTGGCAGGGGTTGCCGCGCAGCGGGACAGTAGGTCCATGCGCAGGTGGTGGCAGGAGATCACCGGTCTGGTGCTGCCGGTCGACTGCGCGGGGTGCGGCCGGTGGCGGACCGTGTTGTGCGAGGAGTGCCGCGTGGCGCTCAGCGGGCGCCCACCGCACCGGGTATGGCCGGACCCGGTGCCTGTGGGGCTGCCGCCCGTGTACGCCGCGGCGCGGTACGGCGACAGGGTGCGATCGGTGCTGCTCGCGCACAAGGAACGGGGTGCGCTGACACTGGCGGGACCCCTGGGCGCCGCGCTGGCGGGGGCGGTGCGGTCGGTGGTGGATGGGGCGGGGAGGGGCGAGGGGGAGGTGGGGAGGGGCGGGGGAGGCCCCCTGTTGCTCGTTCCCGTGCCCTCGGCGCGGCATGCCGTCGCGGCGCGGGGGCACGATCCGGGGCGGCGGATCGCGATGGCCGCCGCGGGAGTGCTGCGGCGGGCCGGTCTGTCCGTCCGGACGGCGGCGGTGCTGCGGCAGCGCAGGGTCGTCGCGGATCAGGCAGGTCTGGATGCGCGGCAGCGGTTGACGAATGTGTCCGAGGCCTTGGGGGTAGTCAAGGGGGCAGAGGGGCTGTTGTGCCGGAAGGGTCCGGTGGTGCTGGTGGATGACCTGATGACGACGGGAGCGTCGCTGACCGAGGCGGCGCGGGCCGTCTCCCTGGCAGGCGGGCGGTTGCTCGGCGCCGCCGTGGTCGCCACTGTCGAGCGTACGTCCGCCGGGCGCGCCCCGCAGATAAACGGAACCGACGGAGAACGCCACTCGTTGGTGAGGGAAACGGCAGGAAAACACCTGAATGGGGGTACGCCCCGGTAGGGGCTACCGACAGGCGTCCGGGCGAGATATGTTCGGTTGTGAGGAATGGCAAGAGCTATGCCTCATATCTCCGAATGGCGCGTTTCGTGCGCTTTCGCAGAAGCTTGAAGTCGATGGGGTGTAGATCTTGTCGATGGGGGAGGAGGAGGTGAAACCGCCAAGTCGGTGGCTCCGGGGCATCCCCGGGGCTTGTTGCAAGAGGGATGCGCTCCGCACCTTCGGCGGGGCGATCCGGGAACGGAGTTCTGCGTGGACATCGTCGTCAAAGGCCGCAAGACCGAAGTGCCCGAGCGCTTTCGCAAGCACGTGGCCGAGAAGCTGAAGCTGGACAAGATCCAGAAGCTCGACGGCAAGGTGATCAGCCTCGACGTCGAGGTGTCCAAGGAGCCCAACCCCAGGCAGGCCGACCGCTCCGACCGGGTGGAGATCACAGTGCGTTCGCGTGGACCGGTGATCCGGGCGGAGGCGGCAGCAGCCGATCCGTACGCCGCGCTGGACCTGGCCACCAGCAAGCTCGAAGCGCGGCTGCGCAAGCAGAACGACAAGCGTCACACCCGTAGGGGCAACGGACGCATTCCCGCGAGCGATGTCGCGTCGACCGTCATCGGCGCCGCGGAGCTCAACGACAGCGGTGAACTCACTGCGGAGCAGGCGATGGACGGAGTCCCGGTCACCCGGATGGGATCGCTGGAAGTCAGGGGCGAAGGCCCCCTGGTGGTCCGCGAGAAGACCCACACAGCGGCTCCGATGACGCTCGACCAGGCGCTCTACGAAATGGAGTTGGTCGGCCACGACTTCTATCTGTTCGTCGACTCCGAGACCAAGCTGCCCAGTGTCGTCTACCGGCGGCACGCCTACGACTACGGCGTCATCCGTCTCAACGCCGATCCGCTGTTCGAAGCGGAACCCGGCGGGGCGGGCGGAGCGCTCGGCGGCTGAGCCGGGAGGCCCGGCAGGCGGCGGAAGCCTCTCGCGGCCCGCGTCGTAGACACCCATCCGACGGTGCCCTCGGAGCGCTCAGGCGCTCCCTGGGCACCCTGTGCGACGGCGGGAGCACCGCCCGGTTGCCCGGCATGAAATCATGACGGTCGGCCAACCACCGGCCCGCCGAAACAGGTTGGGGCGGCGCAGCACTGTGCAACCGCGAGGGACTCTGGGCCTTCAGGGGTCTTCAGGGGGAGGAACGATGGCGGACAGGTTCGGGCCGGTGCTCGTGCCCGGCGAGGACGACGACGAGAGTGCCTGCGCGGACCGGGGCGGTGCACGCGAGGAGCCCATCAGGGTCCTGGTGGTGGACGACCACGCGCTCTTCCGCCGGGGGCTGGAGATCGTCCTCGCCCAGGAGGAGGACATCCAGGTCGTCGGGGAGGCCGGGGACGGCGCGGAGGCCGTGGACAAGGCGGCCGACCTGCTGCCGGACATCGTGCTGATGGATGTGCGGATGCCGAAGCGCGGGGGCATCGAGGCCTGCACCTCCATCAAGGAGGTGGCCCCCAGCGCCAAGATCATCATGCTGACGATCAGCGATGAGGAAGCCGATCTCTACGACGCCATCAAGGCGGGGGCAACCGGCTATCTCCTCAAGGAGATCTCCACCGACGAGGTGGCCACCGCGATCCGGGCGGTCGCCGACGGGCAGTCGCAGATCAGCCCGTCGATGGCCTCCAAGCTGCTCACCGAGTTCAAGTCGATGATCCAGCGCACGGACGAGCGCCGGCTGGTGCCCGCGCCCCGGCTCACCGACCGTGAGCTGGAGGTGCTGAAGCTCGTCGCCACGGGGATGAACAACCGCGACATCGCGAAGGAGTTGTTCATCAGCGAGAACACGGTGAAGAACCACGTCCGCAACATCCTGGAGAAGCTGCAGTTGCACTCCAGGATGGAGGCGGTGGTGTACGCGATGCGGGAGAAGATCCTGGAGATCCGCTGAGGGCGGGCCGGCAGCGGCTGCTTCCGGCCGGGGGCCCGGGGTTGTCCCCCGGGAATGCGCAGTCCGGAGATCCGCTAGGCCAGGGCGCTGACCAGGGCCGCGCCCAGCTTCGTGTCGTCGCAGCGCTCCACGCGTACGGAGTCGCAGCCCACCCACTCGGCCGCCTCCCGCAGGGCCTGCGCCATGGGGGCCACCGCCTTGGGGCCGTCGAGGGAGACCTGGCGGGCCACCAGTGTGCTGCCCTCGCGGGCCGGGTCCACCCGGCCCGCGAGCCGTCCGCCGGTCAGCAGGGGCATCGCGAAATAGCCGTGCACCCGCTTCTGCCGGGGCACATACGCCTCCAGCCGGTGGGTGAAGCCGAAGATCCGCTCCGTGCGCGGCCGGTCCCAGATCAGCGAGTCGAACGGCGAGAGCAGCGTCGTGCGGTGCCGGCCCCGCGCCTCGTCGGCCAGCGCCCGGGGGTCCGCCCACGCGGGCTTGGACCACCCGGCGACCTCGACCGGCACCAGGCCCGTGGCCCCGATGACGGCGTCGACCTGACCGCCCTTGAGGCGGTGGTAGTCCGCGAGGTCGGCCCGGGTCGCGACGCCCATCGCCGCCCCCGCCTGCGCGACCAGGCGGCGCATGCACTCCTGGTCGTCGAGGTCGTCGTGGAAGAGCGCCTGGGGCACGGCGCGCTCCGCCAGGTCGTACACCCGCTTCCAGCCGCGCCGTTCCGTGCAGACGACCTCGCCCGTGTCGAGCAGCCACTCCACGGCGATCTTCGTCTCGGACCAGTCCCACCAGGGGCCGCCGTTCTTGGCGCCGCCCAACTCCGTGGCCGTCAGCGGGCCGTCCGCCTTGAGCCGGTCGCGGACCGCGGCGCAGGAGCGCTCCGGCTCCTTCATCACGTGCCAGCGGTACCCGCGCGCCTGGATGGCCCGCCGCCGGAACGCGAACAGCGGCCACTCCTCGATGGGCAGGATGCACGCGGCGTGCGACCAGTACTCGAAGCTGTGCGGGGGCTCCGGGGCCCGGTCCGCCGGACGCGGCGTCCAGTAGGCCGACTCGACCGTGGCCCGGCCGACCCCGCCCAGCCGTGCGTACGGCACCAGTTCGTGGGAGCGGGCCAGCACCGAGATCGTGTCCAGCTGCACCGCGCCCAGCCGCCGCAGCACCCCGCGCACCCCGGCCCGCCGGTCCGGGGCGCCCAGCAGCCCCTGCGCACGGAGCGCCATGCGGCGCGCCTCGTCCGCGGACAGGTGGTGTTCGGGCCGTGGGCCCTTGGCAGCGGCGGCAGTTGTCATGCTGGAGACCATGACGTCAGCGTAGATCCCGGCACTGACAATGCCCCTCGATCCATCAAGCCCGTTCGGGAAACGGCAGGTAGGGGGCCTCGGACGGCAGCCCCAGGTCCGACGGGAGCAGCGAGCCGATCCAGGCGTCGCGGCGCGTGCCGGAGTACGGGATCTTCGCGCGCAGGGTGCCCTCCATCCGGAAGCCCACCTTCAGGGCGACCGCGCGGGAGCCGGTGTTCCCGGCCTCCGCGTACCACTCAAGCCGCTCCACGGCCAGCTCCTCGAACCCCCAGCGGGCCACCTCGCGGGCGGCCTCCGCGGTGTATCCCCGGCCGCGCCGCTCCTTGGCGGTCCAGTAGCCGAGCTCGGCCTGCCGCTCGGGGGAGCGCAGCTGCGCGAGCCGCACCAGGCACATCGATCCCACCAGGTGGCCGTCGTCGCGGGTGAACACGCCCCAGGTGTACATGGAGTCCTCGCGCCAGCCGGCCGGGCAGGTGTCCTCGACGAACGTCCGGGCGTCCTCGCGGGTGTAGGGGGAGGGGACGCTGGTGTAGCGCGGGATGTCCGGGTCCTGGCAGGCCGCGTGCACGGCGTCCGCATCGGACGGGGCGAAGGGGCGCAGCGCCAGGCGCCCGGTGGCGAGGGAGACGGGTTCCATGCGGGGAGTCTGGCCGTCGGCCGCCGTCCCGGGCGAGTGATTTTCCCCGTTGACGTCCATCGCGGAGAAATGTCACAGCCCCGGCACCTTCGGGCGGCGCCGTTCGTTCACCGTGCGGGTGACACCTGGCTCAGGCCCCGACGGACCTCCCGGCGCGGTGGGGTCCTCGCTTACGATGGCCGTTGCGGCGGGGACTGTCCCGTCGTGCCCGCGCACCCTCCCCCTGCCTGCGGCGGGGGCAGCCCCAGTGCCAGGCCCGACCGGCAAGGAGTCAGCCTACGTGTCCGTCTTCGGCAAGATCATGCGTGCAGGAGAAGGCAAGATCCTGCGCAAGCTGCACCGCATCGCGGACCAGGTCAATTCCATCGAAGAGGACTTCCTCACCCTCTCCGACGCCGAGCTGCGCGCGCTGACCGACGAGTACAAGCAGCGGTTCACCGACGGGGAGTCCCTCGACGACCTGCTCCCCGAGGCGTTCGCGACCGTCCGCGAGGCCGCCAAGCGCGTGCTCGGCCAGCGGCACTACGACGTCCAGCTGATGGGCGGCGCCGCCCTGCACCTGGGCTATGTCGCCGAGATGAAGACCGGTGAGGGCAAGACCCTCGTCGGCACCCTCCCGGCGTATCTGAACGCCCTGTCGGGCAAGGGTGTCCACCTGATCACGGTCAACGACTATCTGGCGGAGCGCGACTCCGAGATGATGGGCCGGGTGCACAAGTTCCTCGGCCTGTCGGTCGGCTGCATCCTCGCCAACATGACGCCCGCGCAGCGTCGCGAGATGTACAACTGCGACATCACGTACGGCACGAACAACGAGTTCGGCTTCGACTACCTGCGCGACAACATGGCCTGGTCGCAGGACGAGCTGGTGCAGCGCGGGCACAACTTCGCGGTGGTCGACGAGGTCGACTCCATCCTCGTCGACGAGGCCCGTACGCCGCTGATCATCTCCGGCCCGGCCGACCAGGCCACCAAGTGGTACGGCGACTTCGCCAAGCTGGTCACCCGGCTGAAGAAGGGCGAGCCGGCCAACCCCCAGAAGGGCATCGAGGAGACCGGCGACTACGAGGTCGACGAGAAGAAGCGCACCGTCGCCATCCACGAGTCCGGCGTCGGCCGCGTCGAGGACTGGCTGGGCATCGACAATCTCTACGAGTCGGTCAACACCCCGCTCGTCGGCTATCTGAACAACGCCATCAAGGCGAAGGAACTGTTCAAGAAGGACAAGGACTACGTCGTCATGGACGGCGAAGTCATGATCGTCGACGAGCACACCGGCCGTATCCTCGCCGGCCGCCGCTACAACGAGGGCATGCACCAGGCGATCGAGGCGAAGGAAGGGGTGGACATCAAGGACGAGAACCAGACCCTCGCCACGATCACCCTGCAGAACTTCTTCCGCCTCTACGGCAAGCTCTCCGGCATGACCGGTACGGCGATGACCGAGGCCGCCGAGTTCCACCAGATCTACAAGCTCGGCGTGGTGCCGATCCCGACCAACCGGCCGATGGTCCGCAAGGACCAGTCCGACCTCATCTACCGCACCGAGGTCGCCAAGTTCGACGCCGTTGTCGAGGACATCGCGGAGAAGCACGAGAAGGGCCAGCCGATCCTGGTCGGCACCACCTCCGTCGAGAAGTCGGAGTACCTCTCGCAGCAGCTCGCCAAGCGCGGCATCCAGCACGAGGTCCTCAACGCCAAGCAGCACGACCGTGAGGCGACGATCGTCGCCCAGGCCGGCCGCAGGGGCGCGGTCACCGTCGCGACGAACATGGCCGGCCGCGGCACCGACATCAAGCTCGGCGGCAACCCCGACGACCTCGCCGAGGCGGAGCTGCGCCAGCGCGGCATGGACCCGGTGGAGCACGTCGAGGAGTGGGCGGCCGCGCTGCCGGACGCGCTGGAGCGCGCCGAGGCAGCGGTGAAGGCGGAGTTCGAGGAGGTCAAGTCGCTCGGCGGCCTGTATGTCCTCGGCACCGAGCGCCACGAGTCCCGCCGCATCGACAACCAGCTGCGCGGCCGTTCCGGCCGTCAGGGCGACCCGGGTGAGTCCCGCTTCTACCTGTCGCTGGGCGACGACCTGATGCGCCTGTTCAAGGCCCAGATGGTCGAGCGCGTGATGGCCATGGCCAACGTCCCCGACGACGTGCCGATCGAGAACAAGATGGTCACCCGTGCCATCGCCTCCGCGCAGTCGCAGGTCGAGCAGCAGAACTTCGAGACGCGTAAGAACGTCCTGAAGTACGACGAGGTGCTCAACCGCCAGCGCGAGGTCATCTACGGCGAGCGCCGCCGCGTCCTGGAGGGCGAGGACCTGCAGGACCAGGTCACGCACTTCATGGACGACACCATCGACGACTACATCCGCCAGGAGACCGTCGAGGGCTTCGCCGAGGAGTGGGACCTGGAGCGGCTGTGGAGCGCCTTCAAGCAGCTCTACCCGGTGAAGGTCACCATCGAGGAGCTGGAGGACGCCGCGGGCGACCGCGCGGGCATCACGGCCGAGTTCATCGCGGAGTCCATCAAGGACGACATCCACGAGCAGTACGCCGCCCGCGAGGAGCAGCTGGGCTCCGACATCATGCGTGAGCTGGAGCGGCGCGTGGTGCTGTCCGTGCTGGACCGCAAGTGGCGTGAGCACCTCTACGAGATGGACTACCTCCAGGAGGGCATCGGCCTGCGCGCCATGGCCCAGAAGGACCCCCTGGTGGAGTACCAGCGCGAGGGCTTCGACATGTTCCAGGCCATGATGGAGGGCATCAAGGAGGAGTCCGTCGGCTATCTGTTCAACCTGGAGGTCCAGGTCGACCAGCAGCTGGAGGAGGTCCCGGTCCAGGACCGCGGCGAGCGCCCGTCCCTGGAGAAGGAGCCCCAGGAGGCCGTGCCCGCCGGTGCCCGCCCGGAGATCCGCGCCAAGGGCCTCGACGCCCCGCAGCGCCCGGACCGGCTGCACTTCTCGGCCCCCACGGTCGACGGTGAGGGCGGTGTCGTCGAGGGCGACTTCGTCGGCGACGAGGGCCCGACCCGCTCCCCGGCGGACGGCATGACCCGCGCCGAGCGGCGCAAGGCCCAGAAGAACAGCGGCGGCCGCCGCCGCAAGAAGTAACGCCGCACAGCGGCGGATCGCGAGGCGGGGGCGGGGCACACGGGTGCCCCGCCCCCGCCTCGCGCGTACTCCCGCACGGACCGCCCCCGTCACATGCGCGCCCCGCCGAGCTCGACGGCCGAGCACCGCCACCGCCGGTCCGCGCCGTGCTCCAGGCGGAAGGCGAGTGCCTGGAGCCGGTCGCCGGAGACGATCCGGGCGAACGCCTCGATCACCCCGGGCCCGGGCCGGAACTCGTCGCAGCGCCGCACGAACGGGGTCCGGCCCGGCGGCGGGGGCCGCAGCGGCGCCTGCGGGGCCAGCGCGGCGAGCTGGTCGTACGCCGTCCCCACGGTGTGCCCGAGCATCCAGTGCACCGGGCGCTGGCCGCTGAGCGTGAGCAGCAGCCGGTTGGCGAACCAGTAGCGCGGCAGGCCCTCGCGCTCCCGGCGCCGGGCCGCCGGGTCGGGGTGCGGGCGTCTGCTGTCGGCGCGCCGCGGCGGGCCGGTCCTGGCCGCGCGGGCGGTCCTGGCCGGTCCGGTGGAGCCGGTGGTGGTGCGCTGCATGTCGATCGCCCCCGTGTTGCCGGGCCCGGTGCCGAATACACCGGGCGGTGGCCCCTCGTCGGTGATCTTCTACCGGCGGGCCGCGGAGGGCGGCAAGGACGGGTGGCCGCGGGCCGGGCGGCCGGCCGGTTTCCCCTATCAGGGGCGCGGAGCGTGCGACGAGGGGGTACGGGGGCCGTTCCCGTGCCTGGTGGGGGTCCTGACGCAGCCGGGGAGGCGGGCGGGGGAGAAGCGCCTCCACGGGGCCTCCCGGCACTCCGAAGGGGGACTCCCGCCGTATGCTGGCAGCGCGTTCGTTCAGGCTTCAGGATCTTTCAGGAAAGCAGCGGTCATGCGCGTCTACGTCCCCCTGACCCTCCCCGGTCTCGCCGAGGCGCACCGGAGCGGCCAGCTGGGGCCCGCCCCGATGCTCGCCTACGCCGTCACCCCCGCGCTGCGCGAGTGGTACCTCTCCGACGACGTCGAGGAGCTGGAGTACGCGGCGCTCGGCCGGGCCGCCGAGGCCTCGCTGCGGATGCTCGCCGGTGCCCCTGACGCCGCCCGCCGGCGCGTCGTCGTCGCGCTCGACGTGGCCGACGGCGCCGCGACCACCGACCCCGACCAGGGCCTGGAGCAGTCCACGCTGGGCCAGGTGCGGCTCGCCGCGGCCGTGCCGCTGGCGAAGGCGGCGGCCGTGCACCTCGACTCCGGCGACGCCGAGGCGGACGTCGCGGCCGCCGCGGCCGCGCTGGGGGCCGCGGACCAGGGCGACGACGACGCGCAGTTCGTCGTGGACGGCGCGGAGGACCACGACCTGATGTGGTTCGGCGTCCAGGAGATCCCCGGCCTCATCTGAGAAACGCCCTGGTCACCACGGGTGCCAGGGGCCTCGGGGCGGCGTTGTCGGTGCTGATCGGTACCGTCGTGTCATGGGGAAGCACGGGGCACACATCGTCTGGGACTGGAACGGCACGCTGTTCCACGACACCGAAGCGGTGATGGCGGCGACGAACGCCGCCTTCGCCGAGATCGGCCTGGAGCCGATCACGCTGGAGCGGTACCGCGAGCTGTACTGCGTCCCGATCCCGCGGTTCTACGAGCGGCTGATGGGCCGCCTCCCCACCCCGGCCGAGTGGGATCACATGGACCTGGTCTTCCAGCGGCACTACCGCGACCACGCCCCGCGCTGCGGCCTCGCCGACGGCGCCGAGGGCCTGCTGGAGGGCTGGCAGGGCGCGGGCGGCACCCAGTCGATCCTGTCGATGTACGGGCACGACGAGCTCGTGCCCCTCGTCCGCGGCTTCGGCATCGAGCCCAGATTCGTCCGCGTCGACGGGCGTACGGGCCCCTCGGGCGGCAGCAAGGCCGAGCACATGGCCCGCCACGTCGCCGGGCTGGAGGGCATACCGGCGCTGCGTACCGTCGTCATCGGCGACGCCGTCGACGACGCGGTCGCGGCGGCCCACGTGGGCGCCCACGCCGTGCTCTACACCGGCGGTTCGCACAGCCGGAGCAGTCTCGCGGAAGCGGGCGTGACGGTGGTCGACAGCCTGGCGGAGGCCGTAGCCGAGGCCGGGCGGCTCGTCGGCGCCGGGCGCTGAAGCAGCAGGTGGGCAGGGCGGGAGCGGGCCCTGCCGGGGGACAGAAGGGGACAGAGCGCCGGTGGAGCGGGGAGAGCGGTCACGTCGCTGTCCAGACCGTCAAAGTTCGGGCCCGGGTTTTGTACACAAACGGCTCATGACGGTTTCCGGGGGAAGAGCGATAGCCTTACCAGGTGATCAGCGCGATATCCAGCAGGGGCGATGACGCCCCTGTCCTGCGCCCGGAGTGCCACGGCACCCGGGCAGCCGCTGATTCCCGCACCTGGGCACCTCTGACGAATCTCGTCAAGAAACGCCCGGTCACCTCTCATTCCGGCATAACGTCGAAGACGACCGGATACTCCGCGTCGCGGCGTGATGCCTTCACCGTCTATGTCACGCAACGGCGCGCGACAGGAGCCAGAGGACATGCAGACCAAGCTGGACGAAGCCAAGGCCGAGCTGCTCGAACGGGCGGCCCGAGTCGCCGAGACCAGCCCGGCCGGGGGGCAACAACCGACTGGGCCGAAGGGTGAGGGCAGTCTCGACCCGGAGACGTTGACCGCCTTTCTCCAGCGCTACTACCTGCACACCGCGCCCGAGGACCTCAGCGGACGGGACCCCGTCGACGTCTTCGGCGCCGCGCTCTCGCACTACCGGCTCGCCGAGAACCGGCCGCAGGGCACCGCGAACGTCCGCGTGCACACCCCGACGGTCGAGGAGAACGGCTGGACGTGCAGCCACTCCGTCGTC
Source organism: Streptomyces blastmyceticus (assembly GCF_039521185.1). Classification (NCBI taxonomy): domain Bacteria; kingdom Bacillati; phylum Actinomycetota; class Actinomycetes; order Kitasatosporales; family Streptomycetaceae; genus Streptomyces; species Streptomyces blastmyceticus. The sequence goes on along the minus strand of NZ_BAAABW010000014.1, from coordinate 45,226 downwards.
GAGGTCGTCACCGACGACATGCCCTTCCTGGTCGACTCCGTCACCAACGAGCTCTCCCGCCAGGGCCGCGGCATCCACGTCGTGATCCACCCCCAGGTCGTCGTGCGCCGTGACCTCACCGGCCGCCTCCTGGAGGTCCTCGGCTCCAACTGCGACGCCCACGGCGACGGCAAGGACGCCGTCCTGCCGCACGACGCACTCACCGAGTCGTGGATCCACGTCGAGATCGACCGCGAGACCGACCGCGGCGACCTCAAGCAGATCACCTCCGACCTGCTGCGGGTCCTCTCCGACGTCCGCGAGGCCGTCGAGGACTGGGAGAAGATGCGCGACGCCGCGCTGCGCATCGCGGAGGGCCTGCCCGCCGAGCCCACCGCCGCCGACGTGCCCGAGTCCGAGGTCGGCGAGGCCCGCGAGCTGCTGCGCTGGCTGGCCTCCGACCACTTCACCTTCCTCGGCTACCGCGAGTACGAGCTGGCGAAGGTCGCCACGGACGGCGGCGAGGAGGACGTGCTCAGCGCCGTCCCCGGCACCGGCCTCGGCATCCTGCGCTCGGACCCCACGCACCACGACGAGGGCCACCACGCGGGCCCCCTCGGGGCGTCCCCGTCCTTCAACCGGCTGCCCGCCGACGCCCGCGCCAAGGCCCGCGAGCACAAGCTGCTCGTCCTGACCAAGGCCAACAGCCGCGCCACCGTGCACCGCCCCTCCTACCTCGACTACGTCGGGGTGAAGAAGTTCGACGCCGACGGCAACGTCATCGGCGAGCGCCGCTTCCTCGGCCTGTTCTCCTCCGCCGCGTACACCGAGTCGGTGCGCCGCGTCCCCGTCGTCCGCCGCAAGGTCTCCCAGGTGCTGGCCGACGCCGGGTTCACGCCCGACAGCCACGACGGCCGCGACCTGCTCCAGATCCTGGAGACCTACCCGCGCGACGAGCTCTTCCAGACGCCGGCCGACCAGCTGCGCACCGTCGCCACCAGCGTGCTCTACCTCCAGGAGCGCCGCCGCCTGCGGCTCTACCTCCGCCAGGAGACCTACGGGCGCTACTACTCCGCCCTGGTCTACCTGCCGCGCGACCGCTACACCACGGGCGTCCGGCTGCGGCTGATCGACATCCTCAAGGAGGAGCTCGGCGGCACCAGCGTCGACTTCACCGCGTGGAACACCGAATCGGTCCTCTCCCGGCTGCACTTCGTCGTCCGCGTCGAGCCGGGCGCCACCCTGCCCGACCTTACCGACGCCGACGTCGAGCGCATCGAGGCCCGCCTGGTCGAGGCCGCCCGCTCCTGGGCGGACGGCTTCGCCGAGACGCTCACGTCCGAGGTGGGCGAGGAGCGCGCCGCCGAGCTGCTGCGCCGCTACGGCCAGGCCTTCCCCGAGGGCTACAAGGCCGACCACAGCCCGCGCGGCGCCGTCTCCGACCTCGGTCACCTGGAGAAGCTGACCACGGCCGGCGGCGACCGCGACTTCGAGCTCAGCCTCTACGAGCCGGTCGGCGCGGGCCCCGGCGAGCGCCGCTTCAAGATCTACCGCACCGGTGAGCCGGTCTCCCTCTCCGCCGTCCTGCCGGTCCTCCACCGGCTCGGCGTCGAGGTCGTCGACGAGCGCCCGTACGAGCTGCGCTGCTCGGACCGGACGACCGCCTGGATCTACGACTTCGGGCTGCGCATGCCCGAGCGGATCGAGGGCGACGACGCGCGCACCCGCTTCCAGGAGGCCTTCGCGGCCGTGTGGACGGGCGCCGCGGAGAACGACAACTTCAACAAGCTGGTGCTGGAGGCCGGTGTCGACTGGCGCCAGGCGATGGTGCTGCGGGCGTACGCGAAGTACCTGCGGCAGGCCGGTTCGCCGTTCAGCCAGTCGTACATGGAAGACACCCTCAGCAACAACGTCCACACCACGCGCCTCCTGGTCAACCTCTTCGAGGCCCGGATGTCGCCGGCGCTCCAGCGCGCCGGCCGCGAGCTGATCGACGGGCTGCTGGAGGAGCTGGACGGCGCCCTCGACCAGGTCGCGAGCCTGGACGAGGACCGCATCCTGCGGGCCTTCCTCACGGTCATCAAGGCCACGCTGCGTACCAACCACTTCCAGCGCACGAGCGCGGGTCTGCCGCACGCGTACCTGTCCATCAAGCTCGACCCGCAGGCCATCCCCGACCTGCCCGCGCCCCGCCCGGCGTACGAGATCTGGGTCTACAGCCCGCGCGTCGAGGGTGTGCACCTGCGCTTCGGCAAGGTCGCGCGAGGCGGTCTGCGCTGGTCCGACCGGCGTGAGGACTTCCGCACCGAGGTGCTCGGCCTGGTCAAGGCGCAGATGGTGAAGAACACCGTCATCGTGCCGGTGGGCGCCAAGGGCGGCTTCGTCGGCAAGCGGCTGCCGGACCCGTCCCTGGACCGCGACGCGTGGCTGGCCGAGGGCATCGCCTCGTACAAGACCTTCATCTCGGGTCTGCTCGACATCACCGACAACATGGTCGGCGGCGAGGTCGTGCCCCCGAAGGACGTCGTGCGGCACGACGGCGACGACACCTATCTGGTCGTCGCCGCCGACAAGGGCACCGCGACCTTCTCCGACATCGCCAACGAGGTCGCCGAGTCCTACGGCTTCTGGCTCGGTGACGCGTTCGCGTCCGGCGGCTCCGCGGGCTACGACCACAAGGGCATGGGCATCACCGCCCGCGGCGCCTGGGAGTCCGTCAAGCGGCACTTCCGGGAGCTGGGGCACAACACCCAGACCGAGGACTTCACGGTCGTCGGCGTCGGCGACATGTCCGGTGACGTCTTCGGCAACGGCATGCTGCTGTCGGAGCACATCCGGCTGGTGGCCGCCTTCGACCACCGCCACATCTTCCTCGACCCGACCCCGGACGCGGCCGTCTCCTACGCCGAGCGCCGCCGCCTGTTCGAGCTGCCCCGCTCCTCCTGGGCGGACTACGACACCGGCCTGCTCTCGCAGGGCGGTGGCATCCACCCGCGCACGGCCAAGTCGATCCCGGTCAACGCGCACGTCCGGGCCGCCCTCGGCATCGAGGCGGGCGTCACCAAGATGACCCCCGCCGAGCTGATGAAGGCCATCCTGCGCTCGCCGGTCGACCTGCTGTGGAACGGCGGCATCGGCACGTACGTGAAGGCGTCCACCGAGTCGCACGCCGACGTCGGCGACAAGGCCAACGACGCGATCCGCGTCGACGGCCAGGATCTGCGGGTGAAGGTCGTCGGCGAGGGCGGCAACCTCGGTCTGACGCAGCTCGGCCGCATCGAGTTCGCGCGCGCCGGCGGCCCCGACGAGACCGGCGGCCGGATGAACACCGACGCGATCGACAACAGCGCCGGTGTGGACACCTCGGACCACGAGGTCAACATCAAGATCCTGCTGAACGCACTGGTCACGGACGGCGACATGACCGTCAAGCAGCGCAACAAGCTGCTCGCGGAGATGACCGACGAGGTCGGCGAGCTCGTCCTGCGCAACAACTACGCGCAGAACGTGGCGCTGGCCAACGCCGTCGCCCAGGCGCCCAGCCTGCTCCACGCCCACCAGCGGATCATGCGCCGGCTGACCCGCGACGGTCACCTGGACCGCGCCCTGGAGTTCCTGCCCACCGACCGGCAGATCCGCGAGCGCCTCTCCGCGGGCCGCGGGCTGACCCAGCCGGAGCTGGCGGTCCTGCTCGCCTACATCAAGATCACGACGTCCGAGGAGCTGCTGGCCACCGACCTGCCGGACGACCCGTATCTGGAGCGGCTGCTGTACGCCTACTTCCCGCAGGCGCTGCGCTCCTCCTTCGGCGAGCAGATCGACGGGCACGCGCTGCGCCGGGAGATCGTCACGACCGTCCTGGTCAACGACACGGTCAACAGCGGCGGTTCGACCTTCCTGCACCGTCTGCGGGAGGAGACCGGGGCGTCTCTGGAGGAGATCGTCCGGGCGCAGACCGCGGCCCGGGAGATCTTCGGCCTGGGCAGGGTCTGGGACGCCGTCGAGGCGCTCGACAACCTCGTCCCGGCCGATGTGCAGACCCGGATCCGGCTGCACTCGCGCCGCCTGGTCGAGCGCGGCACCCGCTGGCTGCTCAACAACCGGCCGCAGCCGCTCCAGCTCGCCGACACCATCGAGTTCTTCCGGGACGGCGTGGCGGCGGTCTGGTTCCAGCTGCCGAAGCTGCTCAAGGGCGCCGACAGCGACTGGTGGCAGTCCATCCACGACGAGCTGGTCGAGGCCGGCGTGCCGGACGACCTGGCCGTCCGGGTGGCCGGTTTCTCCTCCGCCTTCCCGGCGCTGGACATCGTCGCCGTCGCGGACCGTACGGGCAAGGAGCCGCTCGACGTGGCCGAGGTCTACTACGACCTCGGGGACCGGCTGCACATCACCCAGCTGATGGACCGGATCATCGAGCTGCCGCGCTCCGACCGCTGGCAGTCCATGGCCCGCGCCTCCATCCGCGAGGACCTCTACGCGGCTCACGCGGCGCTCACCGCGGACATCCTGTCCGTCGGCAACGGCGCCTCCACCCCGGAGCAGCGCTTCCGGTCGTGGGAGGAGAAGAACGCGGCGATCCTCAGCCGGGCGCGCACCACGCTCGACGAGATCCGCGGCTCGGACGCCTTCGACCTGGCCAACCTCTCGGTGGCGATGCGGACGATGCGGACGCTGCTGCGGACGCACAGCTGACGCCTGAGTGAACAAGGGGCGGCCCCGGGGAGAAATCCCCGGGGCCGCCCCTTTTGCCGGGTTGAGTCGTGTTAAGAGAGTCCAATGAAGGTCGTCACACGACTTGCCCCCGCCCCGGCGCCCTTGAAGGCGGCCCCGCCCGACCACTCGGCGCGCCGGGAGGCGGCCCTGGCAGTCGTTCTCTATCTCGCGGTCGCGGCGGCCGGCTTCGCCGTCCTGCTGCTGATCAACCATCACCTCGGGCGCGGCGTGGAGCAGCTGCTGCGCCGCTGGGACAGCGGACACTATCTGCACATCGCCAAGCGCGGCTATCCGGGCGAGATCCCCTACGGCCCCGACGGGGAGCCCAAGTTCAGCACGATCGCCTTCTTCCCGCTGGTCCCCGGGCTGATCCGGGTGGTGCACGTGGCCACCGGGATCCCGTTCCCGTACGCGGGGGTGCTGGTCTCCTGGTGTGCGGCGGCGGTGGCCGCGGCGGGGGTGTACCGGCTGGTGCGCACCGTCGGGGGCCGGCCGGGCGCGGGCTACGCGTGCGTGGCGCTGTGGGCCTGTTCGCCGTACGCGTTCGCGCTGTGGGTGCCGTATTCGGAGGCGGTCTTCAGCGCCGCCCTCCTGTGGTCGCTGGTGGCCCTGCTGGAGCGCCGCTGGCTGACCGCCGCCGCGCTGTGCGTGCTGGCCGGTGCCGTGCGGCCGACGGCCTCGGTGCTGATCGGCACGGTGGTGCTGACCGCCGGGTGGGCGGTGATCAAACGGCGGGACGGCTGGCGGCCGTGGGTGGCGCTGTCGACGGCGCCGCTGGGGCTGCTGGGCAGCTGGCTGTTCCTGGGCGGCAAGGTGGGCCGGGTGGACGGGTGGTTCGAGGCGGAGCGCGCCTGGGACCAGCAGTTCGACTTCGGCCGGGCCACCGCGCACCTGCTCAAGGGGATGCTGCTCTACCACCACGCGGGCCGGACCGGTGATCTGCGCGGTGCCGTCGTGCTGGGTCTGGTGGTGCTGACGGCGATCGGGGTGCTGGCCCTGGCGCTGGACCGGCAGGTGCCGTGGCCGCTGGTCGTGCTGGTGGCGGGGGCGTGGCTGCTGATGGTGGGGACGCCGGGTTCGCCGCTGTCCAAACCACGCTTCATGCTGCCGTTCCTGCCGGTTCTGCTGCTGTTGGCGGCCCGGCCGCTCGCGCGTGCTCCGCTTGGGGTGCGGGTGTGTCTCTACGGTGGAGGAGCGGTGGTCTCGGGGTGGTACGCGGCAGGGTTGCTCGTGCTGTTCGAGGGATCGCCGTGAGGGGAGGGCTCGTCGGTACGGGAGGGACGGGCCCGGCGCGGCAGCGCGCGGAACACCCAGGCGCGGTAGGACCAGAAGCGGAAGAGGGTGGCCGCGCCGATGCCGAGGAACTTGAACAGGTTGTTCTGGAACGGCGTGTCCCAGCCGAAGCTGTAGGTGGCGACGTAGAGCACGCCGTTCTCGATCACCAGGCCCACGGCGCTGAAGACGGCGAAGAGGGCGATCTCCCGGCTGCGGTGGCTCTTGTCGCGGTCGCGGTAGGCGAAGTGCCGCAGCCCCACGTAGTTGAAGGCGATGGCGACCACGGTCGCGATCACGCTGCACCGCACGACGGGCAGGCCCGTGGTGGTGCGGCAGAGGTTGAAGACCGCGAGGTTGACGAAGATCCCCAGGCCGCCGACCGTGCCGAACTTCGCGAACTCCCGGCCGAGGGCGAGCAGCCGTGCCGGGCCGGAGGCGGGCGCCCCGCCCGGTGTGCCGGGTGCCCCGGGTCCCGGTGTGCCGGGCGTCCTCGGTCGCAAGGGTCGCAAGGGCCTCTCCCAATACGCTCGCCACGCAAAGCAGACATTTGCCGCAGAGAACCGATTGTAGTGTAAATTGCCGCGAAAAATGACACAGTGCGACGATGACGGCGAGGACAGTGGCATGACAGAGGCGGTACTGCTCGTCGGCGGCAAGGGGACCCGGCTCCAGCCGCTGACCCTCAACACGCCGAAGCCGATGGTCCCTGCCGCCGGGGTGCCCTTCATCGCCCACCAGCTGGCCCGCGCCAGAGCCGCCGGGGTCGACCACGTCGTCCTCGCCACGTCCTACCTCGCCGAGGTCTTCGAGCCCTACTTCGGCGACGGCTCCGCCCACGGCCTGCGGCTCACCTACGTCACCGAGAAGGAACCGCTGGGCACGGGCGGTGCGATCCGCAGCGCCGCGAGCGCCCTGACTGGCGGCCCCGCCGCACCCGTGCTCGTCTTCAACGGCGACATCCTCACCGCCCTCGACATCCAGGGCCTGCTGCGCCGCCACGAGCGGGCCCGGGCCGAGGTCACCCTGCACCTCACCCGCGTCGGCGACCCCCGGGCCTTCGGCCTGGTGCCCACCGGCCCCGACGGGCGCGTCCTGGCCTTCACCGAGAAGCCGCGGCACCCCGAGGAGATCGTCACCGACCAGATCAACGCCGGCTGCTACGTCTTCCGGCGCGACGTCATCGACACCATCCCCACCGGCCGCCCCGTCTCCGTGGAGCGTGAGACCTTCCCCGGGCTGCTGGCCGCGGGCGCGCTGCTGCACGGCGTCGTCGACGCCTCCTACTGGCTGGACCTCGGCCGCCCCGCCTCCTTCGTCCAGGCCTCGGCCGACCTCGTACGGGGCGTCGTCCGCTCCCCGGCCGTCCCCGGTGAGCCGGGGGAGTTCCTGCTGCTGCCCGGCGCCCACGTCGAGGCCGGGGCCGGGCTCGGCGGCGGCACGGTCGTCGGTGCGGGGGCGTACGTCGCGGCGGGCGCCGACGTCGAGGGCTCCGTCGTCCTGGACGGCGCGCGCGTCGAGGCGGGCGCCCGGGTGCGCGCCAGCATGGTCGGCCAGGGCGCCCGGGTGGGCCCGCGCACCGTGCTCGACGGAGTGGTGATCGGCGACCACGCCGTGATCGGCGCGGACAACGAACTCCGTGACGGCGCCCGCGTCTGGTGCGGCATGACCATCCCCGACGCCGCCATCCGCTTCTCCGCCGTCTGAACCGGACCCCACAGGCCACGCCGACCCACACCGACAAGGACAGGCCATGAGTGCAACCCGCACACCCGCCGTGACCCCGCTTCCCGCGGAGTGGGGGCGCACCGCGACGACCGTGGTGATGCCCACGTACAACGAGGCGGACAACCTCCCCGCCATGGCCGAGGCGCTCATGGCGCTGCCGCTGGAGGGGCTGCGGCTGCTCGTCGTCGACGACAACAGCCCCGACGGCACCGGCAAGATCGCCGAGGACCTCGCGGAGCGCCACAACCGGCCGGACCGCACCCGGATGTCCGTCCTGCACCGCACCGCCAAGGACGGCCTCGGCCGTGCCTACGCCGCCGGCATGGCCCGCGCCGTCGACGAAGGGGCCGCGTACGTCGTCCAGATGGACGCCGACGGCAGCCATCCGGCCGACAAGGTGCCCGAGTTGCTCGGCGTCGCCCTCGCCACCGGCGCGGACGTCGTCGTCGGCAGCCGCTATGTGCCGGGCGGCACCCTCTCCGACGCCTGGAAGATCCACCGCAAACTGCTCTCCCGCTGGGCCAACGCCTACGCCAGCACGATCCTGGGCACCCGCGTCCGCGACATCACCGGCGGCTTCAACCTCTGGAGCGCGGACGCCCTGCACGCCATCGACCTCGCCACCGTCGACAGCGCCGGATACAGCTTCCAGGTCGAGATGAAGTACCGGGCCCTGCGCGCCGGGCACACCGTCATGGAAGTGCCGATCCACTTCGAGGACCGCACGGTCGGCGAGTCGAAGATGAACCTGGCCGTGCAGCTCGAATCCGTGGCCATGCCGTGGCGACTGCGCGCGAGGGCCGCCCGTGCCACCGGCGACCGCGCCCGCTGAGCGCATGACCCCGCGCGCCGCCGGGGTCCTCCGGCCGGGCCCGCACGCCCCGCACCGGGCGGTCGCGGCCTGCGCCCTGCTGCTCGCCGCCCTGCTGCTGCTCATGGTCGTACGGCTGCCGTGGGCCGGTGACCTGGGGATGCACGCGGCCGTCCTGGAACGGCTGCGCGCCGACCCGCTCCACCCCGGCAACCCCCTGGTGCACGCGGACACCTCCAGCCCCTACTACTCGCCGTGGACGGTCCTGCTGGCGCTGTCCGCCTCCGCGGCCGGCTGGGGCACCTTCACCGTGCTGCGCCTGGGCGGCCTCGCCGGGCTCGTCCTGCTGGGCACCGGCGTCGGGGCGTTCGTCCGCACCTTCACGCGCGCGTGGGCGGCGGTTCCGCTGGCGCTGCTGTGCGTCCTCTTCCTCGACGGCGTGCGGCTGTTCGCCTGGAGCGGCTTCCCCGGACTGGTCTCGCTGTCGCTGACCCTCGCCTACCCCAGCACCCTCGCACTCGGCCTCGCCTTCCACCTGTGGGCGCTGCTGCGCAAGGCACTGACCGGAGGCGGTCGCGGGCTGTCCCGCCTCCTCGCGCTCGGGCTGCTGCTGGCGTGCGTCCTGCTCATCCACCAGTTCACGGGCGCGGTCGCCGTGCTCGGCGCCGCCGCGATCCTGCTCGGCGCCCGGCCCCGGCCTTCCGCCGCGGTGTGGGTACGGGTGGGCGCGGCGGCCGCCCTGGCCGCCGTGGTGCTCGCCTGCTGGCCGTACTACTCCTTCTTCGCGCTGCCCGGCGCGGGCGCCCTGGACGACATCCACCGGCCGCTCTACGACCACCTCGCGACGAAGTTCGGCCTGGCGGCCCTCGGCGTGCCGGCCCTCGCGGCCCGCTGGCGGCGCGACCGCCGCGACCCCCTGGTGATCTTCTTCGGGCTCGGCCTCCTGGTCTTCGCCGCGGGCGGCGCCCTCGGTCACCAGGCGTGGGGCCGGATCCTGCCCGCCGCCCTCCTGCCCGCCCAACTGGCCCTCGCCGTCGAGGTGGCCGACGGCGCCCACCGGCGGCTCCGCGCCGCTCTCCTCCCGCTGACGGCGGCCGCCCTGCTCGCCGGCGCGTGGACCCAGGCCGGCGCGCTCACGTACGTGCTGCGGCCCGCTGCCCTCCCGCCCCCGCTGCGCACGGTGCACGCGATCGCGCTGTGGCCGCAGTTCCGCTGGGCGGCCCGCGCGATGCCCAAGGGCGCCACGGTGATGACCGACAACTACTACGCGCTGCGGACCATCCCCGCCTACGGCCCGTACACCGTCGCCCCCGCCTACCCCGACGTCTTCCTCCGCGACGAACGCCACCGCCGGGACGCGACCCGCCGCTACTTCTCCCCGGCCGCCTCCCGGGCCGAACGGCTCGGCATCCTCAAGGAGTTCGGCGCGCGCTGGGTGCTGCAGAGGAACGGCGGACCGGGGCTGCCACCGGACGACCCCGCGCTCAGGAAGGCCGCGCGCGGGCCCGGCGGCTTCGTCCTGTCGGAGGTGGTCGACCGGTGAGCGGCTCCCGCGGCGCGCCGGACGTCGTCCACTCCCGGTGGCCGGGCTCCGCCGACGCCCTCGGCCGGTGGCTGCGCGGCCGCGCGCCCCGCCCGCTGCTCGGCGCGGCCCTGCTGGTCTTCGCGCTGGACGTGGCGCGGGTGCTGGCCGGTACGCGCACGGGCATCGACAACGCCGTCGTCGTGCGCGCGGCGCGGACCCTGCTCGACGGCGGCTCGCCGTACACGGACAAGCGCTTCCTCTACCTCCCGGGCGCGGTCTTCGCGGCGCTGCCGCAGACCCTGGCCGGTGACCGCGTGCTGTTCTACGCGGTGCCCGTCGCGACCGCCCTGCTCGGCCTGGTGGGCGTGCTCGCCTCCTTGCGGATCTTCGACGTACGGGCCGACAGCCGGCTCGCGGCCGCCCTGGTCGCGGGACTCGGGCTGTTCGAGCCGTTCCACGGCCTGGTCAGCCTCGGCAACTGGACGGTCCTGTCCGCCATTGCCTTTCCCGTCACCCTGCTGCTCGCCCGGCGCGGCCACTGGTGCGCGGCCGCCGTGGTGACCGGCGCGGCCATCGCCCTGAAGCCGATGCTCGTGCCGCTGCTGCTCCTGTTCGTGCTGGCCCGGCGGTGGCGGGCGCTGGCGTGGGCCGTCGGCGTCCCCGCGGCGGTGTCGCTGGCGGCGGCGTCGGCCATGCCGCGGCCGGGGCGGTTCTTCACCCGGACGCTGCCGTTCCTGCTGCACGGCCAGGACTCCTACGCCCGGCCGTTCGACGCCTCCTGGACGACCGTGCTGCCCCGGCTCGGGGTGCCGTCGCCCCTGGCCTTCGCGCTCGCGGGCGCCGCGGCGCTGACCGTGCTCGCCCTGGCCCGGGTGCGCTGGCGGGCCGGGGGAGACGAGGGGGCGCGGCTCGTGGAGTGCGCGTCCCTGCTGATGCTCGCGGCGTTCCTGGTGTCCCGGCCGTCGTTCCAGCACTACATGCTGGTCGTCCTGCCCTCGCTCGTGGCCTCGGTGGTGGTGCGCGGGGCCGCGGCCCGCTCGGTGTGGTTCTGGCTCCCGCTGCTCCCGGAGCTCGCCGCGGTGCGCTGGCCCTATCTGGACAGCGCGCGGAGGCATGCCTTCCGGGACATCGTCATGATCACGGGCGTGGCGGCCGTGCTGGCCGTACGGGCCTGGCGCGGGCGGGCACGACCCGGACGCGATGTCACTGTCAGTGGTCGCGTCTACTCTTTCCGTGGTGATCCCGAAGGCGGGGATCACGTGGACCGCTCGGAAACGGGGTGAGTGATGAGCGCTGTGCGACGGCCCGGTCGCGAGGGCCCGGATGTCAGTGTCGTGGTGATCGCCTACAACGACGCCGAACGGCTGCCGCGCGCCGTGCGGTCCGTGCTCGGACAGTCGCTGCACGCCCTCGAAGTGATCATCGTCGACGACTGCTCGACCGACGACACGTCCGCCGCCGCCCGCGAACTCGCCGCAGCCGACCGGCGGGTGCGCGCCCTGCGGCTGCCCGCCAACAGCGGCGGCTGCGGAGCCCCGCGCAACGCGGGCATCGACGCGGCCCGCGCGCCCCATGTGATGTTCCTCGACAGCGACGACGAACTCCCCTACCACGCCTGCAAATCGCTGCTCCTGACCGCCGAGGAAACCGGCGCCGACCTCGTCACCGGCGAGGTCACCCGCCTCTTCGAGGAGACCGGCACCACCGGCCTGTGGTATCCCGAACTCTTCGACGACGTCCACGTCTTCGACGGCATCCGCGCCGCCCCCCGGTACTTCCTGGACGCCCTGTCCACCAACAAGCTCTACCGCGCCGACTTCCTCGCCCGGCACGGCCTGCGCTTCCCCGAAGGCGTGCACTACGAGGACTCCCTGTTCAGCGCCCAGGCCCTCACCCTCGCGCGCCGCTTCGCCGTCGTCCCCTGGCCCGTCTACACCTGGTGGCTGGCCGCCGACCCCGCCACCCCGTCCATCACCGCCGGCCGCCACCGCATCGAGAGCGTGCGGGACCGCGTCACCGTCGCCCGGCTCGTCGACACCTTCCTGGAGGAGACGGGCAACACCGACCTGCGCACGGCCAAGGACGAGAAGTTCCTCCGCCACGACCTCCGCCTCTACCTCGGCGACCTGCCCTTCCGCGACCACCGCTGGACCGCGGAGTTCGCCGCCGCCGTCACGCCCTACCTGCGCACCCTCACCCCCGAGGCCCACGCCGCGATGCCCCGCGAACAGCAGATCTGCCACTACCTGCTGGGCGCCGGCCGGTTCGCCGAGGCCGCCGAGTGCGCCCGCACCCTCGACCGCCCCCACCTCGCCCCCCGCCACGTCGTGCACCAGGGCGGCCGGACGTACTGGGGGCCGCTCCCCCCGGCGGGCCCCGAGGCGGCCGAAGGGCTCGACATCACCACATGGCACCTGGACCGGCAGCCGTTCACCGGCGGACCCCTGCGCCACGAAGTCGCGCACATCGCCCCCGAAGGGCCCCTGCTGAGGATCCTCCTGCACACCTACGACCCCGCGCGGCTGCTCCCCGACGCCGGGCCCCTCACCGCCGAGCTGCGCGTCGCCACCACCGCGGACCCCCTCGCCGTGCCCTTCCGCTACGACCCGGCCCCCACCGGCACGGACGGCCCGTCCGCCCCCCGCACCGCGACCATCGACCTCGACCCCCGGCGGATCCCCCTCGGCGTCAAGGGATTCCGCGGCCGCCGCCACCCCGTGATCGTCCTCGACCGGATGGGCCTCACCCGCACCGACCCCCTGCTGGTCCCCGGCGACCTCACCACCCTGACCCTGCACCCGGCACGGCACCGGCTGCGCATCGGCCGCGAGGGCCAGGGGGCCGGCCGGCTCGAACTCACCTGGGAACGCACCGGAGTCCTCGGCCACGCCGAGGCCGCCGCCCCCCGCCTGGCGGCCGTCCACCGCGGGATCCACCGGCTCACCCGCCGCGTCACCGGCCCCCGCGCCAAGGCGCTCACCTACCGCGAGCTGCAGAGGCTGCCCATCGACGACGAACTGGTCGTCTTCGAGGCCATGGAAGGCCGCGGCTACACCGACAGCCCCCGCTACCTCCACGAGGAACTCCAGCGCCGCGGGCTCCCGCTGCGCGCCGTCTGGTCGTACGCGGGCAGCCGCTCCTCCTACCCCGAGGGCACCCCCCTGATCCGGCGCGGCAGCTGGGAGTACGTCCGCACCGTCGCCCGCGCCCGCTACTGGGTCGACTCGCACGGCTTCCCCCTGCTCTACGGCAAACGCCCCGGCGCCCGCTATCTCCAGACCTGGCACGGACAGGCCTTCAAGCACATGGGCTTCGACGTGCCCGAACTGCGCCTCGCGGGCGCCGAACGCAGGCGGCAGCACCGCGAGACGGTGGCCCGCTGGGACGCCCTCATCGCCCCCAGCGAGGAGTTCGAGAAGACCTTCGTCCGCGCCAACGGCTACACCGGCGAGCTGCTGCGCACCGGCCTGCCCCGCAACGACCCGCTCGTGCGCGCCCACGAACCCGAACAGCGCGAGCGCGCCGCCACCACCCGGGAGCGGCTCCAGATCCCGCCCGGCCGCAAGGTGCTGCTCTACGCCCCCACCTTCCGCGACGGGGCGCGCGGGGCCGGCGAGTCGATCCGGGTGGACCTGGCCGAGCTGGTGCGGCACACGGGCGAGGAGTGGACGATCGTCGTCCGCCCGCACTACTACGAACGCTTCACCGTCCCCCGCGAGCTGGGCCACGCGGTGCGCGACGGAAGGGAGTTCATCGACGTGAACGACCTGCTGCTCGCCTCCGACGCGCTGCTCACGGACTACTCCTCGGTGATGTTCGACTACGCGAACCTCGGGCGGCCCATCCTCTTCTACACCGACGACTACGCCGCGTACCGCTCCCTGTCCCGCGGCACCTACTACGACCTGGCCGAGATCGCCCCCGGGCCGCAGCTCGGCACGGTGGCCGGGCTGGCGGGGGCGCTGAGGGACCTGGACGCGGTGCGGGAGGAGTGGGCGCAGCCGTACGAGCGCTTCCGCAGGCGCTTCAACCCCTACGCGGACGGGCGCGCGAGCGAGGGCGTGGTGAAGCTGTTCTTCGAGGGCGGCGGCCCGCCGGAGCCCGGCCCGGGCGCCAACGGGCCGGGAAGGGAGGGGCGATGACGTCGCGCAATCTGTTCCTCGTCGGCATCGATGTCGACTCCATGGGCGGCTCCCAGCGTGTGCTGCACACCCTCGCCCAGGGCTTCGCCGAGCGCGGCCACCGTGTGGAGCTCATCGGGATCCGGCCGAGCCCCGAACCCCACGCCTACACCGCCGACCCCGCCTACGCGCACACCGTCCTGCACCGCTCGCCCGCGGTCCCGCCCCGGCCTGCCACCTCCTTCGCCGAGCGGCTGAGCCCCGCCAGGACCCGCGCCGCCCACGCCGGACGGCGGGAGCGCGACCTGGCCCGCGCGCGGCTGGCCGCGCGCTTCGCGCAGGTGCCGGACGGGCTGGTGATCATCGGCTCGCCCTGGGCGGCGGACTGGCTGGAAGCGGTGGAGTGGCCGCACCTCAAGGGCATCGGGCAGTACCACGAGTCCTTCCTCCAGGCGTGCGCCTCCGAGAACCTCCGGCTGATCCTGCGGCACTACCCGGCGCTGGAGAAGTCGGTGTTCCTGAGCGAGCCGGACGCCGCGGAGTTCCGTCGCAGGCGGCTGCCCAACGCGACCGTCCTGCCCAACCCCCTGCCCTTCGAACCCGGCCCGCCCGCGCCCCTGGACACCCGCCGGATCGGCGCCGTCGGGCGGCTGGAGGAGGTCAAGCGGCTGGACCGGCTGCTCGACGCCTTCGCCGCCGCGGACACGGCCGAGCCGGGCTGGGAGCTGCACTGCTTCGGCGACGGCCCGCTGGAGCCCGAACTGCGGTCCCGCGCCGAGCGGCTGGGCATCGGGGACCGGGTGCGGTTCCGCGGGAGCGTACGGGACATGGCCGCCGCATACCGCGAACTGTCGGTCCTGGCCCTCACCAGCGAGCGCGAAGGCCGCCCCATGGCGCTGGCGGAGGCATCGGCCGTGGGCGTCCCGTGCGTCAGCTTCGACCTGTCCGGCGGCGTACGCGAGTTGATCGCCCACGGCCGCACCGGCACCCTCGTCCCGCCCGGGGACGTCCCGGCCTTCGCCGAGGCCCTCCGCCGGCTGATGACCGACGCACCACTGCGTTCGCGCTACGGGCGGGCGGCCCGGTCGCACGTCGCGCCGCTGCGGCTGGGGGAGGTGCTGGGGCGATGGGAGGCACTGTTCGCGGAGACCGACCGGTAGGCGGTGGCCGGGCGGTATTGGGTGCGGGTGCTTTGCCGGGTGCGGCTTGTCGGCGCCTGCGGCGGGCGGCCTCAAACGCCGGCCGGGCTGATTCTTTGGGCTCGTCGCCGTTTCCACGGTGCGGGGCCGTGCCGCTCCGGAGGAGTACGGGACTGCTTCGCTTTACGTCCCGCACTCCTCCTGCGCGTCCCGCCCCCTCACGCCGGTGGGTGGACCTCCAGCCCGGGTGCGCAAATTCAGCCCGTCCGGCGTTTGAGGACAGCGCGCGGAGCGTGCTTCGGGGTCCGGGGCGGAGCCCCAGTTGTGGGAAGGGGCGGGTCTGGGGAACAAGCCCGCCGGGCCGCACCCGAGCGGGGACCCGGGGCGGAGCCCAGGCCGCGGAGCCGCCAGAGCCGCCGCCAGGCGAAGACCGCCACCGCGAGCGGCCCCGCGGCCACGCGGAGGGCAAGGGAGCCGGCCGCCGTCGCATACGGCCGGGCCAGCAGGAGGCCGAAGCGCCGGCTCGGCAGGGCGAGCCGCCGCAGCGCCCGCCCCGTCGCGCGGACGGACGTGCGGAAGGAGCCGCCCGACGCGAGGTGCGGCCGCACGCGGATGTCCCAGGACTGGGGCGAGGCGCCCGCGCCGTCGCGGATCCCCAGCCGGGCGAGGCGGGCGAGGCGCAGCGGCAGCCGTACGGTCCAGGGCGGGCCCCCGTCGGTCAGGGGGACGCCGCAGCGCAGGGCCGCCGTGCCGTTGCGATGGCGCAGTTCGACGTCGATGGTGCGGGGCGGGTCGGCGGCGAGCCGCCCGTGGAGGTCGTGGACACTCAGGCGCAGTTCGGCGCGCAGGGGCCGCAGTTCGGCGTCGACGGTCACCGGGAGCTGGGCGAGGGGGACGACGGCCGGGTCGGTGAGCCCGTCCAAGGGGGCGGCCGGGAGGTCGGGCGCCCAGACCGGGTCGCCGTCGTGCCGCGCGTAGGGCGGTGGCAGGCGGGCCGGGCGGGCGGCGAGCTGGGAGAGGCGGGCGAGGTCGCGCGGCGCGTCGGAGGCCAGGATCACGCGGGCGATCCAGCGGGCCGGGGCCCGGGCCGCGCAGAGCTCCGCCTCCTCGTACGCGGCCAGATAGCCGCGGGTGATCCGCCACCACGCGTGCTGGTATCCGGGGCTGCGGGTGGGCAGTTCGCGGACGTACATCCGCAGGTCGTGGTCGAGGAACTTCACCCGCGCCGCGCGGGCCAGCGGCTTGCTGCCCGCGTCGCGGAAGACGTCCACGCTGCGCCGGTGGGCGCCGACACGGGCCTGCCAGTTGGCGATGCGCTCGCGGTCCAGGGAGATCGAGGGCGCGGCGGCGTCGCGCCGCACGTGCCAGACGTAGACCGTGTCGGGCACGGTCGCGATGCGGGGCGCCGCCGCCAGCACCTGCGCGGTGAAGACGAAGTCCTCGTAGATGAACGGCCCTTCGGGGAAGGCGATGGCGTGCTCGGCGAGGAAGGCGCGCGAATAGAGCTTGTTGACGCACAGGGTGTCGTGGAGGAGCGCCGGGCGGTCCTCGGGCGCGCGGGCGCCGGCCCGCCGGTAGAGGCCGGGCTGCCAGCGGGTCTCGCGGCCCTGCGGCAGTTCACGGCGTACGCACAGGCCCGCGGCCACCGGCGCCCGGTGCCGCAGTGCGGCCCGCAGCAGGGCCTGCGCGGCGCCGTCGGGCAGCGTGTCGTCGCTGTCGAGGAACATCACGTACGGCGCGGTGGCGGCCCGTACGCCGTCGTTGCGCGGGGCGCCGCAGCCGCCACTGTTGACGGCGCGGTGGATGACCCGCAGGCGCGGTTCGCGTGCGGCGAGCGCGTCGAGCACCCGGCCGGTGCCGTCGGTGGAGGCGTCGTCCACGGCGATGACCTCGGCCACGGCGGGCCCCTGGGCGAGGGCCGAGCGCACGGCGTCGCCGATGTGGGCCGCGTCGTCGAAGCCGATGACGATCACGCCGACCTGCGGGGCGGTGGGCGGTTTCCTGGACTCGCTGGCGTCTGCCTCCACGAAAGCCATTTTTACCTACAAATCATCACCATCGGGGATATTCGCCACCCGGGCGTGGCCGGGCGGGACACGGAGGGACCGGGATGCGGACAGTGCTGGTGAGGCGGGCCGGTGCGGCCGGCGAGGAGGCCACGGCTCCCGGGGCGGTGCCGGAGCCCGCGCGGCGCGGCGCCCGGCGGGCGGCCGTGCTCGTCCCCGCGGCCGCGATGCTCGGCGCCGGGCTGTGGGGGCTCGACCGGGGCACGATGTGGCGGGACGAGAGCGCCACCTTCCAAGTGGCGCGCCGCTCGGTGCCGCAGATATGGGACCTGCTCGGCACGGTCGACGCCGTCCACGGCCTCTACTACCTGCTGATGCACGTCGTCCTCGCCGTCCGCGCCGACGAGATCGCGCTGCGGCTGCCCTCCGTCGTCGCCTCCGCGGCCACCGCCGCGCTCGTCGGCGCGCTCGGCTGCCGCCTCGCCCGCCCCCGCGTGGGCCTGTGGGCCGGGCTGCTCTACGCCGCCACCCCGTTCGTCGGCCACTACGCCCAGGAAGGCCGCTCCTACGCCCTGGTCGCCGCCGGTGCCGCGCTGGCGACCTGGCTGCTGGTCCGCGCCGTGGAGGACGGCGGCCGCGGGCGGTGGGCCGGGTACGGCGCGGTGGTCGCGGTCACCGCGCTGCTGCACGAGTTCGCGGTCCTGCTCCTCGTCGCGCACGCGCTGACCCTGCTCGTCTCCCGGATACCCGGGCGGACCTGGCGCGCCTGGGCCTGCGCGGCCGCCGCCGCGTGCGCGGCACTGGCCCCGCTGGCGGTGCTCTCGCGCGGCCAGAGCGCCCAGGTCTCCTGGATCAGGACCCCCGGGCCCGCGGAGGCGGAAGCGCTCCTGCGCGCCTTCGCCGGGCCCCGGGACCTGGTCCTGGCCGGCACCCTGCTGCTGGTCGCCGTGGCCCTCGCCGCCCCGGCGCCCCGCACGGGCCGCCTCCACCTGAACGCCGTCGCCCTGCCGCTCGCGCTCGCACCCCCCGTCCTGCTCTACGCGGCCGCGCAGGTCCAGCCGCTCTTCCTCGACCGCTATCTGCTGTTCTGCCTCGCGGGAGTGCCGCTGCTCGCCGCGGCCGGTGCCGACCGCGTCCTCGGGCAGCTGCCGTGGCGGCGCGCCGTGGCGGTGGCGGGGGCCGCCGCCGTCCTGGCCGCCTTCCTGTGGCAGCTGCCGCAGCAGGAGCGCGAGCGGCTGCCCGTCAGCCGCGGCGACGAACTGGCGCCCGTGGCCCACCTGGTCGGCCGCCAGGCCCGGCCGGGCGACGCGGTGCTCTTCCTCCCGCTCTACGAGCGCCGCGTCGCACTCGCCTATCCGAAGGACTTCACGGGCCTCGGCGACCTCACGCTGAAGCGGTCCGCGGCCGCGTCCGGCACCCTCTTCGGCGAGGAGGTCACGGCGCGGGAGCTGCGCGCCCGGCTGGCCCGGCTGCGCCCGGGGGCGCGGGTGTGGGTGGTGGCGGACACCAACACGGTGGGCACGCGGTGGTTCCGGGCCCGACCCGCGGAGTCCGCCAAGTGGGACGAACTCCGCGAGTTCTGCCGGGAGGAGTCCTCGGCGTACGTGCGCGGGGGAGTGGTGACCCGCTACGTACGCCGCGACTGAGGTCCGGGGGTCCCGCTACTTCACCGCCCCCGCCATCACCCCGCTCACGAACTGCCGCTGGAACGCGAAGAAGACCGCCAGCGGCACCACCATCGACAGGAACGCGCCCGACGCGAGGATGTCGATGTTGTCGCCGAACTGGCGCACCTGCTGCTGGAGCGCCACCGTGATCGGCGGGTGCCCGCTGTCCGCGAAGATCAGGGCGATCAGCATGTCGTTCCACACCCACAGGAACTGGAAGATGCCCAGGGAGGCGATCGCGGGCCCGCCCAGCGGCAGCACGACCCTGGTGAACAGCCGCAGCTCGCCCGCCCCGTCCAGCCGCGCCGCCTCCAGCAGTTCGCGGGGGATCTCCGCGAAGAAGTTGCGCAGCAGGAAGACCGCGAACGGCAGCCCGAAGGCCGTGTGGAAGAGCACCACGCCCGGGGTGCTCTCGAAGATGCCCAGCTTGTCGAAGAGCTTGGCCACCGGGATCAGCGCCACCTGCACCGGCACCACCAGCAGTCCCACCACGGCCATGAACCACCAGTCGCGGCCCGGGAAGTCGAGCCAGGCGAAGGCGTATCCGGCGAGCGCCCCGATCAGGATGACCAGCACCGTCGCGGGCACGGTGATCAGCGCGGTGGTCAGCAGGGACCGCATCACCGTGTCGTTGTGGAAGAGGTTGCTGTAGCTGTCGGTGGTGAGCTGCGCCGGGTGGGCGAAGACCTTCCACCAACCCGAGCCCGCGATGTCGGTCTTGTCGCGGAAGGACGACAGCAGCAGCCCCACCGTGGGCGTCAGCCAGAACAGCCCGACGACGATCAGGAAGAGGCGCATGGCGCCCCCGCCCAGCCGGGCGGCGATCCGCGCGGGCACCGACTGCTTGGCCCGTACGGCCGTGTCCACCGTGGTCATCGCTGCCGCTCCTTCCGCATCCGGCGGATATTCACCAGCATCACCGGCAGCACGAGCACCAGCAGGAAGACCGCGATGGCGCTGCCCACCCCCTGGTTGACGTCCGTGCCGAACGACGACTGATACAGCTGGAGGGCCAGGACGTTCGCCTTGTCGAGGCTCGCGCCCGGCGCGATGATGTAGACGAGGTCGAAGATCTTCAGCACATTGATCATGAGGGTGATGAGGACGACCACCAGGACCGGCGCCAGCAGCGGCACGGTCACCCGGCGGAAGACCTGCCACTCGTTCGCGCCGTCCACCCGCGCCGCCTCCAGCAGTTCGCGCGGCACGCTCGCGAGCCCCGCCGCGATGAGCACCATCGCGAAGCCCGCCCACATCCACACGTACGCCCCGATGATCGACGGGGTGACGAGCGAGGGGCCGAGCCAGTCGATGCCGTTGTAGTGCGAGGCGAAGTTGGCGGCGGGCAGCCGCAGGCGCGCACCGTCCGCCGACGCGGGCAGCGTGAAGGTGCCGTCGGCCTCCGTCGTGGCCGAGGCGACGGTCGTGCCGTCCTTGACGGCCTCGACCTTCACCCCGCCGAGCGCCTTCTCGCCCGCGTCGATCATCCCGGGGGTCCCGCCGCCGCCCCGGGTGAAGTCCATCCACACCGTGCCGGTGACCTTCCCGGCCACGCCCCGCGCCGGGATGGCGTCCTTGGCGCCGCCCAGGTCCTCCGGCTTCACGCCCACCAGCGGCAGCGCGGCCGGGGTGCCAGCCTTGACCACCGACCGGGTGGTGAAGGCCCCGCCGCTCGCCGTCAGGAGCTTGTCGTTCACGGGGTGCGCGCCCGGGAAGGGCGCGGGCGCGGTGAAGGTGTCGTGGATGCCCACCCATACGGCGTTCGCCACGCCGCGGTCGGGGTTCTGCTCGTAGACCAGCCGGAAGATGATGCCCGCGGCGAGCATGGAGATCGCCATCGGCATGAAGACGACCAGCTTGAACGCCGTTCCCCAGCGCACCCGTTCGGTGAGCACCGCGAAGATCAGGCCGAGGGCGGTGGCCACCGACGGCGCGACGATCACCCAGATGACGTTGTTCTTCAGCGCCGTGCGGATCCGCTCGTCGGTGAACACCTCGTGGTAATTGTCCACCCCCACGAAGCCGTTGCCGGAGGCGTCGAAGAAGCTGCGGTAGACGGAATAGCCGATGGGATAGACGACGAGCGCGCCGAGCAGGGCCAGCGCGGGCAGCAGGAAGCAGGCCGCCACCCACGGCCGGGTGCCCAGCACGCTGCGGGACTTCTTCGGGGGCGGCGCGGGCGCCGGGGCCGCGGCACCGCCCGCTGTCGCGGTCGACATGGGGCTCCCGTCAGTTCTTGAACGCCTTGGCCGCGTCGGACTCCAGCCGCGCCTGGGTGCCCGCCACGTCACCCGGGTTCTTCAGGAAGTCCTGGAGGTCCTTCCACTCGCCCTGGCCCGGCTTGGCGCCGAAGGAGGCGGGCGCCTGGTCGGACATGTCGAAGCGGAAGTCGTCGCCCGCGGCGACGAGGGACTTGGCGATGGTCCGGAGCACGTCGTCGGGGTAGGCGGCGAGGTCGAGGTTCTTGTTGGCGGACAGGAAGCCGCCCTGGTGCGCCAAGATCGCGGCCGCGTCCGGCGAGGCGAGGAAGGTCAGCAGCGCCTGGGCGGCCTGGCCGTCCTTCAGGGCCACACCCACGTCGCCGCCGGTCACCACCGGCGCCTGGGGGCCCACGGCGGGGAACGGGAAGACCTTGGCGTCCTTGCCCAGCTGCGCCTTGGCCCCGGCGATGTTGACGGCCGCGAAGTCGCCCTCGAAGACCATGGCGGCTTTCGCCTTGTCACCGCCGATGAAGGTCTGGGTGACGGAGTCGGGGAACTGGGTGTTGATCGCGCCGCTGTTGCCGCCCGCCAGCAGCTCCTTCTTGCCGAAGAGCTGTCCGAGGGTGGTCAGCGCGTCCTTCACGGACGGATCCGTCCACTTCAGGGCGTGCTTGGTGAGCTGGTCGTACTTCTCCTTGCCCGCTTGGGAGAGGTAGATGTTCTCGAACCAGTCGGTGAGCGTCCAGCCGTCCGCGCCGGCGACCGACACCGGGGAGACGCCGAAGTCGGCGATCACCTGGGCCGTGCGCAGGAAGTCCGGCCACGTCCTGGGCTCCTTGGCGCCCGCCGCGTCGAAGATCTTGGTGTTGTACCAGACCAGGGACTTGTTGGTGGCCTTGAAATAGACGCCGTACTGCTTGCCGCCGTGCGAGCCGAGGTCCTGCCAGCCCTTGGCGAAGTTCTTGTTCAGCTGCGCGGTGACCTCACCGGAGAGCGGTTTCAGCCAGCCCTTCTGTGCGAACTCGTTGAGCACGCCAGGCTGCTGGAGCATCGCCACGTCCGGCGGGTCGCCGCCCGCGACCTTCGAGCCGATGAACGACGCCATGTCGTCACCGCTGGGCACGAACGCCACCTCGGCGCCCGTGCGCCTGCTGAACTCGTCCAGCACCTTGGTGAAATTCTTCTGCTCGTCACCCGTCCAGACGGCCGTGACCTTGAGCTTCTGGCCGTTGAGCTTGGGGAGTTGGACGGTCTGCGGGATCGCTCCGGAGCTCCCGCTTCTGCTCGCTGAAGGCTTGTCGTCGGCCTTCCCGCCGCCCCCGCCGCCACCGCAGGCGGCCGCCGTCAGGGCCAGCGACCCCGCCGCGACCAGTGCCAGTGCCCCGCGCGCCCCGCGCGCCGTACGAAGCGATGTGCGCATTGCCGCCCCTCCCGTACGCAGACGGCCGCGCCGCGTACCGGCCTGTCTCCCGTGCGACAGGTCTACGCCGGGTCGGGGGCTGCCGCAATACCGTGTTCTGCGTCAACAGGCTGATCGTGACAGGGCTGTGATGAGCCGTCAGGCAACGACGAGGCTTTGTTCCCCACCCCGCCCCTTCCCGAAACCGGGGCTCCGCCCCGGACCCCGAAGCACGCTTCGCGCGCTGTCCTCAAACGCCGGACGGGCTGTCTCAAAGCAGCGGCGGCGCCGCCTCCGCCCCAGCCGATTGCGCGGCGCGCTGAAGCGCACTCGCCAGCAGCGCCAGATCCGTGGGCCCGTTCCCCAGCTCGCGCAGGGGGCGGCGCGTCGGGGGGTCGCCCATGCGCGCCCAGTCGAGCGGCACGACCGTCGGCCGGAGCGTCGCCGTGCGGGGGATGCGGCCCGTGACCCGGCCCGCCTGGAAGGGGGTCGTGGCGTCGTCGTCCGGGCGCATCAGCCGGCCGCGGCCCGGCGCGGGCTCGCCCGCGGCGCTGCCGTCGCCCGGCGTGCCGTCGGCCGACGGCGGGGCGATCTCCAGGGTCGCGCGCAGCCCGGCGCGCTCGACGGCCGCCGTGTCGGCCGTACGGTCCGGGCGGCCGGACGCGGCCACGAGGTGCACCCCGAGCCGCTCGCCGTCCCTGGCGACGGCCTCCAGGGCCCGCACGACCGAGCCCGCCGCGGGGCGGCCCGTGCTGCCCAGCGCCGGGGCGACCAGGGCGTCGAAGTCGTCGACCAGGACGACGAGCCGGGGCAGCGCCGTCTCGGCCGTGCGCGACGGACCGTCCTTCTGCGTACGGAGCTTGAGGGTGCCGCTCGGGGCCGGGTCCAGGTCGCCGGAGGACGCGTCCGCCGGGCGCCGGGGCGCGACGACCTGCGGGGCGGCGGGCGCGGACGCCTGCGCGTGCCACGCGGCGAAGTCGAGCCGCCCCAGCAGCTCGGCCCGGCGCTTGAGCTCCGAGCTGAGCGCCTGCGCGAACTCCCGCATCCGCATGGGGTCGGCGGCCGCGAGATACGTCGAGACGTGCGGCAGGTCCGTGCACAGCCGCAGGCCCTCGCCGCGCTCGGCGCCCGCACCGTCGACCAGCACCAGCGAGAGCCGGTCGGGGCGGTCGGCGGCCGCGAGCGAGGCGGCCAGCGAGCGCAGCAGCTCGGTCTTGCCGCTGCCCGGCCCGCCCTCCACGAGCAGGTGCGGCCCGTCGGCCGCCAGGTCCACCGCGAGCGGGCCGTGCGGCCCGGCGCCGAGGACGGCGACGGCGCGGCCGCCCGGCCGGGCGCCGCGGTCCGTGGCCGCGGCCCAACGGGCCGTCAGGGAGGCGGGGGTGGCCCGGGCGAGCCCCAGCTCGTCCAGCAGCCGGGCCGTCCGCGGCAGCGCCGCCACGACCCGGGACGCCTGCCCGTCCGTACCGCCGGTGTCCGCCATCCGCAGCGGCGCGAGCGACCGCGCGAACCGCTCGGCCCACGCGCCCGACACGGCGTCGACGGCCGCGACCACGGCGGCGCCGACGGGCTGTTCGCCCTGGCCGTCGTGGGCCGCCACGGCGCCTCCGAGCACGGTGGCGTCCGCGCGCGCCTCCTGGTGCAGGCCGTAGGGGTCGGGGCGGCCGTGCAGCGGTTCCACGGCGGTGCCGGGGACGGCCCCCGCCCCGTACGGCCCCTCCGCGTCGTACGCGCCGCCCGCCGCCGGGGCCGGCGCCCGGTGGATGACCTGCACCACCGTGGCCACGTCGCCGCTCAGCAGCGCGACCACCCCGCAGTACGGGAACGCCGGTGACGCCGCCCGCGCCGTGGCCAGCGTGGCCGAGACGGGGGAGGCGGGTGTGGTGGCCGGGGCGTCGGCCAGACAGATGAGGTGGATGCCCGCGGCGCGGCCGCCCGTGGCCAGCCGCGAGACCGTCTCGCGGAGGTCCGCCGAGCCGGGGTCGCCGTCCACGATCAGGACCGTGTGCGCGCCGGTGTGCCGCTCCGCGGCCGCGGCGACGGCCGCCGGGGGCGCCGCCGCCCAGTGCGGGCCCAACGGGCCCTCGTCCAGGCGGCGCACGAGCTCGGCGACGCGGGCCACGGCCTGCTCGCGGTCGTACGCCACCAGCAGCCGGCAGTCCTGGCCGCGCACCGGGCGCAGCTGCGGCAGCCAGCTCAGCCAGGACCACTCGGCCAGCCGCTCCTCCGGCGTGCGCGAGCGGTCCGCGCTGATGAGGACGAACTCCAGGGCCGCGGGCGAGTGCAGCGCGGCGAGCTGCGCGAGGACGGACCGGGTCAGCCCCGACAGCCGTCCCCGGGGCCCGGCCAGGCCGAGCGAACCGGCCTGTCGCAGCCCGACCGTGACCGGCACCGAGGTGAGCGGCGCACTGCCGTCGGCGGTGTGGCGGTCGGCGGTGCCCAGCCGGACGGTCAGCAGGTCGGGGTGGTCGGGGCCGCGCTCCCACAGGCGCGGGCCCGGCCCGAGGACGGTCAGCAGCACGCTCGCCGGGTCGGGCCAGCGCTCCCGCAGGACGGCCGACTCCGCGCGGGCGCGCTCGGCCGCGTCGTCGGCGTCCCACTCGTCCGTGGTCAGGGGGCGGGCGACCGCGCTCCGCCCGCCGGCCAGCCGCCGGGCCCATGCGCCTATGCCGCGATTGCGGGCGCCGCGCCTGCGCGCGTCGTCCTGGGCCTCCTGGCCGCCCTCCGCGTCCGCGGCGTCCACGGCGGCGCCCAGGGGGACGCCGCGCCCGCCGTGGGTGACGGGGCTGTCGAGCGGGTGGGCCGTCGCGCCGTCCGTGCCGAGGACCGCCGTGCCGACGGAGGTGGCGCCCGCGCGCGCGTCCGCCTGCGCGGGCCCGCCGGGGCCGCCCAGCCACGACCCCGCCACGGGCGCCTGCACGGGCCCGTGGGGCGCCTCCATGACGCCCACCCGCAGATGGCCCTCGCCGTCGGGGGCGGCCGGGAGCACGCTCGGGGAGGCGTCCCGCGCGCCGTGCAGGCTCAGCACGGACTCGCCGACCCGCAGCAGCGCGCCGGACGGGTACGGAAGCGGCTGTTCCCCCACGGCCTCGCCGTCCAGGGTGGTGCCGTTGGTCGACCCCAGGTCCCGCAGCGTCACCGTGCCGTCGTCGGAAAGAGTGACCGCGCAGTGCAGCCGGGAGACGTCCGGGTCGTCGAGCGGCACGTCGGCGGCGGTGGAGCGGCCGACGCTGACCTCGCCGCCGTGCAGCAGGTGCACACCGCCCGCGTCCGGGCCCGAGACGACGTGCAGCCGAGCGGCGGCCTCGGGGGCGCCGGAGAGCGGCACGCCCGCGTGCCGCTCGGGGTCGGCCGGGGCGCACAGGGAGAGGACGGCGCCGTCGATCAGGGGCGGTTCGCCGAGCGCGCAGCGCTGGGCGTCGAGCCGCTCCGCCCCCGCGTAGACGACGACGGCACCGCTGCCGAGGTCGGAGCCGGCCGCGGCGACGGCCGCCGCGAGCCCGCTGGTCACACTGGCGAGAGCGGTGCCCGTGGGGGCGGTCACCAGGACGTCACAGGCGCGTGTGGCGTGCGTGGTGTGGCCGCTGAGCGGCCCGAGGACGGTCAGCCTGATCTGCATCGCCGTCAACGGTCCCTTCCTGCCCCTGACGCGGCGGGGGCAGCGGGCTCGCGCGCGCCCTCCCCCACCGTGCACGGGCGCGTCGGCACGTACAGGTCACCACGTCGCGCGGGGCCCTGCGCTCCCTCCCCACCGCATCCGTGCTGCGAGCATCCTCGCACCTGCCACCGACAACTCGCCCGGCGAGAGCCAATTCGTGATCTTGAAAGACGATCGGGGGGTGCGAAAAACCCGGACGGTGACCAAGTGAGGGCGAGGCCGACCGGGGAACCGCTCACCGGAAGGTCATTTATTGCCGCTTGATGACGCTCATTGGCAAGTTTTTCCGCGGTCGTTGCCACACCGTTCCCGGCACCTCTTTCGGGTCACCCCACACCACTCCGCCGCCCCACGGCAACCAACTGTCCGGAACGCGCGTCTTTACCCCAAGCCCCCGGATTTCGGCAGGCCGGTGGTCCGTACGACGGCACTACAGTGGGCGAAGGGCCGCGGCGACACAGAGGCGTCACCACGACGCCGGCGGCCGTCACCAGCGTGGATCACGACAGCAGATCACGGCAGAACACGACCAGGGAGCGCATGACGTGCGGCCGGTAGGCAGCAAGTACCTCCTCGAGGAGGTGCTCGGACGCGGGGCGACGGGCACCGTTTGGCGGGCCCGCCAGCGCGAGACGGCCGGTTCCGAGGCCGCCGTGGCCGGGCAGCCCGGCGAGACCGTCGCGATCAAGGTGCTCAAGGAGGAGCTGGCGAACGACGCGGACGTCGTCATGCGCTTCCTGCGCGAGCGCTCCGTCCTGCTGCGGCTCACGCACCCCAACATCGTCCGCACCCGCGACCTCGTCGTCGAGGGCGATCTGCTCGCCCTCGTGATGGACCTGGTCGACGGCCCGGACCTGCACCGCTACCTCCGGGACAACGGCCCCTTCACCCCGGTCGCGGCCTCCCTCCTCACCGCCCAGATCGCGGACGCCCTCGCCGCCAGCCACGCCGACGGCGTCGTGCACCGCGACCTCAAGCCCGCGAACGTCCTGCTCTCGGGCGCCGACGGCCAGTTGATGCACCCGATGCTCACCGACTTCGGCATCGCGCGCCTCGCGGACTCCCCGAGCCTCACCCGCACCCACGAGTTCGTCGGCACGCCCGCCTATGTGGCGCCCGAGTCCGCCGAGGGCCGCCCGCAGACCTCCGCCGTCGACATCTACGGCGCGGGCATCCTGCTGTACGAACTGGTCACCGGGCGGCCCCCGTTCGCCGGTGCCACCGCGCTCGAAGTCCTCCACCAGCACCTCAGCGCCGAGCCGCGCCGCCCCACGACCGTGCCCGAGCCCCTGTGGACGGTCATCGAGCACTGCCTGCGCAAGCGGCCCGAGGAGCGGCCGAGCGCCGAGAACCTCGCCCGCGCCCTGCGCGTCGTCGCCGCGGGTGTCGGGGTGCACGCCTCCCCGGCGCAGGCCGAGGCCGCGCTCGGCGTCGCCGCCCTGCTCGCCCCCGACCCCGAGCCCGCGCGGGTGCCCGGCAGCGGCGACGGCTCGCCGTCCCCCTCCGGTGACGCCGACCCCACGCAGGTGCTGCCGTCGAACGCGGGCTCCTACGACCCGAACGCCGCGACCAGCCTGCTGCCCGGCACCTCCGGCGGCGCCCCCGGCGCCGACCCCACGCAGGTCCTGCCCGCCGGTTCCGGCCCGGGCCGCGGCGCCGACCCGACCCGCGCCATGCCGCCCGTACCGCCGCTGCCCCCCGAGGGCGACAGCCCGCACCCGTGGCAGAGCCAGATGCGCGCGGCGCGGGACCGCAACGACCAGACGCAGGTGCGCTACCTCGACCCGAGCGAGGACCCGCTGCGCCGCCGCCCGCACCGGCAGCCGGCGCAGCCGCAGCAGTACCAGCAGCCCCCGCAGCCTCCCCAGCAGCAGTACGGGCAGCAGTACGCGCCCCCTCAGCAGCCGTACGCCCCGCAGCCGCAGCAGTACGCCCCACAGCCCCCGCCGCGGCGGGGGCAGCAGCGCCCCCAGGCGCGTCCCCAGCCGCAGCAGGCCCCGCAGCACTACCAGGAGCCGCAGCCGCAGCGGTACGCCCCGGAGCCGCCGCCCGCGCGCCGCGAGCCCCGCCCGCCCCGGCAGCGCAGCGCGAATCCGATGCGCATCCCCGGTCTCGGCTGCCTCAAGGGCTGCCTTTTCATGATCGTGGTGCTGATCATCGGCTCCTGGCTGGTCTGGGAGTTCACCCCGCTCAAGGACTGGGTCGCCGACGGCAAGAGCTTCTGGGACGCGGCCTGGGGCTGGATCGTCGACATCAAGGACTGGGTCTCGAACCTGGGCTCGTCCTCCAACGGCAACGGCTGACCGGTGTGGCCGGCCGGTGCGGAGCCGGTCCCGGCGCCGCACCGGCCGCACGGCTGAATCGATATGTCGACACCCCACGGGTGTTTTACGCCGCAGAAGTGACAGTTGGTGCGGGATCGGCGCCCCCAACCCCCGCGCGGCCGCGTAGCTTGGTCGCCAGCGCCCCCTTGTCGGACGTCGGAGGACCCGGAAAGGAACCCGAACAGCCTTGGCACGGAAGATCGGCAGCCGGTACACCGCCCACCAGGTCCTGGGGCGCGGCAGTGCGGGCACGGTGTGGCTTGGCGAGGGCCCCGAGGGTCCGGTCGCCATCAAGCTCCTGCGCGAGGACCTCGCCTCCGACCAGGAGCTCGTCGGCCGGTTCGTGCAGGAGCGCGCGGCCCTCCTCGGGCTCGACCACCCGAACGTGGTGGGGGTCCGCGACCTCGTCGTCGACGGCGCCGACCTCGCGCTCGTCATGGACCTCATCCGCGGCACGGACCTGCGCACCCGCCTCGACCGCGAGCGCCGGCTCGCCCCCGAGGCGGCCGTCGCCATCGTCGCGGACGTCGCCGACGGCCTCGCCGCCGCGCACGCGGCGGGCATCGTGCACCGCGACGTGAAGCCCGAGAACGTCCTCCTGGACATGCAGGGCCCCCTCGGCCCCGGCGGCGCCCACCCGGCGCTCCTCACCGACTTCGGCATCGCCCGGCTCGTGGACTCCCCGCGCCCGGCCGAACCCACCATCCCGCGCCCCGCCGGTCCCGGCGGGCGCGCCCCGAGCCCCCGCAGCGTCATCGGCACGCCCGACTACCTCGCCCCCGAGATCATCGAGGGCCTGCCGCCGCGCGCCTCCGTCGACGTCTACGCCCTGGCGACCGTGCTCTACGAGCTGCTCGCCGGCTTCACGCCCTTCGGCGGCGGCCACCCCGGCGCGGTGCTGCGACGGCACGTGACCGAGACCGTGGCGCCGCTGCCCGGCATCCCCGACGAGCTGTGGCAGCTCGTCGTCCAATGCCTGGCCAAGGGGCCCGCGTCCCGGCTGCGCGCGTCCGAGCTCGCAGCCCGGCTGCGCGAACTGCTGCCCGGCCTCGCCGGGATCCCGCCGCTCGACATCGACGAGCCCGAGGACGAGGCGGAGGCGGTCGCGGCCGGGGTCGCCGAGCGGGAGGCCGCGTACGGCGACGGGTCCGCGCCCTCCGGCGTGGCCACCGCGCCCCGGCGGCGCGGCGCCGTGCCGCTGGTGCCGGGGGCCGTCGCGGACTCCAGCCGCGAGACCCACACGAGCATGCGCGTGCCGACCCCCGCCGAGCTCGCGGGCGGCGCGCACGGCACGGCACGCGCTCCCCGGGCGGCCGGTCAGCGCCGGGCGGGCTCGGCGCGCCACCGCTCCCCGGAGGAGACCCGGCGCCGCCGCATCAAGCTGGGCGCGGCGGCGGTCGCGCTGGCCGCGGCGGCGGGGGTGGGCGGCTGGTTCGCGGTCACGTCCCACGAGGCGAAGTCCCCCACGCCGAGCGTCCACCACGAGGATCACCCCCCGACGGATCCGGATCCGCTGCCGTAGCGGCTCCGCCGCGGCCGGGGCTCCGACCTGGACCCGTTCGCGGGTGCGGCCCGGCGGGCTTGTTCCCCAGCCCCGCCCCTTCCCGAAACCGGGGAGACCCCGGACCCCCTTGAAGCGGCTGCGCCGCTTGTCCTCAAACGCCGGACGGGCTGAATTCAGCCCGTCCGGCGTTTGAGGACGCTCCCGAAGGGAGCTCCCGCCGCAGGCGGCAACGGACCTGCTGCCGGGAACGGGCGCACCCATCGGACACCCGCAGCCCGGCGCAGCCGTTAGGCTGGGTGCGTGGCAGTCGTTGATGTATCCGAAGAGCTGAAGTCCCTCTCCTCGACCATGGGGTCGATCGAGGCCGTCCTGGACCTCGACAGGATGAGGGCTGACATCGCCGTGCTCGAGGAGCAGGCGGCCGCCCCCTCCCTCTGGGACGACCCGGAGGCGGCGCAGAAGATCACCAGCAAGCTGTCGCACCTCCAGGCGGAGCTCCGCAAGACGGAGACCCTGCGCGGCCGCATCGACGACCTCGCGGTCCTCTTCGAGCTCGCCGAGGCCGAGGGCGACGCCGACGCGCTCGCCGAGGCGGAGACCGAGCTGGGCGACGTCCGCAAGGCGCTGGCCGAGATGGAGGTCCGTACGCTCCTCTCCGGCGAGTACGACTCCCGTGAGGCGCTGGTCAACATCCGCGCCGAGGCCGGCGGCGTCGACGCCTCCGACTTCGCCGAGCGCCTCCAGCGCATGTACCTCCGCTGGGCCGAGCGCCACGGCTACAAGACGGAGGTCTACGAGACCTCGTACGCGGAAGAGGCCGGCATCAAGTCGACCACCTTCGCCGTCCAGGTGCCGTACGCCTACGGCACGCTCTCCGTCGAGCAGGGCACCCACCGCCTCGTGCGCATCTCGCCCTTCGACAACCAGGGCCGTCGCCAGACGTCCTTCGCGGGCGTCGAGGTGCTGCCGGTCGTCGAGACGACCGACCACGTCGAGATCGACGAGTCCGAGCTGCGGGTCGACGTCTACCGCTCCTCCGGCCCCGGCGGCCAGGGCGTCAACACCACCGACTCCGCGGTGCGCCTGACGCACATCCCGACCGGCATCGTCGTCTCCTGCCAGAACGAGCGCTCGCAGATCCAGAACAAGGCGACCGCGATGAACGTCCTCCAGGCCAAGCTCCTCGAGCGGCGCCGCCAGGAGGAGCAGGCCAAGATGGACGCGCTCAAGGGCGACAGTGGCGGCTCCTGGGGCAACCAGATGCGTTCGTACGTCCTGCACCCGTACCAGATGGTCAAGGACCTCCGTACGGAGTTCGAGGTCGGCAACCCCACCGCCGTCCTCGACGGCGACATCGACGGCTTCCTGGAGGCCGGCATCCGCTGGCGCAAGCAGCGGGAGAAGTAGCCTCAACCAGCCGTATAGGCGGACATACCTGCTCGTAACTTCCTTGACGCTGCCTCAAAAACTGGACAGGCTGGCGCGCGGCATGCGTATCACTGGGGTGCGTGTGGCGAGGGGGCGAGCGGGTCCGGCCGATCCGGCCGGTGCGGCCGCTCTCGACCCCCAGAGGCGCCACCGCCCCGTGCATAGCTGCTCCAATGACGATCAGCTACTGGGGGTAGCAGGTATATGACCAAGAAGACGCGGCTGCGCGTCGCGCGCATAGCCGCCGGCGCGGTTGTCGCCGCGGGTGCTTCGCTGACCGCGGCCGGTGCGGCCTCGGCCGCGGGCGTCCATGTCGCCGGAGTCGGCGCGCAGACGAGCGGTGTGCACAGCGCCGCCCATGTCGCCGTCGACGGCGACCCCAACGAGATCCCGCAGCCGCCGGTGGGCGGTGACACGAGCGGCACGACGACCGGCACCACGACGGGCGGCCCGTCCTCGGGCGGTCAGACGACGGGTACCACGACCGGTGGCCCGTCCTCGGGTGGTCAGACCGATGGCGGTCAGACGACCGGTACCACGACCGGTGGCCCGTCCTCGGGCGGTCAGACCGACGGTGGTCAGACGACGGGCACCACCACGGGTGGTCCGTCCTCGGGCGGCCAGACCGACGGTGGCCAGACGACCGGTACCACGACCGGCGGCCCCTCCACGGGTGGTCAGACCGACGGCGGTACGACGGACGGCGGCAAGACCACGGGCGGCCAGACCGACGGCGGCACCACCGACGGCGGGAAGACGACCGGCGGCCAGACGACCGGTGGGCAGACCACGGGCGGTCAGACCGACGGCGGGAAGACGACCGGTGGCCAGACCTCGGGCGGCCAGACCGACGGTGGCAAGACGACCGGCGGGCAGACCACCGGTGGCCAGACCACGGGCGGTCAGACGGACGGCGGCAAGTCGACCGGTGGCACGACCGACGGCGGCACCACCACCGGCGGTGACCACAGCGGTTCCACCGGCGGCGACGGCTCCACGGGCGGCGGCGACCACAACGGCGCCACCGTCGGCGGCTCCGCCACGGGCGGTGACCAGGGTGACAAGCCCGGCGACGGCCGGACCTGCCCCGTGGACACCAACAGCAACTGCGGCACCAACACGGACACCGACAGCGCGGGCGCCAAGCCCGTGCAGCAGGCCAAGCCCAAGGAGCAGCTCGCCGAGACCGGCGCGGGCCAGACGACCTTCCTGGTCGTCGGCGCCGCGACGATGATCGCGGGCGGCATCGGCTTCCGGCTGCTGCCGCGCCTGATGACCCGCGCCACCGCGGCCTGACGGCCGGGGCACCGGCAAGGACACGGCAGAGGGCCCGGAGCGCGCTTCAGCGCTCCGGGCCCTCGTGCGTACGCGGTGAGGCGCGGCTGTGTGACCGGGTGACTACCCGGCGAAGCCGTGCGCCAGGACGGCCACCGCTATCAGCGCCACCAGCAGCGCGAGCAGCGTGGCCGGGGTCAGCCCGGCGAAGACGCCTTCCTGGTGCTGCAACCGCTCCCTGCTGGCCCGGCACACCGGACAGCGGCCCTCACTGACGGGGGCCGCGCAGTTGGCGCACACCAGTCGGTCGCATGTCATGCGATCTCCTCCTCCGGTACGTCCAACGCGCGGGAGAGCCGAGCGGTTCCCCTTACCACTGTGCCAGCTTCCGCGCCGTTCG
Source organism: Streptomyces blastmyceticus (assembly GCF_039521185.1). Taxonomy (NCBI): domain Bacteria; kingdom Bacillati; phylum Actinomycetota; class Actinomycetes; order Kitasatosporales; family Streptomycetaceae; genus Streptomyces; species Streptomyces blastmyceticus. The sequence goes on along the minus strand of NZ_BAAABW010000014.1, from coordinate 12,079 downwards.
GCGCGGCCGGTCGGCCGAACCCGGGATCGTGGACCCGATTGCCCCAGTTTTGTCCCCCGCCGAGCCGGTAACAAACGCGCCAAGACCGGACGCCGACTGCGCGTACACCGGTGGTTCGCGTATGGTCACGCACACCGACGGGAGCCGCGCGCGCGGTGTTCCGTGCCCCCTATCCAGGTCGACGCGTGGTGCACTCGTGATCCGATTCGACAACGTCTCCAAGTCCTACCCCAAGCAGAACCGGCCGGCGCTCCGCGATGTCTCGCTGGAGATCGAGAAGGGCGAGTTCGTCTTCCTCGTCGGCTCCTCCGGTTCCGGCAAATCCACCTTCCTGAGACTGCTGCTGCGCGAGGAGCGCGCCAGCACCGGCCAGGTCCATGTGCTGGGCAAGGACCTCGCCAGGCTGTCCAACTGGAAGGTGCCGCAGATGCGCCGCCAGCTGGGGACGGTCTTCCAGGACTTCCGCCTGCTGCCCAACAAGACGGTCAACGAGAACGTCGCCTTCGCCCTGGAGGTCATCGGCAAGCCGCGGGGCGAGATCCGCAAGGCCGTGCCCCAGGTCCTGGAGCTCGTCGGCCTCGGCGGCAAGGAGGACCGGATGCCCGGTGAGCTCTCCGGCGGTGAGCAGCAGCGCGTCGCGATCGCCCGCGCGTTCGTCAACCGCCCGATGCTGCTGATCGCGGACGAGCCCACCGGCAACCTCGACCCGCAGACCTCCGTCGGCATCATGAAGCTGCTGGACCGGATCAACCGGACCGGGACCACCGTCATCATGGCCACCCACGACCAGCAGATCGTGGACCAGATGCGCAAGCGCGTCATCGAATTGGAACAGGGCCGTCTCGTGCGCGACCAGTCGCGCGGCGTCTACGGCTACCAGCACTGAAAGGACGCCATGCGCGCCCAGTTCGTCCTGTCGGAGATCGGCGTCGGTCTCCGCCGTAATCTCACGATGACCTTCGCGGTGATCGTCTCCGTCGCTCTGTCGCTCGCGCTCTTCGGCGGGTCTCTGCTCATGCGCGAGCAGGTCAGCACGATGAAGGGCTACTGGTACGACAAGGTCAACGTCTCGATCTTCCTCTGCAACAAGACCGACGCGGAGTCCTTCCCCTCCTGTGCCAAGGGGGCGGCGACGGAGGACCAGAAGAAGGAGATCCGCACCGACCTGGGGAAGATGACGGACCTCGTCCAGAGCGTCCAGTTCGAGACGGCCGACGAGGCGTACAAGCACTACAAGGAGCAGTTCGGCAAGAGCTCCCCGATCGCGGGATCCCTGACGCCGGACCAGATGCAGGAGTCCTTCCGCGTCAAGCTCAAGGACCCCGCGAAGTTCGAGGTCATCTCCAGCGCCTTCTCCAAGCGCCCCGGCGTCCAGACGGTGCAGGACCAGAAGACGCTGCTGTCCAACCTCTTCAACCTCCTCAACGGCATGAACTTCGCGGCGCTGGGCGTGATGTTCCTGATGCTGATCGTGGCGCTGATGCTGATCGTGAACACCGTCCGGGTGTCCGCGTTCAGCCGCCGCAGGGAGACCGGCATCATGCGGCTGGTCGGTGCGTCCAGCTTCTACATCCAGATCCCGTTCATCATGGAGGCGGCCTTCGCGGGGCTGCTCGGCGCGGGCTTCGCCTGCGTGCTGCTGGTCTGCGGCCAGTACTTCCTGGTGAACAACTGGCTGGTGCACCACATCGACGTCATCCAGTTCATCGGCTGGGACGCGGTGCTGGCCAAGCTGCCGCTGGTGCTGGCCATCGGGCTGCTGATGCCCGCGCTGGCCGCTTTCGCCGCGCTGCGGAAGTACCTCAAGGTCTGAGCGGCGACAAAGGCGCCGTGCGGGCAACTCCCCGTACGGCGCCTTCCGGTGTCCTAGACTCACGCGCATGCCCGGCCCGTCGATGTTCTTTCCGCAGCGCCGCGCCCGGCGCGGTGCCGCACTGACGTTGGTCTTCGCGGGCGTGCTGGCGACGGGCGCCGCGGCCGGTTCCTGGAGCGCGGACGCACGGGGTGGCCAAAAGCCCACGGAGGCCCGTCCGCCGTCGCGCACGGCCGCACGGCCCGCAGGCGAGGCCGTCGACGAAGCCGCGGCCGAGGGCGAGCGCCTCGTCGACCGCCGTGCCGTCGAGGAGGCCGCCGAACAGGCGGAGCAGGACGGCAAGTCCGGCGCCGAGGCCGCGGCCGAAGTGGTCGGCCGCACCGGCGACCGCTGGAGCTCGGTCTACAGCTCCCACGAGTACGAGGGTTTCGAGCGCGCCCTGGACGGCGCGTACATCGGCGTCGGCCTCTCCGCCCGGCGCGCGGGCGACGGGCGGACCGAGGTCGACGGTGTCCGGCCCGGCGGTCCCGCGGAGCGCGCGGGCATCCGGGCCGGGGACCAGCTGCGCACGGTCGACGGCATGGAGACGGCGGGCCGTCCGGTCACCGAGGTCGTCGCCCGGCTGCGCGGCGACGAGGCGGCCGACGAGGGTTCCGGCGCCCCGGCCGGTGCGGGCACGCCCGTACGGGTCGGCCTCCGGCGGGCCGGGCGGTCGTGGGAGCGGACCCTCCTCCGTGAGCGGCTGGTCACCGAGAGCGTCGTGGTGGAGCGGCTGCCGGACGGGCAGGCCGAGGGGCCCGCGGCCACCCGGATCAAGGTCGACTCCTTCACCCGGGGAACGGGCGAGCGGATCCGCCGGGCGGCCCGCGCGGCCGCGCGCGGCGAGGGCATCCTGCTCGACCTCCGCGGCAACTCCGGCGGCCTGGTCGACGAGGCCGTCACCGCGGCCTCCGTCTTCCTCGACGGCGGCCTGGTCGCCACCTACGACGTACGGGGCGGGCAGCGCGCCCTCCAGGCCAGGCCCGGTGGCGACACCGTCCCGCCGCTCGTCGTGCTCGTCGACGGCGGCACCATGAGCGCCGGCGAGCTGCTGGCCGGGGCCCTCCAGGACCGCGGCCGGGCGGTCGTCGTCGGCACCCCCACCTTCGGCAAGGGCTCGGTGCAGGTGCCAAGCAGACTCCCGGACGGCTCCGTCGCGGAGCTCACCGTCGGTCACTACCGCACCCCTTCCGGCCGGTCCGTCGACGGCCGCGGCATTGCTCCCGACCTGGTCGTACGCGGCGATGCGGAGCGGCGGGCCCGCACAGTATTGAGTGGCCTCAGGGGTGGGTCGTAGTGCGAGAATGACCGCGCTATGGCTAAAGAGAAGAAGGCTAAAGAGAAGCCGGACCGCAAGATGGTCGCGCAGAACAAGAAGGCGCGCCACGACTACCACATTCTGGACACCTACGAGTGCGGCATGGTGCTGACCGGCACCGAGGTCAAGTCGCTGCGCCAGGGCCGGGCCTCGCTCGTGGACGGCTTCGTCCAGATCGACGGCGGCGAGGCGTGGCTGCACAACGTCCACGTCCCCGAGTACGCCCAGGGCACGTGGACGAACCACAGCGCGCGCCGCAAGCGCAAGCTGCTGATGCACCGCGACGAGATCGACAAGCTCGACTCCAAGTCGCAGGAGTCGGGCCACACGATCGTGCCGCTCGCGCTGTACTTCAGGGCCGGCCGGGCCAAGGTCGAGATCGCCCTCGCCAAGGGCAAGAAGGAGTACGACAAGCGGCAGACGCTGCGCGAGAAGCAGGACACCCGGGAGTCGAACCGCGCGATCGCGGCGGCGCGCAGGCGCCAGCGGGCGCAGCAGCGGCCGTAGTCCCGCGGAGGCCGGTCCCTCACGGGAGGGAATTGGCTGGCCCCGGCGCACGCCGGTCACGTACGATGGACAACGCAGCACCCCGAGGGGTGCGCACCTTGAAAAAACAACATGGGGATGATCGGTTTCGACAGCGGATGTCGAAGCAGGGGAAGCGAGCCGAGGAAGCGGCAATGATCTCGTTAACCATATGTCGCAACCAATAATCGCCAACACCAAGCGCGATTCCTTCGCCCTCGCTGCCTAAGTAGCGACTTAGCGAAGTGTCAGCCCGGGGCTGTTCCCGACCCGGATCCTGGCATCATTGAGGGAACTAAACTGCCGGTCCCGGCCACGGGGTCCGGCAGGAAATCAAACAGTGGCTGGGCCCGACGGAGACTTGTCCGTGTGATCTCCGGGGCCGAGAAAATCGCAGCGGACTGCGCTCGGAGAAGCCCTGATTCTGCACCGTTGGACGCGGGTTCGATTCCCGCCATCTCCACTCATCCCATGTGAGGCGAAGGCCCCACCGCCCCGGCGGTGGGGCCTTCGCCGTGTGCGCCGTGCCCGCCGGGTGCAACCTGGGGGCCGTAACGCCCCTCTTCTTCGGTGGCGGACAAGGGGGTGCGCGGTGAAGTGGACTCGTGCGGTGCTGGCCGTGGTGGGAGCCGCGGCGCTGTGGCCGGCCGTGGGCCCGGCCGGGGCCGCGGTGGCCGACGACGGGCGCGGCGGGGTGCACCTGCTGCTCAACGGCGCCTTCGACAACCGTCCCGGCGAGCTCGTCGACATAGACGTGCAGGGCGTGCGCGGCCGGGGCGACGTCACCGTCTCCTCGCCCGTCTTCCCGCACCGCGTGAAGCTCGTCCCCTACGCGCACCGCGCACCGGCCGCCGAGCGCGGCCACCACGCCCGGCCCGCCATCGCGATGACCGTCAGGCCCGGCAGCTATCCGCTCACCGTGCGCGCGGGCGGCCACGTCGTCGCCGAGGAGCGGGTGGAGGTCGGGCCCGCCCGCAGGCCGCAGTTCACGGTGACCGCGCCGGACGAGGTCATGCGGCCGGGGGAGCGGCTGTGGATGGCGTACGACGACCTGTTTCCCGGCGAGACCGGGACCTCCTTCGAGGCCCGCTCGCCCGCCTTCCCCGAGCCCGTGCGGCTCGCCCACGACCCGGCGGGCACCGACTGGAACAACCCCCGGCTGTTCTCCGGCGGCCTCGACCTGCCGGCCTCGGTGAAGGACGGCACCTACAAGGTGACGCTCACCGGCCCCGGCGGCCGCACCGTCGAGGAGAAGCCGCTGGTGATCCGCGCGGCCCGGCCCGGCGACCGCGACTACGTGGGCAGGGCGCGCGGGCCCGCGTTCTTCGACACCTCGGCCAGGTCGGGTCCCGAGCGGGCCCGCACCCACGGCCACACCGTCCCGCCCGGCGGGACCGTCAACGTCCTGTGGCGCGACGGCGCCCCCGACCCGGGCGAGGAGGACCGGCTGACCGCCACGTCACCGGCCTTCGAGCACCCGGTGCCGCTCAGGCGCGACGAGAGCAAGGCGGGGGACGGTGATTCGCCCCGCTACTACGGCCCCGCGCACATCCGCCGCGGCCTGGGGGAGGGCCGCTACCCGGTGACGGTGGTCAGCCACCACGGGCGCGTACGCAAGATCGGACAGTTGGTGGTGACGGGGGCGGCGGCATCGGCCAAGGCGTCCGGGTCGGCCCTGGTGACGACGGTGGTCGGGGTGGGTCTCGCGGGTCTGGCGACGCTGACGGGCGTCGCGCTGGTCAAGTCGCGGACGGGGCGCCGGACGGGCGCGCTGTAGCCCGCAGTCTGAGAGCGAGGGCGCGCAGCCTCCCGCCCTTCCGGTGCTCGACGGCTGCGGGGGCGGCGGCCACCAGCATGCCGCCGCTGACCGTGAACAGGGGCCTTCGGCAAGGGGAATTCGGCATGCGCCCACTCTCGCCGCACTGCGGGCCGGCCGTCCAACACCTGATCAGTGGCCATTCACGCGCCCGTGTTGTTAACTGCCCTACGTGCCGCACGACATAGAGCCGCGCCTGCTGCGCGCCTTCACCGCCGTCGCCGAAGAACTCCACTTCACCCGCGCCGCCACCCGCCTCCACCTCGCCCAGCAGGCCCTCAGCCGGGACATCCGCAGACTCGAACAGCGCCTGGGCACCGAGCTGTTCACCCGTACGACCCGGCAGGTCGCGCTCACCGCAGAGGGCGCGCGGCTGCTGCTGTACGCCCGGCGGATCCTCGCCGCGCACGACGAACTCGCCGCGGCCTGGGACCGGGAGGACCGGCCGCTGCTCGTCGACATCAGCGCCACCACCGGGACCGCGCACCGCGTGCTGGAGGCCGCCCGGGAGGCGGCCGCGGACCGCGAGTTCGTGGCCCGCTTCCACAGCGGGCTCACCGGCGCCGCCGCGGAGATCCTCGCCGGGCGGCTCGACGTCTCCTTCGGGCGCCTCGCCGGCCTGGACCCGGCGGTCCGGGAGCGCCTCGCCCACCGGCCCGTACGGTACGAGCCGATGGCCGTCCTGCTGCCGGACGACCACCGGCTCGCCGACCGGCCCGCCGTCGCGCTCGCCGAACTGTCCGGCGAGACCCTCTACGCCGCTGCCGGCAACCCGGCCACCGCGGAGTGGACCGACCTCGCGGAGCGGCTCTTCGCGGGCCGGGGCATCGGCATCGCCGCGCCCTTCCCGGAGATCGACGGCGACGAGGAGTTCGTCCGCGTCGTCCGCAAGCGCGGCTGGTCGGTGCTGGCGAGCGCCGACTTCCTCGACGTGCCCGGCATGGTGCTGCGCCCGCTCGTCGACCCGGTGCCGCTGTCGCCCGTGTCGATGGTGTGGCGCCGCGGGCTGCGCCACCCGGGGCTGGACACGCTGCGGGCCGCGGCCGGTCAACTGGCCGCGCGGCACGGCTGGCTCGAACGCCCCGCCGGAACCTGGCTGCCCGCCGCCGACGAGGCCCTGATGCGTGGCCGACCGCGCCGCCACCCGGACCAGCCGGGGGTTACAGGGACATGCCCGACGGGGCACCCTGGAGGTGGCGGCACCGCGCACGGGCGGTCCCGGCGGACGCGGTAGGACGCGAACACGGAAAAGGTGACAGGCGCATGGCGGCGACAGCCTCCTATGACCTGCGATTCGATGCCGGGCGGCTCTGCCTGGACCTGGTGGCCACGGTCGGCGGACGGTTCAGCGAGGAGCCGGTCGAGCGGCTAGACACCCCGGAACGGCTGCGGGACTGGCTGCTCGCCGCCGGTGTCGTACCTCCCGGCACGGCGCTCGGAGCGGTCGACACCGGCTGGCTCGGGCGCTTCCACGCGGCCCGCGACCTGCTGCACCGCGTCGTCCACGCCGAGGTCGACGGCCGCGCCGCCGACCCCGACCTTGAGCGCGTCAACGCCCTCGCCGCCACCGCGCCACCCGCGCTGCGTGCCGTACGGGCCGACGACGGCACGCTGATCCGCACGGTCGCCACCGCCCCCGACTGCGGCGCGCTCGTCGGCCAGATCTGCCGTGACGCCGTCGAACTGCTCACCGACCCGGCGACCCGGGGGCAGCTGCGACAGTGCGAGGGCGACACCTGCTCACTGGTCTACCTCGACACCTCGCGCGGCCGCCGCCGTCGCTGGTGCTCCAGCGAAGTGTGCGGCAACCGGGTGCGGGTGGCCCGACATCGCCGCCGCTTGCTGGGGGCGCCCTGACGCTGCGCGGCTGCGTTGCCGGGTGCGGGTGCGTTGCCGCCTGCGGCGGGGGCGCCCTGCGGGCGCGGCCTCAAACGCCGGCCGGGCTGGTTTTTGCCGGCCTTCGTTGTCGGGTGCGGGGCCGTGCCGCTCCGGGGGAGTACGGGACTGCTTCGCTTTACGTCCCGCACTCCCCCTGCGCGTCCCGCCCCCTCCCGTCACCTCCAGCCCGTCGGGGGCTGAGCTTCGGGGGTCTGGGGGCGGAGCCCCCCACGCGGCGGAGCCGCAAATTGACACAGCCGGGAAGGGGCGGGGCTGGGGAAAGAAACCCGCCGGAGGGTGAGTGCCACGGCCGCCCCAGCCGTATTCAGGGTCAACGATCCGCGCTATCGACCGGGAGAAGGCCGTGCGCAAGGATGCCGTCGTGGCCGACAGGACCAGTCCCGACGAGGAGCTGATGCGCGCGCTCTACGACGAGCACGCCGGCCCGCTCCTCACGTTCGTGCTGCGCCTGGTCGCCGGGGACCGCCAGCGGGCGGAGGACGTCGTGCAGGAGACGTTGCTGCGCGCCTGGCGCAACGCCGACCGGCTGCGCGGCGCCCCCGGATCCGTACGGCCGTGGCTGGTGACCGTCGCCCGGCGCATCGTCATCGACAACCACCGCAGCCGCCGGGCCCGCCCCCGGGAGGTCGACCCGGCGCCCCTGGAGCTGATTCCCGCGGCCGACGAGATAGACCGGGCGCTGCGCCTGATGACCATCTCCGACGCGCTCGGCGATCTGACCGAGGCCCACCGAGAGGCGCTGATCGAGACCTATTTCAAGGGACGTACGGTGAGCGAGGCGGCCGAGGCGCTGGGCGTACCGGCCGGGACCGTGCGGTCCCGGGTCTTCTACGCGCTGCGCTCCATGCGGCTCTCGCTCGAAGAACGGGGAGTGACGGCATGACCCGGCCGGCACAGCACATGGACGTGGGCGCGTACGCCCTCGGAGTCCTGGACGAGGCGGAGGCCGCGCGCTTCGAGGAGCACCTCGCCGACTGCCCTTGGTGCGCCGCCGAGCTCGACGGCATGCTCGGGCTGACCCCGCTCCTCGCCGGCCTCAAGGAGTCCGCGCCGGATCCCGGGGCGCTCACGGCCCGCCCGCGCCCCGCGCTCCTCGACGGCCTCCTCGCCAGGGTCGCGGCCGTCCGCCACGCCCAGCGCACCCGCAGGCTGTGCCTGGCCGCCGCGGCCGCCGTCCTGATCGTCGCGGGCCCGCTGGCGGGCTCCGCCCTCACCTCGCGGAACGCGCCGAGCCACAGCAGCGCGAGCGCGGCCCAGGAGATGTACGAGGAGGGCGAGAAGATCGGCGCGGTCGACCCCGCGACCAAGGTCGACGCCACCGTCTCGCTCCAGGAGAAGCCCTGGGGCACCCACGTCGCCCTGCGGCTCGCCAACGTCAAGGGGCCGCTGACCTGTGACCTCGTCGCGGTCGGCAAGAACGGCGAGCGGCAGACCGTCACCACGTGGGCCGTGCCGGCCGGGGGCTACGGCCTGGCGGGCACCGGCTCGAACAACGCGGGCAAAGCGAACAAGTGGAACAAGGAGCCGCTGTACACCCACGGCGGCGCCGGGCTGAACCGGAACGACATCGCCCGCTTCGAGGTCCGCACGCTGGACGGGAAGCTCCTTGACGCCATCGAGGTGTGACCGGAACCCGACCCGGAAACCGATCAAACACCGATGAAAACCGTCATGTCATGACAGGTGCGCTCAGCACCTCTGTTCGCGTACGGTTGACGGCTGCCCTAGGCACAGCAGAAGGGGGCTTGGGTGGCCGCGCAGAACGCCACGCACGCGCAGGTGGCGACAGGACCGGCGACGGAACCCGACGGGGTCCGCGACCGTGAGATCGGTACCGAACAACAGCATCTGGACCGGGTGTACCGGCGCCTGGAGGAGAAGATCCACGAGGCCGAGTTCCTCATGGACGACGCCGCCAAACGGGGCCAGGTCGGCACACCGGGGGCGCTCGCCGAGCGGGACGCCCAGGTGTTCCGCGCCGGGGTGCACCTCAACCGGCTCAACAGCGAGTTCGAGGACTTTCTCTTCGGCCGCATCGACCTGCTCCTCGGCAAGGACGGGAAGAAGGGCCCCGACGGCGCCTACACCTCCGTCGAGCCCGCGGACGACGCCGTGCGGGGCGACCGCGCGGAGATCGCGGAGACGCTCCACATCGGCCGCATCGGCGTCCTCGACGCCGACTACTCCCCGCTGGTCATCGACTGGCGGGCGCCCGCGGCCGCGCCGTTCTACCGCGCCACCCCGGTGGCGCCAGGACGCGTCGTGCGCCGCCGGGTCATCCGCTCCAAGGGCCGCAAGGTCCTCGGCGTCGAGGACGACCTGCTGCGCCCCGAGCTGACGGCCACCCTCGACGGCGCCGCGCTGCCCGTCGTCGGCGACGGCGCCCTGATGGCCGCGCTCGGCCAGGCCCGCAGCCACACGATGCGCGACATCGTCGCCTCCATCCAGGCCGAGCAGGACATGGTCATCCGCGCGCCCGCCGCCTCGGTCACCGAGGTCGAGGGCGGCCCCGGCACCGGCAAGACGGCCGTCGCCCTGCACCGCGCCGCCTACCTCCTCTACCAGGACCGCAGGCGCTACGCGGGCGGCATCCTCGTCGTCTCGCCGACGCCGCTGCTCGTCGCCTACACCGAGGGCGTGCTGCCCTCGCTCGGCGAGGAGGGCCAGGTCGCGATCCGCGCCGTGGGCTCCCTGGTGGACGGCGCCGAGGCCGACACGTACGACGAGCCCGCGGTCGCCCGCGTCAAGGGCTCGTCCCGCATGCTGAAGGTGCTGCGCAAGGCGGTGCGCGGCGCGCTGGAACCGGCGTCCGCGCCGGCCTCGGGGCGGCGCAAGGGCCCGGCGGACGACGGTCAACTGTCCTTCGGGGAACCGGCGGAGGCCGCCGCCCCCGCCACCCCGGACCGGCTGCGCGTCGTGGTCTTCGGCGCCCGGCTGGAGCTGGGGGCCGACGAGCTCAAGCGCATCCGCAACACCGCCCTCGGCGGCACCGCGCCCATCAACCTGCTGCGCCCGCGCGCCCGCAGGCTGATCCTCGACGCCCTGTGGTCCAAGGCGGGCGGGCCCAAGCGCTACACCGACCCCGAACTCGCGGCGGAGGCACGGCAGGCGTTCGACGAGGACGTCTCCACCGAGGACGTCTTCCTCGACTTCCTCGCCGCCTGGTGGCCCGAGCTCACCCCGCGCGGGGTGCTCGCCGCGATGGCGGACGAGCGGCGGCTCTCCCGCTGGGCGCGCCGCGAGCTCAACCCGCGCGAGGTCCGGCTGCTGGCCCGCTCGCTCAAGCGGCTGGACGACCGGGGGCGGGGCCCGCTCTCGGTCCACGACGTGGCCCTGCTGGACGAGTTGGAGACGCTGCTCGGCGTGCCCGCCCGGCCGCAGAAGCCGCGCGAGCTCGACCCGCTCGCCCACCTCACCGGTCTCGAGGAGCTGATGCCGACGCGCTCCGAGAGCCGCCGCGAGCGCGCGGAGCGGCTGGCGGAGGAGCGCCGGGACTACGCCCACGTGATCGTCGACGAGGCCCAGGACCTCACGCCCATGCAGTGGCGGATGGTGGGCCGCAGGGGCCGCACCGCCACCTGGACGGTCGTCGGCGACCCCGCGCAGTCCTCCTGGTCCGACCCGGACGAGGCCGCCGCCGCCCGGGACGAGGCGCTCGGCAGCCGCCCCCGCCGCCGCTTCGAACTCACCGTCAACTACCGCAACCCCGCGGAGATCGCCGAGCTGGCCGCCAGGATCCTGGCGCTGGCCATGCCGGGCATGCGCTCCCCGGCGGCCGTCCGGTCGACGGGCGTCGTCCCCCGCTTCGCGGTCGCGGACGGCGACCTGGCCTCTGCCGTACGCGCCGAGGCCCGCCACCTCCTCGACGACGTGGACGGCACGGTCGGCGTCGTCGTGCCGATGGCGCGCCGCGCGGAGGCCCGGGGCTGGCTGGCCGGGTACGGCGACCGCGTGGTCGTCCTGGGCAGCCTGGAGGCGAAGGGCCTGGAGTACGACGCGACGGTCGTCGTCAGCCCCGCCGAGATCGCCGACGAGTCCCCGGCGGGCCTGCGCGTGCTGTACGTGGCCCTGACCCGCGCCACACAGCGCCTGACGGTGCTCTCCGGAGACCGCGACGACCCGGACGTGAACGGGGTGCCGGACCTGCTGAGGGACTGAGCGTTTTCGATCGCCGGACGGTCAGGGGAATCAGCCCGTCCGGCGATTGAGGACAGCGCGCGAAGCGTGCTTCGGGGGCTGGGGCGGAGCCCCGGTTACGAGCCCCGCGGCGAAGCCCCGGAGTTCGGCCATGACTTCCGGGGAGCATTTGTTAGCCTGGAACACGGCACCGGCTCGATCCAAGCCCCCGGGCCCAACCTTAGTCGCTTCGAGCGACCACTTGCCGCGAGGCGAGCATGGCGGGTCGGTGCCACCAGAGCGTCCCCGACGGGCGCCCCTCACCACGAGGGGCGCCCGTCGGCATTTGGTGCGCTTCTCGTATGTTGGAAGCAAGATTCCAGGATCCGGGGCCGGTTACCGCGTACTGACCAGTAGGTGGGACGATCGATGCCCGCGCCCCGCGGCGCGTACCAAGCGAAAACAGGGAAAGCAGAGGAAAGCGGCCATGGCAACGGCGCCAAGCGTCTCGTACTCGATGACGGTCCGGCTGGAGGTCCCCGCGAGCGGGACC
>NZ_BAAABW010000013.1:0-511462 GCF_039521185.1 Streptomyces blastmyceticus | reverse complement strand
GGCCAGTGCGAGGACGGCCTGGGTGTGCCGCTTGCCCTCGGCGCGTTTCCGCTCGTAGAAGCGCCGGGACGCCTCGCAGCAGCGGATGCTGATCAGCGCGGACGTGTAGAAGACGCGTTGCAGGCCGCGGTGGTAGCGCCTGGGGCGGTGCAGGTTGCCGCTGACGTTGCCGGAGTCCCGGGGCACCGGGGCGACGCCCGCGAAGCTGGCCAGGCGGTCGGAGCTGCCGTAGCGGCTCATGTCGCCGGCGGTGGCGGCGAGGAACTCGGCGCCCAGCAGCGGGCCGATGTCCGGCATGCTGGAGATCACTTCGGCGAGTTCGTGCTTGCGAAACCGGGCCGCAATGAGCTTGTCGATCTCCGTGATCTGCTCGTTGAGGCCCATCACCTCCTTGGCCAGGGTGTGGATCACCTGCGCTGTGATCTTCTCCCCGGGAACGGCGGTGTGCTGGCGCTCGGCCGCATCCAAAACGGCCTCGGCCAGGGCCTCGGCACCACGGACCTTGCGGTTCCTGAGCCACGTCTCCAGTCGGCTGCGGCCGGTGCGACGCAGGGCGGCCGGGGTCTGGTAGCCGGTCAGCAGGACCAGCGGGCCGACGTTGCCGAGATCGAGCGTGCGCTCCAACGCGGGGAAGATGCTGGTGAGCTGGCCGCGCAGCCGGTTGATCCGGCGGGTGCGGTCCGCGTTGAGGTCAGCGCGGCGGTCCGTGAGGATCCGGAGTTCGATGGCCTGCTCGTCGTCCGGCCGCAGGATCGTCAGGTCCCGGCGCATCCGGGCCTGGTCGGCGATGACGGTGGCGTCCTTGGCGTCGGTCTTTCCCACGCCCCGGTAGCCGGCCGAGGCCCGGTTGACCGCGAGGCCGGGTATGTGGAGCAGCTGCTGGCCGTGGTTGAGCAGCACGTTGATCAGCAGGGTGGCCATGCCGTCGGCGACGTCGACCGCCCACACGGCGTCCTCGTCGATGGCCAGCACGTCCGCGAGCAGGGCGAGCAGTTCCGGCTCGTCGTTCAGTACACGGCGCGACAGCAGCCGCTTGCCTTCGGCGTCCAGGACCACGCAGTGGTGATGGGTTTTGCCGATGTCCACACCCGCCCAGATCTGGGGCACGGGGTTCCTCCGGTTCGTCGGTGTGCGCTGTTCTCCCGAACGACCTCGCCAGCGTGGTCCTACTCAGCGATACACCCTCGGGTGCCCGCAGCTCCTAATCAGCGGTCGAGTCGTCGTGAGACACCGGGCGGCCAGGTGAGGGGAACCATCGAGGGCAACCGCCTGAAAGCCATACCCGGTGTCTCTGGGCCTCTGGACCTTACGACGGCCCGTCCAACCCACCAACAACGTAGGACCGCCTGATCCCCGCCATCACGTCAAAGGATCCACACTCTGCGAGTATTCCGGCGCGCCTTCAACGCCAAATGCCGGGGCGATTAGGACGGAGCCAGGACCAGGCAGTGATCAGGTTCAATAATCTATCCGCCACTGCTGGTCACGGTGTCCGTGGCAGTTCCACAGGACCAGACGTGTGCCATTGGCCGTACTTCCGCCATCGGCCAACCCTATGCACTTGTTGTCAGCGGCGTTGCTGTAAATGAGGTCATCTCCAGTAATGCTGTGCCACTGCTGGTCACGGTGTCCGTGGCAGTTCCACAGGACCAGGCGTGTGCCATTGGCCGTACTTCCACCGTCGGCCAACCCCACACACTTGTTGTCAGCGGCGAGGCTGGCGATAGCCCAACCGCTGCCACTCTGGAAGTTAGTCCACCGTTGGTCGAGGTGTCCGTGACAGTCCCATACGACCAATTCAGTACCATTGGCCGTACTTCCGCCATTGGCCAGTCCCACACACTTGTTGTTAGCGGCGAGGCTGTACCAGAGGTTCGTCCCTTGCATGTCAGGACCACTCGCGGCCAGGCCAATGGCGTTGGCGGCGGGGGCCCCAGTGAATGTTGCCAGGGCGGCAATTCCCGTTGCCGCTGCCAGCATCCGAAGCTTCATAAGCGACCTCTTCCTGGAACCTGTGGGCTCTGCAGCGGCGTTCGGTCGACCATGAGACCTGACTTGATGTCAGATGGAGAATGATTCTGCACCTTACCTCTGCAGCCCGATACAGATAATTCAGCCATAGCGGCGGGCCGACCCAGCAGGCCCTGAGGCCTATTCACGGGGGTGTCACCAGCCCTTTTTGTAGAAGGCGAGGGCGGTGACCGTCTTGATGACAGCGGGGAATCGGGCGAGGGGTCCGCGGTAGCGGGTGGCGAGGACCTTCCAGTCCTTCAGGTGTGCGATGGCATGTTCGACGGCGGCGCGGAGGGCGTTGATGGACCGGTTGGCTTCTTTGTCTCCCGCGGAGCGTTCCCGGCCCGGTGGCTTTCGTCGTCCGGTGTGCATCCCGGTACCGAGGTAGCCGAGGTCCCCGAGCTTCTCCCGTGCCGCGAACGCTTCGGGGAAGTGGGACTGGCCCCAGGCGAACGTGTCGTGCGGCGAGCCGGGCACCGGCTCGGAGACCGCGAGGAGGTCCCCGGCGAGCGTGGCAGCGACCTGGAGGTTGAAGCCGGTGTCACGGTGCTTGCCCGAGAACATTCTCGTGCCCTCACTCGCCCAGTCCCAGGTCGTGACGAGCGTCCCGTCGATCAGAACGATCCGGCCGGCCGACGCCTCGGCGGGGTCCGGGACGTGTCCGGCCAGGACCTTCTCCACCACCGGCAGCAGGGTGTTCCACCGCCTGGAGACGGTGGCCTGGCTGACCCCGAACAACTCGGCCGCGACCTCCTGGACCGGGTTCTGCCGCAGCAGGAACAGCACCAGCACCACGGACTTGTACAGCCCCAGCGACCACATCCGCCCGGGTACGACCGGCGGGTCCGGCTCCCCGACGAGCACCCGATGCACACGGGCCACCAGCCCATCGAGTTGATCTGCTTCCAGCCCCGTCGTAACGTTCCAACTCAACGGCCCTGCCCCGGTACTCGCTTGATGTCGTGGAACACACCAAGCTACCGAGCAGGGCCGCCCTCATGATCGACAAGACCCCCGTGAACAGGCCTCATGTCGTCCGCTACGACACCACCTCCGTGTTCCGGACAAGTGGCACGATCTACACGCTCGTCGACGTCGCCGGAGAGCGGGTCGTGCTGCACGACGAGCCGGAGGCGGGTTGGGGGCCCGAGGTCCGGCAGGCCGTCACCTGTGCCCAACTGCCCAGGGCAGTGGCCGCGCTCGACGCCGGGGAGCGGCTCACCTTCGGGGACATCTGGCTGACCAGGGAGATGACCGGTTCCCGCAAGGTGTCCGTGAGGTGGTCGCAGGTACAGCGGATCGAGATCCGGAACGGGACCGTCGAGCTCAGCACAGCCGGAAAACGGCATGCGTTGGGCCCTGCGTCCGAGATCCCGAACCTCTTCGTCTTCTGCGCAGTCGTCGAGCGCATTCATCGGGATTTCAACGGCGGTGTCTAACGTGGCACCTTGGCTACCGTCCACTCTTCCGTCACCATTCCTTCCCGACCAGGAGGTCAGAATGAGCGCGCACCACCTCACCCGCAGAAACGTCCTCAAGGCCACCGGTGGCCTCTCCACGGCCATCGCCCTCGGCAGCGCGGGCGTCCTCGCGACGGCGTCGCCGGCTGGGGCGTCACCGGCCGGGGCGGTCGGCGACGGCTTCGGGCTGCGCATCGTGGACCGCAACGAGCAGAACCCCCGCCTGAAGTACTACCGGTTCGCGACCCGCGCGATCGGCTGGAACCCCGGCATCAACGTGCTGCTTCCCGACGGCTACGACACCAGCGGACGAACCTACCCCGTCCTCTACCTCCTCCACTGGGGCAACCTGAACGTGGATTTCACCTCATTCGACCGTGCGGGAGTCCGCGAGTGGACTGCCGGCAAACCCATCATCGTCGTGATGCCCGACGGCGGCCACGCGGGCTGGTACTCCGACCCGGTCAGCTCCAACGTGGGCCCCCGCAACTGGGAAACGTTCCACATGGACCAGCTCGTCCCATGGATCGACGCCAACTTCCGTACATACGCCGAGGGCAACGGCCGGGCCGTCGCCGGGTTCTCGATGGGCGGCTTCGGTGCCCTGAAGTACGCCGCCAAGTACCACGACCGCTTCGCCTCGGTGAGCGCCCACTCCGGACCGGCCAGCCTGCGCCGCGACTTCGGCCTGGTCACCCACTGGGCCAACCTGTCCTCCGCGGTGTCGGACCTGGCCGGCGGCACGATCTACGGAGCACCACTGTGGAACGAGGCCAAGGTGAGCGCCGACAACCCGGTCGAGAACATCGAGCGTTACCGCGGCAAGCGGGTCTTCCTGGTGGCCGGTACGGGCGGCGGCAAGGTCGACTGGTTCAACCAGGTATCCGAGAACCAAGTACTCGCCGGTCAGCGGGAATTCCGGGGGATGCTGCGCGATGCGGGCATCGAGCACGAAGCGCACGAGGAGCCCGGCGGCCACGAGTTCCGCATACCCGTCTTCCTCCGTGACCTCGACGGCATCATCGAGCGGCTCCGCAAGGCGTAGCCACGCGTTTCCGTTCACAATGCGATGGGAAGGTCGTCCATTTGCTTCCGCGTACCGAATCAGCCCCGATGACCGTCGCCTGGATCACCGCAAGCTTTTCGCCCGAGGTCAGCGGCATCGCGCTGGGAAACGTGGAGCGTGTCCGGTGGTTCACCGCGCAGCAGGACGTACGGCTGTGCCTGCTGGTGCCCGGCTCCACCGACGGCAGCCCCTTGGCGCGGGCGGGCACGCCAGGAGGTCTATTCACGGGGTGGTGCGGCCTGTGTTCCTTGATCGTCAGGACGGCCCTGCTCGGTAGTCTGATGTCTGTGACAACGGCAGAAATGAACCAGGGCAGGGCCGTTGAGCTGGAACGTTACGAAAGGGATGGACACCGATCAACTTGACGGGCTGGTGGCACGGGTCCACCAGGCGCTCGTGGAGGATCCGGATCCTGCCGTGGTGCCGCCGCAGATGTGGTCGCTGGGCCTGTACAGGTCGGTGGTCCTGGTGCTGTTCCTGCTGCGCCAGAACCCGGTCCAGGAAGCGGCGGCGGAGCTGTTCGGGGTGTCTCAGGCCACAGTCTCGCGGCGGTGGACGGCACTGCTGCCGGTGGTTGAAAAGGTTCTGGCCGAGCATGTCCCCGACCTCGCCGAGGCGTCGGCCGGCCGGATCGTCCTGATCGACGGGACCTTGGTGACCACCTGGGACTGGGCGAGTGAGGGCACCACCATGTTCTCCGGGAAGCACCGCGACACCGGCTTCAATGCGCAGGTCGCGGCCACGCTCGCCGGGGACCCGCTCGCAGTCTCCGCACCCGTGCCCGGTGCCCGGCACGACATGCACGCCTGGCGCCAGTCCCACTTCCCCGAAGCATTCACCGACCGGGAAACCATGGGCGATCTGGGCTACGTCGGCTCCGGCATGCTCACCGCGCGACGTAAACCTCCTGGCCAGGAACGGTCCGAGGCAGACAAGAGGTTCAACCAGAGCATCAGCAGGCTCCGCGCCGCCGTTGAACGAGCGATCGCACACCTCAAAGACTGGAAGATCCTCGCCACCCGCTACCGCGGCCCCTCACCCGTTTCCCCAGCGTCATGAACACCGTCACCGCCCTCGCCTTCTACAAGAAAGGCTGGTGAACCCCGTTCGTGAATAGAGCTCCCTGGTCGTGGTGCCGCACTGCTGGACCCACGCCTGAAGTAGGTGCTGACCCCGGCACTGCCACACGTGTGTCGGGGCTTTTAGCGTGCTGGAGGCACCACGTGACCGACCCCCCGAGGCTGTTTTCCGTGGTCCTGCAAGAGGGCCGCTGGCCTTCGGGCCTGGCATGACTGTTCCCCCCCTGTCGAAGGGATGACCTGGGGGGTGGTGTCACCGGGCCCGAGGGGTGCCGTCGGAGACGCTGATAAGAGGTCCGGCCACCGTCCGGTCCGGTGCAACGCCGGGCAGTCCGCGGACGGCAGGTCTGCATAACGTGGATGCGCGAGTACGACACCGACGCCAGGGCCAGCCGCACCAAAGGAGCTGAGCGCACGATGTTCGACACCGGCGACGTGGGCGTCTTCCTCGGCCTGGACGTCGGCAAGACCGCCCACCACGGCCACGGGCTGACCCCGGCCGGCAAGAAGGTCTTCGACAAACCCCTGCCCAACAGCGAACCGAAACTGCGGGCCGTCTTCGACAAACTGGCCGCGAAGTTCGGCACCGTCCTGGTGATCGTGGACCAGCCCGCCTCGATCGGCGCCCTGCCGCTGACAGTCGCGAGGAACGCGGGCTGCAAGGTCGCCTACCTGCCAGGACTCGCCATGCGGAGGATCGCCGACCTCTACCCCGGCGAGGCGAAGACCGACGCGAAAGACGCCGCGGTGATCGCGGACGCCGCCCGCACCATGCCGCACACCCTGCGCTCGCTGGAACTGACCGACGAGATCACCGCCGAACTGACCGTCCTGACCGGCTTCGACCAGGACCTCGCGGCCGAGGCCACCCGCACCAGCAACCGCATCCGCGGCCTGCTCACCCAGTTCCACCCCAGCCTCGAACGTGTCCTCGGACCCCGGCTCGACCACCAGGCCGTCACCTGGCTCCTCGAACGCTACGGCTCCCCGGCCGCCCTGCGAAAAGCCGGACGCCGCAGGCTCGTGGAAGTCATCCGGCCCAAGGCCCCCAGGATGGTCACCCGCCTGATCGACGAGGTCTTCGACGCGCTCGACGAGCAGACCGTCGTGGTCCCGGGAACCGGCACTCTCGACGTCGTCATCCCGTCGCTGGCCCGCTCGCTCGCCGCCGTCCATGAGCAACGACGAGCCCTGGAAACCCAGATCAGCCAGCTGCTGGAGGCTCACCCTCTTCCCCCGGTCCTGACCTCGATGCCGGGGATCGCGGTCAGGACCGCCGCCACCTTGCTGGTCACCGTCGGCGACGGCACCGGCTTCCCCACCGCCGCCCACCTCGCCTCCTACGCCGGCCTCGCCCCGACTACGAAGTCCTCCGGGACCTCGATCCACGGCGAACACGCACCCCGCGGGGGAAACAGACAGCTCAAACGCGCGATGTTCCTCTCCGCGTTCGCCGCCCTGCACGATCCCGCCTCCCGCACCTACTACGACAAGTGCCGGGCCAGAGGAAAGACCCATACACAGGCTCTCCTCCGCCTCGCCCGGCACCGCATCAGCGTGCTCTTCGCCATGCTCCGCGACGGCACCTTCTACGAACCCAGAACCCCACGCCTCGCTTGACGAAAGACATAGAGGCACCCCCCCGCACCGGACTGCGCAGCCCCGCAGGATGGTGCACCGCCGCTTCATCCTCAAGCTGATCCGCCCGCTGCCGAGCCGCAGACTCCCGCGCTCGAAGCTCGTCCGGTAACGACACCATGGCGCCCGCCTCCACCCCGCCACGGTAGAAGCAACGGCACCGCCCACACGCCAATCAACGTCTTCCCAGCTCAGCCGTTACTCGAAAGGATCCGCACCCGATCGCGATGACGCTCAAGGACCAGTTCGACTTGACTTGCTCCTCAGGTTGAAGCCCCGAGGATTCCGGCCTTCTCATCCGTTGTTGTGCCGCTACGCGGTACGGGGTTCGGTGGAGAGTCCGTGGCTTCCTGCTTCGTTGCGCTGTGCCGGGACGAGTCCTGGTCTGACCTGCGCTCCACAGGCTGTGACCGCCAGTCCGGCGGCCGTTTTGACGTTCTTCGCGGCATTGTGGTCCCGGTCATGGACCGTGCCGCAGGCGGGGCAGGTCCACTCCCTGATGTGGAGGGGTTTGGGACCGCCCTTGACGCCGCAGGCCGAACAGGTCCGGGAGGTCGGCTCGAACCTGCCGATCTTCACCAAGGTACGCCCGTACCTGACCGCCTTGTATTCCAGCATGGCCACGAACTGTGACCAGCCCGCGTCATGCACACTCTTGGCCAGCCTGGTGCGCGCCAGTCCCCTGACCGCCAGGTCCTCCACACCGATCGCTTGGTTCTCGCGGATCAGCCTCGTGGAGAGCTGGTGGTGGAACTCGCGGCGCGCATCGGCCACTTGTGCGTGGGCACGGGCAACCTTCAAGCCGGCTTTCCCGCGGTTCTTCGACCCCTTCTGCTTACGGGACAGGTCCCGCTGGGCCTCATGCGGTCGGTGCGCACGGACTTCGAGTGCGAACTGGTGGAGTTCAACGGCGAGGACAACCACGTCCACCTCCTGGTGAACCTCCCGCCCAAGGCCACCGCCACCAAGCTGGTCAGCTCCCTCAAGGATGTTCACCTCCCGCCGCCTGCGCCAGGAGTTCCCCGACCTGGCACGGCACTGCCGGCGGGCCAACAAGCCCCGGTCCGGGCCCTACTCCGCCGGAACCGTCGGCGGCGCCCCGCTCTCTGTAGTCAAGCAGTACATCGAGCAACAGAACCACAGAACCGGCCTGTGTGAGCATCACCCGGCTCCGCCGGGAAAGCCATCGCGGCGCTCCGCGCCACGGGCGGTGGACACACGACGTCCGGCTCGGCCGACCAGGAATCCACTACGCTCCGCTTCGCCACGGCAAGATGCGCTTCACCCATCGGGCTGAAGCCCGATGCACTGCGAAT
Source organism: Streptomyces blastmyceticus (assembly GCF_039521185.1). Lineage (NCBI taxonomy): Bacteria > Bacillati > Actinomycetota > Actinomycetes > Kitasatosporales > Streptomycetaceae > Streptomyces > Streptomyces blastmyceticus. Next base: position 502,890 of record NZ_BAAABW010000013.1, on the reverse strand, counting down.
GAATCCCAGGTAGCCCCCCGGATCAAGACCATCAAACGCCAGAGGTACGGACGAGCCTCGTTCCAATTGCTGAGAGCCCGCGCCCTCATCCAACCGTAGGCAGATGACCGGCGATCGACACGGTCAGCGCAGGGAGCGGATTCCTGGGCTCGCGGCGACCAGACCGGCGCATGCCAAGACGGCGCTGCCACAGATCAGGAACAGCGTCGTCGTGCCGTATGGGAGCATGACGCCGGCAACCACGTAGGAGAACGGATCGAGCGCCACTGTGGCCAGCACGACGAGGCTCATCACTCGGCCCAGCAGTTGCTCGGGCACTCGCTCCTGCAAAGTGGCCACGACGACCACTCCGAGAAACGCGGACCCGATGCCGATGAGTGAGACGACCGCCGTTGCGGCGACGACATGGGTGACGGCGGCGAGCCCGGCCATGCCTGCGCCGATCGCGGCGACCCCGCCGACCACGGTCCAGCCGCGCCGGGCGGGCGGCCGCCACCCGGCCATGAGTGAGCCAGCCAGTGAGCCGGCACCGAAACCGGAGAGCACAATGCCCAGAGATCCCGCGCCACCGAGGCGTTGATCGGCGAGCACCGCGCCGCCCACAAGTACGGGGCCCACGACCGCGATGTTGATCAGGGCGATGGCTGCCAGCATCCCTCGCACCGGCGGTTCATGCCAGGCGTATCTCAAGCCCGCGGCGAGGGCACGTGTACTGCTGAGCTGTTCACCGTCGATGGCATCCGGACCAGCGTCGTCCCTGGCGTTTTCGCCACGTCGTACCACGTGGATGAGTGTGCTGAGGGCGACGGCGGCCAATGCGGCCATCGCCGCGATCCCACCGAGCGTCGCGTCAAAGCCGACCGCGGCGATGACTCCGGCGGCCACCGCCGGGCCGACCAGATCGCCCCCCGACTCCGCGCCCTGCACCAGCGCGTTGACCCGGGAGAGCTTCTCGGTCGGCACGACGGCGGGCAGCAACGCCAGGGCCGCCGGGAAGTACGCGGCGTCGGCGGCGCCGAGCAGCCCGGCGAGCAGCGCTACCGTCGTCACCGATGGTGAGGTGAAGGTGACCAGGGCGTCGAGGGCGAGCAGGACGGCGACCCGGAGCCAGGAGGCGCTGGCCACGACACGGGCGGGACCGAGGCGGTCGACCAGTACTCCCGCAGGAAGCAGGAGCGCCGCTCGCGGCAGCGCGACGGCCACAAGAACAAACCCTGTGGTGATCCCGGGTTCCGACAGCTCGAGTACGAAGAGCGTGAGCCATATGATGAACAGCGCATCGACCACGGCCGCCAAGCCTTGGCCCACGATCAGGCGGCGCAGGTGCGGATCCCCGAGCGGTTCGCGCGGAAGGGGACGGGCAGTCGGCTCCGTCGTCATTGCCAGCTCCCGCGCAGCGCCCGCCCCCTGGAACACGGACGGGTGACCGCGAGGTATAGATGGGACCGGTAGGAGTCGTCAACGTCGGCATGACCCGTGCACTGACCCTCGAGCTCGGCACCCACAACGTCACCGCCACCGTGGTCGCGCCCGGTTACGCCGAGACGGGCATGACCGCATCGCTCACTGATCATCAACATGAACACATCCGCTCGCAGATTCCGGTGGGTCGCGCTGCTCGGCCGGAGGAGACCGCAGCTGCGTGTCCCTATGCGATGTGCGTGCCGCCATCGACCGTGAGGGTGGTGCCGGTGATGTAGGACGCCGCGTCGGAGACGAGGAAGACCAAAGCCGCAGCGAGCTCCTCGGGCTGTCCGATGCGGCCCGAGAGCACCCGCGGCATCATCACCTCGAGGTAGCCCTCGGCGTAGCCGTCGGTCATCGGGGAGGTGAAAAGGCCTGGCGCGAGGGCGTTCACGCGGATGCCCTTGCTGGGGGTCCATTGCTGGGCGAGATCGCGGGTGAGCCCGAGGATCCCGGCCTTCGACGCCGAGTAGGCGGCCTGCGGCACACCGCCCGTGACCAGCGCGAGGATGCTCGAGACGTTGACGATGGCACTGCCGGGCAGCATCACCGCGCCTGCGGCCTGGGCCATCCAATAGGAGCCGTTGAGATTGATGTCGATGACCTCGCGGAACTGCTCCGGTGTCTCCTCCGTCGCAGGCTGTTCACTGCTGATCCCGGCGTTGTTGACAAGAATGTCCACCCGCCCGAATGCGTGCACGGCCGCGTCGACCAGCGCGCGGCAGTCCTCCGGCTTGGCAACATCTGTATGCACAGCGACGGCACGGCGGCCGAGCCTCTCGACGGCTGTGCGCACGGCCTCCAGCCTCTCGGTGCGCCGCGCCCCGAGCACGACATCGGCGCCGGCCTCGGCTATCGCGGTGGCGAAGGCGATACCCAGCCCGGAGGAGGCGCCGGTGACTATGGCGACGCGACCGTCGAGCCGGAAGCGCTCGAGGACGCTCATGTCCGCCTGACCCTACGGGGAGCGACTCCGTGCATGATATGTCTCCCGAAGTGAGTCTTGTCCGGTGCGGGGGAACGGTCCTGTGACTGATCGAGCCCTCGTTGATCACTTACGCGCTCCGCGCATCGTGCTTCGCGGACGGCCAGGACAGGTGACCGGCCGACGAGGCCCGGCAGGAGCCGAGCAGTGCCACGGCCAGGCCATCCGGCAGCAGTCACCGGTGGTCGGCGATGCAGCTCACCGCGTCGCCGACGGTCCTCAACTCCGCGACCTGGTCGTCGGGGATATTCACCTCGAACCTGTCCTCGAGCGCCACGGTGATCTCCACCATCGACAGGGAGTCGATGTCGAGATCGTCGGTGAAAGACTTCTCGGTGGTCACCTCGGCGGCGTCGACGCCGGCGACCTCTTCGACAATCTTGGCAAGGGCGTTGAGGATGTCGGTGTTGTTCACCACGGGGGTTTCTCCTTATCGGGATGGGGTCGGCGTGAGTCGGCCACCGCGCGGATCCCTGCCGCGGTCAGTGGGCCGGCTCGGTCGGTTACGCCCGGCGGTCATCGGTCCGTGTGGCGAACCTCGGTGGGAACGTCAGAGCCCGAGGCGCCGTCGGTAGGTGAGGAGGGTGCGCAGGAAGCCGTCCATCTGCTCCTCGGTGTGGCCCGCGTGCGGGAACAAGCGCAGTAGCGCCTGGTTGCGTGAGACGGCCGGGTAGGAGAAGACGGGTACGAGGTAGCCGTCCTCGACGAACCACTCCCGCATCTGCAGGGCGGCGGCGTCGTTCCCGATCGGCACCGAGAGCATGTACGACTCGGTCGGCGTTGTCGGCGTGCCGGCCTCGTGCATCTGTCGGCGAAGGCGGGCGGCATGCGCCAAGTAGTCGTCGACGATCCCCGGATTGCTGGCGAGGGCCTCGATCGTGCGCTCGGCGGTGTGAGCGGTGGGTGGCTGGATGGCGGCCGTGAACATCGAGGTGCCGGAGAGCAGTTCGAAGGCGTCGATGGCCGCCGCCGGCCCGGCGATCGCGCCGCCTTCCAGACCGATGGCTTTTGACAGTGACACCATGACGAAGTCGGCCCGCTCCCTGATAGCAGCCGCCTCCCGGGCGTACGGGCGGTTCTCGGGTCCGTAGACCATGAAGCCGTTCGCGTCGTCGATCATGCTGATGGCGCCGTGACGGTCGCACTCGTCGAGAATCTCCACGATCGGCCCCATGGTGCCGTCGGCCGAATAGATGCTCTCGGCGATCACCACGGTCTTGCGGGTCCGGACCCGGTCCAGGACGCGTGCCAGGTCGGAGGCGTCGTTGTGCCGGAACGCGTGGGCCTTGCGACCATAGCCAAGTCCCTCGAGGCCCTTCCAGATACTCCAGTGGACGTCACGGTCGACGACGAAAACGGTGTCGTGATTACGCACTTCGATCCCGGTGTCGAAATGCGCGGAATTGCTCATGGCGTGGATGAACCCGATGTTGGCCAGTAGCCCCGTCGCGAAGCTGATGGCTTGCTCCTTGCCGGTGTGGCGGGCGATCGTCTCCTCCAGCACTTGGTGCGGGCGGCAAATCCCCTGGGTCATCCTGGATCCGCTGGTGCTCAAGCCGTGGGCGCGCGCCCCTTCAGCGAAATGGCGTTGTACCGGGATGTGGCGCTCCAGATCGAGGAAGCTGATACTGGCGAAGTTGACCAGCTCTCGGCCGTTGCGGACGATGGTCGGCCCGACGGGTCCGTCCACCACCGGCGGGCGGTATGCCGTGTCGTGGGTGTTCGCCTCGACGAAGGCGGCGAAGGCCCACGGGGCCAGGCGGTCCGTCGACGGTGCGGGGGCGTGGGACGCGGTCATGGTGAGGTGTCTCCTCCACGATGGGCGCGAGGTGGTAGGGGCTTCAGGGCTGCGGCGAGGTGGCCGAGCGAGGCCGTTCCGGCCAGTTCGTCCGACGCGATCCCGGTGAAGCCGGACCGGTGAAGCAGCGCCAGTAGACGAGGGACGGCGACCAGGGTGACTCCGTGGTCGGCGAGGCACCGGTTCATGTCCACGGCATCAGGGCTGTCGGAGGAGCCGGTCGGCAGACCGCCGGGTCCGACAGCGGCCACGGCGGCGGCCAGAGCCCGTTCGGCGTCCGTCGCGGGCAGGCGCAATGGGATCCGCAGGGCTCCCGTGCCGCCGGTGCCGGTTCCGGTGCCGGTGCCGGTGCCGGTACGCAACTGGTCGGACGTACGGCCGGTTTCGAAGCCGGCCGGGGACAGGACGTAGCGGCCCGGGGCCACCAGGCCGGGCACTTCGCCGAGGTGGTCCAGGACGTGGCGGTGCAAGTCGTCGGGGGTGACGTCAGGGGCGATGCGGGCGTACGCGACGAGGTGCAGTTCGTCGCCCTCCCCCAGGGCCTCCTTGCTGGGTGCCACCGTCACTTCGTGCACTCCGGGATGGTCGCGCAACACGTCTTCGACGTCGGCCAAGCGCACCCATCCCTGCGGGGCGCGCCACCATCCGGGGGCGGCCGGTGTGAGCGAACGTTCCGGAACGGGGCACTCGGCACCGTCGGCGAGCGCGCGCAGGAGACCGCACAACCGGACGGGCAATGCCGCGGCCTGCTCGGCGTCGAGCAGGTGGTCCCCGACGGTGACATCGAGGGTGACGACTCCCTCGTCGAGGCTGAGGTCGACGTAGAGCGTGTCGCAGGGCTCGTCGGGCGCGCTGTGTATCCAGGTGGCGGGTCCGTCCGGCGGAGTGCTGTACGCGGGGACCAGGTAGTCGCGTGGCCACGAGTAGCAGTTGTACTCGATGGTGGGTACGGTCACGACACCGCGGCGACGGTCCATGCGCGCCTGGGCGGCGACCAGCTCCGCGGGGCGCCACTGACCGTGCCGGTAGGCGGCGGCAGAGGCGGCGGCGACCGAGGCGACGACCTCGCCGAACGCCGCGCCGGGGCGGAGATCGATCTGTACCGGAACCGTCAGGGCTTGGACGCCGATGCTGTTCCGCAGAGCGGCCCGGGCTCGGTTGGAGACCACCACTGATGCGAGGAATCGGTGTTCGCCGGTGCGGGTGGCGACGTCGTGGGCCAGCGCCGCGAGTACAACGACCTCTGGGCTGACCCGGTATCGCCGGGCGACGCGGTCGAGGTCGTCGTAGGCGCCCACCGAGCGGTGCTGGAGGCGGTGGCGCCCGGCGCCGTTGTCGGTCCCGCCGAACGGGGCCAGCACGCCGGTCGGGTTGCTCGCGAGACGCATGAGCCACTCGCGCTCCGCTGCGCGGGCGCGTTCCGGGGGCTGGGCGGCGACCGTGTCGAGCGGGTGTGTGGATGCCTCTGCCGGTGTGTGGTCGCCGCGCAGTTGGTCGTGCAGTTGGTTGATCAGTACCGCCAGCCCCCATCCGTCGATCAGGACGTGGTGGGCGGCCACCAGGACCGCGCGCGGCTTTCCTGCTTCGAGCAGCACCCTGGCGCGCCAGGGTGGATTTCGCTCGGGATCGATCGGGTGGGCGGCCAGCGCTGCTGTGGCAGCTTCCAGGGTGCCGGCGTCGGCGGCGGGGACGTCGACGTAGTCGACCGGCAGCGGGGCCCAGTCCGCGCGGTGGACGTGTTGTATCGGGCGGAGCGGGTCGATGGTGGTGCGCAGCGCTTCGTGGCGGGCGGTGAGGGACGCGAGTGCCGCGTGGACGTCGGCGACGGTTGCCGGGGGCGGGATGTGGCAGTGGTCGGCGAGCGGCGTCGGGTTCACCCGTCGTGGTGAGGGGATGGTGCGTTCGAACCAGTGCCACTGCTGGACCCAGGTCAGTGGCCCGCTGCGGGTGACGGTGGCGGGGCTGGGGGTCGGTTGTGGAAGGTGGTTCACGGCCGGGACCTCATACTGCTCGGACCACGAGGGCGGCGTTGTGGCCGCCGAAGCCGAACGAGTTGCTGAGAGCGGTCCGTATTTGCTTGTGGTGCTGCGTTTGGTGCGGCACGAAGTTGATGTCCGGGTCGATCGGCTCGTCGCAGTTGATGGTCGGCGGGACGTCACCGGTGCGGAGGACCTGGATCGAAGCGACGAGCTCGACCGCTCCGGCGGCGCCGATCATGTGCCCGGTCATCGACTTGGTGGAGCTGACCGGGATCCGGGTGACACGGTCACCCAGCACCTTGTGCAGAACGGCCGTCTCGATGGCGTCGTTGAGCAGCGTTCCGGTACCGTGCGCGTTGATGTAGTCCACGTCCGGTCCCGTTATCCCTGCGTCGCGCAGTGCTGCCTCGACGGCAAGGCACGCGCCCCGCCCCTCCGGGTGCGGGGCGGTCCAGTGGTGGGCGTCGGAACTGGCTCCGTAGCCCGTGAGTTCGGCCAGGGCCGTCGCCCCCCGCCTGTCGGCGACTTCGGCGGCCTCCAGCACCAGCACGGCGGCTCCTTCACTCATCACGAACCCGTCGCGGTGCACATCGAAGGGCCGGCACGCCGCAGTCGGGTCGTCGTTGCGCCTGGACAGGGCGCGGGCGTTGCCGCTGCCTGCGAGGTCGACGGTGGTGACGCAGGCGTCGGCGCCGCCGGCGAGGACGATGTCGGCCTCCCCATGGCTGATCATGCGCATCCCCGCGCCCACCGCGTCGGCGCCGCTGGCGCACGCCGTGCTCTGGGCACGGCTGGGTCCCTGTGCGCCGAGACGCATGCTGATCTCGCCGGCAGCGCTGTCCATGGCGGTCGTGACCTGGGTGAAGGGGCTGATGGCCCGTGGCCCTTTGTCGCGGAGCGTGTTCGCGGCGCGGTAGATCGACCCCACCGGGCCGTAGCCGCTTCCGATGATCACGGCGACCCGCGGCGCCAAGCGGTCGTCGATGACGAGTCCAGCGTGTTCGCTGGCCTCCAGCGCCGCGGCGAGGGCGTACTGCGCGTACGGGTCGGCGCGACGGCTGACCGTCGGGGGCATGTAGCGGCTGGGGGTGAATCCGCGGACCTGGCCGCCGATCAGGACTCCGAGACCGGTCACGTCGATCGCGTTCACGGTGTCGATGCCGCTGCGCCCGGCCAGCATCGCCGTCCATGTCTCGTCGACACTGTGGCCCAGCGGCGTCACCGCACCGTACCCGGTGACCATCACCCTGCGCCTGGCGTCACCTCGCTCTCGCGCGTCTGTCACTGGGGGATCACCCCGGCGTCGCGGAGGGGCGGGGCGATGTCGTCGGGGGCGACCGGCACCATGAGTACGGCCGTGCCGCCTTGTGAGCAGAACCGTCGCGCGGCGAGAATCTCGTCGGTCAGTGCGTCCTTGTCGCGCAGCACCCGATAGTGGATGTCCGATCCGTCCACCACGGGTGGCGGCGCGCCCGGGCGGGTGAAGGGGTAGCGTTCGGCGTCGAGGCCGAGGCGGGCGCGTTGGGCGTCCAGCCAGCCGTAGCCGCCGTTGCACAGCACTACGTACAGAACGCCGCCGTGGGCCGGAGCGGTGACGGTGATGTCCGCGCGGGCCGCGAGGAACGCTCCGTCTCCGATGAATGCGGTGACCTCGTGGTCCGGGGCGGCCCGCTTGACTCCGATGGCCGCGGCCGCTCCGAAGCCCAGGGGGGTTTGCTCCGACGGCACGATGGACCCGCCACCGGCGTGGAAGGGGAAGCAGTAGGACCACATGTCCTGCAGCCCGTTCTCCTGGACCAGCACGCGGGGCTCGCCGGCGGTGGCGTCGAGCGCGGCGAGCAGCTCGGCGATGCGGATCCCCGGCAGCGTCGCCGCGCGGACCAATTCCGCTTTCACCTCAAGCGACATGGCCTTACGGGCGACGGCGATCTTGTTCGCCCACGCCTCGGTCGCGTCTGTGTGCTCGGACTTGCGGTCTTCGTCCAGCGCCCGCGTCCAGCCGAGCGCGGCGTGCCGGGCGTCACCGAGCACGCGCGGGCCGGAGAACTCAGCCGACAGCCCGCCCGGATCGACGTTGACCTGCACCACCGTGACCGGGGGCCACGGCGTTCCGCCTTCGACAACTGTCTCCTCGAGTCGCCCGGCGAGCGACACCACCAGGTCACAGGATGACCACAGCGCACGGGCTGGGGCCGCGGCGTACAGGCCTGCCACGCCGCAGAACAGCGGGTGGCGCTCGTCGACGGCACCGCGGCCGGACGCGGTGGTGAAGAGCGCCGCGCCGAGGCGTTCGGCGAAGCGCTCGACCACACCGCCAGCGTTGCGGTGCCGCATTCCGCCGCCCACCAGCACCACCGGACGCCGGCTCGCGCGGATCGCTTCCAGTGCCGGTCCCGGGCTCACGGGACCGGGCTCAAGGACCAGTGGTTCGGGCAGCGTTGGCTGCGATCCGGTGAGGAGGATCTCCGCCGTGCGGACGTCGTCGGGTATCTCCAGGTACACGGGTCCGGGCGGCGGCCCCACAGCTCGGGTCAGCGCCGTCACCGTCGCGGGGACGACCCGGTCCGGATGCCCCACCCGGTGCGCCCATCGCACGAGGGGCGCTGTCACGGCGACCTGGTCGAGTTCCTGGAATCCGCCACTCCCCCGGCGCCGTTCGGGCACGCCTGCGGCGAGCACGAGGAGTGGTGCACCGGACTCCCGTGCCTCGAGCAGCCCCGTGGCCGCGTGCGTGACAGCCGGCCCTTTGCCCAGTGCGCATACGGCGAGCCGGCCTGACTGCAGCGCGTAGCCGGTCGCCATGTACATCGCGTTGCGCTGGTCACGGCACGGCACGAGGTCCAGGCCGGCAGCGTCGAGGGCGCGAAGCAACTCCAGATCGTCTCCGGGTAGCCCGAAGCAGGTGTCCACCTCGTTCGCCACCAGCAAGTCGACGATTGCAGACCATGCGTCGGCGTACCGTTTGCTCACCTGGGTCACTTCCCACCCACCGCGATGGGGGCGGCCGTCGGGAGATTCTGTGCCACGGCCTGCGACATGAGCAGTGGTTCGGCGTGCCGCTCGTCGCCGTAGGAGATGTAGTTCGCCCTCATCCCGAATCCGCCGAACGGGCGGTTGCCGTCCTCGGCGTCGAGCAGCGTGTGGTTGACACAGGTTTGGTGTCGCTTAGCCAGGACGTTCACCGTCTCCGGGTCGTTTCCGTAGACCATCGCTCCCAGCGCGCGTTCGCTGAAGTAGGGGCTCGACAGCCGTTCACGCAACAGCCTCGCGCTGGGGTAGGCCACGACGTTGAACACCGGGGCGAACATCTCGTCCAGGGGGAGCTTGTCGTTGAAGTCCCACAGCAGGACGGTCGGCTCGATCCTGCGGGAGGGCAGGTCGATGCGCCCGCCGTGCCTGATGTGACGCGCATGACGCACCAGGTAGTCCGAGCAGTTCACCAGCGCCGAGTCGTAGTAGATCGGACCGTAATCGACAGCCGGATCGCTGTTCTGCCCGAAATGCAGCGAATTCAGTTCTGCGGACAGGGTGTCGACGAATTCTTCGGTGCGGCCCTTCGGTGCGAACACGACGTCGGGGCCGAAGCAGTCCTGGCCCGAGTTGTAGAGCCGGATGTTCGTGACGTCATGTGCGGCGTGCGCAAGATCGGCGTCGGGTGCGATCACGAAGGGGTTGATGCCGCGGCCGAAGAAGAGGAAGAGCTGGTCTTCCGCCAGCCCTTCGCGGATGGTCTCGGCATTGGAGTAATTTCCGGTGAAGACGATGAGGTCCGCCTCGCGTACCGGTCCCGTTACGAACTTGCGCTGGCTGAGTTCGAATATCTTGATGGGTAAGCCGTGTACCGGCGCCAGCAGGGCGTGCAAGCGTTGCATCTGGCTTTTGATCTCAGAGGACGGCCGGAAGGTGATCTCGTCGCTGTAGAGGGACGCCACGAGCATGTAGAGCGCGTAGGAGTAGAGCGGGATGTTGGAGGGCATGAAGACCGCGGTCTGGGGCACGCGGCCGGGCCGGACCCGGTGGATCTCCTCCTCCGCTCCATCGAGGGTCGCGAGGAACGAACGGATCTCCGCGCTGGCGGTCTGGTGGGGCGAGATTTCGGTGAGAATCCTCAACACTGCGTCTTCGTTGTCGGCCACATACCGGCGCACTGCGCGCAGCGCATCGACACGGTTGGCGAAGGGAATACGGTAGTTGGTCTCATTGACGGTCGGGCCGGATACGGTTGCGTCGATGGTCATGTTGTGTGTCGCGGGCAGCGCGGTCATGGCGATCTTCTCCAGAACGGCCAGGTTGGGTTTTCCCGAGCTTGTGAGGGGCAACGTGGGGAGCACGACAATGTGGTCGGGCTGCTCATAGCGGGCGAGCACAGAACGCAGTACCCGTTTCCAGTGCGCAGGTTCGTGGTCGTCGGGGTCCGCGATCACGAACACCAGGCGACAGCCCAGACGCTCGTCAGGGACGGCGACGACCTCTGTCTGTGCGCCGGCCGACTCGGCCCGCTCGGCGAGGTGGTCGGGGTAGAGCGTGTGGCCGTCACGGTGCACGGCGTGCTTGCGCCCGACCGGGAAGACGTGGCCGACGTCGTCGAGCAGGCCGATGTCGCCGGTGCGGTGAACGGGGCCCGAAACCGGAATAATCTCGCCGTCATCGCCCAGATGGCCGGTCATCAGGCCGTCACTGCGTACGACGAGTTCGCCGAGCCGGCCGTTGGGAAGCGGCCTGCCATCATCGTCGTGGACTTCGACGACCACGCCGGGCAGTGGCGTGCCGCACCCGACCGGATCGGCAGGGGGCGCCAGCGCGATGTTTCCCACCTCGGTCGCTCCGTAGCCGTCGAGCAGGTGCCGGCCTGTGCGGGCGTGGAACCGGGCCGCCAGGCTGCGCCCCAGCGGCGCGCCGCCCACGCACCAGGCCCGTACCGTCTCCAGCGCGTTCGCGAGAGCGGGGCGACGGTCGAGCAAGTTGAGCAGGCCGTAATAGGTCGACGGGGCCCCGTCGACGATGGAGAGGCCGTGGTCCACGCCAATCGCAAGCGCGCGGTCCAGGCGCGTGGTTGGCCCGTAGATCACGAGTGTGCCTCCGCCCAGCCACCAGCAGAGGACCAGCGACAGACCATATTGGTGGGAGTACGGCAGGACTGGCAGGAAGACGTCGTCCGGCCGGTACCCCATGCGTTCCGCGCTGAGTGCGAGGTTGTCCAGAATCGAACGACCGGAGCGGACAATGCCTTTGGGGCTGCCTGTCGTACCCGACGACCACGAGATCGCGGCGTCCTGGCGCCGCGCCCAAGCCGCCACATCGGGCGCGGCCGCCGTGTTCGAAGCGGGCCGTGGCGCCGCGGTGTCGCCCGTACCGTCGCTGATTTCGAGCACCACGCGCGCCTGGGCGCGGATCTGCGATCGCTGTGACGGGGTGGCTCGATGATCGGCCAGGACCACCGAAGCGTCGAGGTGAACGAGCGCGAGCAAATCGACGACCCATTCAGGGGAATTGGCCCCGCTCATCATCACACGCGAACCGGGTTCGATGCCCCGGCGTACAAGAAGTTCGGTGGCGCCGAATATTCGGGCCACGATTTCGTCTGTCTCCCAGATGCGCCCCTCGGGCGAGATTAAGCGCCTGGAAATGGGCAACTCGCGCTCCTTAACGCCAGGGGTGTGTTCAACTCCCTGGACGTACACGTTTGCAGACCCGTCATCCCGCGATAGCGTCTGAATTCTGTTTAACAAGATACATCTAAAATGACTATCTCATACATGCAGAACGGTGTCGAGTACGGCAACGACACTCCATGACACGTGTGGTGTCGTTGAGCATGCAGCGACGGAAGAGATATGCAACGAGTGGCCAGTTCTGATCGGTGAATTCGTTGCGATGTCGCTGCCCACGTCGGCTCGTCAGCCCCGGCGAGATCAGTATGGGCAAGGCGGAGACAATCGACGCGAGTGTGGGGGTTGAATTTCTCACGGGACCCCGCCGACGCCGTCCACGTCGCCACGACGTTCTGAAGCTCCGTGAACCACCGCGACTTTCCGGCCGGATCCGGCTCCACCACCCCCGTCACCAGATGGCTCGTCACTCCCGCCGACGAGACCGCCGACCATCGTGGCAGCCAGCAGGTCGGCCGGGCCGACCTCGACGAACTGCGCGAGGCCGCCGACACCGCGAGGCGGTGGGACTCCAAATACGACGGCGGGAACCGGGAGGCCCTCCCCCGCGCCGACGGCGACGTGCAGTTGGGCTGCTATGTGCCGGCCGCGATAACCATGCAGCCCCATGCGCGGCTTCGTGTCCGAGGCCTGGACATGGCCCAGGGCGTTTTCGAGCGGGCCAAGGGCCACGCTTCATCGTTTGAGAGTAAGACCGACCCGACGGCGGTCCTGCTCCAACCGAGTGAATGCAGTCACTCACACGAGGGTGGCCAGTCAACGAGCATGGACCGAGAGCGACGCGAGTGAGACAACGACTGTACATGCCTTCCTGGAGCTGAGTTCACCTCACTCCACGGCTAAAGGAGTCGACATGCGTCGTATTGCCGTCGCTCTTTCCACGGCGCTTCTCAGTATCTCCCTAGCGGGACTTGCGGGAACAGCTGTAGCCACACCCGCAGTCGTCACAGCTAACCAATGCAGGCTGGGGGGCGGACAGGTCGTCGTGCTCTCACCCGGCGTGAACGTCTGTGTCGGTGGCACATTCGATGGCCAGCAAGTTGTTGGCTGATAGTTGTGTCGTAGATAATGCGGCGCGCTAACCCAACCTGTCGTCGCTCCGCATTATTTATGGCGCAACAGAGACGTAGTGGGGAAGTTGTGCTCCTGCCTTCAGTCTCGATGTTTCATATGGGTCGGCTCAGGTGAGGAGTCTCGCGAGCAGCGCCATCTCGGTGGGCGGGTCGATCACCGGCTGGATGAGGAGTTCGTCGACGCCGGCCTGTTCCAGGGTGGTGATGCGGGCGAGGAGGTCGTCGCGGGTGCCGACCAGGGCCAGGGTGTCCATCAGCGAGGGCAGAACCAGGTCCCGGTCCTGCGGTGCGATGCGTCCGAGGTAGTTGGGGTAGAGCTTGGTGTGCCGGTCCGGCGCCGTGGCGGTAGTGCCGCGCCGATCGAGGAGCCGCCACACCGCCTCGCGTTCCTCGGGGCCGAGTTGCTCGGCGAAGGCGGGTGTGTCGGCGGCCGTGTCGGCGGCGAAGGCCAGCAGCGACAGGACGAGGTGGCCCGTCGCGTCCCGGGCCGCGTCGCCGTGGGGATCCTCGCCCGCGCCGAGCAGGTGGAGCGAGGTGACCACGTAGGAGTCCGTGTGGGAGTCGGGGTCGCGGGGTGTGCCCTGGGCGGCGTGGCGACGGGTGTCGTGCAGCGCGTGCCAGGCGGTGGGGTCCAGCAGACCGAAGGAGATGAGGCCGGTGCCACGGCGGCCAGCGACGGCGGCGGCCTTCGGCCCGAGCAGTGCGGCCACGACGAACTCGATCGGGTCGGCGGTGTTCACGTGCGCCCCGGCGTGCAGGAACCGGATGTCGCGGACCCGGTCACCTTCGCGGTACTCGGTCGAACGTCCGGCGCACAGGTCCTGCAGTGCGACGGTGAAGTTCTCCAGCCTGGCCGCCGTGGTCGGTCGCATGCCCAGGGTGCGCCGGGCGGTGTTTCCGGTGCCGACTCCGCAGATGATCCGGCCCGGTGCCAGGGCGTTGAGGCTGGCGAGCCCGCTCGCGGCGGCCGGGGCCGAGCGCAGCGCCGGTGAAGTCACGCCGATGCCGAGCCTGATGCGGCTGGTCGCCTTCGCACACAGGCTCAAGGCGACGAAGGGGTCGCCGTGGACCATCGGGGTGTCGTTGACCCAGAAGCTGTGCAGGCCCAACTCCTCGGCTCGCACGGCGAGGTCCTCCACACCGGGCTGCGCGGCGACAACGACGCCTGCACGCATCAAAACCTCCAAGGTGTGAGGTTCGAATCGAACCCGCTCAGCATGGCAGGTCCCGGCGCAGGGCCGTTGCGGAGTCGCGTGATCTTGTAGCGCCGCAGGGCGGGGTGGTCGTGCCTGACGCGGGAATCCCGCCCCAAGTTCGAGACACGTTCGAGCGGTGGCCTTCCGGGCGCCCTCCCGGCATGCTCTGTCGGTGCTCTGATGTGGCACACCGTCACCGGCACCGGTTCGGCCTGGTTCGTCCGTTGCCCGGGGCCTTGCCGGTCGAGACGGCCTGCTGCCCGGCCGCCGCCTCCCCTCGCGTTAAGATCGCCTGTTCGAAAATCAGGTTGAGGGCCAACACGGAGCGGTCCGAAGGGCTGCGAACGCTGCCCGCCGGGCCAGCGGTGCGGCAGGACATGGGGAGGGATTCCATGGGCGAGAAGCCACTCATCGCGGCCGTACGCAGGGGTGACGCGAAGACCGTCGAGACCTTGCTGGAAGCGGGGGCCGACCCCAATACTGTCGACGAGCACGGCACGCCCGCACTGTGCCTGGCGGTGGACGCCTTCGACCTGCCGGTCGCCGAAGTGCTGATGACGTCGGCCTGGCTGAACTGCACCGCCGCCGACGGCCGTACTCCCCTGCTGCGTGCGATCGAGCTCGGCAACCACTCCATCGCGGCCGCGCTCACCAACCATGGGGCACACCTGTGGCCCAAGGACGCCGAGGGACGCGATGCCCTGGAACTGGCCCGGTACTGGCACACCACGGGTGCCGAGACCGAACTCCGCCGCCGAAGCGGATCGCCGACGCCGGCCGGGCGCAGAACAGTGCGGGAGGAATCCGGGACGGTCTGCGAGGAACTGTCACTCGGGGGCCTGACGGTCCGCACCGGTCACGCCGCGATCCTCACCGACCTGGAGTCCAAATACGGGGTCACGCCGTCCTTCGCCGAGCTGATGAAGCGCGCCCTGGCGGAGCCGGACGTCGACCACGAGGTGTGGTGGGCCACCACGCATGCGCTCCGACAGCGCGAGGACCCCTCCGTCTGGGACGCGGCGGGTGCCCTGCGGGACCGTCCGGACCCACTGGAGCGGTACTTCGGCGCGCTGGTACTTCGCCTGGGTGTCCTCTTCGACATGAGCGACGACGAATCCTTCGTCCGACCGATCGTCGACCACCTCCTTCCCTGGGCGGCGCGGGAGGGGGACCCACGGGTGATGCGGGAGCTGACCGCCGGACTGTCCGACGCCCTCGATCCCCGGGCCGCGCAGGCGCTACCCGCGCTCACCCGGCACCACGACGCCGAGGTCCGCCGATGGGCGGTCTCCGGCCTGCAGTGGCCGATCAGAACAGGGAACCCCCAGGCACTGGCCGCCGTCGTCGCGTGCACCCGGGACGCGGACGCCGCGGTGCACGTGGGGGCCTGCAAAGCACTCGGCGACGCCCCCACGGACGCGTTGGTCGCTTCGGACGCTCTTGCCATGTGCCTCCATGATGAGGACGAAGCCGTACGGGTCACGGCAGCGGTCCGGCTGGCCTTGCGCGACGACCCACGGGGCGACGAGGTACTGCGCGGTGTCGACAACACCGACCAGGACTCGCCCTACTACTGGGATCTCCATGACGTGCGGCGTCACCGTCAGGTACCCAACCCCGCCAGGTGACGCACCCAGTCACCCGGCGTCAGGAACAGACACCGGGCACCCCGCTACGACGTGGGCAAGACCGTCAGGCGCGAAACCACCCTCGTCGCTTTGAGTAACAGACGTAGATAAAGGTCAAGTTCAGAATTCGCCCCGCATCTTCACTACGGGTGACTGATCCTGGTCAAGGATGCCTGGCGACAGATCAGCGGCTTGATCGACGTGGTGCGGTTTCTCAAGCTGGCAGGTCATCATGCGGCGGAGAGCTTCGTTCGATGCTCCCTCCCGTGCATCGGCCGGCACCCGGCTGATGACGTCGGGAAGAACGCGCCCGCGCCGAAGCCCCGGCCTGAGACGTCTGCTCCCCCTCATATCACCGGGCGCGCCCTCGGAGGTCCGGCCTGACCATGATCACCGGTCGCTGTACCAGTAAGTACCGAGGCCGAACAGGAGGTGGCGTGATTCCGCCCTGCTGAACCGGAATCCGTCCGGGAAGGGCCGCCCTCAGCGATCAACGACCGGATAGGTTGCTGTCATTCGCCTATGGATCATGAACCTTGGCGACCACAACGAGGAGGGGCACATGTCGGACTGGCAGACATCGTTGGAAGCCAACCTGATCTCCACTGGGAATGTTCTCGCTGCGGGACTCGCGTACTCCAACGGAGAGATATTCGCGGCGGCGGCTGCAGACGGGGACGCCTGGGAGCAGCTCTACAATCCGGACTCCAACGAGGCTGAGACCATCGCGAAGGTCTTCGACTTCTCCACCCCTCCGGGCCTCGCCTGGATCGGAGGGCACAAGTACACGGTCAGCTCCCGCGATACGGAAGCAGAGGTTGAGGGGGCCTCCGGGCGCGCCGTCCTGGCGGTGCTCCAGGGCGGAGAGAAGGGGGCCAGCCTGCTGTACCTCGAAGACCTCGGCCAGATCCTGATCGCGGTGCATGACGAGACCCGGAGGCTGGGAGGCGCAAGCCGCATGGCTCTGCTGTCATACGCCAGCTCCTTCTACGGGGAGTAGCCCGCCGCTCAGGGCCGGGAACCGGAGGCCCGGCGCGCTAGCCGAGCAAGATCAATCTCAGCGCCAACGGCTGTGACCACCTCCGCCCGGTTGACGGTGGCCACGCGGCGCGGGGAACCTGCCCCGCTGAGCGCTTCCGGGTCTCGGCGCGCTCACCAGGGCACGGGCGTTCCGTCCCAGGAGAAGAAGCCGCCGGTGGGGCCGTCGTCCGGCAGCAGGGCCAGGCGGAGTGCGCCTTGCGCGGCTTCGGCCGGGTCACCGCCGGCGGCGGCCCGGGCGTTGAGATCGGTGGCCCGCAGGCCGGGGGCGAGCGCGTTGACCTTGAAGCCGTCTTCGTCCAGCGTCTGGGCGTAGAAGATGGTGAGGGCGTTGAGGGCGGCCTTGGACGACCGGTAGGCGGCGCCGCCACCGCTTCCCGGGGTGAACTGGGGGTTGGGATGCGTGCTCCAGGTCAGCGACCCGGTGCCACTGGAGATGTTGACGATGCGCGGGTGCGGGGACCGGCGCAGGGCGGGCAGGAAGGCATTGGTCACCGCCACCACCCCGAATACGTTGGTCTCGTATGCCAGCCGGAATTCCTCGACGGGGGTGTCGGCCGGCGGGGCGAGGGAGGGTGCGATGCCGGCGTTGTTGACGAGCACGTCCAGGCGGTCCACCTGAGCCGCGGCCTGTGCGATGCCGTCGGGATCCGTCACGTCGAGGACCAGCAGGCGGGCGCCGGCGCCGATCTCCTCGACGGCCCGCTTTCCGCGCCCGGGGTCGCGGGAGCCCACGTACACAGTGAAGCCCTCGGCCGCGAGCAGCCGGGCGATATCCTTGCCGATGCCCTTGTTGGCACCGGTGACCAGAGCAGTGCGATCGTTCATGGAACTACGATCCCCTCGCAGTGGGTGCCCTGCCAGGGACAGGCTGTACCAGGCAAGCGACCGGAGGCGACATGGCACGGCAGGAACTGGCCCGCTTCCTGCGGGACCGCCGGGCGGGCCTGCGTCCGCACGACATCGGCCTCCCGGCGACAGGCACCGCTCGCCGCACACCGGGCCTGCGCCGCGAGGAGATGGCGGAGCTCGCCCACATGTCGGTCGACTACTACACACGGCTGGAACAGGCCCGGGGACCGCGGCCATCGGCCCGGATCCTGGACGCGCTGGCCCAGGCACTGCGGCTCACGCCGGCCGAGCGCAGCCACCTGTTCCGCCTGGCGGGATCGAGCGCGCCGCCCAGCATCAGCGCCGTGCGGCGAGTACGCCCGCACGTGGCCCGGATGCTGGAACGGCTGCCGGAGACCGGCGCCATCGTCACCGATGCCGCGTACGGCGTCGTCGCCTGGAACCCCCTGGCCCAGGCACTGTTCGGGGGCGATCTCGGAGGCGGGACGACGAACCTGGCCCGGCGCCGCTTCCTGGGCCAGGGACGGATGTACGAGAGCTCCAGCACCGAGGAGTTCGGGCACATCGCGGTGGCGCGGCTGCGCCGGGCCGCCGACCGCTACCCGCATGACCCCGAGCTGACCGCTCTGCTGGCCGAACTGCACGCCGACAGCGAGGAGTTCCGGCAGATCTGGGAGACGCGCCCAGTCCACGCTCCCGGGCACCGCACCAAGACGCTCGACCACCCGGAGTCCGGCACGCTGCGGCTGAACTGCGACGTCCTGCTCGTGCCCGAGGACGACCAGGAAGTCGTCCTGATCACGGCCGACCCCGGATCACCAGCCGCGCGGACCCTGCACAGGCTGGCCGGGAAGACGACCTGAAACAGCGGGAGACCGGGCCGGACCGCTCCAGGTCCCTGCGGCCGGCCGCACCAGCACCGATCTGCTGCCCGCCCGCGGCAGCACAGCTACCGGTAACGGCCTGGGGAGCGATTGCCGGTGACGGCTGGTTGGTCAGGGCTATGAGACGTTCAGCGGCAGATCTCGGTGGAAGACGGCCATGGCCCGGCCGGGGCCGTTGTAGTCATCGACGATCTTCGTGTCGAAGCCGAGGGTGCGATGGAAGGCGATCGATCCAGTGTTCTCGACTGACGTGATCGCCTTCAACTGCAGTGCACCATGACGTTCCGCTGCTTCAGCGAACGCCGCATACAGGCGACGCCCGAGACCGCCGCCACGGGCGTCGTCCCGCGTGGCGATCAGATGCACGTACCCGGTGCCGTCCGGGGTGACGAACCCGAAGATGTACCCACGAATTCCGTCCTCGGCTCGGGCGACCAAGCAGGTGGAACCGAACTCCTGCACCAGCGCCAGAAGGTGCAGCGACCGAAGGTCGCGTTCGCCCCAGTAACGGGGGTGATCAGTCAGGACCTGGTAAAAGTCGGCCACCCCGGCCGGTGCGATGTGTATCCCCATGACGACGATCATGGCAGGCCCCTTGGCCGTTACAAGCGAAGGGCCGCAAGGGTTGGGCAAGTTGTGACGCAAGCCTGGGCCCGTGCGGCCTGCTCCCACCCTGCCCTGTCCGGGGTCTCCCGCGCACACTTCGGCGAGTCGCGCGAAGAACTCGCCCCCCAAGTGACAGGCCGTCCGTGAGTCGGCCTTGCGTGAGCGGCAGGGCGGGGACCGAAAGCGGGCTGTTGGTGCCGGGCCCAAGCAACGCCTGGTCTTCGTCGACCGGCTCCTGGTCACGCTCGTGCACCTGCGGCTCAGGCTGCCGCACGCCGCTCTGGCACAGTTGTACGGCGTGGACCGCTCCACCGCCTCCTCCTCGGCCCGAGAGGTCCGCCCGCTGCCGGCAGCTCGCGGCTTCGCCGTCCCTGACCGGCCGGGACTGCGGCTGCACACGCTGGAGGACGTACTCGCCCATGCCGAGGCAGAAGATGTGGACCTGAGGATCGACGGGACCGAGGCGCAGGTACAAGCAGTGGCGGCCCCTGCAGCGGTTCACCGGACGCCGCGAAACCTACGCCGAGACCCGCCAGGCCATCGCCGGGCCAGTCTCCGACCGATCCGCTCGGCAGGCAACCCGCCGCAAGCCGGGCACCGCTGGTACTCGCCCGCCAGGCCACCTACTGATCACCCATCAGCGGACCCTCCAGGCCAGCACACCACAAACTCAATCACTCCCAAGGCCGTAAGGGACGGGAGCGAGACGGACGGTCGCCGGGGCTCCCTTCCCCACCGGCCGCGGATACGACCACGACATCTACCGCAACAGCACCCTCGCACGCGGCATCGCGCCACCATCATCCGGCGTGCCCCCTTCACGGCACAGGCAACTGGGCACCCGTCGGCGGGTGGTCGAGCGAGGTTTCCTCTGATGCTAAGATTTCGAACTCCGATTTGCCGACTACGTTCAGACGGCGCCCTTTCCATCCCTCAAGGCAGCCGCAATATCCCGGAGTTCAGCCACCGCCTTCAACGCCTTCTCCTTGTCCCAATGCGGTCCACCGCCGGATTCCGGTGCGTCGTTGAGGACACTGGCCAGTGTGTTGAGCGGACAGTTCACGGATTCCTCATCCGGTACAGGCACGTTCACTCCTCCAAGAATTCCGGACATGGGCTGCTTCCTCTCTGGGTCTCTTCGCTCGCTGCGGGATACCGGGCCTTTGCACGGGAGATCACAGGCGTACGAGAATTTTCAGGGCCTCTCGCACCGACATGGCTCGGTAGCCGTCGGGTACCTCGTCGAGGCTGGTGGTGCGGTCGAAGACGCGGCCCGGCTCGATCTTGCCGTCGAGGATGTCGGGCATGAGCCTTTCGATGTAGGCGCGGGCGGGAGAGGCGCCACCCGTCAGGGTGATGTTGCGGAGCACTATGGCGCGCCCGACGGGGCCTTCCTCGTACCGGGGGACGCCCAGTCTGCTGACGACCCCGCCGTCGGTGACGACGTCGAGGGCGGTTTCCAGCGCCTGCCGGGAGCCTACGGCCTCGATGACCTTGTCGGTGCCGTCTCCGCCGGTCAGCTCCCGGATCCTCGCGACGGCCTCCTCGCCGCGCTCGGTGACGACATCGGTGGCACCGAACGCGAGCCCCAGGTCCGTACGGCTCGCGTGGCGGCCCATGAGGACGATCCGTTCCGCACCGAGCCGCTCGGCGGCGATGACGGCGCACAGTCCGACGGCCCCGTCCCCGATGACGGTGACGCTGTCGCCCGGCGCGATGTGGGCGGTCACCGCTCCGTGGTATCCCGTGGTGAGGACGTCCGAGAGGGTCAGCAGCGAGGGCAGCAGTGGTGAGTCCTCCCCGACCGGGAGCTTGACCAGCGTGCCCCCGGCCAGGGGGACACGGACGACTTCACCTTGGCCGCCATCGATGCCGTCGAGGCCGTACAGGCCGCCGCTCCGGCAGGAGGTATGGAGGTCCTTGCGGCAGAAGTCGCAAGTGTTGTCGCTGAACGAGAAGGGCGTGACCACAAGGTCGCCAGCCTTCAGTCCTGCTGCCCGGGAACCCACCTCCTCGACGACGCCGAGGAACTCATGTCCCATGGGCTTGCCCTGCCCGGTGGCGGGCATGGTGGCGTAGGGCCACAGATCGCTGCCGCAGACGGAGGAGAGCACCACACGCACGATCGCGTCAGTGGGCCGGCGGATCCTCGGGGCAGGACGCTCCTCCACGCGTACGTCGCCCGCTCCATACATCACGACCGCGCGCATAACCTCCCTTTCGCTGGTCGAACTTCACTGGTCGAACCGGCCGCTCGGAAGGGCGGCATCGAGGTGCTTCCTGGTCACGGATTGCACGAACAGAGGGGCATCTACGGGAAATCGTGTTCGAGTCCGGTGTCAACTGCCGCCCCGTCCGGGCTCTTTCCAGACGATCCAGCAGCGATCGCAGTCATACTAGCGGCGACGACCAAGCGGCTTCACGCTGTTCCAGTAAAGCAGTCCACCTCAATCGGCGTGCCATCAGTCGGATTATCGGAGGTTTTTGTGGCCTTGTCAGCTCGCGAACCGGTGGCGATCGTCGGAATGCACTGCCGATTCCCGGGTGGCTGCGATTCTCCCGCCGAGTTGTGGCAACTGCTCGTCGAAGGACGGAATTTCCGTACGGGGCTGCCGAACAACCGCGGCTGGGACCTGGGACGCCTCACCCAACCGGACACGAGCGCCGCCGGAGTGACATACGTCCGGTACGGCGGGTTCCTGGATCGCGTCGGTGACTTCGACGCCGCCTTCTTCGGTGTGGGTCCTCGCGAGGCCACGGCCATGGATCCGCAGCAGCGGTTACTGCTGGAGTGCGTGTGGGGGGCGGTGGAGAACTCCCGTACCGCGCCTGGGGTGTTGCGGGGTTCCCGGACCGGGGTGTACGTCGGGATCAGCGAGAGCCGCTATCTGTGCCGCCTGGGGCGGGCCGAGGCGGATCTCGAGGCGTATCTGCCGACCGGTCTGTCGGTGAGCGCGGCGGCCGGGCGGATCTCGTACGCCCTGGGCCTCCACGGGCCCGCGCTCTCGGTGGACACCGCGTGTTCCTCGTCCCTTGCCGCCCTTCACCTGGCCACACGAGCCCTGCGTACCGGGGAGTGCGAGAGCGCGATCGTGGCCGGCGTGTGCGTCATGGCAGAGCCGGATGTCCTGGTGTACTTCTCCCGTCTCGGCGCTGTCACCGCGGATGGGCGCTGCAAGTCCTTCGCGGCCGAGGCGGACGGTTTCGCACCGGCGGAGGGTGTCGCCGCGGTGATGCTGATGCCGCTCGGCCGCGCCCGTGCCGAGGGCCGCCGGGTGCTGGCCGTCATCCGCGGCACGGCCCTGAACGAGGACGGGACCGGCGAGGGGCTGACCGTTCCCAATGGCTCCGCCCAGCGCGCGGTGATCGCCGAGGCGCTGCGGGACGCAACGCTGCATCCCGGGCAGATCGGCATGGTCGAGGCGCATGGAACCGGGACCCCGGTGGGCGACCCGATCGAGGCGGCCACACTGCTGGACACATACGCCGTCGGCCGCTCTCCGGACTCGCCCGTCTGGGTCGGCTCGCTCAAGTCCAACATCGGCCACACGCAGGCAGCAGCCGGAATGGCCGGACTCGTCAAGACGGTTCTGGCCCTGATCCACGAGGAGATGCCCGCCACTCTGCACGCCGTCAACCCGACCCCCGCAGTGGACTGGTCGGCCGGGACCATGCGTCTGCTGCACACGGCCCGGCCATGGCCACGCGGCGACGAGCCGCGCCGGGCCGGTGTGCTGGCGTACGGGATCAGCGGCACCAACGCTCACGTGGTGGTCGAGGAGGCTCCCGAACAGCCCGTCCGCGCACGGCGTCCCGCGCGGCGGAACCCGGGGCCGGTGGTGTGGCCCGTGTACGCCGCGACGGCCGAGGCGCTGCCCACGCAGGCCCGGACGCTGGCGCGCCACGTGCGCGAGCACCCGGGCCTGGATGTCGCATCCGTGGGCCTGTCCCTGGCGACGACGCGCACACCGCTGCCCGAACGCGCCGCGGTGTCCGGCGAGAACACCGCGTCCTTGCTGGCCTGCCTCGACGCCCTGGCCGAGGGCCGGCAGGCGGACGGTGTGGCGCGGTCACGTGCCGCTGGTGGGCACGGCCCTGTGTTCGTCTTCCCGGGGCAGGGTGCTCAGTGGGACGGCATGGGCGCGCGGCTGCTGGATGAGTCCCCTGTGTTCGCGGAGGCCTTCACCCGGTGCGCGCGAGCGCTGGGCCCGTGGACGGACCACGACGTCGAGCAGGTGGTGCGCGCGGTCCCCGGTGCACCGTCGCTGGAGCGGGCCGAGGTGGTACAGCCTGCACTCTTCGCCATGTACGTGGCCCTCGCGGAGCTGTGGCGAGCGCATGGGGTCCAGCCGACGGCGGTGATCGGACACAGCCAGGGCGAGATCGCGGCGGCGTGCGTGTCGGGCTTCCTGTCCCTGGAAGAGGCCGCTCGTGTGGTGGCCCGGCGCAGCCGGCTCCTGCGGGCGGTCACGGCGCGGGGAGCCATGGCGTCGCTGGCCGTTCCCGCCGCACGTGCCGAGAAGATTCTGGCGCCGTGGGCAGGGCGGCTGGAGGTGGCGGTGGCCAATGGCCCGTCCGCGACCGTCGTAGCGGGTGACGCGGACGCCGTTGACCAGTTGCTCGGCGTCTGTGCTTCCCAGGAAGTGTGGGCGCGACGGCTGCCGGTGGACTACGCGTCGCACAGCCCCCATATGGAAGCCGTACGCGACGGCCTGCTCAGGGACCTCGCGGGCACGTGCCCGGCGGTCGGCGGCATCCCGATGTTCTCCTCGACCACGGGAGAGCCGGTGGCCGAAGGCGAGTTGAACGCCGACTACTGGTACCGGAACCTGCGTCGGCCCGTGCTGTTCGAAAGGGCGGTGCGCAGGAGTCTGGAGGCGGGCTTCACGCGGTTCGTCGAGGTCTCTCCGCACCCGGTACTGACGGGGCCGTTGCGGGACATCCTCTCCGACGCGGGGATCGACGGAGCCGTGAGCGGCTCGCTGCGCCGTGAGGGGGGTGGTCTCGACGGCTTCGTGTCCGCCCTGGGCGCGGCGCACGCGGGCGGAGCCGACGTCAACTGGTCCGCGCTGTACCCGGACGCCGAACCCGTCGATCTGCCGACCTACAGCTTCCGGCACCGGAGTTACTGGCCCGCGCCCTCGCCACGTACTCCCGGACTCGCCGCGGCCGGTCTGGAGGACGGCGGGCACCCGTTGCTCCCGGCAGTGACCGACCTGCCGGACGGCACGGTGATGTGCACGGGGCGACTTTCCCTGGACGCTCAGCCGTGGCTGGCCGATCACGCCGTGCACGACACGGTCCTGGTGCCCGCAACGGGCATGGTGGAGCTGTTGCTGTACGGAGCTCGCCGCGTCGGCCGGCGGGCTCGGCTGGAGGACGTCCTCTTCCACGCCCCGCTGATCGTCCCGGACTGCGGTGTCGACATCCAGCTCCACTGCGCGGCCGAGAGCGACGGGCGGCATCGCCTCACTTTGTACTCGCGCAGCCACTCCGGTACGGGGCGGTGGACTCGGCATGCCGAGGCGTCGACCGCCAACGCCGAAGCCGCTCAAGCGTCTCTTCCTGTGCCCGTCCGGCCGTGGCCGCCCCACGGCGCGGAGGAGGGCGCGGCCCCCGACTGCTACCGGGCCCTTGAGGACAAGGGGTACGCGTACGGCCCGTGTTTCCGTAATCTCACCGCCGCCTGGCGGCAGGGCGGGACCTGGTACACCGAGGCGCGGTTGGACGACGGTGTACAGCACGATGGGTTTGCCGTGCACCCGGCTCTGCTGGACGCGCTGTTGCATGGCCTGTTGGTGGACGGCGGGCCTGAGCGGACGTTGCTGCCGTACGCCATCGGTTGCGTTGAGGTCTTCGCCGAGGGAGCGACCGAACTGCGCGCCTGCCTCACGGCCTCGGAGAGCGAGTGCATCGGCCTGGAGGCCACGGACGCGGTAGGGCGTGCAGTCGTCCGGATCGAAGACCTGCGGCTGCGGCCCACCACCGCGCTGAAGCTCCGTTCGGCGCTCGCCGTGGTGGACGCCACGCTGTTCACTCCTTTCTGGGACGTGCTCCCGGAAGGGGAAGGAGTGGAGCCCGGCGCGGACTGGGTCGGTGCGGGCCCCGGAACCGGTCTGCCGGTGAGCCGTTCCTTCGAGGGCATGGCCGCCGTGGCGGACTCGGTGGCGACCGGCGACCTGGTGCCGGGCACCGTGCTGCTCGACTGCCGGGACACCACGGGTGAGACGAGCGGCCACACCGTACCGTCTGCTCTGGAGCGGCGCCTGACCCGCTTGCTGCACGAGGTGCGCACGTTCCTCACCCGGGACGAACTGACCGGTGCCCGCCTCGCGGTGCTGACCCGTCGCGTCCATCCCACCTCTTTCGGGGAGGAAGTGGGGGATCTGGTGGGGGCGGCGTGCGCGGGGCTGCTGCGCTCGGTGCACAGTGAGCACCCCGGCCGGGTCCTGCTGATCGACACCGATGCAGGTGAGCCGTCCCCCGGGGCGCTGGCCGCCGCCGTGGGATCCGCGCGCCCCGAGGTCGCCTTGCGGAACGGCGGGATCCTCGTCCAGCGGCTTCGGTCCGCCCATGACGAAGGACTTGCCCTTCCTGTCGAGGACGACCGGCCCTGGAGTCTGGTCCTGGCGGCCGGGCATACTCTGGAGGACATCCGAGCCGTTCCGGTCGTCGGCTTCCCCGACCGGGTGGAGGACGGCAAGGTGCGGATCAAGGTGCACTCCACAGGGATGAACTTCCGCGAAGCCGTGATGGGCCTGGGCATGCTGCCGGGGAGGGGCATCGGTTTCGAGGTAGGCGGCACCGTCGTGGAGACCGGCGTCGGCGTCAGCGGGCTGCACCCCGGCGACCGCGTGGCCGCCTCACTGCTCCGACAGGCCGGAGGGTACGCGTCACTTGTGGACGTGGACCACCAACTGGTCGTGCCGGTCCCGGAGAAGTGGACCCTCACGCAGGCGGCCACGGTGACCGGGGCCTTCCTGACAGCGCAATATGCGCTGGTCGACCTGGCCGGTGTGCGACCGGGCGAGAAGGTCCTCATCCACGCGGCCGCCGGAGGGGTGGGGATGGCGGCCGTACAGCTGGCGCACGTCCTGGGTGCGGAGGTCTATGCCACGGCCAGCCAGGGCAAACAAGAGCTTGTCGCGGCCATGGGCGTTGCCCGGGACCGCATCGCCGACTCGCGCACCCTGTCCTTCGAGGACGACCTGTTGCGGGCCACCGGTGGCACCGGGTGCGATGTGGTTCTGGGCAGTCTCTCCGGGGAGTTCGTGGATGCTTCCCTGCGCCTGCTCAGGAGGGGCGGCCGGTATCTTGAGATGGGGAAGACCGACACCCGCGACCCGGACAAGGTCGCCGCGGCCCACCCCGGCGTCACCTATCG
This sequence comes from Streptomyces blastmyceticus, assembly GCF_039521185.1. Taxonomy (NCBI): domain Bacteria; kingdom Bacillati; phylum Actinomycetota; class Actinomycetes; order Kitasatosporales; family Streptomycetaceae; genus Streptomyces; species Streptomyces blastmyceticus. The sequence continues at coordinate 476,334 of NZ_BAAABW010000013.1, read as the reverse complement.
CGCCTTCGACCTCGCCGATCACCCCGCGCCGGGGGTCGCGCTGCGGTGGCTCATGGACCTGTTCCGGGACGGGGCGCTGACCCCGTTGCCCTTCCGTACCTGGTCGGTCCGCCAGGCATGCGGCGCGCTGCGCTTCCTCAGCCGGGGCCTGAGCACCGGGAAGATCGTGCTGACTCAGCCGCCCGTCCTTTCCCCCGAGGGCACCGTGCTGATCACGGGCGGCACCGGCACCCTGGGGTCGCTGCTCGCCCGTCATCTCGCGCACGTCCACGGCGTACGGCACCTGCTGTTGCTGAGCCGCCAGGGCGAACGAGCCACAGGCGCGCGGGAGCTGGCCGAGGAACTGTCCGTGCACGGCGTCACGGTGGCCTTCGCCGCCTGCGACGTGGCGGACAGAGCCGCGCTCGCGCAGGCTCTCGTCTCGGTCTCACCCGAACACCCCCTGACTGCCGTCGTGCACGCCGCCGGCGCGCTGGATGACGGCCTGGTCTGCGACCTCTCCCCCGAGCGTCTGCGGACGGTCCTGCGTGCCAAGGCCGACGCCGCGTGGCACCTGCACGAGCTCACCCGCGACGTCGACCTCAGCGCCTTCGTGCTGTACTCCAGCATGGCGGGCCTGGTCGGCACCCCGGGCCAGGCGAACTACGCCGCGGCCAACGCCTTCCTGGACGCCCTGGCCCACCACCGCCGGCAGCAGGGGCTCCCCGCGGTCTCCCTGTCCTGGGGTCTGTGGCAGGAGACCAGCGGGCTGACGGCGGGCCTGCGGGCCGCCGACCAGGCACGCCTGTCGCGGCACGGGCTCACGCCGCTGACGACCCGGCAGGCACTGGCGGGATTCGACGCCGCGCTGGGCCTGGACCACCCCCATGTCGCCGTCACGGCGCTGGCACGCCACGCGCCCGCACAGGAGCCCGACGGGCTGCTGGCCTCCTTGTTCCGCCACCGCCCGGCCCCGACCCGGTCCACCGCCACCACGGCGGCGGACAGCGAGCACGAACGTCTGCTGTCCCTGCCGTCCGAGGAACGCCTCTCCGCCCTCACCGACCTGGTACGCGCCCAGGCGGCCGCGGTTCTGGGGCACGCCGGCAAGGAGAGCATCCGCAGCGATCAGCGCTTCCGCGACCTGGGCATCGACTCCCTCGGCTCGGTCGAGCTGCGGACCCGGCTGGCCCGTACGACCGGTGTCCGCCTCGCCGTCACTGCCGTGTTCGACCACCCCACGCCCGCGCGCCTGGGCGAGCACCTCGGCGGCCTGCTGATCCCGAAGGCCCGGACGTCCGCCGAGAACGACGAAGACGCTTTCGTCACCGAGGTCCTGAACGCCTGGGCCCGAGGCGACGTCGAGGAGGGGCGACGACGGATGAGGGAAGGCGCGGCACGCCGCTCCTTCACCGGTCGCCACGAGCAACTGCACACCGGAGAGTGGGCACGGCTGAGCGAGGGCCCGGCCGGTCCGGGGCTCGTGTGCCTGCCGCCCTTCACCACCGCTCCGTCCTCGACGCCGTACACCACCCTGGCGGGGCTCTTCGACGGACGGCGCACGGTACGGGCCGTCCCCCTCCCCGGGGCGCTGGACGACGAGCGCCTGCCCGCCTCCATCCGTACCCTGACGGAAGCCTGGGCCGAGTTCCTCGCCCGGTCGGCACCACCGTGGCCGTACGTCCTCCTGGGGCACTCCTCCGGCGGTCTGCTGGCCCACGCGCTCGCCCAGACCCTCCAGGAGCGTGGCACGCCTCCTGCGGGACTTGTGCTGCTGGATCCTCCGCTGCTTCGCTCGGCTCCCGAGCGCCTGGCCCGTGAACTCGCCGCGCGGGTCAGCCGGGCGCGGTCGCTCGTCACCCCGGCCATGCTGACTGCCGCGGGCAGTTACGCCGACCTGTTCACCGACTGGACTCCGGCTCCGCTCGACGCCCCGACCCTGCTCGTCCACCCCCAGGACAGCAACCTGCCCGAGAACTGGCCGTGTCCGCACACGTCCTGCGCCGTCCCGGGCGATCACTTCTCCCTGCTCACAGAACACGCGGCACACACCGCGCAGTCGGTCGAGGACTGGCTGACCGCCCTGGAACAGCCCGCCGCACCAGAACACGCAGGCCCTCACCACCCGGCACGATAGGAGACACCCGGTGAACACCCACCCGCCAACTGCCGGTACCACCTCTGCCGGCTACCCGGATGCGATCCTGCGCGTCCTGTCGACGTCGCCCGACCGAGAGGTGCTGATCGCCTCGGACGGACGCCGGATCACCGCCCGTACGCTTCGCGACGACACATACCGACTGGCGCGAGCCCTTCACCAGCGGGGAGTCGGCCGTGGAGTGTCTGTGGCCCTCCTGTCCGGCAACACCCCGGAGGCCATCCAGGCCCGCTACGCCATCACCCTCGCCGGAGCCCGGCTGGTATCCCTGTACGAGACGACCGACCCCACGGCCCTCGCCGCGTTCCTCGACGGGGCCGACTGCGCGCTGCTGCTCGTCGACTCCACCCGGAACGACACCGCGAAGGCACTGCTTCCCCTGATCGAACGGACCACGGTGTGCGGCCTCGGCACCGACGAGCCCGGCGAGGACCTCCTCGCGAGTGCCACCGAGTACCCAACCGGCCCTTTCGCGGCGGCAGTCCGCCCCGAAGAGGACTGGAGTGTCGTGTCCACCGGCGGGACGACAGGCGGCCCTCGGGGCGTACGCATCGCCCACGCCGCCTACAACACGATGCTCGCCGTTCCCGTACCGGGGCTCGGCACACCGCCCCGCCTCCTCGTGTGCACGGGATTCGTCTCCTCCACCGGCGCCCTGACCGACCTCACCCTCCTGCAGGGAGGCACGGTCATCCTCCAGCCGTCCTTCAACCCCCGCGGACTCCTCACCGCGATCGAGCAAGAGCGCGTGACCGTGATGTGGCTGCCGCCCCCGCTGCTCAGGCACCTTCTCGACGAGCCGTCCCTGCCCACCACCAACGTGTCGAGCCTCACCCGGATCATGTACGGGGGCTGCACCGCCTCGACCTCCCTGCTGCGGCGGGCCATCAAGGTCTTCGGCCCCATCCTCCAGGGGTGCTACGGGCAGACCGAGGCCGGCCCCATCAGTTCCCTGCTGCCGCACGAGCACGCGGACGATCTGGCCGACCGCGACGGAGCCGTCTCCGTGGGGTGGCCGTTGCCCGGCGTCGAGGTCTGCGTACGCGACCGGAATGGCGAGCCTCTGGAGCACGGGCAGGAAGGTGAGATCTGGGTGCGCTCCCCCATCGTCATGTCCGGCTACTGGAAGGACGACGGTCTCACCCGTGAGGTACTGCACCCGGACGGCTGGTTGCGGACAGGGGACCTCGGCCGCTTCGACGAGCGGGGCAATCTGTCCGTCCTCGACCGGCTCACGGACACGCTGTTCGTCTCCGGAGGGGACCGGCTGGTGCGCGTGCACCCCGCAGATCTGGAAGAGCTGCTCGCAGCCCATCCGTCGATCAGTGAATGCGCGGTCTTCGCAGCGAGCGGTGCCGATCTGAGAGAGGAGATCCACCTCGCCGTGGTTCCCACTGCGGGCAGTCGAGTGGACCTGGAGGAGATCGGTGCCTTCCTCACGAAGCAGAAGGGGGCACATTGCGCCCCTGCCGCGCTGCACACGCTGACGAGCCTTCCCCTCACTCCCCGGGGCAAGCCGGACAAGCGGGCACTGCGCAACAGCCTCGGCCTGGCGACCTCCCGACAGCCGGACCACAGCGCGACGAGGTAACGGAGTACGGGAGAGGCCGGCGAGTGCCGGGCGACGCCCGGCAAGCCTGCGCGTGTCCAGGGGCCCCGCGCGGTCCCTGGACGTTGCTCACCAGGAAACCGGCATCTCCTGGACCCCGTAGTTCATCGAGTCCGAACGGAATCGCAGCTCTCCGAGCGGCCGGTCGAGGCGCAGTCCGGGGAAACGGCGCAGCAGCGCGGGAATGGCGACCTGGAGTTCCAGCCGAGCCAGGCTCTCACCCGGGCAGCGGTGTGGCCCGTGTCCGAATCCCAGGTGGTAGCGAGCCTGTCGGCCGACGTCCAGTCGGCCGGGTTCCTCGAAGACCCGCGGGTCCCGATTGGCCACGTCTCCCGCGAAGATCACGCCGTCGCCGGCGCGGATGACGCCGCCCGCCACCTCGATGTCCGCCGTGGCCACACGGCGTCGGCCGCTCTGCGCGACGGACAGGAAGCGCATGAGCTCGTCCACGGCGCGGGCGACGTCCTGCGGCTCACCGTCGCGCACGCGCACGAGTTGGCCGGGGTGCTGGAGCAGCAGACAGGAACCGAGCGCGATCATGTTGGCGGTCGTCTCGTGTCCGCCCAGGAGGATCAGCAGGGCGTCGCTCGCGCACTGCTCACGGCTGATCCGCCCGGCGGCCATCTCCTGAGCCAGCACGCTCATCAGGTCGTCGGCGGGATCCTCGGCCTTGGCGTCGGCCAGGGCCGCGAGGTACTCCAGAATCCGGCGCCATGCCGCGCAGACGACTTCGGCGCTGCTGTTGATGTCGGTCAGTTCGACGCAGTCCCGCTCGAAGAACTCGTGGTCCGCATACGCCACGCCCAGGAGCTCACAGATGACACGTGAGGGCACGGGCAACGCAAAGGCAGTCATCAGATCGCAAGGCGGCCCCGTCTTCTCCATCGCATCCAGCGCAGCGGAAGTGATCTCCTCGATTCGGGGGACCAGCGCCCGCATACGACGCGCGGAGAAGCCGGGAAGGAACCGGCGTCGGTGCTCACTGTGTTCCGCGCCGTCCATCCTCAGGAACGTCCGGGTCCTGCCCACCGCCTGGGAACCCGAGCTGAAAAACGGATAGTTCGGGTGACGGTCGTCCGCGCTGATCCTGGGGTCGGCGAGAAGTAACCGTTGTTCCTCGTAACCCGAGATCACCCATGCCGTTCCCCCGTTCCACAGCCTCACCCGGGGCAAGCCCTCCTGTTCGAGCCACCTCATGCGCTCCGGCGGCGGATCGAACGGCGCCTCGGGATCACGCCTGAAACCGAATTCCGGAAGACACTCTGCGGTGTGATCCATCCCGCCCCTTCAGCAGCAGACGAACATCCGACCTGGTGACTCGACGACAGTCTCCCGCGTCGGCGAAGGCACAGTGCCGCGCCGTCGATCCGTCACTCGGAAGGTGGAGGAGCGGCCCGGCCGACGGAGGCCGTCGAGCCCTTCGGCCATCTCGCCCCGAGACCATCACAGGAGCCATCGCCCTCTTCACAAGGAGTGGCGAACCACCGGATCGAGCAGGCACATACGCAGATCGTCGGTGACCGCCTCGTCGAGATCGTCACCTGGAGACCTCTATCAACCCCCGAACGAGTGACGGCATCGCGAAGGCTGGAGGGACCTGGCGAGAGGCATGTCATGGTCGGGCGGGACGAGGATGGAGCGCCTCGAGCAGGAGGGCCTGGGGGACGGCGCCGTTCAGCCGCGCCCCGGGCCGGGGGGACCGCCACGCCGGTCTTGCGCACCCCCATCCCGGCGTGACAGGAGAGTCCCGATGAGCCGACCCATCCGCTCCGGCCGCGCTTCAGCAGACAACCCCTCCACCGCGTCACCACGCCTGGGCCTGGTTCTCATGGTCATCGCCGCCGCCCAGCTGATGGTGGTTCTGGACTCCACCATCGTGAACATCGCGCTACCGGAGATCCAGCACGGCCTTGCCTTCTCATCCACCGGCCTGCAGTGGGTGGTCACCGCGTACGCGCTCGCATTCGGCGGGCTGTTACTGCTCGGCGGCCGGGCCGGCGACATGTTCGGGCACAGCCGGACGTTCCTGGTCGGCATCGCCCTGTTCTCAACAGCCTCCCTGCTCGGAGGGCTTGCCGCTGTCCCCTCGTGGCTGGTGGCGTGCCGGGCCCTGCAGGGCGCCGGAGCCGCGATGGCCTCCCCGGCCGCCTTGGCGCTGATCGCCTCGACCTTCCCCGAAGGAGGACCGCGCAACCGGGCCATGGGCGTCTACGCCGGCATGGGCAGCAGCGGTGGCGCGATCGGCCTGTTGCTCGGCGGACTGCTGACCGAGTATGCCTCCTGGCGCTGGGTCATGTTCGTCAACGTCCCCATCGGAGCCCTCGTACTGCTGGTCGCCGCACGCACCGTTCCGAAGACCGCGGTCCGCGGCGGGCAACTCGACCTGCCCGGTGCAATCACCGCGAGCAGCGGCCTCGCCCTGCTGGTGTACGGCCTGTCCAACGTCTCCGCCCACGGCTGGGGTGCGACGTTGACCCACGGCCCATTGATCGCCGCTGCGATCCTGCTCGCGGGCTTCCTCTTGATCGAACGGGTTGCCTCACAGCCCCTGGTACCGCTCCACCTCTTCCACGACCGCAACCGCTCCAGCGCCTACGCCATCATGCTGGCCATCGGTGCTGTCATGTTCGCGATGTTCTTCTTCACCACGCAGTACGAGCAGAACGTCCTCGGTTACAGCCCTCTCCGGGCGGGCGTGGCCTTCCTGCCCTTGACCGTGGTCCTGGTCGTCGTGGCCACCGTGGTCTCACGGGTCCTGGGCGACCGGACCGGCATCCGGCTCGCCGTCACCACCGGCCCCCTGGTCATCACCGCCGGGCTGTTCTGGGCCACCACGGTAAGCACCCACAGCAGCTACCTGGACCTGCTCGGGCCGTTCGTGACGACGTCCGCCGGTGTGGGCATGAGCTTCGTCCCGCTCACCCTCATCACCGTGGCCACGGTCCGGCCCGAGGATCGCGGCATCGCCGCCGCCCTGCTCAACGCCTCCCAGCAGATCGGCGGTTCATTCGGCCTGACGGCCCTCGTCACCGTCGCCGGCAACGCGGCCAGAAACTGGGAGCGCCGTCCCGGCACAGCCCGGATGCCCGCTGAGGGACTGGCCCGTGGTGCCTTCACACAGGGCTACCACGAAGCCTTCCTGACGGCCGGTTTCATCACGCTGGCCGCGTTCCTGATCGCGACAGCCGCCATCCGCACCCGGCCCGAACCCGCAGGCGACGCCATCGCCGCCGTGCCCGACCCCGGCTGAGGCCCCTCCCGCGACCGTGGCGGGGCCGCCGACCCGTTACGAGCTGGGCATCACCGGCCACATTCGGCTGGCGCAGGTCTGTGGCAAGGCGGCCCCGATGTGGTACCGACACGATCGCCTCCCGAGCGGCACGGGCGACGGCGCGTCCGGTCTGGCCGCCACCGCGCGACGGCAAGGTCACCTGCCTTGCAGCTGCCATGACGGCAGTCGACAGCCCTGGCTACGTAGGCGTCTGCGGGAGGCGTTTATTGCCGACTTCGGATGGCAGTTCGCGGGCCGGGAGCCGTGGAATGTCGGTGAGAATTGAAGGCGCTCATGCGTTCGAGTGAGGCGATCGCGGTCGTTGGCAGGCGGGGTGGGCGCACCCGGCAGCAGAGCGTCGCCCGCCAGAACGGGAGGCCGCACCGCGCGACGGTCGACGCTCCGACTGGCAGAGGGGAGAGACGGCATGCCGGAGTGGTGGCTTCTGGCGACTGATTCCCTGGCGTGAGCGCGCATGCCAGGGTGCCGGTACACCGCAACCATGCTCTCCTTTGGAAGGATTTTCTGCATGCCGCTGCGAGACAGCATCGCCTTCTGCCGGACCATGTGCCGTGCCGGGGAGGTGGCTGTCGGCGAGGCGGCCCGGGTGCGGGTGGAAGGGCTGCTTGTTTATCCGTTGCTGGCTGGGAGGAGGCCCGTGTGGTGGGCGCAGAAGGCGAGGGCGTCGCTTTGGAGGGGGGTGTAGCGGGAGACGGCGCGGGGGCCGTGGCCGACTCCGTCTTCGGTGCGCAGGAGGACGGGTTTGCCGGAGGTGGTGGCCTGTTGGAGGGCGGCGGCGAATTTACGCATGTGGGCAGCCCCGACTCGGGGGTCGGTGCGGGGGCTGGTGAGGAGGATGGCCGGGTAGCGGGTGCCGGGGCGGACGTTGTGGTAGGGCGAGTAGCTGAGCAGGGTGTCAAGCTGGGCGGGGTCGTCCGGCGTGCCGAACTCCTTGGTCCACCAGGCGCCGAGTCCGAAGCGTGGGTAGCGGACCATGTCGGTCAGGGCGTCGGAGCAGACTGCGGCGGCATAGAGCTCGGGGTCGCGGGTGAGGGCTACGGCGACGGTGAGCCCGCTGTGGGAGGCTCCTTTGATGGCGAGTTGGGCGGGTGTGGTGAGTTGGTGGTCGATGAGGTAGCGGGCTGCGGCGGCGAAGTCGGTGAAGGCGTTGGGTTTGTTGTGTCCTTTGCCGGCGGCGTGCCAGGTGGTGCCCTGCTCGCCGCCGCCGCGGATGGCGGCTACGGCGTAGATGCCGCCGGCCCGTACCCAGGCGGTGATGGTGGGGGAATAGGCGGGGGCGGCTGAGGCGCCGAAGCCTCCGTAGGCGGTGAGCAGGGCGGGGCGCGGGCCGTCGTGGTCTGCGGCGGGGGCGATGAGGTACAGGCTCACAGGCGTGCCGTCCGCGGAGCGGTAGGTGATCTGCCGTACGGCTGGGCGTTCATGCCGGGACGGGGAGGTGCTCCCGGCGGGCGGGTGTCCGGTCTCCGGCTGGCACTGTCCCTGTGGCAGGGTGAGCCGGTGGACGGCTGGCGGGGTGGTGAAGTCGGTGTAGGTGAACCAGAGCCGGTCTGTGTCCCCTGGCGGTGTGCTCAGTGCGCTGATGGAGCCCGGGCCGCTTCCCGGGGTGGTGATGTCGGTGAGCTTCCGGCCTGTCAGGTCATGCAGGCAAAGCCGCGGGACACCGTTGCTGACCGTGCTCACCAGCAGTTGCACCTGTGAGCTGCTGGGGTCGGTCAGGGCGGTGCAGGCGGACAGCAGACTGCCGGGGGCGGTCTCGACGAGGGTGGTCCATGCTGTTGAGCGAGGGTCGGCCGGGTCGATGAGGCACACCCGGCCGAGCGGCGCCCCGGCGTTGGTGATGCCGTAGAGAAGGCCCCGTGGGCCTGTTTTGATCAGGGCGCTGCTGCCGTCGGCGGTGCCATCGTGGACCCTCACGAACTCCGGGGCTGCGGGCCCACGCGGGCCGGCCGGGCCCTGGGCCAGGTCGGCCAGGTGGAGGATGTTGCCGGTCTGGGCGCCCGGCGCGGCGCTGACCGTCAGCCAGCGGCCCTCCGGGCCGAGGGAGACGGACAGGTGCCGCATCTGCGTCTCGAAGACGACCGGATCGTGCGCGCCATCGTCCCCGATACGGTGCAGCCGCACTCTGCGGACCTCGGTGGGTCCCCCGGTCACGTAGTAGAAGCCGGTGTCGTCGGCGAGCCAGGCAACGGGGCTGCGGAGCCCCGGGGCCAGCGGCTGGCCCACCATCTGGCCGTCCGTCACGTCCAGAACCTGCAGGACAGGCTCCTCCGCACCGCCGACATCCACTTGGAAGGCCAGCAGCCGGCCGGACCACGACAGGCGCCACGCCGACAGGATCGTGCGTCCCGACGGGTCCAGGCGCATCGGGTCGAGCACCACATGCTCCGCCCCGGCGTCCTCCCCGTCCAGCGCGGTGAACAGCACGGGCAGGTCCTGCCCGGCACACCGACGCAGGAAGAACCGCCTCCGGCCGCGCAGTACCGGAGACGACACAACGGGCACCACGGCACCGCCGGAATCCGTCAACCCCCCAAGCAGCGCACGAAACAGCGGTCCGGCCCGCCAGGCCGCGGCATGCTCGGCGAGGAGCCGCTGCTGCTCACGCAGCCACCGCTCGCACTCCGCCGACGTGTCATCCTCCAGCCACCGGAACGGGTCGGGCACCAGCCGGCCATGGATCTCCTCATCGGCCGGCTGTCGCCGTGCGGGCACGTCAGCCACCTTCTCCACACCCTCCCCCCGCCACTGTGGCGGCGGGCCCCTGGACGGAACCCGCCGCCCGAGACCGGAACGGTCAGTCCGTGTCGCCTTCCATCAGCTCCATACGCCACTCCTCAAAGCCCACGACCTCGTCGGCTGGCGCGAGGATCGGAGGCAGGATGGGCATCTCTTCCATTCGGTTACCTCCCGAAACATCGGGTTCTGAAGCCCGTTTCCGGGCTGTTGAACGGAGGCTGTCCGCGCCGCAACGGCCGACTCCGTCGACATGACCAAACCACCCATACGGGCTAATCCATCCACGCGAGTGGTAGTCACGCGTGAGATCGTTCTGCCTGGGCTCTGGTCTGCTGGAGGCGGTAGGAGTCGGTACCGGTCTCGATGATGTTGCCGCCGAAGGTGAGGCGGTCGACGATGGCTGCGCAGAGCCTCGGGTCGGTGAACGTCTTGGTCCACCCGCCGAACGACTCGTTCGAGGCGATCGCCACCGAGTTCTTTTCCTCCCACTCGGTCAAAACCTGGAACAGGAGTTCGGCGCCGCGGCGGTCAAGCTCCATATAGCCCAGCTCGTCGACATAGCCAGCGCCCTGTCCCGCGTCCTGCAGGGCACCGGGAAGGCCCCGGTCACGGGGCCTCACGGCTGGGGTGCGCAGAAAGCAACCGGGCTGTGCAGGCCGGAGCGGTTGAGCGCTCGGATGCCGAAGAATACGTTGTCCTTGGACAAGTTGACGGTGTGCCGGGTCACGTTCCCGGCGGGGATGACGTGGGTCCACTCCGATTCGGTGGTCTCCCGCCACACCACCTCGTATCCGGCGAGGTCCGGCTCCGGGCCACGTTCCCACGCCAGCTCGGTGGAGTTGCCGAGGGCGGTGGTGCGGATCTTCGCGTTGCGCGGGGTGCCGGGGGCCTGGGCCAGCGACCGCAGGGCGGCCGCGTTGACCCGGGCCACCCGGGCGATGAAGCCGAAGTCGCAGAACTCGGGCAGGTCCCCGTACTGCTTGCCCTCCACCACTCGCACGTCCTGGTGCTGGTGCGCGTAGTCCTCGGCGGGCTCGGTGAATCGCGCTGCCGGATATGCCTGTTGGAGGAACGGGATGTGGTCGCCGCTGCGCAGATAGCGGTCGCGGCGGTACACCACCCGCACCCGCATCCCCGTCGCATCGTTCTCGGCGGTGTCCCGGACGAACCGGGCCAGCTGGCGCGAGGAGGAGTCGTTCTCGCCGCCGACCGAGCGCCGCACCTCGGCCTGCTCCGGCGTCTCCGAGGTCGGAACCCCCTCGGCGAACAGCCGGATCGTGTACGGGTCGCGCGAGCCGTCCTCGGCGGTCGAGCTGCCCACGATGTCGTTGGAGAACATGCCCTGCACATCGGCCTGTCGGCCCCGGTACGTCCGGGCCATGTGCCCGGCCCCGTACAGTCCCTGCTCCTCGCCCGCCACCGCCGCGAACACCACGGTCGCGGCCGGCCGCCGGGTCGCGAAGACCCGGGCCAGCTCCAGGACGACGGCCACCCCGGAGGCATCGTCGTCGGCGCCGGGTGCATCGCCGGTCGCGTTCATGGGGTCGCTGTTCCGTGAGTCGTAATGCCCCGAGACCACATAGATCCGCTCGGGCGTGACCGAACCCCGCAGGGTGGCAACGACGTTGGTGATCCTGGTCGCCACCGGGACACGGGGCGCGGGCTGCTGTACGTACGACTGGAGCTCCACGGACATCCGCCCACCGGATGCCTGTGCGCAGCGGCGCAGCTCGGCGAGGAGCCAGTCGCGGGCCGCGCCGATGCCACGTACGGGATCGTCCTGGGCGGACAAGGTGTGCCGGGTGCCGAAGGAGACCAGTTTGCGGACGGTCGCCTCGATGCGGCGTTGGTCGATCTCCCTTAGCATTGCGCGGAGTTCATGCGAGGGGGGCTGTCCGGTGGGCCGGTGCCGCGCCGACCCGGACTGTGCAGGTACGGCCGCGGCCGTTGGCATCGCCGCTGCCAACGGCAGTCCGAGAGCCGCCGTACCGACCGTGGCCGCGCCGAGCACCGTACGCCGTGTCGCACCCTGTCCGCCGTGCCCGTCTCGACCACTGTGTCTGCTGCCCGCGTCTTCGCCCGGCTGCGTCATGTCGCCATCGTCACGCCCGCCTCAGCACCCCCGCAAGGTCCGGTTTCGGCCGGGCAAGGAGCAAGGGAACGATGGGGCATGAGTCTTGGAATAACTGATCGTTTCAGAATGAGTTGCGCTGTGGTCTTGCGCTTGGCGATCTTGATCGGCAGGGTGTCCGGGGTGCCTGCTGATCTTGTTCCTGATGACCTGTGGGAGCGAGTGGCACCGTTGTTGCCGTCCGCTCCCGAGCGGCGCCGCCGTCACCCCGGACGGCTGCGTGTTCCGGACCGGGCCGCACTCGTCGGCGTCATGTACGTACTGCGGACCGGTGTCGCCTGACGTGATGTCCCCGCGGAGACCGTGGGCTGCTCCGGAGTGACGGCTTGGCGTCGGCTGCGGGACTGGACCGAGGCCGGCGTCTGGCCCCGCCTGCACGCCGCCTTGCTGACCGAACTGCGCCGCGCGGAGTCGCTGGACCTGGACCACTGCGCCGTGGACGGCTCGCATGTCCGGGCGCTCAAAGGGGGGACCCTGTCGGCCCCTCACCCGTCGACCGGGCCCGTCCCGGCTCCAAGCACCACGTGATCGTCGACCGCCACGGAACCCCTCTCGCCGTCACGCTCACCGCAGCTACCGCCACGACAGCACCCAATTCCTGTCACTGCTGGACGCGGTCACGCCGATCCTGGGGACTTCGCGGATGCCCCCGGCGCAAGCCCCGACGCCTGGATGCCCCGTCAGGTCTGCGCTCGGCCTCTTCGGTGACTGAGGCGAGCGGTGACGGTGCCGGGCATGCGGGGCGACGCAACGTTCTGAGACTCGCTCGTGTACGCCGTGCGCCTCACCGAGGCCGACCCGTACCGGAAGGCCGGACACGCGCATGCGAAGGGATGACCGGCCCGAATCAAGTGTGGGTCCGGAGCCGGTCGTTGAGCGCGGCACCGACGTCGGGGCAGTTCTTCCGGATGGTGTCGAGGAAGGCGCGCAGCACCGGGGAGTGATCGCGGGCCGCGAAGGACAGGACGAGATCGGGCAGCGGCGTGCGCGGGGTCACTTCACAGAACCGCACTCCCGGACGCGGGACCGCCCTCATGCGGGACGGCCCCAGGCCGATGCCCACGCCCGAGGCGGCGAGGCCGATGATCGTGTGTACGTCCCTCGCGACGGTCGCACCGCCGAGAGCCGATGAGTCCGTGCCCAGCAGGGTGCGCAGTACGGCGACTACAGCGGGCTCGTCCTCGCCGGCCGACACGATCAGCGGCTGTCGCCGCAACTGATCGGCACTTACCGACTGTTGACCCGCGTACGGGTGCGCCGTACTTACCACAGCGATCACGTGGTCGCGTCGGATCGGGACGGACACGAGATGCTCGGCTCCGGCACCCCGTGGGGGGCCGAGGGTGAGGGCCACGTCCAGCTCCCCGGCGACGAGAGCTGGGCTGCTGCGGCTGGTTGCCATCTCGTGCAGTTCCAGTCTCACGTCGGGCCGTTCACGGCCGAACCGGCTCAGGATGCCCGGCAGCGGGTCGAGCAGTGCCGAGGCGATGAAGCCGAGGCGCAGACGTCCCGTCTCGCCGCGCGCGGCCCGGCCCGCGTCGACCGTGGCCGCCGCGATCTCGTCGAGCGCCCGGCGCGCCCGCGCGAGGAACGCTTCGCCGGCGGCGGTCGGGAACACCCCCTGACGTGTGCGGTCGAACAGCCGGGCCCCGACCTCGCGCTCCAGGTCGGCGATCTGCTTGGACAGCGGCGGCTGCGCGATGCCCAGCTCGCCGGCCGCCCGGCCGAAGTGTTCGTGCTCGGCGAGAGCAACCGCGTACCGCAGGTGTCGCGCTTCCATGACCCGCCCTCCATCCCATCGACTTCTGGCAATACTTCAAAGATATCGCCATGCCGCTTATCAGATCTATGAATGGATGGCGCTGTGGTTTCTGTCTGGAATGGAGCCATGAAGAACGTATCTCTGACCGACACCGTCTTCGTTTTCGTGCACGGCGCCTGGCACAGCTCCGGACAGTGGGCGGCGACGCAGCGCGCGCTGGCCGGACTGGGCGCTGCAAGCGTGGCCGTCGACATGCCGGGGCACGGCTTCGACGCACCCCTGCCCACCGGATACCTGCTGCCCGGCCAGCCGGGCCTGCTGACCGAGAAGTCACAGCTCGCCACCCTGACGATGGACGACTGCGCCGAGGCAGTACTGAGCGTCCTGCACCAGGTGCGTCACCATCGCACTGTCGTGCTCGTCGCGCACAGCGCGGGCGGCGGTCCCGCGTCCCTGGCCGCGGAGCGGGCGCCCGAGCTGGTGGACCGGATCGTCTACCTGTCCGCGTTCGTCCCGGGCGGGCGGCCGCGGTTCTTCGACTACTTGGGCTCACCCGAGAACGCCACCGCGCTGGGCCAGAACCTGAACCTCGGCGACCCCGAGGCCCTGGGCGCCGTACGGATCAATCCGCTCTCACCGGATCCCGCCTACCTTGACGAACTGCGGGAAACCCACTACCACGACACCCCCCTGGACCGCTTTGACCGGTGGCGAGCCGCGCTGAGCCCTGATCTGCCCCTGGCGATCCCGACGGCTCCGGTCACCCTGACCGCGGCACGGTGGGGACGAATTCCACGAACTTTCCTGCGCTGCGCCGAGGACCGGGCGCTGGCACCGGCCGCGCAGGACCTGATGATCGCGGAAGCCGACCGGGTCTTCCCCGGTAACCCATTCACTGTGCATACCCTGCCCGGCAGCCACAGCCCGTTCGCCGCCCGGCCGGGCGAGCTCGCCGCGGTCCTCGCCTCGTGAGCCGGCATCGGCCCATGAAGGGTTCCCCGTCCCTGAGTGGGGGACGGCTCGCGGCCGGTGGCGGCGGGCGGCTCGTACTGCCGGTCGTGCTGAGCGCGACATTCGTGCAGTTGCACCATCACCCCTGCCCGGTCAAAGCGAACGCGCCCGCCCCGCCCGCGGATCGGCTCGCACCGAGGCCGAAGCCTGCGCTCGCGCCGAAGACCACCCCATCACCTCACACCCAGACCAGCGCTCCGCGGACTGAGGGCTACCAATGACGAACCCCGCACCCCCGCCGTTCCGTCGAGCCCGACGGCACTGTCTACGCCGCCCGATACGCCGACGACCGCCGCCGCTTCACCACCGCCTGCGCCGCCTATCCTGCGCCGGACGTCGTCCAGCTCGACCACCGGCCGGACCGCGCCGTCGCCTGACTGGCATGTGCGCGTCTCTCCGTCCCGGCCGACTGGCGCTACCGGCTGATCAGCGGCAATACGGGAATCTGTTAGGCGGTGACAGTCGGTCGGGTGTCGAAGAGCTGAACGAGGCGCTGATCGGTGTCGTACGCGGGCCAGCCGGGGCCGCCGTGGGCGGCGAACGATGTCCAGGCGGCGCGCATGTGGGTGGACAGGGCCTCTGCCTCCAGGGAGGGCGCTTCACCGATCAGCGTGGCAGGCTGGCCTCGGTCCAGGTTGCCGAAGACGAGAGGGATGTCGAGGCCGTGACAGGCACCGAGGGCGCCGCCCATGCCTGGGGCCTGCGCGGCACCTCGCTCAGCAGACCGCGAGCAACGAGCCCACCGCCATCACGTCACGTGAACAACCAGCTGTAGTACTAAGGGTTTCCATAAACGGAATGGGTTCTGCTGGAAGCAGGCAGACAGGCGCACGGCGGTGCCCTGCCACCACACCGGCGGCCGGTGCCCGCCGCCCCTCCGACGCCTCCACCCCCCGTGCGAATCCCTGGATCCTCTACGAAGGGCAGGTTCGTCATGCTGAGAAAAGTACAGTCGATCGGCAAGGCCATCCAGGCCGTCACGACGTCCGATCCGGACACCCGCGTCAGACGGCTCTACGAACTCGCCGACCCTGAGAGGCAGTTCGCGCACCGCACCACCCGCTACATCAACATCGGCTACTGGGAGGACGGCACCAGGGATCCGGACCGGGCCGGCGAGGACCTCGCCCTCAAGCTCGCCGACATCGCCGGCTTCAAGCCGGGCCACACCGTCCTCGACGTGGGATTCGGCTACGGGGAACAGGACTTCGCCTGGTTACGGGGAAACAGGATCCACAAGGTCCACGGGCTGGAGGTGACGCCTCGTCATGTCGACGGTGCTCGTGCACAGGCCGAGTCGGAAGGCTTTCGGGAACGGGCGGAGTTCCTCGTCGGCAGCGCCACTGAACTCCCGTTCGAGGACGGCATCTTCGACCGCGTCGTCGCCCTCGACTCCGCCCTGCACTTCCACCCCCGCAGCACCTTCCTCAAGGAGGCGCTGCGCGTCCTGAAACCCGGCGGCGTCCTGGCCGCCATCGACACCATTCCGCTGAGCGGCGACACCCCCCGCGACACCTTCAGGACCAAGCGCCTCAGCCTGTACAGGTTCAGCGTGCCCGACGCCAACTGGTACGACCGGCGGGCCTACGCCCGGCAGCTCCTCGAAGCCGGTTTCACCGACCCGGACGTGACCTCGATCCGCGACCGGACGTGGGAGGGCTGGTACCGCTACTGGACGGGCCTGGTCGGCGACCCGGAAGCCCTGAAGGAACTGCACCCGGAGGCCGCCCAGGAATTCGTCAAGGAGTGGAGCGAACAGGAGCGGATCCGGCAAGAGGTCGACCTGCTCGACTCCGTCGCCGTCGTCGCCCGTAAACCGTAACGGCGCCGCCCGCGGACCGGTACAGATAACCGTCCCCCGGCCGCCGGGCCGGGGGACGGTCACCCTCTCCGAGCCCGGAACCACCGAGCTGTGCGACGCCTTGCTGTGCGCGGACGGACCGGTGCGGACTCTGGTCGGTCTCGCGCTCGCACCCGAACAGCGCTGCGGGCACGGAGCTTTGTACGGAGCCTTCAGCCACGGGCGGATCAAGACCGACCGGCCGTGTCACGCCCTGGCCGACTGTCCGCTGTCCAGAGCTGCGGACAGCCGGATCGTCCTGACGGTGGACCTCTCCCCGTAGCTACGCCCGGACGCCGCGACCTGTCCGGACCGTTCGTTCTGTCACACCTACGCCTCGGAGAGAACAAGCACCTCATGATCCCGGCAGGCCAGTGGCACGAGGGCGACCTGGGTCCTGCTGGAACCAGCTCCGCCCTCAACGTCAAAGCGTGAGCACCGGCAAGGACTCCAGGCCCCGCATGAGTCGCGTGTGCCGCCACCGAAGCTCTTCGGACGACACCGCGAGGCGAAGCTCAGGGAACCGGGTCAGGAGCGCGCGGAGGGCGATCTCTGCCTCGGCGAGGGCCAGTGGCGCACCCAGGCAGCGGTGGATGCCGTGACCGAATGCCAGGTGTCCCCTGGCATCACGGTCTGCGTCGAGATGGTCGGGACCCGGGTACTGGGCGGGGTCTCGGTTGGCTGCTCCGGGCGAGATGAGCACCGGGACGCCGGCGGGAATCTCGGTCTCGCCGAGGGTGAGTGCCTGGGTGCTGTACCGGAAGGTGGCGATGCCGACGGGCGAGTCGTAGCGCAGCAGTTCGCCCAGCATGCTGCTGATCCGGCCGGGGTTGGCGCGTAGGCGGTCGAGGAGTTCGGGGTGCTGGAGGAGCCCGAGGATGGCGTTGCCGATGAAGTTGGTGGTGGTTTCGTGGCCGGCGATGAGCAGGAGGACGGCGAGGGAGATGAGTTCGTCTTCGCTGAGCTGCTCTCCTTCGTCGTGGACGGTGATGAGGTCGTGCAGGAGGCTGTCGTCCGGGGCGTGGCGCTTGGCCGCGATGAGGCCGGCCATGTAGTCGGCCGCGGCGTGGGAGGCGGCGTCGATACGTTGGGGCTGTCCGGCGGCGAAGAGGTCGTTCGACCAGGTGCGGACCTGTGCGCGGTCGTTCTCGGGTACTCCGAGCATCTGGCAGATCACTGTGACCGGTAGCGGGATGGCGAGAGCGGTGACGAGGTCGGCCTCGCCGGCCTTCGGGAGGTCGTCGAGGAGCTGGTCGGCAGTGTGCTCGATGAACGGGCGCAGGCGGTCGACGGCTGCGGTGGTGAATGCCTTGGTCACCAGGCGGCGCAGCCGGGTGTGCTGGGGTGGGTCGGTGGCGAGCATGTTGTGCGCGACTGCGGGGTGCAGGTTGCGGTTGGAGGGGCGGTCGGCGAAGAACCGTGCGGTGTCCTTGGACAGTCGCGGGTCCGTGAACGCCGCCTTCGCCTCGGCATAGCCGGTGACCAGGTAGCTGGGCCTGCCTGCGGAGCCGGTGGTCACCGGGGTCACGGGGGCCGCCGCCCGGAGTTCGTCGTAGAAGGGGTAGGGGTTTTGGAGGAACTCGGGGCAGGACAGCGGATCGCTCATGCTGTGGGACGGTTTCCTTTGCGTGTGCGGTCTCGTGGGTGGTCGTGCGGACGACGTCGCTGTTGGCGTATGCCTGGGTGACGAGCAGCAGCCATTCGGTCTCGGCCTTGATGTTGCCATCGCGTTCGTCGGTGCCGGGGGCGGGCCGGGCGATGTCGCCGTTCGGCTTCAGGCTGCGGTGGTCCACAAGCTCGTGGCTGCCTGCTCCCCCGCTTCCCTCCTCACCACTGGCAGAGATCGGCATAACATTCGCATCCACGGCTGCGCCGTCACTATGAGGTGTGCGGTGCGAGCCGGCGGCGGCGGAGTTGGAGGACGTTCGGTTCCTGGCGGGATACCGTCGTGGCTGGCTCTTCGACGAGGAGCTGCTCGCGGAGATCCGCGGGGCAGATCTGTACGGGGACATCGCTGAGCGAGGCATTCCGCGCGTTCCAGCTGGAAAGTGCGGGATGCTGTGCCCGCAGCTGCCGTCACACCCGGATGTACCACCCACGTGACGTGAGCAGCCGCGCGAGCGGGACGTAGAAGAGCAACAGCCACAGCAATGCCCACACGATGCTTGCCAGCGGTGCAGGCATCCATGGGGTAAGGCCGGCCTCGGCGCATACGCTCCACACGGTCTCTTCCTTGCCGTGGTAGCGGACCGGAATGTAATCCAGGGTGGTGATGACGAGCTCGGACAGGACGTAGAAGAACAGTGGGTTGCGGCCAAGGGCCACCAGGATGTCGCCCACGGGGGCGATCCGCCGACGGGCGGTGGCGGTCATGCCCGTCCAGGTCGAGGAGGGCCGGTGTCTGAGGCGACTCGTCGCGCCCGGCCTGCCAGCGCCGGCCGGGCTGGGAGAAGGCCACAGCCCGCCGTCGAACGTCAGTAGAACCAGGCCGAAGCCGGCGGTCATGATTCCGATGGTCACGAGGGCATACGACGGAGTCCACAGCTGCTTGCTGATCGGGATGACCAGGCTCAGCGCGAGGCCGCCCCCGGCGCACATCACGCCGACGGCGATCAGCAGGGACGCGCGCCTGCGAACGCTGGGGATGGCGTTGTAACGCGGCTTGTTCCGGATGATGTCCATGCCGATGACGAGACCTGCCCAGCAGTTGGCCACTGCCACCAAGGTCGACATGAGGCCTTCCGGGTCGAACTTGCCGCCATCGAAGTTGCGTTCAACGCCCCACATGTTTGTGTCGATGTAGGACTCGAGCGAGCAGTCCCGCGTCAGTGCATGGACGTGGGCGCATTCGGGCCACGGGTTGTGGAAGGTGTATGTCGCCACGATCCAGAAGGCGACACCCAGGATGGGGAACCCGCCCAGCAGGGACGCCCGGGCCAGGAAGCGGACCGCACGGTGGTGGGGCGCGCCGGCGGGTGTCGCAGCCTTGCCCTCGGAGGCTGTCGGGCTGCCGGCGGGCAGCATTGACCAGGCGCACGTGATGTACAGCAGCGACACCGCCAGGTACACGACGGCCAGTCGCTGCAGCACGCCGGCGAACCGCAAGTGCTCCAGTACCTCAGGCAGGAACGGGTACGCATTGAGCAACATGCCGATCGCGTACAGCAAAGCGGTGCGGCGCGCGATGCGCAGCAGATGAGGCCGTCTGTCCGGTCCGCCGGGATCGTGTGCGGCCGACGGCCGGAGAAAGGTCGACATGGACACCGGCACCGTCATGCCCATGATGAACAGGAATCCGGGCAGGACCAAGTCGGCGACCGTCAGCCCAAAGCCGTTCGTGTGCAGCAGGGCGGGAGCCGCGATCTCCGCCACCTGGCTGCCGATGAAGATGCGCAGAACAACGAGGGAGCCGCGAAAGGCATCCAACGCATCGAGACGTCGGCGGGCCAGTACGGTTTCCGGCCCCGGCGTGTCCGGGCGCGCCGTCGAGGAAACAGCGGTAGTTCGTGCGCCTGTTGGAAGGGCCGTCGGTGCCGGTCCCGGCACGACGCCATCGTTCTTGCGGCCGATGCAGGCGTCGATCCGTGAAACGAGCCGGCTGACCACGGTCCCGCTCGACCAGGCCATCAGCGCAGCTCTTCGGGTGTGCTGGCCTGGATGGTGGCGCCTTTCGTGACGAAGTAGAAGTCTTCGTCCTCGATGGCGGCCCGGGTCTGTTCACCGATGTACAGGTCGAGGTGCTTGGCGTCGTCGCAGCCGATGCTGCACAGGTCGTCGACGCGCCACTGCGCGGATTTCACCCGCGTGCAGATCTCGGCGGGTACTCCCGGCCCGCAGTCGGTGACGCGGATCCGGGTGCCCGGTGACAGATGGTTGGCGGCGACGGACTTCCAGGGCACCAGGGCGTTTTCATGGGAGCCCACCGGAGGAGTCCTGGTCGCAAAGTAGCAGTGCCGGTCGAAGTCCCAGCCGAGATAGTCCCCACGGGCCGTCTTGCCGAAGCCCTCCAGGGCGACGCGCTCCAGGTAGTCGGTGGGAAAACTGGTCGGCAGATTTTGGCCGGCGCAGATCTGGTCGCGGATGCTGCGCTGTGGGCTGTGGTAGTACGCCTCGCTGGGAGTGAAGTAGACAGTGAGGGTGTATCCGCCCTGGGGTGCCGTGTTCGTCTGCGGCAGGTCGATGGTGTTCAGTCTGTGATGCAGCCGCAGGCCGGCGTAGCCGAGAACGGCGAGGACCAGCAGGCCGCACACCAGGCCTGTGAGAGTCCTGTTTCGCGTGGTGTGCGAGCGGCGTCCGGGTGGTGCGGGCGTGGTGGGTGAGGCGGTGTCCGGGGGTGCGGCCATGGATGGGATCTACTCCTGCGGGTTGCTTGGGCAGGGGCAAGGGCGTGACGTGGCGTCATCTGCGTCGACGGGCCGGTGCGTGCGCCGCAGCCGGTCGCCGGGTTCAGTGCAGGTCGCTCTTGCCGGTGCTGCGGACGGGCATGGTCCTGATGGTGTGCAGGCTACGGAAGTTGAACCGGTCTCCCCGGCGCCGTTGCCTTCCGAGGTCGCCGTGCGGGCGATCGAGACGTCTTTCAGGGTGCTGGTGCAGGTGTGGTCGCGGTTCAGCGGGTTGAGGTAATCGGAGGGAAGGACCCCCGCGGGCGTCGGGGCCTGGGGCGTGTGTCGTACCGGCAGGTGAGGCCGGCACTGGTCCTGTCAGTTCCACGGTGGCCAGGCTTGTCCGGGCGGTCATGGGTCCTTCACCTCCAAGCGGTCGTGGACTGCCCGCCGTTACCCTGGCATGAGTATTCGAACCATCGGGCGCCGAAGCGAGCCGATTCGCCGAAGTCGCCCCGTTCGAGCGCGTCCGCCGTCAAGTCGCGCCTATGCGACTCGTTCGTGCGGGGGAATGTCCACGCGTCGTGGGAAGCGCTTGCAGACGATCCCTAGCATCCGGTGACGTGATCAACGATTTTCTCAGCCCGCCGTGTTCAAAGCTCACCCCGTCCGTGTTCGATGACCCGCGCGGCCACCGTCGCAGGATCGTGACCGCCGTGGGCGTGGTGGTGTGCGTCTTGTGCCTGTGTGTCCTCGCCTTGGGTGGGGGCGTGCTGTACGCCGACCCCAAGGCACCGGCAACGGGCCCGGTCCAGGCTGTCCGCACGCTTCCCCTGCGGTGAGGGCGATCTCGCCCCGCGGGCACTGGTGGGTTCTGGCTGGTGTCCTCACGGTGTTTCTGGCGGCCCTGTTCCTGGCGACCTCGATCCTGCGCGGCGTCGGTGAACCGGGTACCACCCAGGAGCGGGAGCCGGACGGTCTGGTGCCGCATTCCGTGTCGGGCGGCGGGCCTGTCGTCGACACCCGGTACGGCCCTCCGGTCAGCCTGGGCGTGCGCCCGGGCACGGTGGCGCTCACCTTCGACGACGGCCCGGATCCCGTCTGGACCCCGCGGATCCTCCGGTTGCTCGCCGCCAAGCGGGTACCGGCGACGTTCTTCGTCATCGGCCGGCACATGGCGGAACACCCTGAGCTGGTCCGGGCACAGACTGCCGCTGGACACGAAGTCGGCCTGCACACCTTCACCCACGCAGACCTGGCCTCCGCGCCGGTCTGGCAGATGCGCCTGGAGCTCGCCGCCAGCCGTGCCGTCCTGGCCGGAGCCACCGGCAAGAACACGACGCTGCTGCGGCCGCCGTACTCCTCCATGCCCGACGCGGTCAACAACCGCGACTGGCACGCCGCCTTGCGCACCGGCGCACTCGGCTACCTGACCGTCCTGTCCACCCAGGACGGCCTCGACTGGAAGGCACGAAACTCCCAGGACATCGTGCGCGGCGCCGCGCCGCAGGACGGCCGGGGAGCCGTCGTCCTCCTGCACGACGGCGGCGGCGACCGGTCCCGGACCGTCGCGGCCCTGGGGCAGCTCATCGACACCTTCAAGGCACGCGGATACCGCTTCACTACCCTGACCGAGGCGGTCGGCCTGCCGCCCCAGACCGTCCCGGCCACACGGCTCGACCGCTGGTACGGCACCGCCCTGATCGACCTGATCCAAGTAGCCGTTGCCGTTCCCCCCGCTGTCGCCTGGCTGCTGTACGCGGTGGCTGTGCTCACCATGGCGCGCCTGCTCCTGCTCACTGCGGCCGCAGCAGCACACCGAAGGCGCACCAGAACCCGGGCACTGCCCCAGCCTCAGGCCCGCGTCTCCGCCGTCATCCCCGCCCACAACGAGCAGGAGACCATTGCCTTCTGCGTACGTGCTCTGCTGGACGGCGGCTGTCCCGACATCGACATCGTCGTGGTCGACGACGGCTCCACCGACGACACTGCGGCAGCAGCCCGCACCGTGACGGACCCCAGGGTGCGCGTCGTGACCCAGCCCAATCAGGGCAAGCCGGCAGCCCTGAACGCAGGCGTCGCCCACGCCGTGCACGACGTGGTCCTCATGGTCGACGCGGACACGGTGATCGCCCCGGGGGCGGTGGCACGCCTGGCCGCCGCCATGGACGATCCGTCGGTCGGCGCGGTGGCCGGCAACACGAAGGTCGCCAACCGCAAGGGCCTGCTGCCCCTGTGGCAACACCTCGAATACGTCATGAGCTTCGGCCTGGAACGTCGGCTGTTCGACCTGGCCGGCGCCAGTCCCACCGTTCCCGGAGCCATCGGAGCCTTCCGGCGGTCAGCACTGGCCTCCTGCGGCGGCATCAGCGCCGACACTCTCGCCGAAGACACCGACATCGCCATGGCCCTGTGCCGGGCCGGCTGGCGCGTCGTCTACCGAAGCGACGCACACGCCCGCACTCACGTCCCCACGACCATCCAGGACCTCTGGCACCAACGCCACCGATGGGCCTACGGGACCCTGCAGTCCATCTGGAAGCACCGGCACGCCGTCATGGAAGCCGGCATCGCCGGCCGCCTCGGCCGCCGCACCCTCCCCTACCTGCTCCTGTTCCAGCTCGCCCTGCCGCTCGCAGCGCCCCTCATGGACGCCGCCGCCCTGTACGGGCTCACCTCCGGGATCACGCCCGTCCCGGCGTACACCTGGGCTATTTTCAGCCTCGCCCAACTCGTCCTCGCCGCCTATGCCCTGCGCAGGGACAACGAGAGCTTGCGCCACCTGTGGCTCGTCCCGCTCCAGCAGACCTTCTACCGCATGGCGCTGTGCCTGGTCACCATCCACGCCCTGGTCACCGCAGCACTCGGAGCCAGCCCTCGATGGCGGAACCTCTCGACAGCCCATACGGGACTACAAGCGCATCCGGCAAGGGTGTGACCACCCGTCACAAGCATCCACCGATGCCGCGCTCGCGCTCTCATACCTCCATCGCGAACTGGTGTCGCCGGGGTATGACCCCGAAACGGCCGGTCCCCCGCCTCCTCGCCCAGGCCATCGGCGAACGGCTTGGCCGCCCCGTCTCGTTAGCGGAGATCGGCATGGGCAAGGCCGAGACACCGGAGGCGGACCTGGGGGTTGGATTTCCCCCGGGAACCCGCCGACGCCGTCCGCGTCGCCACTTCGTTCTGGAGCAGTGTGAACCGCCGCGACTTCCTGACCGGATCGAGCTTCGCGCTCTCCGCGTTCACCACACCCGTCACCCGCTGGCTCGTCACCCCCGCCGACGGCACCGCTCATCACCGGGGCGGGACGCAGGTCGGTCGCCTGGACCTGGAGGAGCTGCGGGACGCTGCCGACGGGGCCCGCCGCTGGGACTCCAAATACGGAGGCGGGAACTGGCGGGCCAACTCCGTCACCACCTGCCTGGAACAGCAGGCCGTCCCGCTGTTGCAGGGCTCGTTCTCCGACGAGGTCGGCCGCGAACTGTTCTCCGTCACCGCCGAACTCTCCCGCCTCGCCGGGTGGACGGCCTTCGACGTCGGCCAGCATGAAGTGGCCCAGCAGCACTTCATCCAGGCCCTCCGCCTCGCCCGCGCGGGCGGGGACGTCCAGCTCGGCTGCTATGTCCTGACGACCATGGCCATGCAGTCCCTCATGCGCGGGTTCGCCGAGGAAGCCATCGATATGGCCCAGGGCGCCTTCGAACGCGCCAAGCACGACGCCGTGCCCCGGGTACTGGCCTTCACCAGGCTCATCGAAGCCCACGCTCACGCGCGGACCGGAGACGAGCGGGCCGCCTCCCGGGCCCTGGCAGCCTCCGAAAACCTCCTTGAGCGAACGCGTGAGGACAGCGGCGACGAGCCGGGATGGATCGACTTCTATCACCACGCGCGGCTGTCCGCCGATGCCGCCGAGGTCTTCAGGGACCTGAAGAACCCCCAGGCCGCCCTGGCCTGGAACCAGCAGGCCGTCGCCATGCAGCCCGGGGTCTTCACCCGCTCCGTCGGCATGCGGCCGGCGATCGTGGGGACCGCACATCTCCAGGCCCGCGACCTCGACCACGGCCTGGAGCTGGGCAACCGCTCCGTCGACATCCTCTGGTGGACCACCCTGACCAGGCCCTCGGCGTCCGCCCTGAGGCGGGGCTGCTCGTGCTCGTCGGCGACCTCACGCAGCCGGGCCGCTGCCGCGCATGCGCTCGCCGAGTGAGCCCGGCAGGCGCCGGGCCCGGGTCTCCAGAGCGGTCGCGCGCTGGCGGTGCTGGTCAGCGTGGTGGTCAGTCCGGGCGATGTTCCCACCAGCACCACGCCGACGTCCTCCACCATGCGCTGCAACGGCGGTGTCCGCCGCTGGTAGCGCACGGTAAGCTCCGGCACCTGATCGGCGAAGGTCGCCTTCGGGCAGGTCGTGTTTTCGCAGTACAGGCGGCGTACGGACAAGTCGATGCGCAGAGGCCAGCCTGCGAGCGTGACGTCGGCGAGGCTCCGTACATAGCGGCTACGGCACCACGCACTGAGTTGTCCGCATCCCGTACACCCTGCTGGTTCACCAGATCTCGTGCGGGCCCAGACCGCCACCGCAGCATCGGAGGTTCATTTATCTTGATCGCGCGGTGGCCGTGACGGGATCACCCGGCATGGACGGTACCAATAACTCGGTCCCGGCCGAGATCTCCGATCCGAGAGATGCTGGAACGCTCAGTAGGGCAAACCGAGCGCATCGTGGACGCCTGCCAGGAGGGGGCCTCAGGCCGTCTTCGGTTCCCCTTTGAGCAGTGCGAAGGGCGCGCCGGCCGGATCCATCACCATCGCCAGGCGGCCGATGCCCGCCGCGTCCATCGGCGCGATCAGCGGCGTGGCGCCGAGCTGGGTGGCGGTGTGGTACATCGCGTCGCAGTCGGTGACGCCGAAGTACGGGTGCCACTCCGACGTCGAGCCGGCATCCAGGTGCATCTGCTGGAGCTGGAGGATGCCGCCGTGCGCGGTGTCGTCCCCACTGCCGGCGCCGGGCGCGGAGGCGACGCTGTAGAGCAGTTCCCCGCCCATCGTCATGTCCTGGTAGGTCCAGCCGAACACGCTGCGGTAGAAGTCCTGGGCGGCGGCGGCATCGGTGGTGTAGAGCTCTGTCCAGCACAGTGTGTTCGGCTCCATGACCGCTTCCAGGCCTTTGACGTCGCCCGGCTGCCAGACGGCGAAGTCGGCGCCCGTCGGGTCGGTGAATGTCGCGAGCCGACCGGCGGTGAAGACGTCCATCGGCGCGGTCCGAATCCGGCCGCCGGCCTGCTCCACCGCCTTGCTGGTGGCATCCGCGTCCGCAGTGAGGAAGTACGGCGTCCAGGCCGGGCCCGCGCCCTCCTCCTGGCACGGACCGACCGCGCCCACCGTCTTGCCGTCGAGCTGGAAGAAGCCGTAGCCGCCGGCTTCCGGGCCAGCCGACTGGAAGGTCCAGCCGAACAGTGCGAAGTAGAACGCCGTGGCGGCGTCAACATCGGGAACGCCGAGATCGAGCCAATTCGGTGCGCCCGGGACGAAGCGGGTCGTCAGCATGCAGATGCCCTCCGGTCAAGCGATCATCAGAACTGCCCTTTCAGCATGGCAGAACCAGCTCAGCTTCGATGGCACGGCCGCCGCGCCCTGGCAGGAGTGTTCACCCGCCCATTTGCCCGGTCACAACCAGACCATCGACGTCAAGATCAGAAAGATCTGTTCGCATGTGTGACAGCGGCCAGATTTCCCCGCCCGTGGCCACTTTTTCAGCTCCCCGGCGTGGCCACTTCAAATATTCCCTGCTGGCGGCCACTGCGTCTACGGAGCGTAACGTCACGGCGGTGGCGTCGGCCTGGCCGCCCTTGTTCATGACGGCCGCCCACCGAACTGCCAGTTGTGCACCTCGATGTCGGCGTACAGGTCCGGGGTCAGGATGGCGCGTGCCGTGTCCGGGGCCTGGGCCCGGACCAACGCTGCCGTGCCCAGCCAGATGGCGCCGTCGTCGGACAGCAGCGGCCCATAGGCGATCAGTTCGTCCTGGTCGGGCGGCAGTGCGAGGTCGGCGGCCTGCCCCGTGGCGAGGCCGAGCACCAGGTACCGGTTGCCGTCGGTCCGGCAGCCGGGGAAGTCCCACATGGTGCGTCCCAACGTGTTGCGCCACCGCCGCAACAGCACGTCCCGGTAGGCGCCGGCCTGGTAGTTCGGCTCATCAAAGGCGAATGCGCGGGCAGCGGCGGGATCGGGCAGATCGACGATGTGCACGCTTCCGGTGAGTGTGTCACCGTCGTCGGCGAAGGTCGGCCCCCGGGCGATCATCTCCTCCGCGTACCGGTCCATATAGGCCCAATGCTCTTCGAGCAACTCCTCGCGCAGCGGTAGGGAGCCGGTCCGGTCGCGGTGGTAGCAGAGGAACTCCATGTCCGCAGCGTCCCATTGAGGAGGCACCTGGGGCGAGCGGGCTTCATTGCGATGACCGCTCGGCGGTCTCATCCGAAGCATGCGTGCGACTTCCGCATCGCGACCGCCTGACGAACATGAGCACGACAGTAGACATCACCGCCAGCACCGGCGGTGCAGCCAAGGCACGCCCTTCCGTCATCGGAACAGCGCGATCGCTTCACGGAGAGGCATCGGATTTATCGGCCCCGGCCCGAGGCCGATTGCGAGCCCATCGGCGCAGGTCCGATGCCTGGTAGAGGAGTTCCGCGCCCCGCTTGCCGGTCGCGTCGGGGAAGTCGGGGTCGTTCGCCCGTGCCCATCGCAGCGTGGTGAGGGTGATGTCCGGCAGGTATTTCTGCTGAGCCTGGCGCAGCCCGACCATTTCGTCAGCCGGTGCTTCCGCGGGGGCTGGAGGCTCTGTGCCGGTGGGTGCTGTTGGGCTCGCCGGTGCGGTCTTCGGGTTTCTTGTGCCGGGCGGCGCAGCCGTCGTTGCCGCTGGGATGGCAGCAGCGGGTGTCGTAGCTGGAGGGGCTGCGGCGGGTGGCGGGACCGTTCCGCTCGGAGCATTCACCGGGGATGAAGGTTTCGTCTGGGCAGGTACTCCGGTGCTGGCTGGTGGCGCCGTCAAGGCGGCTGCTCCGGGCGGTGTGGCGGCTGTTGGGGCGGGGGTGTTGACGGGTGGTGGAACGGTCTTCGTCAGTGTCACGGTCGGGCCGGCGGCGCTGCTGCCCGTTGCCCAGGCATGGGCCTCGGCGTGTGTCATGAAGAGGACTTGTGTTTCGTGGGCGATGCCGCCGAGGACGACTTGGGCGCGGCCGGTGTGGCGGGTGCTTTTCGGGGCGGGGTGGACTTCGGGGGCGAGCATGCGCCAGGCGTTCTGGGTGTAGCGGGCGAGGATGCGGGTGGCGAAGTTCTCGCGCATTTCGGGGCCGCCGAGGGCGCGGGCGGTGGCGGACTGGGCGACGAGCA
This sequence comes from Streptomyces blastmyceticus, assembly GCF_039521185.1. NCBI lineage: Bacteria > Bacillati > Actinomycetota > Actinomycetes > Kitasatosporales > Streptomycetaceae > Streptomyces > Streptomyces blastmyceticus. The sequence goes on along the minus strand of NZ_BAAABW010000013.1, from coordinate 448,099 downwards.
GGACGTGCAGGCGTACTTGGCGGCCCATGAAGAGAATTTCGGCGAGGGCGTCGATGGCCGGGGAGGTTTTGGGGTCGTCCCTCTCCCTGACCTTCTCCCAGTAGCGGGCGAGCTGTTTCATGGTGGCGTTGACTTCTTCGAGGAGGATCGCTATCCGGGGCCCGACTTGGGAGAGGTCGGCGTCGATGCCGAGCTGGTCGGCCAGGCCGATGCGTCGGCGGCCTTCGGCGCCGAGGTGGATCAGGGCGTCGTGGATCTCGAAGATGTCGCGGCAGTAGGTTACGCCGGGCACGCCGCGGGCCCAGGGGTGCGATATGCGTTTGAAGTCGAGGATGTAGGTGAGGGCTCCGTTGCGGATCAGCTGGGATGCGATGGTGCGCAGGATGACGGACTTGCCGCCGCCGGTGCCGGCGGCCACCAGGACGTGCGGGGAGTCGTCGTCGAGGTTGACGGAGACGGTTCTGTTGCCGCTGCCGAGGCCGATCAGTGGTGCCGGTTCGGGGGCCCGGCTGACGAGTTCGCGTACTGCGGGGTCTTTGAAGAGGAGCTTGTTCGGCGGGCGGAGCGCTTTTTTAATCAGGACGTAGGGGGCCTTGCCCGCATATTTCCAGGAGAAGGAGACACCTTCCAGGGCGAGTTTCTTGACGATCAGCTCGGCCACGGCGGACTCGTTGAATTTGAGGTCCACCGGGAGGTCGATGCGGATTTTGGCGTCGTCGTCGGAGAAGTTCAGCGGGATGTGCAGGTATCGGCGGGGGTCGCTCTGTTCGGGTATGTCCAGTGGTCCTGCGAGTGCGAGGTGCAGGGGCCTGACCCATTCGCGCATCAGTTCCCGTCGCTCCTTGCTCCACAGGGCGTACGCGATGGCACCGGCCGCGGTCAGGCCGGCCGCGCCCGTACCGCCGTACTCCAGGGCGTGGAGGGTGTGCTGCGGGTCCTGCGAGTAGCTGTAGCTCCCGCCGCCGATCAGGCCGAGGATGATCAGTCGGGCGCCGAGGCGTTGCCAGCCCGGCCGGTATGCCGCCCGGGAGACCTTGCCTTCCGTCTTGGGCAGGACGCGGCTGCCGGGCTTGAGGAACGTGGCGTCCGTGCGGGCTATCCCGTCCATGTCGCGCCCGGACAGGAACCGGCCCAGCCCCATGCCCAAGGCTTCGGCCAACTCCTCTATTCGGTCGTCGAGCTGACTTCTCGTCATGATGTGTCTTTCCGCTGTTCTGTGCACCGGCCAGGGGTGAAGTCAGAAGCCACAGGCACCTCTTCGCTCCGGGCGGGCAGCAGCCGTCCGGCCTCGTACGTCGCGCGCCCGGCTTGTCTCACCGATGAGATCCAGTACGCGGATGACGTCCGCGGAGAGCTCCCAGCCCGCGAGCGGGTCGGTATGGGCCAGGCGGCGCCAGAGGGCATGGGCGTTGCGGGCGCAGCGCGCGGTGTCCTGCGGCGGCTGGGCGTCGGCTTCGTGGCGTTGTTGGGCGGTGTGGAGCAGGAGCTCGATGGTGTCGTGGCTGTTGGGCTGGTGGCGCAGGGTCAGCCAGGTGCGCAGCGTGAGGATGTTGAGGGTGTGCGGGTGGCGGAGGCCGTATCGCTGTGTCAGTGCGGTTTCGAGTGTGGTGGCGATAGTGATGGCGGCGGCGAGGTCGTGGGCTCTCTCGGCGGTGAGCAGGTGTGCGTAGAGCGGCTGGTGGTGCGAGGGGAGCGGGGCCTGCCAGTCCCGAGCGGTCGCCAGGGCGGGAGCGTGGACGGGTGGGGTGGGGTGTGGGGTTTCGAGGACGGTGACGTTGCCGTCGGTGTCGACGAGGAGGGGCCAGATGGTGCCGTCGGGTTCTTTGGCGTTGACACGGACGGTGCGGTCGCAGAGGGCTGCTCTGACGCGGATTTCTGCGAGGGCGGCGACGCGTGGTTCCTGGTGCGGTTCGGCGTGTACCGGTTCTCCGTCGAGGGTGGTGTCGCCGGACGGTGTGACGGTGATGGTGTAGAGGGGCGTGGCCGGTACCTGGTCGGGGTCGGTGGCAGGCATGGTGCTCTCCTTTCCTTTGTTATCCGCCCTGCGGGAAGTACGGCGGGCTCCAGCCCAGATAGGTGGCACCCCATTTGGTTTCGATGTCCGTCGCGGGCACGATGCTGATGCGACCAGGGGTTTCGATGTCGTTTGAGGCTATTTTTCCGTTGCCGACGTAGAGTGCGACGTGCCCGGCGCGGCTGCCTGTTGTCCAGAACATGAGGGCTCCGGCCGGGGGGTTGTGAACCGCCCCGTGTTCGTTGGAGGGTTCGAATCCTGGAGGATTGGGACCTATGCCAGCGAAGAGGAAGTACCCGGACGAGCTCCGTGAGCGGGCCGTGCGGATGGTGTTCGAGATACGCGAGCAGACCGGCATCAGAACGGGGTCGATATCGCGGGTTGCCGACCAGCTCGGCATCAACCGCGAGGCGGTGAGGAACTGGGTGCGCCAGGCCGAGGTCGACGACGGCAAGCGGCCCGGGACCAGCGCCGCGGACGCCCAGCGGATCGCCGAACTCGAACGGGAGAACCGTGAGCTGCGGCGGGCGAACGAGATCCTCAAGGCCGCGTCGGCTTTCTTCGCGCGGGAGCTCGACCCGCGACTGCCGAGATGACCGAGTTCGTCGACGAGGTGCGGGAGGAGCTCGGGGTCGAGCCGGTCTGCGAGGTGCTGCAGTTCGCTCCGTCCACGTACTACGCCGCCAAGAAGCGCGAGGCCAGTCCCTCGCCGCGCCGGCTGCGGGACGAGGAGCTCACGGCGGAGATCCAGCGCGTCTTCGACGAGAACCACCGTGTCTACGGAGCTCGAAAGGTCTGGCGGCAGTTGCGCCGCGAGGGCATCGAGGTGGCCCGCTGCACCGTCGAACGCCTCATGCGCGCGCTCGGCCTGGCCGGCGCCGTCCGCGGCAGGACGGTCAGGACCACCGTCGCGGACCCGGCCGCCGAGCGTCCCGACGACCTGGTGGACCGGGACTTCACCGCCAGCCGCCCGAACCAGCTGTGGGTGACCGACTTCACCTACGTCGCCACCTGGGCCGGGTTCGTCTACGTCGCCTTCGTCCTGGACGTCTTCTCCCGGAAGATCGTCGGCTGGCGGGCCGCCGGCCACAAACGCACCGATCTCGTCCTGGACGCGCTCGAGATGGCCATCTGGTCCCGCGACCGCGACGGGGCCACTGACCTGCACGGACTCATACATCACAGCGACGCGGGCAGTCAGTATGTGTCCATCCGCTACACCGACCGGCTCCGCGAAGCCGGCGCCGCCCCGAGCGTCGGCACGGTCGGCGACGCCTACGACAACGCGCTCATGGAGTCCACGATCGGCCTCTTCAAGACCGAGACCATTAAACCCGGCGGCCCCTGGCGGACCCTCGACGACGTCGAGATCGCCACCTTGACCTGGGTCGACTGGTACAACCGAGAACGCCTCCACAGCAGCATCGGCAACCTCCCGCCCACCGAGTACGAGGCGATGCACTACCGTTCACAACAAGCGGTACAGAGCACCTGAAAACCACACATCACACTCTCCAACGAACCCGGCGCGGTTCATTGCGGTCTTTGTCATGCCGCATGTCTTTCGGCATCACGTCCAGGTAGTGGTCCTGGGCGTAGGTGGTTCCGGAGAAGGTCCAGCCGTAGGTGGTGGCGACGAAGGCCAGGCACATGCGGTACCACTGGTCACTGCCGCCGGAGGCCTCCTGCCGTGCCCAGCGGATGGCGTCCTCGGTGGACCGGCGGTTCTTGACGTTGTCGGGCCAGGAGGCCTGGCCGTCGTGGAACGCCTGGCCTGGTTCTCCGGGGCTGTTCTGGCTGCTGTCCGTGCAGTCGGCGGGGGTTGCCTCGTGCGCGCCCTGGCCCTGCCCGGGTGACGGAGCGGATGATGCCCCGTTATGGGTCCGGCCGGTGCCGCCTCTGGCGGGGCGGTCGATGTCGATGCCTGCTTCTTCGGCGATGCTGCGGGCTTCGTTCTCCTGGCCTGTGTAGGCGTCGGGGAATCCGCTGCGCTGGACGGCCTGGGCCGCGTCGTTGAGCGTCTTGCTTTCCCACCCCTTGATGTCGGTCAGGCCGGGCGGGTCTCCGGAGTCGCCGCCGAAGAAGAACATGGTGGCCGCGTGGGTGACGTCCATGATCTGTTCCTTGGTGCCCCAGCCGGACGAGGGCCGCTGTTGGAAGACGCCCAGGCTGTCCCGGTCGCCGTGATCGAGGTTGAGCAGTGACGATTCGGCGAGGCCGGTCATCAAGCCGATGAGCGTGGCGCGTCCGGAGAGGCCGCCCTGCGAAGCGACGCGGTCGATGGTCTTGGCGTTGGCCAGCTGCTGGGCGTGGTCGCTGCCGGTCGCACTGCCGCCAGTAGTGTCGTACTCGGTATCGGGCCTGCCGGGCTTCCCGCATCCGGAGGCGGCGTGGGCCTTCGCTCCCGACATCCCGGCAACCAGGCCGATGGCGATCAGGCCGAACAAGCCGAGGACCGCGGCGGGGACGGCGATCTTGATCAGCAGCCCCCGCCCTGCCGCTCCTGCGGCCATGCCTATGACCTCGCGTCCGTCCACAGCCTCACACCCCCAGGACCCGGGCGACGCGCCAGGTGTTGTCGCTGCTGCGCGTCGCCTCGGTCTGCAGGACGTACGTCTGCTTGTACTGCTTGTAGCCGTCGACGGCGGCCTCGACGGTCACGGTCCGCCATGCCCTGAGCGGGGTGTCGACCGGCATGCCCTGCTCGGCGTTCTTGACCGTGAGGGAAGTGACTCTGGAAATGCCTCCGTTGGAGATCAGTTCGTTCCAGGCCCGGTCGGAGTTCATCACCAGGTTCCTCACCAGGACGTCCGTCATCCACGGGGCCGCCCGGCGGATCACCGTCTCGTGGGTCTTGTCCACGGGCGGGTTCATCGTGAGATAGGCGCGGGCGAACCCTTCGGCGGCCTTCTCCGGGCTACTGAGGTCGACAGCCGCTGGCGGCTCGGACGGCGGCGGCGCCGTTGTCGTGCCCGGGATGCTGTGAGGTCCTGCCGGCTCGGGTTCGGCGGGCGCGTCTGCGACCGTGGTGGATTCCGGGGCCTGCTCGTCCTGGTGGAGGAACCACCGCGCGGAGGCCCAGCCGATGGCCAGGATCACGACGAGGACGAGCACGGCGCCGCCCGCGGTCATCGGCTCGCGACGGCGTTCCTCCTCCAGCACCTGTCTGAGCTCGGTCCGCTCGCGCTGCCGGTACTGCTTGCGGGCGCGGCGGCGCTCACTCCGTCTGCCCCTCTGCGCCTCCTCGGGGTAGTCGTAGCCGGTCTTGAGCATCTCCCGCCACTCCAGCGGGGTCTTCGTCTTCCTGTCGTCGTCCTTGCTCACCTGCCTCCGCCCCCGTTCCGGGCACCGGGCACGGACGTGCGACGGCGGCGGCGTGCGGACTCGGGGCGCGAGGGGTTCGGGCCGGTGGGCCCGCCTGGACGGACCGGCGCGCTGCGGATGACTTCACCCCGGATCACTCGCGGCGCGGTGGCCCCGGTACGCGGCAGGCGCTGGAACCCGAAGGCAGGCGGGGCGTCGGCCTCGGGCCGCAGCGTCGGCGAGGGGCGTCCTGCGGGTATCTCGGCCGGAGCGGGCTGGGCCGGTGGGAGTGAGTTCGGGCCTGCGGGCAGAGCCGGGCGCGGCCGGGCCGGGGCGGGTTCGATGGCACGGCGTCGCGGTGCCGGGGAGCCTGTCCCGGGGCCGTCCGCGACGCTGCGGCCGCGTACGGGTGCGCTCGCCGGGGGCAGTTCCGGCCTGCTCGTCGCCGGGCCCACCTCGCGTGTGCCGCTGCCGGGAGGCAGCGGAGCGCGTGCTCCTTGCGCGGAGGGCGGAGGCGGCAGCGGCCTCCGAGGCATCCCCGATCCGGCAATCCCACGACCGCCTCGCCCTCCCCCGCCGCCGGGGAAGGGCGAGTACGAGACACGGCCAGGACCGGAACCCGAGTCGGCGTCGTCGGCAGCCGACCATCGCATCGGCGGCTTGGACGGGATGCGGCGGCCGAGTCGGCGGGCTCCGCGCCAGATCTTCCCGGCACCCCTCATCGCGCCGCGCGCGGTGAGCAGGCCGCCGATGGCGGCTCCGGGACCCATGGCTCTGGAGACACCGACGATCGACTCCATGAGCTTGCGCATCCTGAACGCGGCGATGACGGAGCAGATGCTCAGCCCTGCCCCGGCGAAGTACCCGTACTCGCCGATCGTGCCGGTCGTGACACTCGTCATAATCATCGCGGAGCCCAGCACCATGGTGCTGATGAAAGACTGCAGGGCGAAGCCCAGCAGGAGGTCGAACCACTTGGTGCCCCACTGCCGGGGACGTCCGGGGATCACCCACATACAGGCGAAGAACACCCCGCAGACCAGCAGCATCAACGCCCCGAGCAGACTGGCCAGAGACGCGAAGGCCAGCATGATCGCCAGCGCCGCGAACAGGGCCACACCGAGCAGCGCCGCGAACGACACCATCATCCGGCCCAGGGGCCGGTGACCTTCCCGCCACTTCAGCGTGTCCTGACCGCCGTCGGGGTTGCCATTGACATTCACACTCAGCCATTCCTTACGCTTTTTCGCGCTCGGGCCCTGATCAAGCAGTTCCTTCCCGTACTCCTTGCATGCCTCCTTGCTGCCGAACTCCGCGATGCACCAGGGCGTGGCGACGTAGGTGCGCCAGACCGCGTCAGCGCTCTTGCGCAGCATCGTGTCGCGTTCGTCCTTGGTGTACTGGACTTCGTGACCGAGCTCGATCGGCTCCTGTGTGCCGTTGCCTAGTCCGGCGTCAGTGGCCTTGAACGCGACCGCAGTTCCGATAGTGCGGGTGGAGTCGAGGGCGCTCACCCAGATATTGGGGGTGGTCAGCAAGGAAACGGCCAGGACGCCGGAGGCGAAGACCCAGCCGAGCTGTCCCAGCGAGGACCCGGACTTGCGGTGACCGGCCCAGGCGACGAGCGCCCCGACGACCAAGGCCGAAGGCAGGAGCGTTTCGGTGACCGTGCCGGCCGAGGCGGATATCGCCTTGGTCATGGCCTTCTCTATGCCGGGCAGGGAAGTCATCTTGAACGCCCACTGGACACAGACCACGGCTGCGCGGCCGACCGTCACGGTCAGGCTCATGAAGATGTCGGCGAAAATCTCCACAAAGTCATCGGTGTCCAACATGCCGTATTCAGTGTCGAGTTCGTAGAGGTCGTCATTGTTGTAGGTCTCGAAGAAGGTGCCTGCCTCCTTTCCACCAGGTTTGGGGATGTCCGGGGACGGCAGGAGGCCGCCGACACCCGTCACCTCGAAGGTCTTGTGCTCCTTGCGCGGGCTGTCGGCCGCATTGGCCACCGATCCGCACAGCATGAGCGTGGCAAGCACTCCCATCAGTGGAACGGCCAGGTTCCGCAATCGTGGCAGCCGCCATTTAAACGGCCTCACTTGGTCTTCCCCAGAGCGGTCCTGATCGGGTCACCGTACGCGATGTCCGAGTCGAACACGGTCTCGCGTTGGTCGACCTGCCAGGAGTTGCCGTTCTTGACGAGTCGTACGGCATACCGGTAGGTCGTTGAAGTGTGCGGTCCTACGGCGGTGAACATCACCATGACGCCGGTGCCGGCCTGGTGTTCGCTGTTGCCGGGCACGTCCACAAGCGATGGCTCCGCGGTCACCGGGCCGGCTGAGGGTGCGCTATCGGACGGTGCCGTGTCCGTGTTCTCCGGTTCGGGCGATCCGGTCGACGGTGCGGCGGAGTGGTGAGGGCTGTAAGCAGCCACGCACTCCTGGACCGTTCGGCCGAAACGATGCTGGGAGGTCTCCATCTGGCAAGAGCGCGTCCAGTCGTGGTCCATCATCGCCTGCTGATACTCGACGGCGACCGCCATCATGGCTTTTGACTCGTCGGCCGGGAGCCTGGCGTTGTTGTCGTGCGTGCTCTTCTCGGACGAGCATCCGGCGACGGCCAACAGGACAGTCATCACAGCGGCGGTCACGGTGCGCTTCATGCTGCCTCTTCCTCGGGTTGTTTGGTCAGTTCCACGCCGTCGTCGGAGACGGGCGTCGTGCTCAGCAGCTGCATCAGCTCCATGGACGGGATGTCCCACTGCACGGTCGCGCTGCTGAACCGGCGGTCGCGCATGATGCAGTGGCCGTGGCGGATCTCCTGGGTGCTGTCGACACCGATGGCCTGGATCAGGGCACGTGTGTGAGGGCCCTGGGGGAGGTCGAGGAGGGCCGCGAGCGCGTCCTGTTGTTCCGCGGAGGTCAGCTGGAATCCGAAAACGGTGGTGAGCTGTTCGAGCAGGCCGGTCAGTCCGGCCAGTGACTCGGGGTCCTGGGTGTCCACGACCAGTGCCGTCCGCAGGGCGCGGCCCACCCGGGCCACGTACTGCAGGAAGGAGGCGCCCTCGCGGGTGGCGGTCAGGACGTGTACCTCGGGTACGGCCAGGACCTTCCGCAGGCCGCGCAGGTCCTTGCGGCCCGCCATGCTGATGCCGTACGCGAGGAGCGAGTGGACCAGTGCCACGCTCAGGCGTTGGTGTACGGACCAGTCCTCGCGCTCGTCGTCGGGGGACGGCAGTGTGATGCCGGGGACTTGGACGACCCACAGTCCGGGTTCCGGGGACAGCAGTGCACCGCCTACCGGCTTGCCCATGAAGGGGGCGCCCAGTGCGGTCCGGGACAGCTCCAGGAGGGCATCACCGGCCTCGCGGGCGAGCTCGTCCTCGGACTGCCGCAGGTGCTCGATCACCTTCCAGGTGCGCGGGGCGCCAGCGGCGATCACTTCGTTGACCGCCAGCTGGATCGGTGTTTCCGCGCCGCGCATCCGCAGGTGCTGCGGCAGGGCGATGCCCAGCTGGGCGGGTACTTCCGTCTGGGCGCGCTCGGCTCCCTCGCCGGTCAGCAGCGCGAACAGGTCGGCGATCCCGGCGAACTGCGCTCCGGTCTCGATCAGTTGGGCGTTCAGGCCGTAGTACCGGCCCGCGGAGACCAGGCCGCCCATGTCGCCCTTGAAATCCAGGGCGAGCACGAACGATCCGCGGAAGGCTGCGTCCAGCAAGGACAGCATCATTGCGGTCGTCTTGCCTCTGCCGGACCGGCCGATGAACGCGGTCGTGGTCGCGTCCCCGCGGTCGGAGCCACCGGTGAGGTCGTTGCGGACGACACCGGGGGTCGTGCCGGTGAGGAAGCCGATGATCGGGCCCTCGTCATCGCCCACGGACGCGCCGCCCCAGAACCAGCTGCCCGCGAGTGCGCCGACGGTGCGGGTGTGCATCAGATCGGGGATGCGGACCCGGTCGCCGGGCTGCGACTCCAGCCACGCTTCGCGCTGTTCCTCCTCCAGGACGCTGACCTCGATGCCCATGCCGCCGTAGTGCGTGATCACCGCGTCGACCCGGGCCCGCAGATCCTCCAGCGACGCGTCGCTGCTGACGACGATCCGGGGGTGGTCCTCCAGGAGTGTGACGTCCTCCCGCTTCATGTCGCGCGAGAGGGCCTCCATCGTCTCCTCGGTCTCCTGGATCTCCTGGCCCGTCTCCCCCGCGGAGTGCTCCGACGCGCTCTGCCGCTGCTCCTTGGCCAGGCGGCGCGCCTCGTCGATCTTCTTCAGTGCGTCCCGGCGGTGCATCACCTTGAACCGCACGGACGGCTCGGGGTTGACGGGCAGGAACGTCACCTCCGGGTCGACGTCCTCGCCTTCCCACTCGGGTACGTAGGTGATCTCGGAGACGGCCCGCAGCCACTCCCCCGCCCCCGGTGACTCCATCTGCTCAGGGAAGCCCGTCATCGCCAACACCGCGCTCCAGGCGGCGACGTCACCCCGGCCGTCGAGCAGGCGCACATGGTCGGGGTAGGGCAGGACGCGGCCGCGCACCAGCTGCGCGATCTTCGCCCCGCCGATCACACCGTCCCCGTCGGGAGCGGGCAGCACCGTACCGCGGTGCTGTTCACGGGCGATCGACCAGGCCAGCATCTCCACCGTGGCCGACTGCGCCTTCCACGGCGTGGTCTCCAGCTGGCGCCCCAGCCGCCGGGCCAGCGCGTCCAGGCGCGCGAGCTCCCGCGCGGGCACGGCGGACGAACCAATACCGAACGCGCTCTGCGCCCCTGCGCGGCCGCGGGCCGTGGCCTGGCCGGAGCGTTCGGCGATCCGCACCCCCAGCAGCAGATGACGGGTCGACAGCCCCAGGTCCTCCAGCCGGCGTACCCGGGCATCGGCCCACGCCGGGAAGTCGCCCACCGTGAACAGCCGACCGGCCTCGGTGCGGTAGTCCTCCGCGTCCAGCGGCGACCACACCACCTTCAAGTGGCAGTCGTACCCGGCCAGCAGCCGCGCCAGCGCCCCGGCCACCTGGTCGTGCTCGGCATCGCGTGCGCCCTCGCTCATCAGGTCGGTGTTGGAGCTGCCCAGGACGTACCATGCCTGCGCGTGCGTCTCCGTCACGATCAGCCCGTCGGCGATGGCGACATACCGTGGCGGCGGCGCCGAGCGGTCCCCCGCAACCCCGGCCAGCCTCGCCATTCCTTTCAACAGCTTCATGCGCGTCCTCCCCTTTTACTGCTTGGTGCGGCCGCGTCGACGGGCGCGATAGACGACGTCCGGCCCGTACAGGCGCGGGCGGATATCGAGCGTCACCGCCCGCCCGGCCGCCGTTTTCGGCTCGTCGCCTCCCAGCAGGCCCTCCACACCACCCATCCCGGGCAGCTCCGCCAGGCGCCCGGCCCTCTCCCCCAGCCGGGCCCGCAGCGGCAGCCATTCGGCACGCCCCGCCGCACGGCGCCCGCCGTTGATCACCGGCCGGTGACCGACCATCAAGTAGCGGACCGTCAGGGCCCAGTGGGTGAGATTCCATCGGCGGTCGATCCGCTTGCTGCGCTGCGCGCCGTAGTAGGTGATCAGCGCGGGCGGCACGAAGTAGAGGACGAAGAAAACCCTCGACGGCCACCCGAACACCAGGAACAGGACACCGACCCACACCACATAGATCACGAACCCGGTGATCAGCAGACGGCGCGGAGGCCCCTCCCCCCAGGTCGAAGCCGAGCAGTTCATGCTGCCGGGTCTCCAGGTCGAAATGCCGGGTGTAGGTGTGCCCGACCCTCATGTGCCGACCACCTTGGTCCAGACATCCACCAGCACGGACTTGGTGACATCCGACGCGTACACGAATCCGGCGACCACAACACCGGCCATCACGTGGGTGATCAGCCCGCCCCACTCGCGCTTCGCGTAATGCCCGATCCCCCGGACGATCAAGATGATCAGGAAGACGTTCCCGGCGACTGTGATGACCCAGTCCTTCAGTTGCACCCCGCTGGTCAGCGCGGCCAGGGTCTGGTTGCCCATCAGTGCTCCCCCTCAGGTAAATACAGGCGGCCACGGCTCATGCCGCGCCGCCCTGGATCTGCGCGACCTGCCAGCGCGCGGCGGAAGCCGAGGACACGCGGGTCAGCTCAATGCGGTAGGTCTGCGTGATCTCCGCACCGGAGAGCTTCCACGCGACGACGGCTGTCCCTGTGCGGGTGTCACCGCTGCCGTTGTCGGCAGACCAGTTCTGCAGGCTCCCGAGCGACAGACCGGAGGACAGAGGCGCGATGGACGCGCCGGGCGCGGTGACCGAGTCGGCAGTGCCGTTCGCATACGCGGCGACGAACCCCTCCACGACACCCCTGGTCGACTCACTGAACGGCAGATCGATACCCGGGGCGGCCTGCTCCGGCACCGGCGGCGCGCTCCTGGGGACTCCAACGATGCCGGGCTGCCCAGTCACGACGATGCGCCCCTCAGTGGAGACCACCGGCACCTCCAGCCCGACCCACCGCTGCTCGGGCACCGAAGGCTTGTCCTTCTTGTCCTTCGGCTCCGCGACCGGCGTGCTCACCAGGACATCCACGTGCACACGGGCCCGCTTCCGGTCCTGCTGGGGTGTCACGGCCCCAGGCTGAGCGACCAGAACGTCCTGATGACCTTTCGCGTTCCAGCCCACGGCCGCATCCGTTCCCGAGGGAAGGTCCCGCGCCAGCTCCTTCGCTCTCGCCTCCGGCGCGCCCTCGTCCCACGTGAGGAACGTGCGCGCGTACCGGGCGGCAACGGCCTGGGCCTCCTGCACGGGGTAGGCCGGGGCAGTCTTCTCCTTCGCAGGCGGGGGCGGTGGGCTCTCCTGGGGCCAGAACCACGTCCGAACGCCAGTGACCACGGCCAGCCCCACCACCAGCCATAAAGCAGCCCTGCCGAAACGGGCCGCGAACCTCGCGCCGCCGCTCTCGTCCTCAACCGCCCACGGGACCCGGCGCACATCCGGCAACCGCGCACGGCCGGTCCGGGTTAACCGCAATCCCTTTGGATCCGGCTCCTGTTGGAGACGCTTACCAGCGGTCACCCACGCTTGAGCACCTTTCGGCACGGGCGAAGTCCCGGACGATTCGGCATCCGAAGTGCGGGCAGTTCGCTCCTCACGGGGTGCAGGGAGGTTGAGAATCAGTCTGGTTATTCTCCCGATAGACGGCATCAGGCAGCGACCTCCCAAGCGCCAGCACGGAACGCAGGACTCTGTTCAGCCATCTCGAAACACTGCGAAAGCCCAAGGACGCCAAGTCCAGTCCGGCCTCGCCCCGGTAGCCCCCGGTCGTCATGAACGCCTCGCTCTGAGATTCCCACCCGCGTCCCCCCTTCGATCCATCAGTTCTCAAGTACGCCGGGACCTCTCCTGGAGTCGCCGGACGCCGGCCGCACCTCCTCGGGCTGTGCAGCAGAGGGGACTCAAAGCTCACGAGTCGCCCTCACACCTCGAACACAACCTCCATTCGACGACCACAAGTTCGACACGCGCACTCGTGCCTGGGTCTCGACGCCCCGCCCCGGTACGATCACCAGGGGTGATCATGCACCACGAAAGGGTGACCTTGCCGCTGAAAGTTCTTCCGCTGAAGAACTGTTCGCGTTGCGAGGCTTCCCTGATGAACACCCCTCTGGTATAGGCCGCCCGTCAAAGGAGAAGGCTCTGAAAAAGGAAGCGTTGAGGGCGCTACTACGCGACCGACGGATGCACATCGATCCGGCCGCGCACGGGCTGCTGCCAGGCGCCACAGGGCAAGGACGCCTACCACAAGGGCTCTCTCAGGCGCAGGTCGACCAACTCCTTCATCGCGCATTCGGGACGTACGGGCGACTGGAGTCGGGGCGCTACCCAAGCCCTCCTGACGACCTACTCGAAGGAGTCGCCCGCCTCTTCCACTTCACCGAGGAGGAGTGGAAGATCTTGTGGCGCTACGCAGTAACTACCGACCCCCCGTACCCGCTTCATCCGCACTCCGGAAAGGAGATAGCGGCCGTATGGCAAGAGGCGATCGACGGCATTGGCCACATGGCCTATGTGAACAACCAAAGCTGGGACGTGCTAGCCCACAACGAGTCCTGGGTCCGGATGTTCCCTCGCCGTGAGGCGCCGCCCAACACCATGCGGTGGATGCTGCTGGCCCCTGAGGCCCGCCACATCCTCATTGACTGGGAAACGAGTTGGGTCCCACTCGTCATACCTCAACTGCGATCGGCGCTTGCAGCGCTACCCAATGACGAAGTGCTGCTTAAGATCGAGCGCGATATCCTGGCAGACCCCGTCGTAGGTCCACTCTTCGAAGCCACGCCGGACCAGTTCCTCCATCCGGACGGCGACGAGCGTCCGCTGCATCACCCCGAATTGGGGCGTGGATGGGTAAGCGTGGCCGCCTCCGAACCGCTTTCGTCTCCCAGGGCTCGCCTGATCATCCTCCTCTTCAGGACTGAACAGACCCGGCCCCGCCTCCGTCCACCGCTCACGCGCCCCAGCCCTCTCTCACCCGCAAGCGATCAGGTGCACACGTAACGCGAGTTGAACAGGTATCTCCTTACACTGAACAAAGGAGCACGATGCCTTCTCCCTATGTCACCTCCCCGATCGTCTATCTCCCCAACTACCGGGTATCCACTGATGAGATATGTGACGACATACAGGCCAACCACCCCGCACACACGCGCTTAGGAGCGGCACTTCGCGTCGTACGCAACACCGGGGTACAGAACCGCTGGTTCACTCGCCCCCTTGCTTCACCTCTTATCTCAGGCACTGCCCCACTGGATGAGCGCACAACAGCTGCCTTCTCAGACGCGTTGTCCATGGCGGAACAGGCAGCACAACAGGTTCTGAACGCCAATGGCCTGGCGCCTGCCGACATCGACGCCGTCATCACCTCCCACACCACTTCTTGGGGGGTACCGAACCTCGACGTCCAGCTCCTGGAGAGGATCGGGCTGCGCCCGGACGTTCGCCGCCTGTCGATGACGACAATGGCCTGTGCCGGCGGCGTCCAGTCCCTCATTCGCGCGAGCGACTTCGTTGCCGCCCGGCCTCGTTCCAAAGTGCTGGTCGTCGCAGCGGAGGTCATCAGCAGTGTCTACAACCACACCGACGACAGCATCGAGTCGATGATCTACAAAGGGCTGTTCGGCGACAGCGCGGGAGCATGTGTCGTCAGCGATACACCCCTCGGTGCAGGCATGCGAATCGACGACACCTGGGAATACTTGCTCCCGGGCAGCACCGCCCACTACTCCGGGCGCCTCGATGCTGCAGGCCTGCACTTCGACAGCACTCGGGCTGCGCTCACCGGGGCCGACGACGTACTACCCCATCTGCTCAACTGGATGGGCACATGGAGGCCCGACTTCCCCATCATCCATCCCGGAGGGCCCGGCATCATCGCCGGCGTCACTAAAGGGATCGGGCTCGATGACAAAGCCGCGCACCACTCGTGGGCAAGCCTGGCAGAAAACGGCAACTTGGGCGGAGTCGCAGTATTCGACGTTCTCGCCCGCACACACACCGATCCGCCCAAAGATGGCGATGAGGGACTCCTGCTCACGTTTGGCCCCGGCTTCACCAGTGCAGCAATCCGAGGAACCTGGTGCGCCTGATGCGCGGACAATCGGAGCTGGAACCAAATGCCCCGATGGGACGATCTAGCCAATACGTCGTGCAACGCCGAAGTAGGCGGCGGCCTCCATGTCGCAGACGAGGGTGTCTTGAAGCAGATCTGGCACGCGTGTCCGTTAAGCAGGTCAGCACATGATGAGCTCCGGCCGCGGAGCCCAGCCGGCCGACCAACACCCGGATCTGACAGCCTCCCTTCACCCAGCAGATGAGGTGATCCGAGAAACGATCAACGTGCCGCTGGGAAGCGATCTACCAAGAGCCTGTCTCTGAGCTGAGTCGCCCAAGGGCACTCGTGAACACTTGCAGGAAGAGATGCACAGCCAGACCAATCATGCGCACTTTGCGGCGAGCACGAGATCGCCCACCTCAAGAACTGATGGTACCTCGCCCGCCGCCACGGCCACCACGAATGTCTGCCTGAAACCATCCAGGCCGTGATGTTCAGCGCCTGATCCTTGATTGCTCGGACGTGTCCCAGCGCTGACGAAGGCACCGTGAACTTTTCGGTACGCCGCCCTAAACTTGCCCGGTCCGGACAAAGCAGTGTCCTCCCCACTTCGATTGGGGAGGACACCGCGACGGTTCAGGTGATCAATCGGTGAAGCCGTTGCCGAGCCGACCGCCACGCTGCACGTCGGCGAGGAACGCAGCCCAGGCTGCGGATGCCAGCACGAGGGCGGGGCCCGTCTTCCACTTGGAATCGCGGACGCCGACCCGACCTATCACGTCGGCGAGCTCGACACAGGCGTTGCCCGGGCCGCTGTAGGAGGACTTGAACCAGGCACCTTCAGGTACGACCAAAGTGGACGGAGTGGCATGAACGCTATTCATTCCTGATCTCTCGCGATAATTGTTGCAGAAACCCCAGGGTGTCCTCGGGCATCAGAGCCGACGCCTGGAGTACCGAGAACTTCCGGGAGAACCGGCCGACCTCACGCGGCTTGTCCGACATGGAGACAGAGCCCCACGGGTTGTCCAGCTGGACGGCCGTGGGCAGACCGTCCGGCAGATCGAGGATGGTGAAGTCGCTCGGAAACCGATAGCCGAACGGTTTCGTTCGCCTGATCTGGACCGTGACGTGATCGCTTTCTGACAGTTTGATGATCTCGTCGTACTGCTCCAGCATCACGTCGAGTTCGCCCATGAGGTAGCGAAGGGCCGCCTCCTCCAGGGCGACCCAGAGCGTGGCGGGGCCCTCGTCTCGGGTGATCAGCTCCTTTCGCCTCATCCGCAGGGCGACGCCCTGCTCCACGAACTCACTGGTCTGCTCGTCCAGCTGCTTGTTCATCTCGAAGACCGCTTCGGCGTAGCGTTCGGTCCGGAGCAGGCCCAGCACGAGCGTGGGGTGGAAGGCCCGACCCGGGTCAGCCGGCCCTCACCCTGACCGGACGTCTCACCTGCTGGTTCGCACGGTCTTCACCGGTGTGACTAATGTGTCGCGCGAGGGGCAATGCGCTCACCACGGGGATCTTCCTGAGCGAGCTCAGCGAGCCATTGCCCTGGCGGAGCACACGGTCCGGGCGAGTGAGTATGCGAGCAATCTGGTGATGCACGAGCTGGACGAGACGGCCGCAGGCGGCCCGATTGGGGTCCGCCTGGCCGCCTGGCGCCGTCGCCGCGGGCTGGCCCTGGACGACCTTGCCCTGCGCACCGGTTTGGAGGCCGAATACGTCGCCGGGCTGGAGGCGGGCCGGGAGTGGGTCGACCGGCGCGGGCCGCTGGCGGCCCTTACTGCCGCCTTGCGGCTGGATGTTGCGGACCTGACCGGGCAGCCCTACCCGCCCCGTGGGGAGGAGCACGCGGCGGTGCGGGCGGTCGCCTTCCACCTGCGGCGCCGCATCGCTCGTCCGCACCCGGACACGGCTGGAGGCCTGCTGCTGGAGGAGCTGGCCGAGCGGACCCGGGCCGCCGCACAGGCCGATGCGGCGGGCGACGAGCACGGTCTTGCGCTCGCGCTGCCGGAGCTTATCGAGAGGGCGGACCACGCGGTTGCCACCGCTCCGGCTTCTGGGCGGGAGGAGTCGGTGCGGCTGCGGGTCCAGGTGCATGTGCTGGGCGCCGGGCTACTGCGGCGCCTGGGCTACAAGGACCTGGCCTGGATGCTGCTGCATCGGGCCCGCCCCGGCACCAGCGAACCGCTGGCGGTGCTGGTCGAGGAGGTGCGACTGCTGATCGACCTCGGCTTGCCGGAATACGCGCTGGCCCGCGCTGAACGAGCCGAGCACGCGGGAGCCGGGTGGGAGCTGCCGGTGCTGTCCGCCGTCGCCCAGTCCATGACCGGACGCCGTCGGCACGCCGAACAGCTCCTTGCCACGGCCGCCGAGCTGGCCACCAGCGCGTGGGAGTTGGCCATGGTGGGCGCGGGCCGCGCCGCTGTCGCCGCCGAGCACGGCGACGCCGAGGAAGCCGCCGACCATGCACGCGCGGCGGATCAGGCCGCACTCGACGGCGCCCAGCGGTCTCACCTGCTGACGGTCGCCGCAGCGGCCGAGGCCCGCCAGGACCACGCCGATCAGGCCGCCGCGTGTCTTGTCGAGGCCGATCAGGTGGCGCCGCTGCGGCTGCGGCTGGACCCCATCGCGCGGGACCTGATCGCCGCGCTCGCCAGCCGCACCGTCGACACCGTCCAGGCCGCGGCGGTCCGGGATCTGGCCGAGCGGGCCGGGTTGCGGTGACGGCGCCCGCCTTGGTGGGAAAGACCCCTGGAGGCGGGAGGATCGCCCTACGCTACAGCTGAGGCACGGGAGTTGAGGCGGGGTGCATGGACGAAGAGCAGGCCCGGAGGATCGGCGAGCGTCTGCGGTCGGTCCGCCGTCAGCGCGGGATGAGCCTGCGCAACCTTGCGGGCCTGGCCGGGGTGTCGGTCGGTCACTTGTCGATGGTGGAGAACGGCCAGCGGCTGCTGGACCGCTCCAGCCACATCACTGCGCTCGCCGAGGCTCTGCACATCGCCCCGTCCGAACTGACCGGGCAGCCTTTCGCCCCGGTCGACCCGCACGCCACGGCAGCCCACGAGGCGATCCCTGCCTTGCGGTTGGCGCTGATGGGCTTCGCCATGGCTGCGTCACCGGACGGCCGTCCTCCCGAGGTTCCGGCGTCGGTACTGGCCGAGCGGGTAGAGAAGGCCAACCGGCTCTATCACGCGGCCGAATACGGCACCCTGGCTGCTGGTCTGCCCGCGCTGCTGGCCGACCTGCATGCCGCCGCCGAGGCCGCCGACGGTCTCGCCCGGCATGAGCTGCTGAAGCTGCTGGCCGACGCCTACCACCCGGCCTGCACGCTGCTGTTGAAGAACCTCGGTTACACCGACCTGGCGTTCATCGCCGTCACCCGCGCGTCCGAGGCCATCGCGGAACTGGACGACCCGGTCTACTCCGCGCTGTCCGGCTTCTTCCACACCCACGTGCTGATGTCGGCCGGCAGTCCCGCCCAGGCCCTGGCCCAGGCCACCGCTGCCGCCAACACCCTTCAAGCGCACCTTGCGAGCCCTGGCGCCCCCGCGCTGCTGGGGGAACTCCATCTGATCTCCGCGACCTCACTGACCCAGGACAGGCAGCGGGCCGGGATCACCCGTGCCGAGGAAGTCCGCGGCCATCTGGCCGAGGCCGCCAACCTGGCCGGCCGCACCGGCGAGACGCGGGCCTGGCACCTGAACTTCGGCCCCACCAACGTCGGCATCCACCAGGTCAGCCTCAACACCGACCTCGGTCTGCACGGCGAGGCCGTCACCGCTGGGGACGGGGTGCATCCAGAGGCCCTGGAGGCTCCGGGGCGGCAGGCCGCCTTCCATGCCGACCTGGGCCGGTCCTTGGCCTGCCTGCGGGGCCGGGAGGCCGAGGCGGTTGCGGCCTTGCTGACCGCCGAGCAGATCGCACCCCAGCGCATCCACGCCAACGCACCGGTGAGGAACACCGTCGAGTTCCTCACCGACCGGCAACTGCCCGCCCACGCCGCCCGGGATCTGCGGGGCCTGGCCCACCGCATCGGCCTGCCGCTCTGACCGGCGATTCCTCGTCCCGGCTGAGCACATAAGTCCGTACGCGTCTTACGCGCACCGCTCGTACGCGACTGGGTACGTTCGCCCCGTACGCACCTCTGCGCAGACTCCGTACACGGCTGGACATGTGACCCCGTACACGAACGCCCGCCCGGGGGAGTCCCGGCTGCGCGGACGGCCCCGACCCGCGGGAATAGTGGGTTCACCGTCGTGAACACCCCTGTGTGCTGCGGCCCTTACCTTCGGTCACGGTCCGGGCGGCTTCCCCCCGGAGAGAGGGTGAGCCGCACTATGTCCAGCACTGCGATGCACCACGACTTCCAGGTGATCTCCACAGCCGAACACGTCCCAGTGGCCCGCCGCGAGACCGCCAAGGTCCTTGCCGACTGGGGCATGTCCGAGCAGGTCGTGGACACCGCCTGCTTGATCATCAGCGAGCTGGTGACAAATGTGGTGCGGCACGCGGCCGTACTCTCACCCACCGCCACGGTCACCCTCGCCGTCGAAGAACAGACCGGGTTGGTGCTGGCCGTCGCGGATGCCCACCCGCTCAAGCCCAAGCCGCTGCCAGCCGCCCACGACCTCGGCGGGCGCGGCCTGTTCCTGGTCGACGCGTTGGTCGGGGAGGTCCACGGCCACGTCGAGGTCGTCCCGGACACCGCCACCGGCGGCAAGCAGATCGTCATCCGCCTGCCGCTGGCCCCCATCCCCGCCTGATCCACTACACGCCGCCCGCTCCCGGCACCGGCCGACGCGGCGGCCCGCAACTCCCTCTACGAGAAAGGGCACAGCTGATGCTCGAATCGGTCCGCCACCTCGACCAGGTGGCCCGCGAGTGGAACATCAACGCCGAGGATGTGCTGCTGATCGCGCTGAACGCCTCCGGCGCCCGCTCCCCGCTGGCCAAGCCCCGCATGCGGTTCCAGCTGCGGCTGGACTCCCGCCCCGACACCCCGCTGTTCCTGATCCTCTCGCTCGGCCGCCAGGACTCGCCCTTCGAGCTGGACGAACACGAGCTGCGGCTGAACGGGGAGAAGGTCGGCGAGATCGACGGCATCGAGGACGACGACGCCGTGCTGGGCTACTGGCGAGGCGGCACCCGGATGCTCACCCTCAACTCCAACGCCCGCAGCCAATGCGCCGGCTGCGTGTTCTGCCCCAACACCCTCGAAGACGCCTCCGACCCGAAGATCAAGGCCCTCGACCTGTCCGGCTACCTCGGGGCTCTCGCGTCGAACTCCGGCATGAGCGACCTCGCCTCGGTGGAGACGGTGACGGTCTGCACCGGCTGCTTCCTCTACGAGCACCTCGCACTGGACCACCTCGCCGAAGTCCGCGCGGCGATGGGCGCGAACGGCTGCACCGGAACCCTGCACTTCCTGTCGTCGGTGCTGACCAGCGAAGAGGGCATGGACGCCGCCGACGGCCTGGGCCCGTTCCACCTCACGCTGACCGCAGAGTGCTTCACCGAACGCCGCCAGATCCTCAAGGAGTCCAAGGCCAAGCTCACCCCCGCCGAGATGGTCACTGCCCTCGGCCGGGCCAAACGGCGGGGCATCACCACCGACTTCACCTACATCGTCGGCCTGGACCCGATCGAGGACGCCGTCGAGCACCTCAAGGACTTCGTGCCGGTCACTACTACCTTCCCGCGGTTTCAGACCTACCAGGCCCACAACCCGTTCATGGACATCTACCGCACCCCCAGGTCGGAGACGATCGAGTGGCACCTGGCCATGCGGCGCCGCATGGAAGAACTCTTTGCCCCCACGGGCTTGCGTCCGCAGTGGTGGCAGAACTACCGCAGCCCGTGGTGCTTCACCTTCGCCAGCGAGGAACTGACGGGGGCGAAGATCTGATGACCCTCGCCGTTCCCGCCTCCGCGCAGACGGCCGTCGCGGCGCCCTCCGTGATCCGCGCGGTCCGCGCCTGGCAGTTGCTCCCGCAGCCTGCCGGTCTCCCGCCCGGCCTGCCCGAGCCGGTCGCCGCCGCGGCGAGTGGGCCGGCGGGCCCGGCCTGGGCCGAGCACCGCACCCGGTTCGCCATCGAGCTGGTCGGCGACGGCGTCTCCGGCTGGCAGGCCCCGGTCGGCCAGACGGTCGCGCAGATCATCGCCGACGACCTGGCCGCCGGGCTGATCGGGCACGGTGCCGCAGCCCCGCGCCGCCTGGCCTACCGCAAGAAGACCGGCCGGCACCGCCGCGGCCCGCACGCCCGGCAGGCCGCCTCCGCGGTTGAACTGGCCTGCTGGGACCTGGCTTCCCGCGCCAGCGCCGTGAGCGTGACCGCGCTCCTGGGCGGCATCATCCGCCCCGCCGTTCCCGCCTACGCCTCCGCACTCGGCCTTGACCCGGCCCACGCGGCGGCCCCGGAGGTCGCGGCTTGGATCACCGAGGCGGGGTTCTGGGGGCAGAAGTGGCCGCTGACCAAGCCGCTCATCCTCGCCGGCCCGAAGGCTGTCGCGAAAGCGTTCGACCCGTTACGGGAGGCGGCGGGTGGGGGCCGGTTCATGGTCGACGGTCTGGGCCGCTGCCGCCTGGACGAGGCGATGCGGCTGCTGCCCGTCCTCGTCGACTTGGGGGTCGTGTTCGCCGAGGAACTGCTGCCGCCCGGCTCCTTCGGCTGGCACCGTCTGCGGGCGGCCGGTGCGGGGGTTCCACTGGCGGCGGGCGAGCATGCGGTCGACGAGGCCGAGCAGATCCGGCTACTGACCGGCGAGGGGGTGGATGTCTGGCAGGTCGATCCGGGCTGGTCGGGCGGGCTGGCCCGGTCGCTGCACACCACCGAGCTTGCCGCGGACCTGGGCATGGCGACGTTCCCGCACGGTGACAGGCTGCCCGCCGCCCTGGCTCTGGCCGGGGCCTGCTGCCGGGACAAGATCCCGGCCATCGAGTGGCACCTGACGCTGGAGCCGCTGCGGCAGCAGGTCTTCTCCGCCCCCGTCCAGATCGAGGGCGGACAGCTGCCGGTCCGCACCAACCCGGGACTCGCCGAGGTCCCCGCGCTGCTGGAGACGGCGGCGGCGTGGGAGGTGACGGGTCCGTGATCGCCCAGACCCGGTTACGCCGCACCCTGTGGAGGGGAGTGCGTGGAATCTGCTTCGACCTGGGCGGCACCCTGGTACGTCCGGAAGCCGAGCCGACTACCGGTCAGGTTGCCCAGGTGCTGGCCATCTCGCTCGACGAGGCCCGCGCCGTAATGGAACAAGGGGCGAAACGCCGCCGGATCACCCCCGAGGATCTCGCCCGCGACCTGGCCGCTGTTTTCGGCCGACCCGCCCTAGTCGGTTCGCTCACCCACGTACTGGAGCGGGCCCGGCAGCGGGCAGCAGAACCGGAGCTGTTTCCGGACGTCGAACCGGCTCTGGCCGTGCTGCGGGAGCGGGGCTTCGTGCTGTTCGCACTGACGAACAGTCTTGGCTCCTCCATCCCTGCCGAGCCTCCCACGGCCTTCCGGACCTTACTCGATCGGGTGATCTACTCGGCCGAGACGGGCGCGGTCAAACCGGAACGAGCCGCTTTCACCGCCGTCGAGCACGCCTGCGGCCTCGGCCCGGATCAGCTGCTGCACGTCGGGGACTCGCTGCGGGCGGATGCCGCCGGTGCCGCCGCGGCGGGCTGGCACACCGCCTGGCTGGACCGCCGATTTTCCGACGGACCGCTGCTGAATCCGGCCCGCACGGTCCGCCTCCACACGCTCACCACCCTCCCCCTGCTGCTGCCCGCCGGGCCCGCAACGGCCCCGCCTGTGACCTCGGAGACCTGCTGATGGACATGCCCGGCAAGCACTGCCCGAAGGCACCCGCCCACGACCCGCTGGCCAGCTCGGTTCCGCTGTTCGACCCCGCACAGCTGCCGCTGCGCGAGTGGTGCGCTGGCAGCCGCGAAGACGCGGTGACCGGCCTGATCGCCTTCCCCGACTTCCACAGCCACATCCCCCGCGCTCTCGCCGCCGCGCTGACCGACGGGAGCCTGGTGGGATTGGCAATCGGGGACGTCGACGGGCTCAAGGCCCACGTCGAGAAGGCCAATGCCACCGAACCGGACTGCTACGGACACCTGGCCGGGAACAAAGTGATGGCCCGCCTCGGAGCTGTCACCCGCTCGTGGTTCCACACCCAGCCCTGGGAGGCCGGATGCGCGGCCACCTTCGGTGGCGACGAAGTGATCATCGCCGCCGCCCTCGACGACGCGCCCACCTTCCACCGGGCCGTCGCCGAGCTGCGCGACCGGCTCACCGACGAGCTACCGGTCCGTGTCTCCTTCGCCCTGACCTTCGCTGCCGCCGAGCACCTCCCGGCCGAGCGCGGCCCCGGCGGCTGGAAGCATGCCTTCACCGACCGGCTGCTGGCAGCGGTCGACCGCTGCCTGTTCACCCACAAGGCCGCCCGCCGCACCGCCGGCGGTGATGGCGGCATCATCGCCGTCACCCAGCCCCCGCCACCCGGAAAGGCGGTCCCGGCCAGGGACAGACGCGCACTGATGCCGCTGCCGACCGGCGCCGAGACCCTGCACGTTCTCGCCCGACCCACCGGCACCAGGGCCCGCATGCTGCTGCTGCCCTGCACCGGACCGGTCGGCCTGCGCGGCAAGCGGCTGCGGGTGACCTTCCCCGACGGCACGGCCCGCACCGCCGTCGCCGTCTCCCTGCACGGCCAGGCCGCCATCCCCCACGACACCGCCGCGATGGAAGGGCCAGGCATCCCGCTCATCCTCCGCCCCATCCGCGAAAAGTCCGCCCGCGGCGTCCCCGATGACCTCGCCGCCGCCCTGGAACGGGCCCGACTGGACTGGTCGGTCCTACCCGCCCACGAGCAGGCCCAAATGCTCCACCTGATCACCGAATCCGCCTCCGACGACATCCGCACCGCCCGCATCACCGCCGTCATCGACGCGGTCGCCACCCGCACCCGGAGCTGATCCATGGCCATCACCGGCATCCCGCGCACCAACCCCCCGGAGATGCCCGGGCCGTCCGGCTTCCCCGACTGGAGCCACGCGGCCCACCAGGCCGCCAAGGCCGTGCCCGACCAAGCCGTCGACGCCTGCTGGCGGGCCTTGAACCACCTGTCCGCCGCCCAGCTCTACCTGACCGACAATCCCCGCCTCGCCCGCGCGCTCCGGACGACGGACGTCAAGGAGAGCCCGCGCGGGCACTGGGGGGTCTGCCCGCCGGTCAACTTCATGCTCGCCCACCTCGGGCCGCTGACCGCCTGGCGGCCCGCCGGGTCCGAGCTGCTGGTGCTGCACGGCGCCGGGCACGCAAGCCCGTCCGCACTCGCCCACGCCTACCTCAACGGCACCCTCCACCTGACCGGGAACGGGCCGGGCTGGTCGATGCCCGAGCTGCGGGCCCTGATCACCGGCTTTCCGCACACCGAACGGTTCGGCGGGGAGATCACCCCGCTGATCCCCGGCGTCCGGCACACCGGCGGACAACTCGGCCCCGCCCTCGCCATCGCCCAAGGCATGGTGCTCGACGCCCCGCACCGGCTCGTGGTCCCGCTGATCGGGGACGGCGAACTGGAAACCGGGGCGACATCAGCGGCCTGGCTCGCCCGCCGGGCCCTTGCCGGCAGCGGGGGCCACGGGGCGGTGCTGCCCGTGGTCCTGGCCAACGGGCTGAAGATGGGCGGGCCCTCCCTGCTGGCCGGCATGAGCCAGGAAGAGGTACACAGCTACTTCACCGGCCTCGGCTACCAGCCGCTGATCCACGAGGGCGCCGACTTGCCGGGCTTCCGTCGGCTGCTGGCCGACGCCCTCCACCGGCTTCGGCCACTCGGCGAGTCCGGCAGACAGCCGGTGATCGTGCTGACCATGGCCAAGGGCCACACCGGCCCCAAACGGGCCGCCGACCGGTGGATCGCCGGAACGCCCGCCGTCCACAAGACACCGCTGAAGGACCCGCGGAACAACGACGCGGAGTTCGCGGCACTGGCCACCTGGCTCGCCTCCTACCGGCCCGCCGAACTGTTCACCACCCAAGGCCGGCCCACCGACCTGGTCCGCCAGGCCCTGCCCGGCCCCCCACGCGCGCCGGAGACGGCCCGTCCCTCGGCCCCACTGGCCACCCGCGGACCGCAGTCCTGGCCGGATGTGTCCTCGGTCATCCGCGAACGGGCGGCGAACGGGGCTTTCCGCCTCTTCAGCCCCGACGAGATCGCCTCCAACCGGCTGGAGCTGTCGGCGGACGGCTCGCTGCCGCCCTGGGCGGTCGAGATCCTCAACGAGGAGATCTGCCACGGCTGGCTGCAGGGCTACACCGAGACCGGCCGCGACGCACTGCTCGCCACCTACGAAGCGTTCGCCCCGGTCAACACCAGCCTGCTCGTCCAGCACCTCAAACATCGGCGCCTGCGCCACCTCACCGGGCAGGGCGGGCTGCCCTCGGTCAACTACCTGATCACCTCGCTGGGCTGGCGCAACACCTACACCCACCAGAACCCCGGCCTGGTCTCGTCGATGCTGGAGACCGAGGACGGCTTCGTGCACGTCTACACCCCAGCGGACACAACGCGGGCCGCCGCCGTCCTCGCCGTGATGCTGGCCAGCCACGACCGCGTCAACTTCCTGATCACCGACAAGCACCCCGGTCCCTCGTTCCCGCCGGACCCGTTCCGCGACGAGCTCACCGACGGCGCCGCCGTCTGGCCCCACCTGAGCCACCGCGGCCAACCGCACCTCATCCTCGCCTCGGCCGGGGACATCCCGGCCCGCGAGCTTTCGGCCGCAGTCACGCTGCTGCGCCGGTCGCATCCCGAGATCAAGATCCGCTATCTGCACGTCAACGACCTCGCGGTCCTCGGTCCGACCCCGCACTGGCCCTACGCTCTTCCTGAGAGGACTTTCACCCGCCTGTTCGGCACCGATACCCCCGTCCTGATGGCCGCCCCCACCCACCCCGGCACCGTCCGCGCGCTGCTGGCCGCCCGCGGCGAGACCAGCCGGTTCCACGTCGTCGGCTACCGGGAGCCCAGCCGCCCCACCACCCCCGAGGGCCTGCTGGAGCACTGCGGCCTCTCAGCCGCCGCCCTCTCAGCCCAGGCCGCCCTCATGATCAAGGAGCGCAGCGGATGACGACCCTCGATACGGCATCACCGCCCGACCCGAAGGTCCTGGACGCCTTCGAACGCGAAGGCTTCGTCGTCCTGCGCAATGTGATCACGCCCGGGTGGCGCGAGCAGGCCGCCGCCGCGGCGACGCGGCTGCTGGCCGGTGACCGTACTGTCGGGAGAGACCACAGCGTCGACGGCAAGGACGGCTTCCGCGGCATCATCGCCATGGACGACTCCTTCCTGCCGCTGGTCACCAACCCGAAGGTGCTGCCCACCCTCGTTGCGCTGCTGAGCGCGAACCTGCACCTGATGTCCAGCAACCTGATCTACATGCCGTCCATCCCGCCCGGAGGAACGCGCACCATCCGCGTCCCCGAGCGGCACGGCTGGCACCGCGACATGAGTACCGCCGCCCACGACCTCGGCACCGACGTTGTCCCGCGCATGGCAATCAAGGCCGCCTACTTCCTCAGCGACCTCACCCTTGACGCCGGCGTCACCATGGCGGTCCCCGGCAGCCACATCAAGGCCGGACCCGTCACCGTCCCGGCCGGGGCCATCGACCCGCCCGGCGCGATCACTCCCGACCTGGGGCCCTGCGACGTGCTGCTGTTCGAGAACCGCACCTGGCACGCGGGCGGGCTGAACACCTCCGGCCACCCCCGGCTCGCGGTGATGATGCAGTACGGCTACCGCTGGCTCGCCGCCGTCGACGACCCCGCCCCCCAACTGCTGGACCGCGAAGACCTGACCGACATCGAGCGGCAGCTGCTCGGCCGACCGGACCGCCACCCAGACGGCTCCATCGCGCACGAAGGCGCCGGAGCCGCACCCCTACGCACCTGGTGGCAGCACCTCAAACCGGACCCGGCTCGTTCTTCGGGATGACCCCGCACCCGCCCAACTGGACGCGAAAGACTGACGAGATGACCGCCTACACGCCTGACGAACTGTTCACCTCCACCGCCCCCTACTACGCCCGCTTCCGGCCCGGCTACAACCCGGCCCTCTACGACATGCTGGCCGCGCGCTTCGCCCTGGACGGCACTCAGCGCGTCCTGGACCTGGGCACCGGCACCGGCGTGCTCGCCCTCCCGCTCGCCAGACTCGTCGGCCAGGTCACCGCCATCGACCCCGAGCCCGGCATGCTCGAAGAGGGCCGCAAGCTGGCGGCAGACCGCGGGATCACCAACATCGACTGGCGCCAGGGCGACTCCGCCACCCTGCCTACCATGGGCCTGGAACCGGTGTTGCTGACCGTGATGGGAGCCGCTTTCCACTGGATGGATCGCGACCAGACCCTGCGCGACCTCGACCAGCTCATCGAAGCGAACGGGGCCATTGTCCTCGCCTCCGGCGGCGCCCCCGGCGACATCGAGCCCGCCACCTGGCTCCAGGTCATCGCCAACGTCCGCACCCACTACCTCGGGCCCGAGCGCCGGGCCGGCTCCGGCACCTACTCCCACCCCAAGGAACGCCACCAGGACGTGCTGGCCCGCTCCCCGTTCTCCAACGTCGAGACCGTTCGCTGGGATCGCACTGTCACCCACACCCTGGATGAGGTCATCGGCCTGCAGTTCTCCTACAGCTACTCCAGCCCCGCTCAACTCGGCGGCCAGAAGGACGCCTTCGAACGCGACCTCCGACAGGCTCTCACTGACTTCAGCCCCGCCGGCATCTTCGACGAAGTCGTACGCACCGAAGCCATCATCGCCACACGCCCCTGACAACCCACGTGCTGCTGCCTGGCCGAGGGCTCTGTCATGCGGCCAGGCAGTAGTGGCGTGTTGAGACACCTCCGGGTTGGAACAGGTTGGCAGACCGCATAACACCGTGGTTGATCCAGTACATCGATTGCAGGTCTGCCTCAGGGACATCAGCCTTGTCGTAGGCGTCAAAGGCGGCATCGATCTGGCGCCAGGCCTCGGTGGGTTCTCCCGCTTTGGAGTGGGCATGTGCAGTGCGGGCGTGGAGCTTGGCGGCCACCCGGGGTGAGGAGATCTTGCGGCGGTCGGTGAGGGCGCCGTCCAGGAGATGTAGGGCGCCGCGCGGGTCGTCGGCGTTGTAGCGGAGGTTGGCCCAGAAAGCGAGGGTGACCGCGCCCAGTGTCGGATCGTGGGCGGAGCCGGATGCGCGCAGGGAGGTGACGAAGTGCCGCTCGGCTGCGGCGTAGCGGCCGTCGTCGTAGGAGCACCAGCCAGCCAGTCGTGATGCCTCGGCCGCAGCAGCGAAGAGCCGACGTCCGGTGGCATCGCTGTAGGAGGCGTTCCTCAGCAGGTCGGTGATCAGCCGGAGTTCCAGGACGGCCGCGTCGTATAGCTGCCTGGCGCCGACGGTGTCGTCGAGGTGGCGCAGGGCGTCGAGACGGAGATCGAAGAGGGCGACGGCCCTGGCACCGACCCTGCGCCCCCGGTTATCGATGGCGAGGGCGGGCTCGGCGGTGATCCACTGCGCGAGAGCTGCGGCCAGCGTGCTGGTGGAGGCGATGAGAAAGCCGCGGCGGTCCCCCGACTGTCTGCTGCGGCCCGCCGAGACGCTGGTGGATATCGCCCGGCACTCCGACGGCCTGGCCGAGATCGACGCCGACCGCCCAGCCAGACCACCAACAGTAAACGAACCCTTCGTCGAATTGGGTGCGACCGCATATGCCAGTAGCCCTCCACCGAGGCGACGGAGGGCTACTGGAAAGAGTAGAACACGCTAGGTCAGGTGATCGAATTCACCGTTCTTTGCACCAAGGAGAAACGCCCTGAGCTTCACGGGGGTCGTGGTAACGATGAGGTCAGGCGTGTCACTCTCACGCATGAGGACAACCCCAGCCGATCGAGCAAGTTCTATGCACTCGTTCCCGTCGGTGGAGTATGAGGACTTTTGCCACTGAGTTTCCGACATGCTCGCCTTCACAGTTTTTGAGCGATACCGCGCATAAGGTCGCGCGTTTTCCCGGGACTGAGAGAGAGTTCTTCCGTGCGATCCAAGATGGATCTATAGTTCGCCAAGTGTGTTTCTGCATCCAGCAAAGCACTGCCGTGCGCTACGTCAAGATGAACCGTGTCGAGCCGGGAGACCGGGCCGGATGCGTACACCGTAGACAGTCCCGCACTCGGGAAACCGCCCGCAGAGAATGGAATGGCGCGGACCGTGATGTTTTCGCGCTCTGACGCTTCCATGACGTGTTCCAGCTGCCGACAGGCAACCTTGGCTCCGCCGAACTCCACGCGCATCGCGGCCTCGTGGATGAGGAAGGTACAGACCGGTGGATCCGCCTTGTCGAGGATATCGCGGCGTCGCATTCGGTACGAAAGCCTGCGCCGCAGGTCGGCAGGGATGGGAGCCGGAGTTGCTGTCGAGAGAACCGCCTTTGCGTAATCTTCAGTCTGGAGCAGTCCCGGCATGTGAAGAATCTGCACAGTGCGCAGCCTAAGGGCATGATACTCAAGTTCGGCTACATCAAGGGCGCCCACTGATACCGCACCCCGGTATTCCTCCCACCACCCTTTTCCGCGCTCTTCTGCCATGCGCGCCAGCGCATCGATGTACGCCTCATCGGCGATTTCATAAATACGGGCAAACGCTCGCACACGTTCAGCGCTAACGCCGAACCTGCCAGCTTCGATATTACTGATTCCGGTCCGATTGGTCCTGAGTTGCTCGGCAGCAAGCGGAGCGCTCATTCCGGCATGCTCCCGCATCTTCCGCAGCTCGGCGCCCAGGCGCTGCTGCCTTGCGGTTGGTGCGGCCCTCGGTGGCATTTCCTATCCCTCCCATAGTCGGCCCCATGCTGCCACGTCGGCAGGTTGAGCGACAGAGACAGTGAACGGGTTCGCCTCAGTGGGTAGCAAAGGTTCTACGACTTGCCCTATGGTCCTGTCAGCACCGAGCGGCACGCCGGGAAGACCCGAAGTGCAGCTGCCTGCATGCCTGTTGAGGCATCCCGGGAGGCGGCCAAGCCACGGACGGCGGTTCCGCGCAGGTCCCATGACCTCGTTGGGAGAAACGTGATGAGTACAGCGACGCCCAGCAGTCCCCGCACCACTACCGAGCAGCAGCCCGAGGAACGACCCGCCCAGACCTACCGCATCACGGCGCCAGCCGTACCGATCACGGTACGAGTGGTGCGCGACGCGGTCGCCGCCGCCCTGATCGCCAATGGGGCCGGATCCTTAGCTGAGGACGCCCGCCTGTGCGTCTCGGAAACCGTGACCAACGTCGTGAGTCACGCGAGGGTGCCGCACCTCGACGTCGAGGTGACGGTGCAATCCGACCGCGCAGTGATCGCGGTCCGGGACTCCAGCACCTCCGGCCGCCTGCCCCTTGCCCGGGCCGTCAGCACGGACGACGAGAGCGGGCGGGGGCTGCTGCTGGTCTCCCGCATCGCCGCCCACTGGGGCGCCCAATGGGCATGGGACCAAGACGGGGTCCGACTCATCGGCAAGCGCGTGTGGTTCGAGCTACGCACCGACCATGCGGTGAGCGCGTGATCAGGGCGCAGCAGTTCACGATCTGCCGCATCGGTCGGAAGAGCCGGAATGCCGACTACTGGCTGCACTTCAATCACAAGACCCTCGTGGAGATCCCCGAGCGGGTGGCCCGCGAGCTGGCGTACGAACTCGCCGAACATGTCGGTCTGGTGGTGCACCCGGCCGTCGAGGGCGAGGGCCGCGTCGCCCGTCGTGCCCGGATTGTTCGCCGCGTTCGGATCGTGCTGCGAGGTGGGGCTCGTGTACGGGGGTGACCCGTGGCCGGTGATCGTTGCCGCCGGCGTGCTGATGCTCACGGCGGGGTTCCTCTTCGCCCTCATCATGTGGTGGTCGATGCCACCGGCGGGCAGGGCGTTCACCTCGCCGCCCGTGGACGCTCCGGGCAGGACGTTCGACTGTTGCTGCTTCGACCGGCCAGTGCGCGTCCTCGTGATCGATCCAACGCAAGTCAGGATCACGTACAGAGCCAAACACGCCCGGCGGTCCGTCCGTTCGTGGCGTCGCATCCATCCTGCACCGCCCGGTCACGAGGGGGCGGGCGGTACAGGAAAGGGGAAGCCTCCCGCACGGGTGCCGACCGCATAGGCACACCCGTCCGGTGAATCCCCAGGCAGGGTCCGGCCGATGACAGTCGACCGGACCCTGCCGCATGCACAGCGATGGCCCGATCCCGGACCGCGCGTGGCAGCGGCCTGGCCTCCGCCAGCCCTCACGCCCACCGCACCAGAACCGGTCATCGAAGCAACGAAAGCCACAGAAGCACCACTCAGCCCAGCGGCGCCAGCCAGCAGAACCCCGACTGAACCCGTCATGAGCCGCCCTTGCAGGGGCGGCTCCCCCTGCGAGTACCACGTCATGACCCAATCAATCACCTGATGGGGCACTTGAGGTGCTGTCGGAGCGCGGGCGAGCACTTGCAGCAGCCAGGGCGGGTCAGTATCTCCAGGTCCCCGTCGAGAAGCTCCCTGACCTGATGCCGGTTCGGGACTCGAAGTGCCCGAACCGGACACCGCTCATCTTCCCGGACACG
Organism: Streptomyces blastmyceticus; assembly: GCF_039521185.1. NCBI lineage: Bacteria > Bacillati > Actinomycetota > Actinomycetes > Kitasatosporales > Streptomycetaceae > Streptomyces > Streptomyces blastmyceticus. Next base: position 416,595 of record NZ_BAAABW010000013.1, on the reverse strand, counting down.
GCCTGATCAAAGAAAAGCGGCTGCCGTACGAAACTGTCGCCAACGCCGTCCGAGTCGTCGCGGCCGAATCCGGCGAAGTCTTACGAACCAACCGTTCCACCGTCGAGCACTGGATCTGCGGAGCGCAGCCCGCCGGGAACACGCCCCGGTACCTGGCCGAAGCCCTTTCACGGCTGCTCGGACGCCTGGTGACTGCGGACCACCTGGGCCTTTCCCTGGCCGCTGGGGAGGATGACAGCATCGGACTGTCCCTTGGTCCCGACCCGGTCGAGACCCTGACCCTGATCGGGAAGGCAGACGTGAACCGACGACGCTTCCTCGCCGCCTCCGCCTACTCCGTAGCAGCCGCCGCCCTGCCCCTCGACTACGTCCGCGACATCGCCGACCGAGCCGCCGCCGCCCGCAGCGGCGCCATCGCCGGAGACGCTGAAGTCGCCGCCGTCCGCGACATGGTCCGCGTCTTCACAGACATGGACGAACTCCACGGCGGCCAGCACGGCCGCTCAGCCCTCGTCCAGTACCTCATGTCCGACGTCGCCACCCTGTGCCGAGGCCGCTTCCGCACCGAAGACGCCCGCCGCCAGATGCTCTCTGCCGCAGCCTCTGGCGTGCACCTGGCCGGGTGGAAGAGCTACGACGCCGGAGAACAGGGCCTCACCCAGCGCTACTACCTCCAGTCCTACGCACTCGCCGCCGAGTCGGGCGTCCCCGGCCACGACGGCTTCGTCATGCGGACCATGTCCCAGCAAGGCATGAAGATCCACCGCGCCGAACACTGCCTGGCCCTCGCCGAGACCGGACTCGACCGCGTCAAGAGACACGTCGATCCCGCGACCGAAGCGCTCTTCCACATCACCTACGCCCACGCGCTCGCCAAGACCGGCCAGCGCCAGCAGGCGGTCCGCGCCGTCGAGCGGGCCCGCGCCCGACTGGACGCAGCCAAGGGCGACCCAACGCCGTTCTGGGCCCTGGCCTGGGGGCCGGTCGAGGCCACCGTCCGCTCCCGCACCGCCAAGGTCTTCGCCACCCTCGGCGACCCGCGTAATGCAGCCCACCACTACGCCCGAGCCGCCGCCAGCCGCCCACCGGGCACCTACGCACGGATCATCGCCCTCGACCTCGTCGCCCAGGCCGAGCTCGAAGTCGCCCAAGGGGGCATCGAGCAAGCGTGTGTCACCTGGGGCCGGGCCATGGACCACATGGACGGCGTCGCATCCGTCCGCACACGCAAGGCCGTCAAGAGCATGCGGCGAGACCTCACCCGATTCCGGGCCCGAGGCCTGCGCTGTGCAGCCGAGCTCGACGAACGCGGACGCGACTTCCTCACAGCCCGCCGCTGAGCGACCGATGAGGTGACCGGCGACGCGGCCGCCGGCAAGGTGAAGCCGGTCACCTGCCGCGGTCGTCGGTCAGGCCACCGCGTTCGAGGGACGGTGGGGGAAGCCGCACGCGTTGTCCTCGTCCTCCTCGGGGTAGGGCCGAGAGCGCTTGTCGCACTGGGGCCCAATGTCGACGAGAGTGGTCCAGACACCCGGCCAATTCGGATGACGATCGGTGATCGGTTCACCGCAGTCACCACACGTCACGAGCTCCAGGCCACGCGGGCAACGATCTCACCCAGGGCTACGTTCACTCTCGCCCCGGCCTCCAACATCCTGATCAAGGAGATGCTGACGGACACATTGCGGAAGGTCGACGACATGGTGGCGATATTCCGCTCCCTGTTCCTCGCCGAGCCGACCAGCGCGCACCGGGCCCCGAAGGCTCTGTACGACGCCGGACACATGACCGGTCCGGTGGCCACGCACAACTTCGACCGCCTCGTCGCCCGCGTTGGGCTGCCGGAGGCGTTCATGCGCCGCTACGACCAGCGCATTCCGCACATGCCGTTCCCCGACGGCGCCAAGTTGGTGCTCGTGATCGGTCTGCACGTCGACCGGCGCGGGGGCCAGGCCCGCGCCCGCGAGCTCGGCCTGAAGGTCTTCTACCTCGACACGGAGGGCGTCACCGAGAACGGCGTCGACAAGCCCTACCTCATCGAGGGCGCCCGGGAGGGCGACGTCGTGGTCCGCTCCGAGGCCACCCCCGCCCTGCTCCGCCTGGCCGAACTCCTGGGCGTGAACGTCTGAGCGAATTCGGCCCAACTCGGGCCTGCTCCCGCACCGATAACGTCTGGGGGCACACCGGGCACGGTGTGCCCCCGACCAGACCCAGACAAGAGAAGACAGGATCTGCAATGCGCGTTTCCGTGATCGGCTGTGGTCACCTCGGCATCCCGCACGCGGCGGCGATGGCCGACCTCGGCCACGAGGTCATCGGCGTGGACGTCGACCAGACCAAGGTCAACCGGCTCAACGCCGGCGAATGCCCCATCTACGAGACCGGCTTGCCCAAACTCCTCGACCGCCACACCACGAGCGGGCGCCTCCGCTTCACCACCGACATCCGTGAGGCCGCCGACCTCGCCGAGATTCACTTCATCGGCGTCGGCACCCCCATCGACGCCGACGGCCGCTCCTACGACACCGGGCAGGTCTACGGCGCCATCCGTCAACTCGCCCCCCACCTCGACCGGCCGTGCACGATCATCGGGAAGTCCACCGTCACCGTCGGCACGACCAGCCAGGTCACCGCCCTCGCACAACGCCTGGCCCCAGCCGGCGAACGCGTCGACGTCGTATGGAATCCCGAGTTCCTCCGCGAAGGACACGCAGTGCAGGACACCCTCCGCCCGGACCGCATCATCGCCGGCCTCACCACCGCCGAAGCCGAGAAAGCGATCCGTACTGTCTACGCCCCCATCCTGGATACCGGCGTCCCCCTGTTCGTCACCGACCCGCAGACCGCTGAACTCGCCAAGGGCGCGGCGAACACCTTCCTCGGCCTGAAGATCAGTTACATCAACGCCGTCGCCGACATGTGCGAGGCCGCCGGTGGCGACATCTCCCAGATCGTGGAGATCCTCGGTATCGACCCCCGCATCGGCAGCGGCGGCATGAGGCCCGGCATCGGCTACGGCGGCGGCTGTCTCCCCAAGGACATTCGCGCCTTCACCGCCTCCGCCCGGCAGCTCGGCGCGGACGACGCCGCCACCCTCCTGCGGGCCGCTGAGAAAATCAACGAGGGCCGCACCGCCGCGGCGATGAGCCTCGTGGCCGCAGCACTCGGCCGGCCGGTCCAAGGCGCTGCCATCACCGTATGGGGTGCCGCCTTCAAGCCGGGCACCAATGACGTCAGGGCGTCCCCCGCTCTCGCGCTCGCCCAGGCCCTCCAACAGGCCGGCGGCACCGTCACCATCCACGACCCGCAGGCCGTGGCCACCGCCATGACGCGCAACCCCGAGTTCGACTACACCGACGATCTGCTCGCCTCCCTCAACGGCGCCGATCTCGTCGTCCTGGCCACCGATTGGCCCGAGTACCAGCAGGCCAGCCCCCAAGCCCTCGTGGACCGCCCGGCAAACCCCCTGCTCGTCGACTGCCGTACCGTCCTCGACCCCGAGCCCTGGCGCGCGACGGGCTGGACCGTCCACCAGCTCGGACGACCCGCGAAGTAGAACCAGGCCCCCGTCAGACCGCGAACCGCGGCCTGACGGGGGCACCCCGCCCCCACAGGGACAGGCTCGCCGCACCCTGCACGAGAGACGGCTCCTCTATAACCTTTCCCTGCACGGGAGTTGACGGATGGGGTACGGTGCCCGCATCAGGTTGCTTCGTGCGGGAGACGAAGCGACCCCCGGTCGGTGTTGGAGCACCGACACGGGGGTCTACACCACGAGGGAAGAGAGTCCCCCGAGATGTACAGGCATGTTATCGCGCCTGCGTCGTTCTTCACGCAGGTGTCCAACGAGATCATTCGTCATCCGCGTCTGTCGTCGGACGCGGTGCGTCTGCTGACTTGGCAGCTGTCGCTTCCGCCGGGCGCCGATCAGCCGCTGTCGAAGACCGCGGAACGGGCAGGAATCAAGCGGGCCGGCTTCATGTGCGCCAAGCGCGAGCTCACCGCCGAGGGCTTCCTTCACGAATGGCGGCTGCAGAACGCGGCCGGTCGGTGGTCGACCACGCAGTTAATCTCCAGTGTCCCGTTGTCCGAGGAAGATGCGGCCCTGGTGCGGAACGGATGCCCGGCGGGCGGGATCCCGACCGCCGGTGGGCCGAGAACTCGGTCCGTCGGCCGTTCCCAGAAGAACACCGAAGAGAACACCCCCAACCCTCCCGCCCCGCCCTCCCCTCCGGACAGGCAAGCAGACCTCGACGCTGCGGCAAGGCCGGAGGAAAAACCGCCTCTCAAGGCGACGGCCGCACCGCAGACACCCGCTCCGCTCCTTCCGGCACCGTTGGTCGAGCAGGGGGCGTTCGCCCTCGCAGCGATCTCCCACAGTGAGCGTCAGCTCCGGCTCTCCGGCCAAGACATCACCGCACTCGCACCGATAGCCGGCCAGTGGTTCCACCGCGGCGCCGACATCACCGACCTCCGCGACGCCCTCACCTCCGGACTGCCCCCAGCCGTCCACTCCCCCGCAGGCCTGACCTACAACCGCCTCACCCGCAAGATGCCGGACCCACCAGCGCGTCCTCAACCGCGCGCGGACGGGGATCAGATGGCTGCTTCATCCTCTCGGCTGGCCGGGACGCGGGAGTGCCAGGGCACGCACGTACAAACACAGCTGTTCCGACCCGTGGCCGATGAAATCCTGTGCCGACAATGCCGCCGCGAGACGGCCGAAGCTGAGGGCGAGCCCGAGCAGGCCAGCGGCGCGGTGGCAGCAGCACTACGCGGCGCAGCCGCGGTACGCGCATCACTCCATAGCCTCGCGCGGGCGACAGCATGAACAGGAACCCACCTCTGCCATGACACCTGTTGCTGAGCCTTCCATGCGGATGCTGCTGGACACGGTGTTCGACGAGAAGGGCGACGTCCGCGAGGAGACATCGGTTCCGGTCTCGACCTGCCCCGCTCGGGACCGGAGTGAGAGGCGTCACCGCACTGGCCGCACACCATCCTCGGGTGGCAGGAGATCATCTTGAAGCACAGCTCCTCGTACAGGACGATGCCGGACTCGGTGGCGATGAGGCCGCTGACATTCCCGCGGTCGATCAGTGTGGTAGATGCACAACGCCGTAGCGCGGCCGACGGCCGACCGGTTGTTTACTGGCGGGCAGGCTGCAAGCCGAATCGCTCTGTCGTCCGGAGTGCGCACGCAAGGTGGTAGCCCCCTCTTCGGGTCGGTAGTGCCGTCGAGCCACATCTCTTGTCCGGAGGCATGCCAGTCGCCCACGGCGCCGAGGCGCCGTTTCCTGCACGGCCGGGAGGCGCTCCGCAGCGGTCAGGAGACCGTCCCCGCCGCCGACAGGCGCCTGCTCCTCCAGTTGTTCCTGCGTGCGAGGGCAGGCGCCGACTCGGCGGCGTAGCCGACCGACGGCACCGGTGACCCACCGAGTCCTGCCCCGGGTCGAGCCGCCGAGCACGCGGCACGGCCACGGGGCGGGGCCCGGTCGGGCCGCCGCTCGCCCCGCCCTCGTGCACGGGCGCTAGATGCGCGATTTCCGCAACGAGTGCCAGACCGCACCTGCCAGCGCACGCGCGGACCGCGGTACCGAGAGATGTTCGTGCTCCCGGTACAGGGCCCAGTTGAACGGGACCAAGCCCAGCTTGTTCGAGGACAGCGATCCCGCCCGCTGGGCCCGGTAGACCGCCAGCGGTTCCCGCACCGCCCGGGCGTCAACACCGTCACGCATGATCGACAACCACAGCGCGTAGTCCTGTCGCTTGGGCATGTCCGGCATCAGCCTCGTCCCCAGGACGTTGCGGTCGTACATAGCGGTCAGGGCCCCGATGTGGTCGTGGACCAGCATCGCGCGGTAGTCCACTCGGGCCGGCGCCCACACCACCCGCCCGTTCGCGACGAAGTCGACGGCCTCTCCGTCGTGGTCGGCGTCCATCTTGAAGTAGGAGCTGAACGTCAGCGGCGTCCCGGCCGTCGCGGCGAAGGCGAGCTGCTTCTCCAGCTTCGTCGGGAGCCACATGTCGTCACTGTCGAGAAAAGCGATGTAGTCACCCCGGGCCCGCGCGATGGCCAGGTTCCGGGCCCGGGCCGCGCCCCCCCTGCCGGGCCGCCGCCTCCGGCAGGACCCGCTCGTCCTGCCGGGCCAGCTCTCTCAGCAGATCCATCGAGTCGTCCGAGGACGCGTCGTCGGTGATCAGCAGTTCGAGATCGGTGTGGGCCTGCGCCAGCACCGACCGAACAGAGGACCCGAGCGTGGCAGCCGAGTTGTGTACCGGCATCACCACAGAAACCAGGGGCACAGCCGCTCCCTACCCAGATTGGAGTCGTCATGGATGTTGTCGTCGCCGGCAAGGCTACGTGGGACTGCCGCTCACCGTGCACGCCGCCGAGGTGGGCCACCACGTCGTCGACTACAGCGTGGACTCGGACCGCATCAAGCGGCTCACCGTCGGCGATTCGTATGCGGCGGGCCCTATGGACGCTGGTCTCGAACCACGACGTGCGGATCGAGGAGGCCATCGTGCTGGATGTTCCCGACGTGAACCTGGAAAACGGGATCCTCCACCTCAAGAACACCAAGGAGGGGAACCGTGAAGAGGAAATCAGCGCAGCCACTGCCGAGCGACTGAAGACATTGATCGGGGGCTGCCGGACCGGTCCTGTGTTCGCCGAGGATGGTGCCAGGCTCCGACGAGGCGAGATCGCCGACCGGTTTCGCGAGCTCACCGGTAAAGCGATCACGCCCTGCGCTTCACCACGCAGTGGCACACCTTCGAGCGCGAGACTCCTCCGGCCTCGGAAGCCGATCTGTGATGTAGGCGGCCAGTTCGTCGTCAACCGAAGCCGGGGCAAGGGTCACTGCGTCGCCCACTGGTGCGGCGGGTCGGTCAGCCATTCCACCGTCTCCGGATCGTCCAGCAACAGCTCGGGATCTTGCACGCCGATCCTGCGCATGAACTCCACCAGGTCGGCATCCCGGTAGGCGCGGCCGATCGGCTGTTCGACGCCACCTCGGCGAGCGGTCACGCGGCGCCCGCCTCGCGCGTCGATCCGGTGCACGGAGATTGGAGCAGCCACCGCTCCAGGCTCCGCCGCCGTCGGCCGCCCGGCACCTGGAAGGCAGCCGACCGGGCGGTCACGGCAATGGGGCGAGCTTGTCGAGGAGCGGCCGCAAGGCCAGCCGCAGCTTCTCGGCCGCGCCGTCCGTCCGGGTCTGTTCGAATGCAGGGGTAGCCCGGGTGATCAGGTCGGTAAGACGGCCGGGTGGCGCCTCACGCAGGGCGGCCCGCAGCTGCGATCCCGAGAGGCGACCGCGCGCCAGGTCCTCGGCGAAGGCCCGCTCGACGTCGGCGGGTTTCCAGGCGTCGGAGTCGTACTCGTCGAGGAGCGCACCAGCCTCCCGACGAGTGCTGTCCGCGGCCAGCCCGGACTCGAGCATCACCCGGTTCGTGCTCTCGGCCAGGGAGCTCGAGGCAGGGACTACGCTCTCAACTCTGCTGGGAAGGAAGTCCTGGGGGCGGTACCAGTCCCGCAGCCCGATGCCGGAGCCGAAGGAGATCCAGTCGCATCACGTTAGGGCGGCGGCGCAGCACTCGGGCATAGGTGTCTTGCTACGCGTGCGCATCTGTGGGTGCTTCTGCGGCCGGGTCCGTCGCGAGCTCGACTTGGGGTCTGCTGAGCCCGCCCTTCCAGCGGAAGGCGGCGGGGAGTTCGAGACCGAAGTGGTCGAGGATGCGGGCCACGAGGTGCATGATGATGTCGTCGATGGTCTTGGGGTGGTTGTAGAAGGCCGGCATCGGCGGAAGAATCAGGGCGCCTATGCGGGCCAGGGCCAGCATGTTCTCCAGGTGGATCTCGTTCAGTGGCGCCTCACGGGGGACGAGGACGAGTTTCCTCCGCTCCTTGAGCGTGACATCGGCCGCCCGTACGACGAGGTCTTCGGCGTACCCCGCCCGGATCGCGGCCAGCGTTTTCATGCTGCACGGGGCGATGATCATCCCGTCGGTCGGATAGGACCCGCTGGATATCGCGGCTGCCTGGTCTCCGGGGCCGTGGACATGGTCGGCCATCGCGCGTAGATCCTGCACGGTGTAATCGGTCTCGTATTCCACTAGCGTGCGCCCCCACCGGGTGAGCACGAGGTGGGTCTCCACGTCCAGGGCCCGCAATGCCTGCAGGGTGCGCACGCCGATGACGGCACCCGATGCACCGGTCATACCGACGATGAGGTTCACGACCGTACTTTTCCGTTGCCGATGGCAGCAGCCGAGGGGGAAGCGGTGTGCGGCGGCCGGTCACCGAGCGACCAGGCGATACCGTGCAGGAGTCCGTGCCGGCTGACGACCATCGTTTCCTTGCCGGTGTGCTTCATCGTGGCGCGCACCACCAGCGCGCTCGCGACGATCACGTCCACCATGTCCGGGTGCATGCCGGGGATCCGGGACCGCTGCGCCGCTGTGGTCCCCAGCAGATCGATCACTACTCGGTCCACCTCGTGGTAGGTCAGGTATCCGGGGTGGTGTCCGGCCGAGGAGAACGCCCCTGCCCAGGCGATCGCCGCCACGGTGGTGACCGCTTCGGAGGCCCCGATCAGGGTGGCGTCCTGCCACCCCGGCAACGCTTCCAGCGCCTCGTCGAGCTCGGCCCCGATGGCCTCCTCGGCCACGGCGATCTCCTGCGGTGTCGGCGGATCGGTGCGCAGATGGTGTTCCGCGATCCGTACGCACCCGAGGTCGGCGGAGGCGGCATGCTCGGCGTCCGAGGATCCGAGGGCGAACTGGGTCGAGCCGCCGCCGATGTCGGCCATCAGGTACGGGGCCTCGATCCCACCGGCCAGGGCGCGGGTGACTCCCGCGAAGGCCAGATGAGCTTCTTGCCAGCCGGACAGCACCTCGCTCGTCAGGCCAAGTGTGTCGCGCACCAGGGCGAGAAACTCCTCGCTGTCGGCGGAGCCTCGCGAGACCCAGGTGGCGCACATCCGAACGCGCTCGACATCGAACGCGGTGATCAGCGCCGCGTAGTCGGCGAGGACCGCACGCGCTCGGTCGACGGCCTCCCTCGCGAGTCTCCCGGTGCGGCCGACTTCCTGCCCCAGGCGGACGATGTCGAATCGTTCCGCCACCTCGACCATCCGCGCGGCCGGACCACGCTCCGCCGAGGGCAGGTCGGCCACGATGAGCCGGAGCGAGTTGGTACCGCAGTCGATCGCCGCCACCCTGGTGTACGCGTGGTCGGGCAGCCCGGGTCGCCGGCGCGATGCGCCGCCGCCTATTCGATCCTGCATTCGATCCTGTGCCGCAAAGGCCGGCACACTGATCGGCCCGCCGTTGGCATGGGGCTGCCGGGAGCGGGGTGCCAAGGCGGCCGGGTCGACGTAGTGGATGTCGATTTTGGTCATCCAGTCGTCCTCCGGCAGAGGACCGATGACGTAGATCTTCTTCCCGGTGCCCGCGGCGTAGCCGAGTTCCCAGGCGCAGTCACGGCCGATCGGCGGCTGGCGGATGACGCAATCGGCTTCGTCAATGGCCCGTTGGCACGCCAGGGCGCCGTCGGGGAATCCGAACGAACCGGCCTTGTCCTTGGGTAACCACAGGGGTAACCCGAGGATGTCGGCGAGGCGTTCGGCGTCACAGGGGTCGGTCTGCTCGTTCTTGCATTTGGCGCAGTAGTAGGCGTGCGGCATACGAATCGTTCCTCCAGTCGGGGCGTTCATGACGGCGTTCTTACGGCGGTGTCTCAGGTGGTGGCCTTCGTCTGCCCGGCCCGGTGGTCGCCCGGCGCGATCCATGACGGACAGGGGAACGCCGAGCGTGGCGAAGTGGCGGCGGACGGGGGCGAGCTCGACGCTGGCGGGCGGGGAAAGCGGGCGCAACGTCAGCCCCCCAGGACGGAGCGGGCGGCACGGACGGGCCGCGATCAGGCCCGCGTACACCGCGGTGACGGGCCTGCCCAGCCGCCTGGAAAAACCTCCAGGAGGGGACCCGGTGCCGGACAGTCGGCGCGAGGCCATGGACTGACTGCACGCCAGTAGCCAATCGTGTTCGGTCGCGATGCCCCGTGGGGCGGAGGCGGACTGTTCCCCGCCTCATCGGGCCTCCTCCAACAGAGGAGTTTCAAACAGGTGCTGGGGGATTGAGGCACAGCTTCCCTCCCGGCTTTCCGGCAACCAGCCGGACCGTCCTCGCGCGCTGTCCACAACCTCACAAGCCTCATTGCTTGTACGGCATCCGCTGCTGTGGCCCTGTGTGCGGCTCGGGCAGCCGGTGGTGCACCGGTGCTTACCCATCGGCTTGCGCGCCTCAACGGCGTGGATGGTGCGCCCGGCGTATTCTGGCCACACCTGCCAAGGGCCCCGGTGGAGGAAAAACTCCGATAAGACCACCTTGAGGCAACTGCACGCCCCTTGAAGGAAGATGGAGAGGCGCGCGGCCTCTTTGTCGATATCTGACGGCGGTCGTCACATGCTGGAAGCCGTTTACCGCCGAGTGCGGAGGTGAGTGAGGGAGGCGCCCCGCACCGTGACAGGCGTGGCGATGGGTGAGCAAGCGTGCTTGGACCGTGCGCTCGGCCGAAGCCGAACGTTGAGGCGACACACTTGAGTGGTTACAGAGCCTGGTAACCAGTTACGACACGACCGCTGCTTCCCTGCGAAGCAGCGGTCTGCCCTGCGCTCGTGCCGCTCTGGGCGAAATCACTGTGCGGTCGGGCCTTACGGCGAGGTCACCTCGATGGCGCGGACGTTGCCCAGCTTGCCGTCGCCGGCATCGTGCTGGCTCCGGTAGAGCATCTGCACACGGAAGGAGAGGGGTGTGCCGGGTTCGATGCTGTGTCCCTTGTCAGGGGAGGTGAGGATGACGTTGCCGTCGCTGCCGTCCTTGGTCACTGTGAACCAGTATGTCTCTGTCGGGTTGACGCGGGTTCCCAGCGGCACGGTGTAGGAGACCTCCCACTTCACCACCCGCTCCTCGTTGGCGGACAGGGTGAAGTCGTAGCTGATGACCCACCCCTTCGCGTCCTCCGGGTAGTCCTGGGGCCACCCGGGGTGTTGCACGTATTCGACGCTCACGCGGGGCAGTTCGACGTCGGTGGTGACCGAACCGGAGTGCCGTTCGGCGGTGTTGGCGCGCGTCGGCGACTTGATCAGACTCATACACGTCAGGCGGCCCTCGTACCGGTGGTCGATGGTACCGCTCAGGCTGACCATCGCCTTGCTGCCCTTGGGAAGATCGATCGGCAGGCGCAGGCCCTCCAGGACCGAACCGGTTCCGCAGACGGCGCCGTTCTCGCCCTGGCATGTCAGTTCCAGGTCGGTGAGCTCCGCCGGGACAGTGGCCTCCACCACGGCGTCCGGGGCATCGTTGGGGCCCAGGTTCTCGACGCTGATGCCGTAGGTAACCCGGTCGCCCGACTTCGCCGTCTGCGGGCCGCTCATCTCCAGCGGCATGTTCACGGGCAGGGCGACCTTGAGGTTCTTGATCCGGTGGGCCGCGGTGGCACCGCCCGTACCCGCCGCGAAGCCGAGTTTGAACGTCTCGGGCATCTGCGTCTGCCCGGGAGCACTGGCGAGGTCGAAGTCGTCGATCAGCAGGCTGCCGTTCGGGTTGGCCTTGTCGGCATGCCGTACGGTCAGCCGGCCGTCGATGACGGACACCTGGATGTGGGCACCGGCCTCCCACGGCCCGCGGAACCCGCCGGGCACCTGAACGCCGGTGAGCCAGCGGAACCCTTCCCTCAGACTGCCGGAGCCGCGTACCCCGGCGGTGTTGGGAAGCCGGCCCGGGCCCCCCGTACCGGCGAGTGCCGTGGCGAAGTTCCCGAAGTTGTCGAAGCCGACGCCCACGTACCCGGCCGTGACCCCAGGGGTGACGATCGTGTCCGGCCCGGACTTCGTGAAGGAGTAGCCGAGCGCCCCGCCCCTGCCGCCGGGGCCTGTCGTCTGCTCCCCGTCGATCAGATAGACGCTGAAGCCGTCTCCGAATCCGACACTGCTGCCGCCCTCGCAGGAGTAGTCGAAGTCGATCGTGACGCCGAGCGATGAGGAGAACGGCTGGTCGAGGAAGGCCGTCCCGGCCTGCGCGGCGGTATTGGGGGTGAGTTCCAGGCTGCCGCCGTTCAGCTGCGCGCTGCCCAGCAGCTTCCAGTGCGGGTTGGTGACGGTGTTCTGGGTAAACGATTCGATGATCGGGAACTGCACTTGCTGGGAGGCTGCGAACGCGTGCGTCGTCATGAATCACTCTTCCTTGGCCGGACTTGCCACGGGATGGAGGCTTTACGACGTTCCGACTCGCCGTGCTCGTGAGCTCCATGAGGGTATGCGTGGATCACCGCGTCAGTGTCCACAGGATCCGGCCTGACGAGATCTGACCGGTTTCATCCCTCAGCCAAGCCCATTGCCGCACAGCCGTCGGGGCTCTACCACGCCGAAGTGCCGTTTGGAAGGGGGCCGTAAGGGCGGCGCCATACGGCCCCGACATCGACAAGGCGCCATATCAAATATCCTGGCGAATTCAAATCTCGCCGATGTCGATCAGCCTGGTTGTGCCCAGCGCCTTCCGAAAGCGTCGGCAATGGCTCCCGGAGGGACAACACAGCCACGTCACCCTGCTCCACCCCCGAAACGAGTGAACCACCCCCATACACCAGGATCAGGAGCCCATGTCTCATGAGACATGCGAACCGTGAAGAACACCTGCACTTCCACGTCGTCTACCAAGGCGCCTGACAAGCGTCTCATCGGGGAGGGATCACGTTGGCGAATCCATGGACTCCGCCGGAGCAGTACGTGAAGAGGCTGCCGATGCACGCGAGCTTCGGCTGTATGTTCTTCACCGACACCGCTAGAGAGTCGTACAGGCAGCTGGCCAGTTGCGGGCGAGAACGTCCCGCATGGTGGTGTTCCGCAGCCGGGCGTGAGCCTGGGCATGGCTCCACGTCCGCCGCCGGTTCCGGCCCCGGATCAGGTCGGCCAGGTAGAGGGAGGAAGCGGACAGCACCGCGTCGCCGGCCGCACCGGTGAAGTGGGTGCCGGGGGCCTGTTGGTCGATGACAGCCTCGAGGACGGCCCGCTTGATCGTGGCCGTGACCGCGTACGCGTTCAGGGCGTCCGTCACCGGCAGCCCCGCAAGGACTTCGACGGCCGCGTAGTACACGGTCGCGGGGCTGCCGGGAACCATGTGGTGGTGCAGCTGCGGAACCGTCTGAGCGGTCCGCTGTGCGAAGGCCAGGTTGGTTTCTGCCCGCCGGTGCGTCCGCGGGCGCGGGCGGCGGCCAGGCCGTCCATCGTGCGCTCGGACATCAGGGCGTGCTCGAACTCGGCGATGACGCCGAGGATCTGGAAGAACATCCGGCCGATCGCGGTGGAGGTGTCGTTGCCCTGGTCGAGCACGACCAGGGCAACGCCGTCGTCCTCCAGCCGTTTGGACAGCTCGATGAGGTTCTCCAGGGAGCGGCCGAGGCGGTCGAGCTTGGTGACCACCAGTTCGTCGCCGGCGTGCAGGGCGTCGAGTGCCCGGTCGAGTTCGGGGCGGCGGGCGAGCTTGCCGGAGGCCTTCGATCGGCCGCGAAGGCGTTCAGGACAAGCGCACTGCGTGGGCCACCGCCATTTCGCCCAGGCCGCCGCGTACGATCGGCTCGCTGCTGCCGAGGCCCCGCTGGGTACCGAGCGCAGCCGTGCTGATCGCGAACGCGACGAATCTGGGCCTGGTACGGATGGCGGAGGCGTGCTCGATCTCCTACGACATCCTGGCCTGGACCCAGGAGTGGTACCTGCGCAAGGAGACCCTGGCCGCAGCGAACGCCGCGGTGGTCAACTACTACCACCACCGCCTCCCGCTCACCCGCACCTTCGGCGGCGGCACGCTGCCCTCCTCCGACGGGCAGCGGTTCCCGGTCAAAGGCAAGTCGACCACCGCCCGGGCCCCCGGCATCGGCGCAGGCCAGTGATATCCGTTGTTTTTGCGGCCGATGATCCAAACGCCGCCAATTGCATCGGATGCGAACTCGCGACGGTTCGCGAAGGACCGCCGAGCGGGTGTGGGCGGACCTGGATGACCAGGGGGTCTTCTGCACGGAGACGACGGTGACCGTAGCGGACACCGGGGCGTCGCTACCAGCCGTTGTCACTCGTACGGCTGGATGACCTGCGGGATCTTCACGCACTCGCATCTGATGCGGTTTTCTCGCATCCGGTGCGAGTGACGGAGGGTGGCGGGCCAGTGGTGTTCGGGACGGTGCCGGGGGCGGCGAGGCTGCATCTGGTGGACGGGGTCGCGTTGCTGCGGCCCGAAGAGCAGGTCTTCTCCGTGATACTGAAGGGGTTCGCCAACCAGCAGCTCGTGCGGAACCTGGCCCGTTCCACCGTCGAGGGCCGGGAGAACACGGTGAAGGCGTTCACCGCCTACGTGAACGCCTTCCCCTGGCAGTGGACGCCGGCGATGGTCGACGAGTGGCTCGGGGACCTGCGGTCGCTACGGGACCTGAAGCGTTCGACGATCCGCTCCTACTCGGAAGCGGTCCGCGCGTTCTGCCACTTCGCCACCGACCCGCTCTACGAATGGGCCGCCACCTGCGAAGAACGCTTCGGCACCCATCCCGTCCAGGTCGTGCACGAGTGGAACACCGCCGTGCACGTCCAGGAGAACGAGTCAGACGCGAAGAAGCGCCCCTTCACCAAGGCGGAGTTGCACGCCTTCTTCTCCTACTGCGACGACGAGGTCGCCCGCATCCGGGCCTTCGGCCGCAAGGGCTGGCTGCCCGCCTTCCGTGACGCGACGCTCTTCAAGACCGCGTACTCCTACGGGACGCGGCGCAACGAGACGCGCATGCTGGACGCCGCCGACTTCGGCCGCAACCCGCACGGGGCCGAGTTCGGCGAGTACGGCCGGTGCCAGGTGCGGTTCGGCAAGGCAAAGAAGGGCTCGCCGCCCAAGCGCCGCAGCGTGCTGACCGTCTTCGACTGGACCCCCGACGTCCTGGACGAATGGTTCACCGAGGTCCGGCCTCTTCTCGGCACGGACGGAAACCCGGCTGCCTGGCCGTCCGAACGAGGCTTGCGGATCGGCTGCCAACGGCTCAACTCCCGCTTCGTCGCCTACCGCGAGGCCCTCGGCTTGGACGACGGGCTGGACTTCCACTCCTTCCGCAGGTCCTACGTCACGCACCTGATCGAGGACGGCTGGGACCCCCGGTTCGTCCAGGAACAAGTCGGCCATGAGCACGCCAGCACCACCGCGATCTATACCTGCGTCGGCTCGGACTTCCGCACCCGCACCCTGCGCCGGCACCTGGACGCCACCATCGCGGCCGCCCTGGAAAGCCAGAACGGGAGGCTTCCCAATGCCTGATGTCAAGCCGCGGCGGCGGCTGCGGGAGGTGTGACTTGGTAGCACCGTCCGTCACGAATCAGGGCCCAGATCACGTTGACGCGTCGGCGGGCCAGGGCGAGCACGGCCTGGATGTGCCGCTTCCCTTCGGCCCTCTTCCGGTCGTAGAACTGCCGGGAGTTGGGATCGCTTCGGATGCTGAAGAGCGCGGAGGTGTAGAAGACGCGCTGCAGGCGCCGGTGATACCTCTGAGGTCTGCGAAGGTTCCCACTGGTCTTGCCGGAGTCGCGTGGTGCCGGGGCCAGGCCGGCGAAGGCCGCGAGGCTGTCCGGGGTGGGGAAGGAGCCCAGGTCGCCGCCGATGGCGGCAAGGAACTCCGCCCCGAGCAGGGGTCCGATGCCGGGCATGCTGGAGATCACCTCGGCAAGCCGGTGTTCGCGAAACCGGCCCTTGATGAGCTTGTCGATCTCGGCGACCTTCTCGTTGAGGGCTGTCACCTCCTTGGCCAGAGTGCACACCATCGTGGCAATGGCCTTCTCCCCGATGACGGCTGTGTGCTGCCGCTCGGCTGCTTCGAACGCGGCCTCGGCGAGGGACTCGGCGCCCCGCACCCTGCGGTTACGCAACCAGGTGACCAGCCGGTTGCGGCCCATGCGCCGCAGCGCGGCCGGAGTCTGGTAGCCCGCCAGCAGGACCAGCGGCCCCACATTGGTGAGGTCCAAGGCGCGTTCCAAGGCAGGAAACATGCTGGTCAGGATGGAGCGGAGGCGGTTGACCATGCGGGTGCGCTCGGCGACCAGGTCGATACGGTGGCCGGTCAGCAGCTTCAGCTCGATGGCCGCCTCGTCACCGGCGCGGACCGGCTGAAGGTCGCGGCGCATCCGAGCCTGATCAGCGATCACGCGGGCATCACGCGCGTCGGTCTTTCCTTCGCCGCGGTAGGCGTCGGAGGCACGGTTGACGACGCGGCCGGGAACGTAGAGGAGTTCCTGGCCGTGGTTGACCAGCAGCGCGATCAGCAGTCCTGGTTCTCCTCCGGTCATGTCGACGGCCCAGGTTGCGGTGTTGTCGTCGGCGATGGCGAGCACGTCGCCCAGCAGCTGGAGGAGTTCTTCCTCGTCATTGGCCACCCGCCGCGACAGCAGAGTCTTGCTCTCGGTATCGACGACCACGCAGTGGTGGTGCGTCTTGCCGCAGTCGATCCCGGCCCAGATCCGGCTGTTCATCGTGCCCCCCACAGATCGTGCCTGTTCGTGTACCACGGACGACCTCGCCGGCATTGCTCTACACAGCGACCTTCTCGCACTTCCCAATCGGCGGCCGAGTCGTCGTGGGGAGCCGGGCGGCCAAGCCTCCGGAGCCACGAACGGCACAGGCATGAAAGCCACACCCAGCTCCCCTGGGTGCCGCAACCCTACGAATGGCTGGGGCAACCCACGCAGGAAGGTAGAGCAGGCATGAAACGCAAAGTCAGCTACACGTGGAAGCTTCGTGAAGTGATGGCAGCCCACGACATGTTCACCACCACCGCACTTGTCCCGCTGCTGCGTGACCGCGGCATCGAGCTGTCCGCCTCACAGGTCCACCGCCTCGTCTCCGGCACCCCCGAACGGCTCTCGCTCCAGGTCATGGCCGCGCTCTGCGACATCTTTGCCTGCACCCCGGCGGACCTGGTGACCACCACCGCCGTCAACGCCGGCGTCCGCAAGACCGCCTCCGATGACGCCCCGGCCCCGCCGACGGCGGCCACGAAGCTCAGGCCCCGCCCCGCCCGGATCCTGCCCGACGCATGAGCCCCTCCTGCACCCCTGAACAGCTCGAACGCTGGCACAAGAGGACCTGCTGCCGCTGCGGACGCCACGGCTGGTTCGCCGCCTGCTGGCCGGACGGCTACGTCTGCCGCACCTGCCACGACAAGGCACTGCGAGTACGCGGATGCTGTCCGGGCTGCGGCACCGACCGGGCACTTCCTGGCCTGCGGCCCGGCGACCGCACCCCCATCTGCCCGGCCTGCGCAGGCTTCACCGTCTCCTACGAGTGCTCCCGATGCGGCTTCGAGGGCAAACTGCACGGCCGACATCTGTGCACCCGGTGCACCTTCGCCGACAAGCTCGCCGAGCTCCTCGATGACGGCTCCGGACGCATCCGCCCCGAGCTCGTCCCGCTGGCCGACTCCCTCCTCGCCATGGACAACCCGCTCTCCGGCCTGACCTGGCTCTACATGCGCAAGGGACGCACCGGTTCCGCCGACGACCTGCTGCGTCGGCTCGGCCGCGGAGACATCCAGCTCACCCACGAGGCATTCCACACGCTCCAGCCCTGGCGGGCCGCTGCCCACCTGCGCGAGCTCCTCATGGACTGCGGCATCCTGCCCGCCATCGACAAGCAGATCTGCTCGTTCGAACGATGGCTCGTCAGCCACCTCGCCACCATCACCGACCCCGAACACACCCAGGTCGTCCGCCGGTTCGCCACCTGGGAAGTCCTCGCACGACTTCGGACCCGCGCGGAGAGGAAGCCGGTCACCCCCGCCAGCCGCCGGTTCGCCGGAGACCAGGTCAAACACGCCACGGTCTTCCTCAACTGGCTCACCGACCACGGCATCGCCCTGACCACCTGCCGCCAGGCTGACATCGACGCCTGGCACGTCGAGCACAACGAACACGCCCGCAACTGCATCCGGGGCTTCCTGCTGTGGTGCATGGCCAGCAAGCTCACCCGGCGCTTCCAGCTGCCCACGGCCGCAACCCGCCGGGCGTCCCCGATCACGCAGCACGAGCGCGTGAACCTGCTCGGCCGCCTCCTCGCCGACCACGGCCTTCCCCTGCGGACCCGCATCGCCGGAACCATCGTCCTGCTCTACGCACAACCGCTCAGCCGCGTCGTCCGGCTCACCATCGACGACGTCACCAACGACAACGGCCTCGTGCTGCTACGGCTCGGCGACCCACCATCCCCGGTCCCCGAGCCAGCCGCGGGGCTCCTGCTCCACTGGATCGACAACCGGGACAACATGAACACCGCGACCAACCGCGACTCCCGGTGGCTGTTCCCCGGCCGCAGGGCCGGGCAGCCGATGCACCCCGACACCCTCGCAGCCCTCATCAACGACCTGGGCATCCCCACCATCGCTGGCCGCACCGCGGCCATCCGACAACACGTCCTGGAGATGCCAGCACCCGTCGTCGCGGAAGCCCTCGGCTACCACCACGTCACCACAACCAGAATCGCCTCCGAAGCCGGAGACACCTGGAGCCGCTATGCCGCTGGGGAACACCTACGGTCACCATCAGGCTGGACCCCACAGAGAACTCGTGACCGTTGAATACGCGAGCTCACCAGTCGGCTACCCCGTGATGTCCGTGAGTTCAGGGAACTAAAGGTTATTCAACATGAACTCACGGGTCGGTCGGTGTGTCTTAGCTCGAAGTATCCGTGGGTTCGAGTGAAACGCGAGGGTGGTCTGCAAGGCGGCGGGCTTCGGCCGCAACCTCAGCGTCAACCTGTTCCGCTGTTCTGTCGCCGTACTCGAGGATGTCGTACTCGTCGTCAAGTTCGGCGAGTCGTTCAGCCAGTGGCAGTTCATGGCCAAAGTTCTGATGAATGTGGAAAGCGAGCTCCCGGGGCGTCATCTCACCAGCCAGCATCTGGCCTGCGAGCGCGCGTGCGGCAGCTTCCCTGCCAGCATCGCTGTCGTACGGGTAGAAGTCGAGCCCCAGCTCGCTGAGAGCCTTCGGAAGGAGCTCGGGAACGTCGTAGCCTGCCTCGGCTCGGGTGCAGGCGGCCAGGGTCCTCAATGTGGGGCTGTCGAGTCCGGCTATGAGCGCGTTGCAAGCGGCGTCGACGACTTTGATTGCGCGGATCCCGCCGATGCTCCAAAGAGCGGCGAGGTTTTGCAGGTCACGTGCTAGTGATTCGGTCGACGGCATCCACCCATGATCTCTTGACAGGGCCGCCCAGGTCGAGCGGGTTTCAATGTCGTGGCTGTTCAGCGGCCTGTCCCAGGAGTGCGCGAGCAGAGTTCGCATAGCGAATCGCGGTCTTCTCGTCCATGCCGAACGCCCGGCACCCCGACGCCCTGGCTGCCCAGCGCCGCGAACGCGCCCGGGCCCACAGCGAAGGGCATCCGCCGGGGCGGCCGCCCTCTCGCCGCCGTAGCCTGACCAAGTGGGAGACCCCGCCGTGCCCAGGTGCGGAGATCAGACGACAGCCAGGCTCTTCGCCATGACCCGCTCCCTGCCAACGCCGTCGAGCAGAAGGTCGCCTGGCTCACCCGTGTCCGTGAAACCGTGCCGCTCATAGAGCGCGGCCGCCTGGTGGTTGTCCGGCATCACGGACAACCGCAGCGTCGTGGCACCGCGCTCCGTCCCCCACCGCTCGACCTCTTCGATCAGGTAGTCACCCACGCCCTGGCCCCGAACCCCGGGGCTGACCCACATCGAGATCAACTCCACGTTCCCTACTTCCTCGCCCGGCACTCCGCTGACCATGCCCACCGGAAGGCCGTCGAGGAGCGCGACGAGATCGTGCGCGCCGGGAATCGACAGACGCGCACGCCAGCGTTCCTCCCGATCGCCCGGACCCTGCCACTCCGCCAGCGTCGATCCGAACGCATAGGGCGCCTCAGCAAACGCCGCCAGCCGCAACTCCCGCCAAAGGGGCCAGTCGTCTGATTCCAAAGTGCACAGTTCAAGCATGATCCAGACCTTGCCCGCCCGCCGGAACGACAGCAAGTCGATTACAACCACGCAAACGAGGTCGTTCAGCCCTGCGACCAGCCGAAACCGGGGAACAGCGGACTCACACACCCGCAGACCACAAGACCCCGGTGGATCTATGCGGTCACAGCGCTAAAAGGACTCGGGGAGTTGGCCACCTGCCAGGCTCGCCCTGTGCGGTGGTCGCGGCATGTTGTCGTCGCGGAGGGCAAGGAGTCAGGACACACACGGCGCCTCGGCGGTTGAGTTTGGCGTCATGGGTCCCGGACGAGTGGTGCGATCTGCTCACCGAGGATGCTGGAGAGCAGTAGCGAGGTCGTCGAGGTGCTTCGCGACTGGGCCCAGGGTGAGCAGGCCGCTGCCTGCCCCGGCCAGCTCCGCCGTTGCGGGGGTGAGCTCCGTGAAGGCGCGCTCCATCGTCTTCCGGTCGCCGACGGCGATCGCCGCTCGTGCGGCAAGGCACCATAGGGCTTCGAACATCAGGTCGCGGGGCGGTTCCGGGAGCTGGCGCAGGGCTGCCGTGACCTCACCGCCGCGGTCTTGGGCCAGCAGCACCAGGGGGCGGGTCCAAGGCTCAAAGGGTCCCCAGTCGGTGCGTTCGTCGGCCTGGGCGGGCTGTGCGTGCCGCAGGCGCAGGGACAGCAGGGCGAGCGGCAATAGCCCACGTTCCAGTCCGGGCATGCCGGCTCCGTTCAGTTGCGCTGCGGCGTCCTGGTAGGTCGCCTCCGCCTCTGCAATCGATGTCCCGCCGCTCTCGGCGAGCCGCAGCGCCCGATACCAATGGGTGAACACGCCGACCAGCGGCAGCTCGTGGCGCTCGGCCAAGCGGTCTGCGCAGGCCGCGTGCCCGTCGGCTGCGGCGAAGTCCGCGAGCGCGCTTCGGGCCTGGAGCCGGATGAGGTGTCCGAGCACTTCGTAGGTGGCCATGCCTTGTCGGGCGGACAGGTCGACGAGCTCGGCGCCGATCTCGTCCCGGCGCGGGGCCAGGCCCGCTCGGTGGAAGGTCTGCATGAACACACCGTTAAGGGCGAACGCCAGCAGGGCGGGGTCGTCCAGGCGGCGGGCGATCTGTTCTGCCTGCCGGGCGGCATGGGGCCCGAGCGCTGAGCGGGTGCCGCGTGTCTCGAGGGCGATCGTGGCCAGGAGGCGGGCTCGCGCCGTCGGGTGCGCACCCGGTCTGAGGGCGGCCAGGGTGCGCTCGGCCGCCGCCACGACGCACGCGGCCTGCTGCGGATCGTCGACCCGGGTCCAGATCGCCGGGACGTCGTAGGCGCCGATCACGCGGGCGGTGAGTTCCGCGTCGCCCAGTTCCTCCGCCGCCGTGATGGCCGCCAAGCGGTGCTGGCGGGCGGCCTGAAGGCCCCCGCCTCCGGTCACCGCGAGATTGCGCAGCAGGCCCACCGTCGACTCCAGTCGCGCCCGGGCGCCGGATGCCACGGTGCGGTCGTAGGCGGCTGCCGCCTGCGCCCACACCCGCCCCGCCGGACCCATTGCCCCGGACGCGGGCTCGAGGTGGGCGGCCTGGTCGAGGATGTCCGCCTCCAGGCGGCGCAGACCCGGGCCCGGATCCACCCCCAGTTGCTCGATGAGGAGCGTTCGTGCCCGGCGCAGCACGGCGAGCGCGTCGCCCTGGCGGCCGGTGCGGTACAGCGCGAGGGCCAGCAGTCGCCAGGCGTCCTCACGCCAGGGGTGCTCCGCCACGTGCGCGTCCAGGTCCGGCACGGCCTCGGCGGCAAGTCCCAGGGCCAGCCGGGCCTCGGCCCCGCGCTCGACGGCGTGCAGCCGCAGTTCGCCCAGGCGGGAGCGCTCCGCACGGGCCCAGATCTCCTCGGTGAAGTCGGCGTAGGCAGGCCCGCGCCACCATCCCAGTGCCTCCTCCAGCCGGGCGAGCGCAGGCTGGGGCGGCAGGGTCGCGGCGGCGGCCACCGCCTGCTCGAAACGCCAGGCGTCCACCGCGTCCGGCTCCGCGTGCAGCGCGTACCCCGGGCCCTCGGTGACCAGCAGCCGGGCCGGAGTGCGAGGCGGGCGCTGCGGTTCCAGTGCGCGGCGCAGCGCGGCCACGAAGGTGCGCACCGCGCCCACCGCGTCAGCGGGCGGGTCCTCCCACAGGTCCTCGACCAGGCGCGTGACCGGGACGACGCGGCGGCGGGCGATGATCAGCCGGGCCAGCACGGCGCGGTGCCGCGGCCCTTTCAAGGCGATCGCGCCTCCGGCACCGTCCCAGGCCACCACCGGCCCCAGCACCCCGAACGCGACCTGCATCTTCGAACACTCCTTTCCTGGCATCGCCCCTGGTTACGGTAACGCGCTCATTCGATGCTCATCCGCCCCCAGCAGGCTGTGAAGCACCTGGTCACCTATGGAAGGAAGGGCGAAACCATGACGCCTGACATCGCCGGCTTCACCTACCAACGCGTCCCCGTCGCGGACGGCGTGTGCCTTAACGCGGCCGTCTCCGGCTCGGGCAGTCCGATCGTGCTGCTGCACGGATTCCCGCAGACCCACCTGATGTGGCGGCATGTCGCCGCCGACCTCGCGGCCGACCACACCGTGATCTGCCCCGACCTGCGCGGCTACGGCGCGAGCGACAAGCCCGTCGAGACCGATGGCAACGTCTACGCCAAGCGCACCATGGCCGCGGACATCGTCGCCCTGGCCCGCGCGCTGGGGCATGAGCGCTTCGCGCTGGCCGGACACGACCGCGGCGCTCTGGTCGCCTTCCGCGCCGGGCTCGACCACCCCGAGACGATCACTCATCTGGCCTGCCTCGATGTGCTCCCGACGGTAGACATGTGGGAGGTGATGCGCGGTGTCACTGCTGCTGTCGGCTTCCACCTCTACCTGATGGCCCAGCCCCCGGGCCTGCCCGAGCAGATGATCACCGCCAGCCCGGACGCCTTCTTCGGCCACTTCCTCGACATCTGGACCAACGACCCGCAGACGATTCCCGCCGACGTCCGTGCCGTCTACCTGGACGCCTGCCGAGACGCGGTGCCCTCGATCGTGGCCGACTACCGCGCCTCTGCCGGCATCGACGTCGCCCACGACCAGGCCGACCAGGACGCCGGCAACCGTCTACGGATGCCGGTCACCGTGCTCCAACAGGACTGGGGCGCTGCCCTCGGCTTCGACGCGGCAGCACTGTGGAGCGCCTGGGCACCGGATCTGCGGCACACTACCGTCACCTGCGGCCACTTCATGGCCGAAGAAGCCCCTGCCGACATCGCCAAGGCGCTTCGAGACCTCCTCTCCCGCTGAAATCCGAGGCCGGGAACGCCGCCAGGCAGGGCAGCGTTGGCGCCAGGTCCGGCGCAACGCCTGCCTGCCTGGGAATGCGTCCAGCTACGCCACCAGACCGAGATTGACACCGACAGCTACGGACTGCCCGGTTGTTCGGGCGGCATGTTCGGAGACCAGCACCGCGTCATACATCTCGTGCAGGTCGTAGCCCTTGTACGGGTCGCATGGGCTGGTCCCGAGGCTGTTGGAAAGGATGCCCACCCTCACGCCGACCCGGCGTGCGCCTTGCGCCGCTCGGATCATGCGCGGCGCGGGGTGCAGGTCGGCCAGCACACGACCGAGCAGGTTCTGCGCGTCCGCCAGACCGAGACGGGCTGCCATGGCGGTGTTCCACTCTGTTTGGGTGATCGCTCCGCACTCCAGGTCCGCGTACAGGGCCTTGCCCACCGGGTCGACGGCGAACGCGTGAAGGAACTCACCCTCGGGAAGGCCCTCGCGCCGGGCGAACGCGCGGGCGCAGTCCGGTACCGGGGTGGTGAGGACGCCGCCGAAGTCAAGGATCAGGCCCAAGCGGTGCTGCGGCACGCGGTCTCCATGCTGTGGCGGACGTCCGTCAGGTGTTCGGTAAGGGACCGTGTTCCGGGCAGACGCATCGGTCGGAGACGGGCGTGCACGACAGTGATGCGGCGCAGCGTCTCGTCGTGGTGCACCTGCTCCAGGAGGGCCAGAGAGGTGTGGGCGTCGTCGATGGCCGCCTCGGGGTGGCCGGCGGTGGTGTAGGCGTCGGCGCGGTCCGCGTGCGCGGTGGCCCTGTGGCGGCGCATCGACGGATCGAGGTGTGCGAGGGCGGTGGCGAGGCGGGCGAGCGCGGTCTCGTGCTGTCCGAGGCGGACCAGGTCGCCGCCCTCGTAGGCGTCGAGCTTCGCCGCGTCGAACCAGCCGATGCCTCGCCACCGGTCGTCGTCCATCGGCGAGTTGATGTGCTCGCGGGCATTATCGAGGAACTCTCGGCAATTCTTCTCGTCGCCGGTGGAGGCGTGCATCTCGGAGGCCACCGCAGCGCACCAGGCCCGCATCCTGGCTGACGCGCCCTTGGCGTGATCGACGGCAGCGAGCGAGCAGTCCATCCCGCCCTCGCAGTCGCCCTCGTACGCAGTCTGGAACGCTCGTCCTGCCCAACACAGAGCGAAGAGGTCTTGGTCGCCGGATGCCTTGGCAAGCTGAAGGCCGGTGGCCGTGCAGGCCTTGCCGTCCTCGCGGGCACCGAGATCGAGGAACGCGACCGCGCCGGCCAGGGCAGCCATCTGCCCCATCTGCGACAACAGCCCCTGCTGCACCTCGCCGGACTGCCGCTCGGGCTGGAGCGATGCGAGGAGCTGGAAGTGCGACCGGGCAGCGTTCAGCAGCGCCGGAGCGGGCATCGTCTGGTAGCCGCGGCGGTAGGCGGCGCTCACCATCCCCAACTGCTGCGCCGTCGCCGGGTCAACGGCCGTGGTCTTCGCCGCATACGCGATGCGCCCCGGCTCGACGGCCGCGAGCTTCCCCGCGAGCGGAACCGCGACGGCCCCGCGCATGAACGTCCGCCTCTCCACAGGGCCTAACTGTTCCACCCCCTGCCCTCCACGGATATCGGTTTGCGGCCATCGCTTATCGAGCGCAAGCATGAAGACCGAGGCCATCCCCAAAGCCCCGGCCACCGTCTCGGCAGTCGCAAGGCTGTCCAGAGGCAGAACCCCGCGCTCAACCTGGCCCACCCACGACTCCGACTTGTCGATGCTGAGGGCCAGGTCGCGTTGCGACATCCCTCTCCGTCGGCGCCCCTCGTTCCGGCCATTACCCGGCATTCACAGGATGGTGCGTCACCGGGCGCGCCATCCTGGAGTTCGTCGACGGTGCGATCGAAGGAGGCTCCGATGGGTGATCATCGCAAGCCCGACCCGGATCTGGGCAAGGGAAACCCGCCACCAGGCAATGGCGACGGGCAGGTTCCCCCGCCGCCCCCGTCCGGCACCCGCAGGAAGTAGAGGCCGCGTGCTCCACTGCGAGGAACGGCGTGTCCGCTTGGCGGCGGCGATGGAGGAACGCAGGGCCTGGCCCGCGGATTCGCCATGGATCAGGGAGGCCATCGCGGACCGGCCCCGCCACCTCTTCGCCCCTGACCGGCTCTGGCACTGGGACGGCTACACCTACTTGCCTGTTGACCTGGACGCCGACCCAAGACAGTGGGCGGCCGAGGTCTACGCGGGACCCGACGACCCGACCATCACCCAGGTCACCAACGGCGTACCGAGTTCCAGTCTGTCCTGTCAGGCAATCATCGCGGACATGCTCGACTCCCTCATGCCGGAGCCCGGCCACCGTGTCCTCGAACTCGGCGCCGGCCAGGGATACAACGCCGCCCTGCTGGCCTGGCGGACCGGCCCCGGCCTGGTCACCACCGTGGAGGTGGACCCCGTCCTCGCCTCCGCAGCCCAGGACCGGCTGGAAGCCCTGGGCGCCGGGGTAGCTGTACAGACCGGCGACGGCGGGCTCGGCTGGCCCGACAATGCGCCGTACGACCGAGTGGTGTCCACCTACGCGGTCGAGTCCGCGCCGTGGACGTGGATCGAGCAGACGCGTCCGGGCGGACGGATCGTCACCCCCTGGGGGCGGCTCGGACACGTCGCGCTCACCGTCGCCGATGACGGCAAGTCGGCGACCGGGTGGATGCAGGGCCTGGCCGCATTCATGCCCAGCCGCACCACCGCCGACGCCCGCCGGGGCTGGCGGCAGGTCCGCGGCGACCGGCCCGCCGAGGACGAACGCGCCGTCACCTTCGCCCCGGAGCGGCTGCGCGACGGCAACGTGCTGTTCATCCTGCGCGTCTGCCTCCCCGACGTCGAGGTCTTCACCCGGACCGACGACAACGGAACCGTCACCGCCTTCCTCCACGACGGCCGCTCCTCCTGGGCCACCATCACCCCGGGCGGAGGTGGCGCAGCCATCGCCCATCAGGGGGGCCCGCGGCGCCTGGCCGACGAAGCAGAGCGAGTCCTCGACCACTGGGCACAGCAGGGCGCGCCGTCGTTGTACGACTTCGGCATGACCGTCCTGCCCGACCGGCAGTTCACCTGGCACAAGGACCCCGATAGCGGTCCCTACGGGTTGCCCGTCGGCGGGTGACGGGGCGACGGGCAACCCGCCCATGCCCGACGTCCCACTGATGTTCAATGGGCTTGATGGCGAGGCGAGTTGGGCGCAGGCGCGCCCGGGTGAGGAAAAAGCCGTTCCGTACGGCGGGCGAGCGAGGGCGCCAGGGTGCGCAGGCGGCGAGGACTCGACCTCTCGATGCCGTACTGCTCGAAGTGCGGCAGCACCCTGGTGCAGACGTGGCTGCGCGGGCCGTCGATGCACGTCCTGGTCGACGCCGCGCGTCCCACGGCCGGGGTGCTGGCTGTGTCGGTGTACTCGGACGACTTCCTGCAGGGGGTGTTCGCGGACCCGTGGCCGGTGATGTGCGCGGTGCGCGAGCAGACACCTCGCGACGCTAAGAACTCCTAACGAAATGATCTTCGAAGTGGTTGGATCACTCCGGAACCGTTGATCCGGGGCCGGCAGTAAAAGGCCGGTGGTGGCCGACTGGATCGTGAGGACAAGACGGCCCCGCTCGCCGCCATCCAGTGGCTGCGCCTGGAGAGTGACCCATCCACGAGCCCTTGAGGGAGTTGGACCGTCATGTAGGACCCGGTGGTCGAGGCGCTGCCCAATGTTGCAGCCATCCCCTACAAGTCGTACGTTCGAGTGAGTAGGGATCCGCCTTGGCAGGCGCCGACGTCCGTTGCTTTTCGTGAATCCTCAAACCTCAAACCCGCCTCTCCATGGGGAGTTCCCATGCCTGAATTCAACGACGATCCTGTCGTCAGCTCTGAAAGTGAGTCGCAAGCCGCGGTGATAGGCACGAGCATGGCTACCGGAGTGATCGGTGAGAGCACGACTTGGATGGGTGTGTACGGAAGTACACAAAGCACGACAGGCGGTGCCGGAGTCATGGGCGAAGGCACCACGGGTGGTCCAGGAGTGATCGGCAAAAGCCAGACCTGGCACGGGGTCTACGGGGAGACCTGGGCTCCTGGCAAGTCGGGAGCCGCGGCGGTGTGGGGAGAGGACAAGTCCGACGGCGCAGGGGTTGTGGGTCACAGCGCCGAAGGTGCCGGTATCTACGGCAAGAGCGAGAACGGTGAGGCCGGTCATTTCGACGGGCATGTAGTCGTCAACGGTCTTCTCGAGGGCCTTGACGGCGTCTGGGGTGCGAGTCAGACCGGTGGCACTCCGGCCGGGCGCTTCCTCGGGGATGTAGATGTCACCGGTCGAATCCATACCGGGGGCTCCGATTTCGCGGAGTCGTTCGATGCACAGGGGGATGCTGAACCGGGGACAGTGCTCGTTATCGAGGAGGATGGCCTCCTCGCCCCGTGCAGGGGCGAGTACGACACACGCGCGACCGGGGTGGTGTCGGGCGCTGGGGGACTTGCTCCGGGCTGCGTCATGCAGGGGGAAACGGGCAGTTCACATCAGGTGACGCTCGCACTTGCTGGCCAGGTCTATGTCAGGGCTGATGCCCAATATGGCGCGCTCTCCGCCGGTGACTTGCTGACTACCTCGCCCACTGAGGGATGTGCCATGCGAGTGGCGGACCGCCCCCGAGCAGTCGGTGCCGTCATCGGCAAAGCACTGTCACCACTGACCGGCGGGATCGGCCTGGTGCGAATGCTCGTGGTCTTCTCATAAGAGCTCGTAACAGGATCTTGTGATCGTGGCTGGTCAGCCGTGACGTAGGCGGTGTTCCGGCTGTTCATGAGGTGTGAGGAAGCGGCCGTGGATCGTGGACGACGAACTGTGGGCAGTGGTCGAACCGTTGCTGCCGCCGTGGCCCCGAGCGGGCTCCGGGGCCACGGCCGGTGTCCGACCGGCTGTGCCTACAGGGCATCCTGTACGTGCTCTACCAGGACATCAGCTGGCAACTCCTCCCGCCGGAGTTGGGGTCCGGCTCGGGGCAGACCTGCTGGCATCGGCTGGGACGGTTGCACGAGGTCGGCGTGTTCGACCGGAGTGGCAGGTCACCAGCGTGGCGTCGAGGTCCAGAACCAGGCCGGGAAGCTCTCGTCCGCCGGCCCGGGCAGCAGGTATGCCGTCGCCGGTCTCGGCGGCCTGTATCCAGGCGACTTCCTGGGCTGAACTGCGGGCCGCTCGCAGCGAAGCGAGTGCAGTCTCCTCGGTGTCGGCGAGCATCACCGCCAGGTCGGTGGCGACCCGGCCCGGATCATGCCCGGTCCTGCGCGGCCGAAGCGACCTGAGAGCGGCGGAGTACGCGGCGGTCAGCCCAGTGGCATCAGCGAGATCCGCCAGCAACCGTGCCCCGGCATGCCCGACCACCCCCGACCCATCGGCACTGACATGGACCTTGGGACGCAACCCGATAGCCTGCACGTAGAAAGCGCCCTCCGCCTGGACCGACAGAACCCCTCAGCAAGGTTCATCGTCCCAGATCAGGAAGCCACTTTCGCGTTTCCGCCCAAAGCCAGCCGTACCCAAGTGAAACGGCGAGGCTAGTCACCGTCGGCAGCGTCCCCTCGGTTGCGAGATCGCTTGGGCACAAGGTCGGCGAGCGCCTCGCTGGTGTACCGCAGCGGCTCGGGTATGGAGTCCAGCGCCCCGACCCCGGCAGCCCGGTTCTGCGCGCGCCGGCGTGCGGACCACAGCTCCCTGTTCAGCAACCCGTCCAGGAACATCACGTTCACCCGCCAACCACGGCCCTTGACAACCCCCAGGTCCTTGGCCAGCTCGCCGCGGATCACCATGTCGGACA
This sequence comes from Streptomyces blastmyceticus, assembly GCF_039521185.1. NCBI lineage: Bacteria > Bacillati > Actinomycetota > Actinomycetes > Kitasatosporales > Streptomycetaceae > Streptomyces > Streptomyces blastmyceticus. The sequence goes on along the minus strand of NZ_BAAABW010000013.1, from coordinate 387,465 downwards.
GGAACTTCGTGTGCACGTCCAGCCGGCGTCCCTCACCGGTGTCCCGGAGAATCTCGGTGGCCAGGCGGACCTCCTCGATCAACCTGTTCCGTACGGTCGGGTCCGGGATATACCGCGCCTGCCGGAACAGCCCGCGCCGTGGCACGTGCCGGACCAGACCCTGCGCGACGAGCGCGTCACGATGCCAGTGGAACGCGTTGCGCCACCGGTACCGACGCCGCAACAACTTGGTCAGCGACACCGCCCCGGGCTCGTTCGCCAACTCGGCCAGCAGCTCGTCGGCCCAGGCCAGACCAACAGGAGTGCGGTCGACCAGCTCAATCACGTGGGTGATCTGGCGAATCGCGTTCCAGCCGAACACCTTGTGCACGCGCTGCCGGAGCAGCAGTTTGCCGCGCAGCGCAAGTTCACCGAGTTCGGCCACGGCGCAGCCGCCCGTGGCCTGGCCGGAGTCGATCGTCTTGCCGGTGTCGGCGAGGGAGAGCAGCGCGAATTCCTCGGGCAGGCTCAGCGGACCAGCCATGTGTTCATCCTTCCCGGATTGGAGCTTGTGTATCGAAGGCGGAGGGCCATTCGTTGATCGCGGCAATGTGGGCGGTTGCTTCGTCAAGCGCGTCGAGAGGGGGGTTAACTGGGATGCCACGGTTGCCATGGCCGCACGACGTGCTCTGCTCCCTGCTCGAAGGAGCTTCCTGTCGTGAGTTGGCACTGCGAACGCGGTGGGCTCGCCTGCGATCCCGCGAACGCGACAGCTCAGGTACAGCAGTCTGTACTCGTGGGCAACCAGCCTGGCGGCTGGACTGACGGGGGGCACATCCCGCGGCCGACACCGAGGTCCGCCGTCACGCCCGCCCTGGACGCGTGGCGGGCTGAGCCCGAATCTCAGACCGTGACACTCTCGCCAACCTCAAGGGACATCAGCGGCACCCCGGTCAGGTCACCGATGAACCGCGCGAACGAGGCACCCTCACCTTCGCTCAACGTGAGGTCGTGGATCCGGACAGAACGCGACGGCTTCACGGCCCGCACGAAGTCGATACCCTTGCCGAGACTGGTCCACGGGCCGCTCGCCGGCACGAGCAGCGTCTGGACCGCGACGTCAGGCACGACGTAGGAGTCGCCGGGGTGGTAGACGGTGCCGTCGATCAGGTAGGCGACGTTGGTCATGAGCGGGAGGTCAGCGTGGACGGCCGCGTGGTGCTCGCCGAAGACGGCCACGTGGAGTCCTGCGGCTTCGAAGCTGTCGCCGGCAAAAACCGCCACGACACGACCGTCGTGCACGCCGAGCTCGGTCGCGACGTTTGAGGGGGCCCACACGTGTAGCGGCGGCTGAGCATCGAGAGCTGCCTTCAGGATGCCGGCGTCGAAGTGGTCAGGGTGGTCGTGCGTGATGAGCACGGCCGTCGTGCTGGCGACGAGCTCTGCCGAGTCGGGCGTGTACGCCCCCGGGTCGATCACGAGGGTGGAGTCGCCCTTGGTGAGAACGACGGTGGAGTGCGTGTGCTTCGTGAGTTCCACGTGGATATCCTGACGAGTTGAAGGTGAGCAGCTTCGCTTGACTGGGCACGTCACGCCGATCTGGACAAGGTTGTCGATGCCACCCCGGTCACGTCGGCGCCGTCAACCGGCCCGTCATTGACCGGCTCACCCAGACACAGGTCCGCCAACCACATCAGATCAGCAACCGAATCCTGCGCGCCGTCCCAGCGAACGGCGGCCCTCCACCCCAACCGTGAGGCCGCAGGTCGACGACGTCGCTGACGCCGGACAGGTCGACACCCCCCTAGACGTCGTCGGCCGTGGACGCCAAGGGGAAGACCAAGCCGACAGGTGCTGCTTGTGAGCCATGCCTTCACGCTATGCACGGACGTTCGTACTGTGAATGATTGATGATCCGTGTTTCTTGCGCGAGAGTTCGGATATGGCCGATGACCAACTGTCCGAGGCGCTGGACCTCGTCGAGGTCCGCGGGGTGCTGTCCAGCGGTATCGCGGGGCGGGGCCCCTGGGTGACCCGTGTGCCCGCCGCTTACCCGTTGCAGCCGTCCGCCGCCCACCCGCTGAAGTTCCTCATCATGGTGCGCGGCCGGGCCCGGCTGTCCACCGACGGCGTCGACGGGCCGATCGAGCTCGAGCCCGGCGACATCGCGATCCTCAACCGCCGCACGTGGCTGCACGTCGAGAGCGGCGCCGGCGACGGGCCGCGCCGCGAGATTCTGCCCGAGATCGGCGTGCCCACCGCCCGCCTCGCCGGCGACGACAGTGGTGTGGACGACCTGCTCATCGGCGGTCGTGTCGAACTCAACCCGGCCGGTGACGCACTGCTGCTGGAGACGCTCCCGCCATTGGGGCACATCCGGGCGGCGGCCGACGCCGCAGGCGCCCTGCACGCCAGGCTGCACCAGCTGTTCGACGAGGTGACCGGGAACCGGATGGGCTCGACCTTCGCGATCCAGCAACACGCGCAACTCCTGCTGCTGGAGATGCTGCGCGCGTACGTCGACCAGGCCGAACTGCCCCCGGGCTGGCTGCGGGTGCTCACCGACCAGCGACTGCGGCCCGCGCTACGCCTCATGCACGCCGAACCTGGAAGGCACTGGGGCCTCGAGGAACTGGCACACGAGGCGGCCATGTCACGCACGACGTTCGCCGAACGCTTCCGTGCCGTCGCGGGCGTGCCGCCGCTCGCCTACCTCAACCGCTGGCGGATGCTGCTCGCCCGGCGGGCCCTGCGCGACAGCGACATCCCCGTTCGGTCGCTGGCCGCCGAACTGGGCTACACCTCGGAGAGCGCCTTCAGCAACGCGTTCAAACGCGAGGTGGGCGAGTCACCGCTACGCCACCGACACCGGATGCGCAGCGAACTTGCAGCAGTCCGTGCCTGACAGTAGTCAGTCAGGGACGTTAGCAGCGGCGCTCAGAAGCAGAGCCCGCGCCCCACGTGATTCTCGGCGCGGACGACCTCACGACCGGCACCGCGGACCTGGCGGCGCGAGCGAAACCCCGCAAGCCCGGCGGCAGCCGGTGCCGCCTACCCGCCGGAGGCGAGCTTGCCCGCGGGCTGTCCGTCGAGTGCCCCTTCGATCGCGTCGCGCCAGATGGGCCCGGCCAGGGTGCCGCCGAATGCCTGGCCCACGACGCTGCCACCGATGCTCTGTCCGTCCAGGTCCCGGGGGTGTTCAGCGTCGCCGACGACCACGGCGCCGGACAGCTCGGGGGTGTATCCGGCGAACCAGACCTGTTCGCTGGAATCCGTGGTGCCCGTCTTGCCGGCGCTGTCGCGCCCGCTCAGCCCCGCGGGCCGCCCGGTGCCGTCCTCGACGACGCCCTTGAGCATCCCGGTGACCGTGTCGGCGACATCGGCGGACAGCGCCCGGTGGCAGTCGGCCTGCGGGACGGACAGCTCGTGCCCGTCCGGTGCCTTGACCGAGGTGACGGCCACGGGGGAACAGGTGGTGCCGTGGGCGGCAAACGTCGCGTAGACGTCGGCCACATCGAGCGGGGTGAGGTCGTTGGTGCCGAGAGTGAGGGACGGCACCACCTGGAGCCGGCTGCCGTCCGCCTGGGCGGTGATCCCGAGCTTGGCGGCCGTCGTCGCCACCGCGCACAGACCGGTGTCGGCCTCCAACTGGGCGAAATAGGTGTTGACTGACTTGGCCATCGCCTCCGGCATGGCGAACGGGCCGACCAGCGACGGGCTGTCGTTGTGCACCTCCCCCGCCTCGGGGTACTTCCTCCCCGCGCAGTCGGTCATCGCCGGCCACGCCATGGTGTACGGGGCCGGGTACTTCCGGGACGGCCCGATATCGTTCTCCAGCGCCGCGGCCGCCACGACGGGCTTGAAGACCGAGCCGGTCGGGAACCCCAGCCCGCCGCCCATACGGGTGCCGACCGACAGGTCGATCTGCGTCTGGTGGGATCCCACGCCGTATTCGCGGCTCTGCCCCATCGCCACGATCCGCCCGGTGCCCGGCTGGACCACGGCCATCGCGGCGGCGGCCCGGTCGGTGGTGAGCACATGCGAGGTGACCGAACGCCGCAGCGCCTGCTGCGCCTTGGGGACGAGCGTGGTGTGGATCTCCAGGCCGCCCTGCCGCCACAGGGCCTGGCGCTGGGCGGCCGTCCTGCCGAACGCCGGGTCGCCCAGGACCACCTGGCGTACGTAGTCGCAGAAGAACCCGGCGCCGTCGGACGCCGTGGCGCAGCCCTGCCGCGGGGCGCTGACGTGCAGCCCGAGCGGTGTGGCGATCGCCTGCCGGGACTGCTCCCGGGTGATGGTGCCGTAGCCGGCCATGGCCCGCAGTACCGTGTCGCGTCGTTCCTTGGCGAGGCGGGGGGAGGTGACCGGGTCGTAGGCCGTCGGCGACTGGACGAGTCCGGCCAGGAGCGCGGCCTGAGGAAGTGAGAGGTCGGCTGCGTGCACGCTGAAGTACCGCTCTGCCGCCGCCTCCACGCCGTACGCCTGCTCGCCGAAGAAGGCGATGTTGAGGTAGCCGGTGAGGATCTCGTCCTTGGAGAGCTTCTTCTCCAGCGTCATCGCGTACCGCAGCTCCCGGATCTTGCGGTCGAGGGTCTGGCGCTGGGCCTGCCGCACGGCCCCGGCGTCGTCCCCTGCCGCCTCGACGAGGACGTTCTTCACGTACTGCTGGGTCAAGGTGGAGGCGCCCTGGGCGATGCGGCCGCTGCCTGCGTCGGTGTGCAGGGCCCGGACCAGCCCCTTGAGGTCGAGGGCACCGTGCTGGTAGAAGCGGTGGTCCTCGATATCGACGATGGCCCTGCGCATCACGGGGGCGATCCGGTCGCCGGGCACGACGGTGCGGTCGCGGGAGTAGGCGGTGGCTATCAGGCCGCCGTCGGCGTCGTAGATACGGGTGGACTGGGCGAGGGCCGAGGTCTTCAGGGCGGCCGGCAGGTCGTTGAAGTCCCCCACCGTGGTCTTGGCGTACGCCCCCAGGGGACCCACGACGGGCAGAGCGAAACCGGCGACGAGGACCCCCGCGAGAGCAGCGAGACCCACGAACTGAATGGCGCGGCGCGGCCGCGGCACGGGCGACATGGGAGGAACCGTACGCGGAAAGTCTGAGAATTCCCTGAACTACCCGCATATGACAGGCAATTCACGCCCCAACCTCTCCGTCGGGGCCGTCGACCTCCCCTGCACCGGCCACACTCGCATCCGAGGCATCCGAGGCATCGGAGTCCGGGACTCCGGGAAACAGGGCCGGCCCCGCCCTGGTCACCTCCACTGCTGCCGGGACAGCCTTCGCGACCGGGGCGCGGCCAGAAACGGTCAACGTGACCCGGCCGGACACGACCGGGTCAAGCTGGCCCGACGGCACTCGGAGACGGTCAAGACAGCTCGGGCCACAGGCATGGAGGACAACAGCCAGTCCCAGAAAGATCGTTCAGGACGGTCCGGCACCCTGCGCCGCACGTCGTCCGCGACGCGCTCAAGGGCGCCCTGATCAGGGAGGTCCGGCAGTCAGCCGAGGAAGTCGACGTGGTCGATCAGGCCGTCGCGGACCCGGTAAGCGACCAGCACACGGAGAGGGGCATCCGTGATGCCGTGGGCGATCTCGTGGTCCACCACCCAGTCGCCCTCGGTGAGCCGGCCGACGATCTCGGCCCGGCAGCGGCCTTCGGCGAACATGTCGGCGTACGCATCCCGCACGGCGTCGCGCCCGAGCAGGCGGTCGCCGCTGCGGCGGTTGATGCAGACGTCGGCGGCGTACGTCGCCGCGAAGGCTTCGAGGTCATGACTGTTGTAGGCGGCGAGCTGGCGTTCGATGACGGTCTCTGGGGTGGTCACCAGTTGATCATGCAGAGTGTTCCCTCGCCCGTCCAGGGAAAACCGGGACTACCTGCCGATCGGCGCATTCCCACCTCGCACGAGCGCCCGCCCGGCTTCTGCCCGCTGCCATCCCCGCCCCAGGCCGGCCGTTCACCGTCACCTCGACGGTTCCCCCGAGCATGCTCTGGACCGCACTTGCGATCTGCACCTCGCCGCCACCCGCCCACTCGGCCTGACCTCACATCAGCCCCCGAAGGACTTCCAAAACCGACCATTCACGACCTCGTGCGTGGTCAGCGTGGCCTCACTCCTCCCCTGCAGGGGCCCGGCACCGTCGTACCGGACCCCTGTCCACATCGGCTCGCTACGCGGTGGGGCCGAGCTTCTTCCGCGGCTTGCCGCCGTTGGACTCGGCTTGCCCCGGGGCGACGGTGGTGTACCACTGGGCGTACCAGTACCAGCCGTCGTACTTCACGAACGCGGCCGTCGAGGCCGACGGGTCACCGTTCAGAAGGTGAGTCTCCCGGGTCGTCGCGCCGCCCGCGACCTCGACGTCGTGGTCACCGGTGGCGGAGCGGAGCTTGAACAGCCCGTTGTGCCGGGGCCCTCCTCGCTGCCGTTGTCGTTGTCGGCGATCGGGACGAGCTTCCACTTCTGCTCGGCGCGCCCGTCGCAGCCGACCGAGGCGACGTCCTTGCGGGAGTCGGCCGCGGTCATGCAGCGGTCGCCGCTGCCGATCGTGTAGAGGCCGTCCCCCGCCGGGCGGAACCGCCAGTACTGGTTGGGGTTGGACTCGCCGAGCTCCACGAGGTGGACGCGGGACTGGTCGGGGTTGTTGTCGATCATCATCGGCCGACCCAAGGGGCTGTCGCCGTACTCGAGCATCCAGCCCTTGTCCCCCCTTGTCGTACATCCGCCAGAGCCGTCCGCCGTCGGGCGCGGATCCGAACAACGCCGCCCTCTCCGCCGGCCTCACACCGACCAGCAGCGGAGCGTCTCGGGCCGCAGCAGTCACTGCATCAACTTGTCATTGTCTCGTCGTTCAGGGAGTGGGGGTGGGTCCTTCCATCTGGCCGCTGATCCACTTCAGCGGGTCATGCATGTTGCCGAGGTACGTGCCGGCGTTGTGCTGTCCGCCTGGTATCTCCCAGAGCTTGGTGTGGACCGGGCCCTTTCCGTACGTGTCGGTGAACTTCTTGACGCTGTCGATCATCGTCTTGTTCTCCTTTGTGCCGTACTGGAAGGCGAGGTAGACGTCCGGCCCCTTGCCGGCCGCCAGTTGCCTGGCCAGCACCTCGGGGTTGTTCTCCGCCTTCTCCTTCTCGTGGCCGCGCCACAGCGGGGAGTCGGGAACGATGTCGGGGCCGTTGGCGACAGCGGCCTTGAACTTGTCCGGGTGCTTCAGGACGGACTTCAGGCTCGCGAATCCTCCGGAGGAGGAGCCCATGTAGGCCCAGCCGTCACGGGACTTGAGGGTACGGAAGTTGGCCTTCATCAGGTCGGGGACGTCCTCGGTGAGCCAGGTGCCCATCTTTTCCTGGCCGGGGATGTCGCTGCCGTCCCAGTAGAGCCCGCCGTCGTCCGGCTTGGGGTTGAGGATGGGCATGGCCAGCAGGAACGGCTTGCTCGCACCCTCTTGGTACCACTGGGAGATGCTGTCCTGAAGGTTGACGGTTTTCTTGTCCGGGGTGGTGAACGGGCCTATCCAGTAGTTGCCCGTGCTCGGGTCACCGGGGCCGCCGGGCAGGGCGATCAGGACGGGGAAGCCGCTGGTGGCGAATTTCGGGTCGCTGGTGTACTCCTTGGGCGCCCAGACCCATACCTTGCCCTTGAACCCGGACTTCGGGCCGTCCAGGGTCACCACGCTGATCGTCGAGCCGTCCTTCCTCGTCCCGGCATTGCGGAGATCGGCATCCGGGCCCGTGGGCATCAGTGTCCTGGAATCGGCCGGCTTCCCTCCGTTCGCGCCGTCGGCATGGCCGTAGCTGACAGGGTCACCCTTGTCCGTGAACGGGGGAATCTCGTAGTAGCTCATCACCGGCCAGGCGATCAGTGCGAGTGCGGCGAGGGAGGCGACGACGATGAGCCATCGCCGGGCCCGCGAGGCACGAAAGCGACCCCGGGACCGGTAGGTCCCCGTGGGCGGGTAAGACATCCTGATGCTCCAAAGGCGAGAGGACTGAGTTCATCCTCCCGGATGAACGAACCACCACGAGAGGTTCCGCATATAGCGCGTAAACTCTCCTTTGTCACGAAACGCTCATATGTCACGTCGCCGCCTTCCGCTCGTTGAGTACGAGATCCCGGGTTCTCAACCACCCCCGCACCCCGGCGACTTGCGTCGGCGACAGCAGCTCCACCCACAGGGGTTTCATCACCGTGGGATCCCCTCCTGGGGGTGAGGCAGCACGAGCGGTTCGATGCCCGCTGTGCGACTGAGGCGCCGCGAAGGCAGGCGTCCTTGATCTGCGTGCTGTGGGTAGTCGTTTTACGCTGCTGGTGTGGCTGTTGGGTGGTGGCGGGCATGGCCGCCGCGTCGGGTCGACGCGGCGCTGGTGGCGGTTGTGGTGGTTGCCGGCGTCGCGGACAGCTGGGTCACCTGGTGGTCGAACGGCTTGCTGACCGGCGGTCCCAGATACCTTGTGGCCGGGCTGGCTGGGGTGACCGGGCTGGCGTTGTGGTGGCGCAGGCGTTTTCCGGTGCTGGTGGCCGTGGTGCTGCTGGTCGCTCACACGTTGGTGTTCACGCCGTTGGCGCTGGCGGTGGCCCTCTTCACGGTGGGCGAGGTGTTCCGTGACCGGTTGCGGGTGTTGTGGGCGTTCGGGGTCGCCGGGTGCGTGGCGGACCTGGCCGCGGCTCGGATCGGGGGACCGGCCTGGGACTGGCGCGGGGCGGCGTACTCCCTGGCCCTGGTGACCGGCTCGCTGATCGTCGGCTATGCGGTGGCGGTCCGCCGGGACCTGACCCACTCGGCGCAGGAGCTGGCCCGGGCCGCGCAGGGGCAGCTGGAGATCACGCGGCGGTGGCACGAGTTGTTGGTGGAGCAGGCGCGCGCCCAGGAGCGCCGCGAGATCGCGCGGGAGCTGCACGATGTGGTCTCGCACCGGGTCGGGCACATGGTGATGACGGCGACGACCTTGACGGTCGGCTCCAGCGCGGGGGATGCCCGAGTCGTCGAGAAGGCGGAGCTGATCGGCTCGGAGGGGCGGGCGGCGTTGGAGGAGCTGCGGGAGATTTTGGGCGTGCTCGCCCCGGAGCACGCCGCGGGCGGAGCGCCGCGGGCGCCGCAGCCCGGTGCCGGACAGCTGCCGGAGCTGGTGGAGCGTGCACGGGCGAACGGTCAGCGGGTGGATTTGGAGGTGGCCGGTGATCCGCAGGCGCTGGGCACGGTGGTGCAGCATGCTCTGTACCGGATGGTGCAGGAGGCGCTGACCAACGCCAACAAGCATGCGCCGGGATCGGAGGTCCGTGTGGTGGTGGACTGCCGTGCGGACGGGCTGCACCTGGAGGTCGTCAACACCTCCGCCACCGGGTCCCGTCTCAAGGCGGCCGTCGGCTCGGGCAGCGGGCTGCTGGGGGTGCGGGAGCGGGCCGTGCTGCTGGGCGGGTACGCGGAGGCCGGACCCTGCGGCGACGGATTCCGGCTGGCGGTTTTCGTGCCCGGGCATGCCGGCCCCGCCCGGTCAGCGTGACAGTCCCGCCCGGTAGGCCAACAGTGCTGCCTGAACCCGATTGTCCAGGCCCAGTCGGCTCAACAGCCGGCTGACCTGCCCGCGCACGGTTCCCTCGCCCGCACCGAGCTGCCCGGCGATCTGTGCGTTGGATTGACCCTGGCCGATGAGTACCAGCAGCTCCCGGTCCCGCTCGCCCAACGAGGCCAGCACCACCCTCTCGTCGCCGGTCAGCTCCGGGCCGCCGGCCTCGGCCTGCCGCCGCGCCGTGGCCAGCTGCATGATCCGCCCGGTGACAGCGGGATCGACCATCGAGTGGCCCTGGGCGACCAGCAGAATCGCGCGCACCAGCTGGTCGGGCGGGGTGTTCTTCAGCAAGAACCCGCTCACCCCCGCGTCCAGAGCCTCGACCAGGTACTCGTCCTCTCCGAACATGGTGAGGATGACCACGAACGGGGGCCGCGGCAGCAGGCGCAGCCGGCGGGTGGCGGTCAGCCCGTCCATACCCGGCATCCGGATGTCCACCAGGGCGACGTCCGGCACGAACTGCCGGGCCGCCTCGACGGCGCTGTGCCCGTCCCATGCCTGCCCGACCACATGCACGTCACGGCTGGCCTCCAGCACCTCGGCCAGGCCCCGGCGCATGATCTCGCTGTCGTCGACCACCAGCACACTGACCACCATCGCGCAGCCTCCGCGTTAGAACACACCAACTGCAGGCGATCCTAAGGACCTCCCTCGTCCCCCGCCCGGCGGGCTGCGCAGGCACGGCGCCCACCCGGCCTGAACCCGAGCCCAGGTGGATTCAGGGCACTCGGCAGCCCCTGCCATATCACGGCCAGCGCCCAGCTCGGTGCAGCGTGCGCTGCACAAGAGCAGCACACGCTGCACAAACCGGCCCCTTCCGGCGCACAGACTTGATGCAGGACATGGCCGGGCGACACCGCTCGCGTCACCAGTCTTTGTACGGGCCTGCCACAACGAGCCCGGAGCCGTTCAGTACGGATGGTGGGGGGGGAGCACAACCCGTCTGTTCCGGTGACAGGGCAGGGCCCGCCACGGATTTCTTGCAGCTATGGAGGTCGCACTCGTGCGCATCGGATCGGGCCGTCGTCCCGTCCTGCTGATACCCGCTCTTCTGGGTTCCCTGGCGTTGACCGCATGTTCCGGCGGGGCCAAGGCGGATGCCGGCCCGGAGGCCAAGGTCACCGTCACCCCGTCCGCCGACGGCAAGGCGGCCGCGCTCGGCTCGCCCATCTCCGTCAAGGCCGACGGCGGCAGGCTCACTGCCGTGGACGTCAAGGACGACAAGGGGCAGAGTGTCGCCGGGCAGCTGACGGACGATGGGTCCTCGTGGACCTCGCAGGGGAAGGTCAGGCCGCAGGCCACCTACACCGTGCACACCACGGCCAGGTCGGCCAAGGGCCGGGAGTCCTCGACGACCTCGAAGTTCACCACCCAGCAGGCCCCGAAGGTCAACAAGCTCACCAACACCCCGGCCGACGGGGAGACCGTAGGCACCGGCATGCCCGTCTCGATCCTCTTCGACCACCAGGTCGACAAGGACAAGCGTGCCGAGATCGAGAAGGCCCTGAAGGTCGGCACCTCGGTGCCGGTGGAGGGCGCCTGGGGCTGGGTCACCGACTACTCCGGCAAGGACCGCATCGACTGGCGGCCCAAGAGCCCCTGGCCCGCCGGGACCAAGGTGAGCGTCAAGGGCTCGCTGGCCGGCATCGACTCGGGCGAGGGCGGCTGGTTCGCCCGCGACTACAACTACGGCTTCTCGACAGGCAAGGACCGCAAGGCGGTCATCGACGTGCCCAGCCACAGCCTGACCATGTACGAGGACGGCAAGGAGGTCGGCAGCGTCAAGGGCTCGGCCGGCTCCCTGGAAACCCCCACTCGGGGTGGCATCCACACCGTGCGGAGCAAGGCGGCGGACGAGGTCATGGACTCGTCCACCATCGGCTACGGCAACCAATGGTCGCTGCCCTCGCAGTGGGTGATCCACCTGACCGCTTCCGGCACCTTCCTGCACTCCGCGCCCTGGAACAGGTCCATCGGCGTGGAGAACAACAGCCACGGCTGCTTCGGCATGAGAATCGAAGACGCCAAGAAGGTCTACGACTTCCTGTCGATCGGCTCCACCGTCGAGGTCAAGAACACCTCGAACACGGAGAAGACCGACGTCGGCAACGGCCTCGAGGCCTGGCAGGAAAACTGGGACCAGTGGCAGAAGCGAAGCGCGCTGAAGTAACCCCTTAAGGAGCCGTCCAAGGGCGGGCAGGCCTTCGTCACAGCGAAGATGCTCGCGGGCGGCATCACCGCCAAGATCTACAAGGTGGGCTCCGGCTACGAGGCCGACCTCTTCTCGCCTTCCTCCTCGTCTTGCCCCGTCTTCCCCACTTGGCTGTGATCTTCAGGAGGTTTCCGTGTCCGCTGTCCTGACCCGAAGCCGTGCTCGTGGCCACGGAGTCGTGACCGCGAGCGTATTGGCTCTTGCGCTGTGCGGTGGGCTGGCAGCTTGTTTCCCGGGAGGTGGTCAGGCACCCGACGTCTCTGTCACTGATGCCTCCGCTGCCCAGCCGACCGGGCAGTCAGCGGAGCCGATGCAGGCGTCCAAGCCGACCCGGCTGCGGATCCCCTCAGCAGGCTTCGTGTGCCGCAACCCTCGCAGACGGCAAGGTGCTGGCGACCCGGAGCGACTACAGCAGTAGTGCGCAGACCATCGCCAGTCTCGACAAGGCAATCGTCACCTCCTCGGTCCTGGCGATCGGCTGTGCCCTGCTCGTCGGGGGTATCGCGGTTTCGCGGGTGACGCGCCGGCTGCACCACACCGACACCGTGGCGCGCCGCATCAGCCGGGGCGATCTCAGTGCCCGGGTACCGCTTCGGCGAAGCCGTGTCGCGGCTATCCACGTGACCAGCGGCGGCCGAGCACTGACCACATGTCGTCACGGCCGGGCGCCCCAACGTCTTGCCGGTGGCCGCGGCGAGCTCTCGCCCCCGCGCGACCCACCGCCACACGCAGAACCCCCACCGGAGCAAGGCAGCCGACGGGGGTTCCTCACCTCTCACGCGGTATCACACGTGTCTCACCAACAGCATTGACGCTCCTGGACCACAAGGCCCTGACCTGGACCGCACGAGACGCTATCGCCTACCTGTGCCATGCAGCACCGCGGGAAGCTCCCCTGCTGGCACCACACACCAAGATCCGGACCAGGTGCGGACCAACTCGGCTTCGCATCGGGCAATTCCGCCCGTTAGCGCAGGTCACAAGCGGGGGAAGCCGTGTACCACCAACAGACGAAAAATCTGCTGGTACGCCGAGGACATCCTCGACTGCCGACGGAAGAACGCATACTGCCGCGGCACGCTTCCCAACAAGCGTATGGAACTGCGGCCCGGCCGCATACGGGCTCTTGTGGGCGGCCATCAGGGATTCCCCGCGTACGGACGGCTTGATTCCCCACCCGTTGCTCACGTTCTGTAGTCTCACTCGTGGCCTGGCATCTGGTCCGGGGGCAAGTCGGCATGGCGCGCACATGGTTGTCCGTCCGTGTCGAGTTGGTCTCCGGGCACGGGACGGACCTGTGGCCCAGACCAGGGCGAATCTTCGCTGCCGCGCGGGCCCACTCCTTCGGCCAGCTCGCGGAAGCTATCGATCACGCTTGTGCCCGCTGGTGTCCCGTCTCAGGAAAGGTTGAGCATGCTCACTGGTCTTGATGCTTGGCAGGGTTGTCTCACCGAGTATTGAGTGACGGGCCTTGGCCGTGGGTTCATCGAGGAGCGTGCTGTGGACAAGACGATCGCTGTGTTCGGCGCCGGCACCGGACTGGGCAGCTCGGTAGCCCGCCGCTTCGGCCGCGAGGGCTACCGGGTGGCGCTGGTCGCCCGCCGCCGGGAGGCTCTGGACGCCCTCGTCGAGGCGCTGGAGGCGGAAGGTATCGAGGCGGCAGCGTTCGCCGCGGACCTGAGCCGTACCGAGGACATCTCCGCACCGGTCGCGGCGATCCGCGAGCGATTCGGGCGAATCGACGTGGTGCAGTACGCGCCGCTGAGCCTGGCGCCCCTGGTCCCCGCCGCCGAACTGGATGCCGCGATGCTGCGGGACTGGGTGAACCTGTACTTCCTGACTCCTGTCGAACTGGTGCACGCGGTGCTGCCGGAGATGCTGGAGCGCGGCGACGGAGGCATTCTCGTCGGCTTCGGCTACTCGGTCGTGGCGCCCTCGGCCGGTCTGTCCGGCCCGGTACCGGCGATGGCAGCCTGCCGGAACTACATCCACACGCTCCACGACGAGGTGGCAGACCGCGGTGTGTACGCGGGCACTCTGGCCGTACGCGCAGTGATCGGCCACAGCGAAACACACCAGGCCCTGACATCCAGCGATACGGGCCTCGCCGTCACACTGCCCTCCGTCGACCCCGACGAGCTCGCCGACCTCGTGTGGGAACTACTCCTCACCCGCAACCGTACGGAAGCCATCCACCCGGCGGCCTGAACTACCTCTCGGTACTCACGTGGAGAGGCGATCCACCAGTGCATCGGGCTACGACTTCGCTCGGACTTCGATAAGGCTGCGCAATCTTCATTGCGACAGGACACGCGTCGATCCACTGGAAGAGTTCGGAAAGGCGCCCACCAATCCGGTTCCGTACTGGGCTGGGGAAGCCTCCCGGATCAGTACGGTCGCCGCTGGGACGGTGACGATGGCAAGTCGCCAATCCCCAAACAGCCTGCCCGGGGGCTCAGCGACCCGCCACCGGTCCTGCCTTGGCGGGGCAATCGGCGCCGTTGATCACGCTGCGTAGACGGAGTGGCCACCAGCGGGGAACCAAAGTGGCCACAGTGGGGAGACGATCTGACCATCACCGGGGATTTTCAACCGGCCGCTGACAGGCTCTACGCCAGGTCGCGAGCCACGAACGAGATCCGGCCCGAGACCGGCGAAAACCGCCACGCCGACCAGAGCCACCCGGTTCCAGGGGCAGGCATCACAGCGCCTGGGGGAAGTCGAAGACGCGCTGGGGGTCGTACTGCTGCTTCAGCTTCGCCAGTCGGCCGGCCGCGTCCCCGTAGTACGCGGTGCGCCAGTCCTTCAGGCCCGGGTCCGTGTAGTTCTGATACGCGGCTCCCGAGGCGTGGCCGCGCATGGCTGCGTGCATGCCCTCGAGCCAGGCGGTCTGCGCCTGGCCCGTCCCGCCCGCCGCCCACGACGTCAGGTACTGCGCCAGCACGCGGTGGCGCCGGTGGACGAAGGCCGTCGCCAGGGGCTGTACGCGGTTGACCGCGCCGCCCAGGGCCGTCAGCTGCACCGAGGCACCACCGCCCTTGACTCCCCGCCCGAAGCGTTCCAGCTGGTCGAGCAGGGCCCGGGTGCCTGCCGCGTCCAGCGGGCGGTCGAAGAAGTCCGAGCGGGCCGCGTACGTCTCACGCTCCAGTTGTCCCGAGGGCTCGCGGCCGGGTGTCTTACCGGGGAGGTGGCACTGCTCGGCGGACTTCTGACCGCAGCCGGCGTAGGCGCGGACGGTGTCGAGGTAGGAGTGGCGCCGCAGGCTGACAGCCCCGATGCCTGCGCTGCCGCCGCTTGCTTTGGCCACTTTGCCGGTCAGTTCGTCGTAGGCGTTCTCGAGGTCCTGCTGCGAGCCGATCGAGAACGCGGCGACGGATATTCGGGGGGTGCCGCCTGCCGCGGCGGACAGGTCGCACGCGGACCAGATCTCGTCCGGCCGGCTCGGCCCCCACTCCTGCCACGCCTGCACGACGGCCGCGGCCTTGGACCAGGGGAACGAGAGGTAACCGGTCGTCCCTTCGCCCACGGCGTGGGTGCGGAAGCGGAGTTCGGTGACGACACCGAAGTTGCCGTTGCCCGCACCGCGCAGGGCCCAGAACAGCTCGGGGTTGCGGGCGGCGTCGCAGTCGACTCTCCTGCCGTCGGCGGTGACGACGGTGGCGCCGGTGAGGCTGTCGCAGGTGAGGCCGTAGGCACGGGAGAGGATGCCGTGCCCGCCGCCCAGAGTGAGCCCGGAGACGCCGACGGTGGGACAAGAACCCGCCGGGATGGTCACGCCGTGCGCGGCAAGGCCGGTGTAGACGTCGATGAGTTTGGCGCCGGCGCCGATGACGGCGGTGGACGCCGACGGGGTGCGGACGCTCTTCAGCCGCGAGACGTCGATGACAAGTCGGCCGTTGCCGCTGGACCACCCGGCGTAGCTGTGACCGCCGTTCCGTATGGAAACGGGTATGGAGAAGCGGCGGGCGAACGTCAGAGCCGCGGCGATGTCCGGGGTGCCGGCGACGTACGCGATCGCGGCCGGGCGCAGCGCGTCGAAGCGGGTGTTGTAGAGCCGACGGGCAGCGGTGTAGTCAGCGTCGTCGGGACGTACGAGGCCGCCGGAGAGGCCCTTGCCCAGGGCGGTCCAGTCGCTGTTGCCGGCCTTTTTCGCGGCTGCCCCCGCTGTACCCGCTCTGCTCGTCGTGGTCGTGATGCCCCAGGCGGCGGTCGCCGCCAGTCCGGTACCCGCTGCCAGAAGTGTGCGCCTGCCGATGGCCATGCCGATTCCGCCCCTTTGATGCCCTTGCGTGTGCGCGGTGCGCCTTGCCGAGATCCCCGTTGATCAAACAGATGGTCTGGTGGGGCGGGTGGTTCCGTCCTCGCGGCCGGAGGGGTGGCGGAACGCGTGCACGCTGGCAGGGAGGGCCTACGACGAGCCGACGGGCAGGAGTCAGCCGGGCGTACGAGGAGCGGGGACCGGTGACCTTCCGTCGGCAGGTCTGGGCCACATGCCAGTTACGGGCCCAAAACAACCAGGGCAGCGACCAGGCCGAGAAAGCAGACTTCCTGCCGGCCAGGCACCACCGGGAGCCAGGTACAGCAGCTCGCCCGATCAGCCCGGGCTGTCATCTTCGCGCATGGCTGCATCGGATGTCTTTCCTCGCCCCGGCGGCGCGCTGGTGGACCCCGACGGACGGTGGAGTCGACATTGATCTCCCAGGTGCACGGTGACGTGCCGGGTCCTGAAGCTCGCCGGACAGCCCTGCTATTGCTGGCTCGACAAGCCGGTGGCCGACGCCGTGGTCGAGGAGGAGGCGTATCGCGCGAACGCGTTGTTCGACGCCCACCACCGTGACGACCCGGAGTTCGGTTACCGCTTCCTGGCCGACGAAGCACGCGGCGCCGGGTCCGCCATGGCGGACCGGACCGCGTGGCGGGTCTGCCGGGACAACCGCTGGTGGAGTGTGTCCGGCAAGAAGCATGCGACGCGCTCGCCGTCTGGTCATACGGCCTGGTCCACCGTCAGCCGCACGCGGCCACCTGGGCCGCCGATGTACAGAACCTCGCCCCTACCGCTGCCAGCGGCCACTGCTCCCCATGCACTGACACCATCGGCACAGCACAGCAGGAGGTCGAGTCCACGCTCACCATGCTCCAGACGATCCAGCCTTCCGTATCAGTATCTGCCTGGGCCCCACGCAGAGCTCCGTCCCACGTTCCGTCCGCTGACCAGCGGTGATGCCGGTCGTGAGCCGTTTTTTGCTTCCCATACCGCGTCGGCAGGTCCCGCCACGAAGTCCCGGTCCGCAGTCGGAACAGGATCCCGTTGATGGCCCTGCGGTGGCTCCTCCAACGACCGCTCCGCCCCGCCTTCTCCGGCAGGTGCAGCTCGAGACGAGCCTGCTCCCAGCCGGTCAGATCGCCCCGCCCCACGACAACCGGAACGACCTATCCCGCGGGCCAGCTGCGCGTCCCATCTCAGCGTCATTGTCAGGGGTGCCCTTCACCACCCGGTTGTGGTGGTCACCGCCGGACAGCGAGCCCATGCCCGAGGATATGAACCGCTTCCGCGTTCCCCGGACCGGCGGCGGACATCCCCGCACCCGAAGTTTCCGACGGCTACCGCGGCACCCGATCAGCGCCGCCGTACGCGCGAGCGAGGCGATCACACGATAGGGCCGCCGAGTTGGACTCTGCAGACTCCAGCGCGCGCAACTGCGACAATCGGCCTCCTGTTGCTCGGGTGGCTTCGCCCCCACGTGCTGTTCAGGAGGTTCTGCCCTCATGCCCGGGCCGCCGGAAGATCACCCGACCGAGATGACACCGGGCACCCCCGTTCGGCCGACAGGCGAACTGATCAATGCAACAACGGGTTCTGAGAACCTGCGGAGTCTGCCGGCAACCTCTGACCAGCCCGTCGAGACAGCGCCTGAGACACTGCAAACGCAGGTCATCACCCGGGCGCCCGTCTCATGTCGCTATCTCCAGCTGGCCGCAGGTCTTCTGCGCGCTGCCCGGCCTCGCCAGTGGGTGAAGAACGTCTTGGTGCTCGCGGCGCCGGTGGCCGCAGGGCGGCTCGGCTCCCTGGCGGAAGCCGGACAACTGGGTGTCGTCTTCGTTCTGTTCACCGGCGCTGCCGCAGCCGTCTACCTCTTCAACGACGTGATGGACGCCGAGGCCGATCGCGCGCACCCGCGCAAATGCCACCGTCCCATCGCGTCCGGAATCGTAAGGCCGCCGGTGGCGTGCGCCACGAGTGCGCTGCTCGCCACCGCAGCGATGGCAGGTGCAGCGGAGTTCTGCAATGCGCCGGCCACGCTGGTTATTGGTGTGTATCTCGTACTGCAGGTCGCCTACTGCACAGTCCTCAAGCACCAGCTGGTGGTCGACCTCGTGCTGGTGGCCGCTGGATTCCTGATGCGCGCCATGATCGGTGGTCTGGCCATCGGTATCCCGATCTCGCGCTGGTTCCTGATCACGGCGGGTTTCGGGGCTCTCTTCATCGTCGCGTCGAAGCGTTACTCCGAGAGCAGGTCGACACGGGATCAAGGAGGCGCCACCCGCGCGTTGCTCGTCACCTACACCGCCGGCTATCTGCGCTTCGTCTGGCAGCTCGCGGCCGGCCTGACTCTGGCGGGCTACTGTCTGTGGGCACTGGACGGTTCCACGTTCGCGCGTCCAGCCCTCGCGGCCACACTCCCGTGGCGCCAGCTGTCGATCGTTCCGTTTGTCCTGTCCGTGCTCCGATATGCGGTGTTCACCGACCGCGCGACCGCCGGGTCCCCGGAGGACGTGGTCCTCGGTGACCGGCCGCTGATGGTGATCGGTTTGATCTGGGCGGCACTCTACGGCTGTGCAGTGGCCGGGGTGTGACGCACCCGGCCACTACTGAACCCTGGAGGCGAGAACTCTGAACGTGTGGCTGCTGGCGATGAGCATCGCCTTCGTCGGTCTCGGCGCCTGCGCCATCCTCGCGGCGAAGGCCCCCGTACGCACACATGATCTTCCGGTGCTGCTCGTTACCGGTGCACTCGCCGGCTTCACTCTCGTCAGCCTCGGCGTCGGCGGCCTGTTCAGCAGCTATCGTCCAGTCCCCCTCGCGGTGGGGGCAGCTGTATACGCGGTGCTGTGCTGGGGCCTGGCATGGGCCCCAGGCCGATCCCGGATGTCGTGCCGCGTGCGAGCCAACCTCCGGCTGCTCCGCGCTTGCATGAGCTTCACCGCCCGTCACACCTGGCGTCACCCCGTGACAGCACTGGTGTTCCTGGTCGCGGCAGCGGTGTACGGGCTGCGGGCCTGGCTCTCGCTGCACCTGCCCGCCGCAGACTACGACGGACTGATGTACCACCTGGTCGGACCCGACAAATGGGTCCAGGCCGGTCGGCTCGTGCACACCCCTGAGAATCTCTGGGCTGACACCTATCCGATGGGTGTCGAACTGGTCGCGGCCTGGCCGTCGGTCTACCTGCACTCCGTCCAGTACGCCCCGCTGGCGCAGTTGCCCTGCTACCTGCTCGGAGGGTTGAGCGTCCTCTCACTGGCCCGCCAGCTGGGTGCCCGCCGAAGCCATGCCCTCCTGGCCGGGTGCGCGTTCCTGCTCACTCCTGCGGTGTTTGCGCAGGCCAACACCCTTTACGTGGACGCCAGTTCCGCCTCACTCGATCTGGGGGCGCTCAGCCTGGCGGCCGGACTGAGCGAGGCCGCACTGGCGGTAAGACCTCGAAAGCAGATTCTGCTGCGCACGGCAGCGACCGGGTTGGCGACCGGACTCGCGATCGGCTCCAAAACCAGCAACCTCATCATCCTGCCTTTGGTCGCACTCGCGATTCTCCCCCAGCTCCTGCGGCTGCAGAACCGCAAGGCCCTCCACAGAGGTCTCCCCGGGAGAGTCGTTGTCGTATGGGCTCTGCCTGTGCTGGCGGTCGGCTCGTGGTGGTATCTGCGGACCTGGATCGCGTACGGAAGCCCCTTCTACCCCGTGAGCCTGCTGGGATTCCCGGGCCGTGGTTCGGTGGAAGAACTTGTGATCGGCCACAACGTGCCGATGGCGCTCCGCGGTGCCGGAAGGCTCTCGCAGACCTGGACCTCATGGGCAGACGGCCTGCGGACCCACTACGTCGGCTACGACATCCGCCTCGGCGGCCTGGGGCCCACATGGCTGCTGCTGATCCTGCCGGGCGCTCTGGTCGGCCTGGTCCTCTGGTTGCACAGCCCGCGTCGGCGGGGGCCCGGGCGCGTTCTGGGCTTTGCTGCGGTGCTGGGGATGGCCGTCAGCCCCGCTTCGTGGTGGGCTCGGTATGTCCTGATCAGCGTCGGTACGCTCCTGCCACTGGCCGCCTATGCTCTTACCCGTCTGTCGCGGCCCCGTGCTGGTGGGCGTCTGCCACGGCTGCTGGCCGTAGGTGTCAGAGCGTCCGCAGCCGGGCTCCTGGCGCTTTCATCCTGGTGGGGACAGTCGGCGTTGCCGATCACCACGCAGCAGGATCCGACCGTGCATGGCCCCGACGGCCAGCCATTCACCCCCTTGCACACTGTCATCGACCTGGCTGAACACCCTGATGCCGCTGCCAGGATCTGGCCCTGGTTCGGCTACGACGCGCTGGCGGAGGTCCCTGATGGCTCCGTCATCGCGCTGCTTCAGAGCCACGTACAACCCTTCGTGCATCCACTGATCGGCTCACGGCTCCAGCGCCGCACCACTGTCCTGGGGAACCCCACGACCGCGGACGAACTCGCACAGCAGATGCACGCAGCGAGAGCGCACTACGTCCTCCTCGACAACAGCCGCATTGCCCAGCAACTGGTGTCGGCCGTGCTCAGCGACTCCACGCACTTTCGTCTCATGAACCGGCCCGAGCAACGGATCTTTGGTGCGGACCTGTACGAGCTCGGCAGCTTCCCCGCTGCCGGAACCAGTCTGCCGAGCAAGGCGCTCTACCTGCCCGATGGACAGGTAGAGGTGACCGGAACATGACTGGACAGATGCCACAGCCCCGTACCCGGAGGGCAGATCAGTGTCCTTGCCACCCGCGCGGATGGAAGCCCGGCAGCGGCGCACAGATCGCGCAGTGCACCTGACGAGTCGTTGAGCGCGCGAAATCCGAGCGTCCGCGGGTCGCAGTCCCGGCCCGCCGGACCTGGGCCACCCGTCAGGAACTGCGGATCGCGATCGTGACCTGGATGGAGAAGACCTACCATCGACGCCGCAGACAGACGTCACTTGGCCGACTGACCCCCGTCGAATTCGAAACCGTCATGACCACACCGGCCCTACAAGCTGCGTGACCGTACATGTCACCCGAACCTGCAGCAGACCCGGAGGCCACACACTGACCTCCCTCAAGGCGAGCTACACCCCATTCAGATGCCTCACCAGGACGTGTAAAGATCGCCGACAGTGCCCTGTTCCTGCGTCACCTGCTGTCCTGCCTGTCGGTGTCCTTGAGCGGTGGGCCTCACGGTCAGTCGGGGTAGCGCCCGATCAGCTTCGTCAGGTTGTCCAGTCTGGTGAGGATCCGGTCTTCGGGAAGTTCGTCGAGAAAGAGGGTCAGCCGTTCGACGCCGGCTTCCACGTAGGCGTCGATGAGGCGCTCGTCGTCTCCCGGGACGTTGTAGACCGACACCGGTACGCCGTCGGCGGCGGCCAGTTGCGCCGGGACGTCGGCGGGGTCCGCGACGGCCGTGGGCATCCACACATCGCCGTACGTCCGTACCCTGGCCAGCACGCGGGGCCCCTCGCCGCCGTGGTAGATCGGGGGCGTACGCAGGGGCTTGGGCCAGGAGTAGACCGGGGCGAAGTCGATGTGCCCGCCGTGGAACTCGGCTTCGTCCTCGGTCCAGATCTCCTTGAGCGCGGCCAGCTGTTCGGTAAGACGGGCACCGCGTGTGCGGGGGTCGACTCCGTGGTCGCGCATCTCGTCGGTGTGCCAGCCCGCGCCGACGCCGAACAGGAACCGGCCGCCCGACAGCCGGTCGAGGCTGGCCGCCTCCTTCGCCGTCTGGAACACGTCCCGCTGCGGCAGGATGGCGATGCCGGTGCCCAGCAGCAGCTTCTCGGTGACCGCCGCGGCCATCGACAGCGCGACGAACGGGTCGTAGATCCGCAGGAGCGACCGGGGCGGCGGGCCGCCCTGCGGAAATTCGACCACCGAGTGCACCGGGATATGCGTGTGCTCGGGGACGAACATCGCGTCAAATCCGCGTTCCTCCAACGCCTTGGCCAGCCGGTCCGGGCGAACACCCTCGTCGGTCATCAGACTGTGCACACCGAACTTCATCTCAGATCGCCTCCACGACCTCGGCACGGTGCCGCGCCAGCCAGCCGTCCAGCGGCTCCAGGCTCGGGTTGAGCCGACGCACCAGGTCCATGTCGCGCGCGCCGGTGAAGTAGGCGGACGCCTCGGAGTAGAACTCGAACATGTTCGCCACCTCCACCGCGCTCGGGTATCCGGCGGCGCGCGCCTGTGCGTAGGTCTGCGGCCGGTAGGTCACCTGCTCGCCGAGGAGCTCGGTGAACTTGGCCGCCAGTTCATCGCCCGTGGCATGCTCACCGGCGATGCTGACGGTGCGGCCGACGAACTCCACTCCTCGTCGCAGAACGCCCAGTGCGGTGCGGCCGATGTCATCGGCGGCGATCATGGCCAGCGGGTTGGCCGCCATGGGAGTGGCCAGGACGAGTTTGCCGTCGGCGTCGCGGTGCGGGCCCTGCCCTTGGGCGAACGCCTCGTAGTAGAAGGTGGTCTGCAGGAAGGTCGTCGGCACGCCGAGCGTCGTGAAGGCGGCATTGGCCTCCGCTTTGGCGTCGAAGTGCGGCACCGCGTACGCGCCGAGCGGCGCCGGCACCGTACGGCCGAGGTGGGCGAAGTACGGCCGGGTGTCCTCCAGGGTGGACCACACCACGTGCCGCAGGCCGTTCGCCTTCGCGGCACGGGCGGCGACGTGGGCCTGGTCGATCTCCATCCGGGCACGGTCGCGGGCCGCTTCCTGCTCCGGTGTCAGCGGCGCCCAGAAGTTGGTGACCACGAACGCGCCGTAGGCGCCCGCGAAGGCCCGGTGCACCGAAGCCTCGTCGTCGAGGTCGGCCCGGACCACCTCCGCACCGCGTTCGGCCAGCGCACGCGCCTTCGGGGAGTCGGCGTCCCGTGTGAGGGCCCGGACCGTGAAACCGCTGTCGGGGGCGTCGAGGATCGCGCGCACCAGGCCGCCGCCCTGCGCACCGGTCGCGCCCACCACTGCAATGGTCTTGTGTTCGCTCATTCCTCCACGCTGACACCGTTTCTCCCCTCGCGCGTGCCCCTGCGCTGGGTACCCATGGCAGGGGGTGGCAGCGCGTCGGCCCGTGGGGCGACAATGAGGGCATGGCTGAGGAGTTGGGCGAGTTCCTACGGGCCCGTCGCGCCGCGCTGGCCCCCGAGGACAGCGGCGTGCCGACGTACGGGATGCCGCGCCGAGTGCCGGGACTGCGCCGCGACGAGGTGGCCCGCCTGGCCGGCATCAGCGTGAACTACTACACGCGCCTGGAACAGGGCGAGAGCCACCAGGTGTCGGACTCCGTGCTCCAAGCGCTGGGCACCGCGCTTCACCTGACTGTGGACGAGCGGGCCCACCTGCTCCGCCTCGCCCGCCCCGCCCAGGCCCGGCAGACACGCCACCCCTACGGCCCCGAACATCTACGCCCGTCCGTGCTCGCGCTGGTGGAGAGCACCATCGACCAGGCGGCGATCGTCGTGGGCCGCTACTTCGACCTGCTCGGCGCCAACCGGCTCGGCTATGCCCTCTACGGCCTCACCCCGGGCCGGCCGACCAACCTGGCCAAGCTGATGTTCCTGGACCCGGCCATGGCCGACCTGATGCCGAACTGGCACACCGAGGCCGTCCACACCGCCGCCTACCTGCGCATGGCCACCGGCGACATGCCCGACGACCCCATGCTTGCCGACCTCGTCGGCGAACTCAGCATCAAAAGCCCCGAGTTCGCCCGCATATGGGCCACCCAGCCCGTCGCCGAATGCGGACACTCCACACGCCACTACCACCACCCCCTCGTCGGACCCCTCGAATTGCACGAAGAAAGCCTGCGGGTGTCCGACGACCCGGGCCAACGCATCATCTTCCAGGGCGCTGCTCCCGGAACCGACTCAGCAGACCGTCTCCGCATGCTCGACACGATCAGTTCGTCCTTCCCTTCGTAGCCGACAACGACGCCGACCGGTCACCGAGGGGCACCCCCAGCAGTGGGCCAGGTTTCTGCCCGCTGGGTGCCCCCGTCACACGTCGGGACCGCCGGCTGGCGGACTCGGCCTTGAAGTACTCGCGTAGGCGACGCGGCACGCCTTGATTCTTCCGAGGCCAGTGGCGGGGCCGGCCGCGCAGCCCGCGGATGCGTGGTACAGCATCCAGCAGCGGCATGGTCATCAACGCCTGTCAGGGCAGCTCCGGTCTCCGACCCCCTTGGTGTGCGGTCCGTATCAGGCCGTTGCCGGTGAGACGTCGCCGGTCAGGCTGGTGCCCCCGTGACAGCGGTCGACCCGAGCCGAGTCACCGTCCGCGTCGGACACATCGATGCACAGTTCGACAGCCCGGGCCGGCGGTGACCGGAGGCCCCTGGCAGGGACGCGGAGGGCAGTCGCCCGGCCCGGCGCCCGGGCCATCCACGGCCGTCAGCTGATGCCGCATCACCCGCCTGAGTGACCCTGACGACAGAACCCGAAAGTCGGGCCTTCTCCCCCGAGTCATACGTGAGACACGTTGACGTTGGAAGCACGGTGAATTCAGTCGATGGGAAAGGGGCGGTCCATAGGCCTCTCAGGCGATGTGACAGGGCTCAGCTATGCCGCCTGGTTGGTGGATGAGGAATTCCCCCGTTATGGGACCCGTGAGGCTGTGGTTCACGGGGATCACCGCATGACCTATGGAGAATTGGGAGAGACGATCCGGCGCATTGCCACGGTGTTCCGGTCGCTCGGTGTGGAGCCGGGAGCCACGGTGGCGCTGGCCAGTGGCAATCGGGCTGAGGCGGTGTGCGTGCCCTTCGCCGCGCATCTGGTGGGGGCACGGTTTCTGCCGATGCCCGCGGACCGGGGACCTGCCGAGTACGCGAGCATCGCGGCGAACGCTCCCGCCGACGTACTGATCGTGGACGATCGGATCTCGGAACCGTGCGCGGAAGCGGTGACGGCCGCGTTTGCCGGGGCGCGGTTGTGGTCGCTGGGGTCCGGGGGGCCGGCGCAGGACCTGATGACCGCTGCCCGGCAGGCGCGCTCGGTCGCCGACTCGGGGTGGGTGGGGGCTGAGCAGGTGGAAAGCGTGCTGTGCTCCGGAGGGACCACGGGGCTGACCAAGTGCATCCTGCACCGGCACCGCCTGTATCGGACGATCCTGGCCCATCCGTTCCTGTCCGAGCCGGTACGACTGCTGGTGACCAGTCAGATCGCCCATGTCGGGGGCCTGTACGCGCTGACCAGCCTGGCCCAGGGCAGCACAATCGTGCTGCTGGACCACTTCACACCGGAGGCCGTGGTCGAGGCGCTGGCATACGAGCGGATCACAGCGATGATGCTGATGCCCCCGACGTTGTACCGGCTGCTCGACCACCCCGCGCTGGCCGACGTGGACTGCTCGCGGCTGCGTCGGATCATGTACGGGGCCAGCCCGATCACTCCGGACCGGGCTCAGCAGGCCCTCGACCGGTTCGGGCCGGTGCTGTGGCAGCTCTATGGCATGACCGAGGCGTTCGGCATCACCGCGCTGGGCTCACCCGACCACGTCGTCGACGGAGGCAGGCTGTTGCGTTCGGTCGGGCTCCCCTTCCCCGACATGGAAGCAAGTGTCCGCGACGAACAAGGGCTGCCCCTGTCGCCGGGACAGGTCGGGGAGATCTGCGCCAGGGGGCCCCGTGTCATGGAGCGCTACCTCAATCAGCCTCAGGCCACCGCCGCCGCGTTCCACCCGGACGGCTGGCTGCGCACCGGCGACCTGGGGTACCGGGACGAGGAGGGCTACTTCTACCTCATGGACCGCCGCAATGACGTGATCATTACCGGGGAGGCGGGGTCCACCGTGTACTCCCCGCTGGTGGAGAACGCTCTCACCAGCCACCCTGCGGTGCGGGCTGCTGCGGTGATCCCGGTCCCTCACGCACTCTACGGCCAGGCCGTGCACGCCGTCGTCGTCACCGCCCCCGGGGCCCGTGTCCACCCCGACGAGCTGCGCAGGTGCGTGCTGGCCGAGCTGGAGCGCCCTGTCTTCCTCCCCGAGAGTTTCGAGTTCGTCGACGCGTTGCCGCTGACGCCCATCGGCAAGGTGGACAAGACCGCCCTGCGCGCCCCGTACTGGGCGGGGCACCCCAGCCTTCTTCATGGGGCCACCACAGCGGAGACCGGCGGGACCGAGTGATCGGCGGCACGACAGCTGAACGCGACGGTGGCCCGGGTGGCGGTGTCCGTGCTGTATCCGATGATGCCGCTGCCCGTGGCGGGCTGTGCACGGACGGCGTTGCCCCCATACCCGTACGGGGTGACGAACAGGCCCCATACGGGCACCCAGTCCTCGGTCGCTCCCGTCTCGGGATCGACCACCGGCTCCACGCAGGGGACGATCCTCCGCTGGACGGTGTGTCCCTGACCGGCGTGGCGGCGCAGGGCGTCGGCCCACTGCTGCTCCGAACAGGCCCACCCTGCGACGATTCCCGCGCCCGCGAATCCCCGGCACGGCTTGAGGACAAGGTGCTCGCGCTCGGCAACACACCGGTCGACCAGTGCTGTGGTCAGCAGCCTGGTCCACGGCAGGATGCGGTCCGTCAGCCGACGCTCCCGCGCGGAGAGCACGGCGTCGCACCTCGGATCCGACAGCAGCGCGAGGGCGCCCTTGTTGGAGAGCAGGGTGCTCTCCAGACCGGTCCACAGGGTCGCGTTCCCCGCCCAGTGGGCACGCATGATCGTATCGAGGCGGTCTTCGTACCCGACTGTGTCGTCGACAGCGAAGTGGCGCAGCACCACGTCGACCCGGGCAGGTCCGACGAGCAGGCGCCCACCGCTGCCCCGTACGTCGCCGAGCTCGCCGAGGACCACCTCCAGCCCGTGGCCCCGCAGCACCTCGACGGTGGGGGCCAGCGGCCGCCGGTAACGAGCGAGAGCCCCCGGGGCGAACACCAGTGCCACCACGGGGGACGGGCGTGGCGCCACAGCCCGCAGCGTCTTCGCAACCTCCTCACCGGTGCGCACGTGGCCCAGCGAGTGCTGCTCGGCGAACCGGGCGAAGGACTCCACCGCCAAAAGCGGGCGCACCAGTTCGCCCAGCTCGATCCCGCCCACTCCCCCGCCGACGTTGAACTCCAGCAGGGAAAAGCCATGCCCGTCGCGGTAGAGGTCCGCCCGGCCGAACCGGGCCGTCGGCCGCCCCGACGAAAAACACCGCAGCAAAGGGGCGAGACGCGGCTCGCCGCCCAACGCCGCCCAGTACGCCTCGACATCGCCGTCGAAGAGGCGGTCGGGCAGCGAGGCCAGGATGTCGAACAAGGACAGCAGGTCATCCGCTGTCGCCCGAAGTACCGATTCCTCGATGAACAGCGGCCGGGCCAGCAGCCGTGCATCACGCAAGGACACCGGCAGCCTGGCCTCGGCCACTGCCTGGCCCAGCCCACGCCCGTCTTTGCGACACTGCTCCACATAACACGCGGTCACCTCGTTCATGGACCTCTTCTTCCCCCGCACAGGCGTCCGGCAGCCCCGACGTCTCCACATCCGACTGCCACGGTGGCACCGTCCGCATCGCGTCACCTCCGTTGTGCAGCGCGCTGACGGGCCCCATCAGAGAGGAACCCGGCTGAGCCAGTGCAGATCGGCACCCACATGGCTTACAGCGAGTGGGTGACCACGCTGTCGGAGGATGAACCGGCCCTGGGCCTCCGTTCCCGCCGGAGGAGCGGGGGCTTACCCAGAAGAGTGGCTTGAGCAGTTCGATCTCCCTGCTTGATCTTCAATCTCTGCCTGGTCGCTGCCGATGGCCCGCTCACAGAACCCGCCCTGACGGATGCCCCGCCCGGCGCCGGCACACGACAGCCTCCGCGACGGCCAGGCCGACGCACCACACGGACACATCGCGCCCGGGCTCGGGCAACAGGCCGACGTGGTTGTAGTGGCGAACGGTGCAACGGGGTGGACCGCGATCCATCGCAGGGAGGGAACGGAAGCCGATGAGCCTCGTCAGTTCGAATACGCCCTGGTCGTTGCCGAGGAAGGCTCGGTGACGGCGGCGGAGCTGCTGCACGTCGCGCAACTGTCGGTATCCCAGCAGATCCGCGGCCTGGAACGGGAATTCGGCGTGGAACTGTTCACCCGCACGCCGACCGGACTGGTGTCCCTTCTCGTTCGGTCTTACCTCCGCGCTACGCGCTGACCTGCGGAGAGACAAAGTGCGGTGAGATTCTGACGCCCCGTCATCTCACTTGACACTGTCGGCCAACTGCGTTTCCGCGTGCGATGCCCGTCGATCGGCAGCGCGCTGACCTGGGCTGTCTCACTTGACCTTGTTCCCAGTGCGCCAACCGAACAAGGTCAAGTGAGACAGAGGGAAGATCTCACGAGAAGGGACATCAAGCGCTTGAGGCCGGAACTTCCGCACGTCCGGGCGCGGGCCGCACACCGGGCACGGTCAGTCGTCCTCCCCGCGCCACGCCCGCTTGAGGCGTTCCCACAACCCCGGCCGACGCTCGGGCCCCAGGGCCGGTTGCGGCGGGGCGGGCGGCTGGTGGGGAAGGTCGTCGCTGCTCATGGTGCTCCCTCGGTCGTGGCAATGCGGCCATGATTGCGAAGCCGGAGCACAGCCGGTAGGGAGAACTGGTGACCGACCGAACCCCGGGAACGGTACGGCCTGCACCACCAGCCACGAACTGCACATCGCCGTCGACCGGGCCCTTACCGGTCGGCCCCGGATGCCTGACGCCGGGACCTTAGCCGACTGGATGCTCTGGCGACCTACGACGACGATGAGACTTCCGCTATCCGTGCGGCCTTCTCCTGGTCCTACCGCAATCTTGCTCCCGGCCCGGCCCGCGCCTTCCGCCTGCTGGGCCTTCCGCTCGGGTCGGACATCAGCCTCAAGGGCGCCGACGCCCTGATCGACCAGTCGGTACCGAAGACACTGCGTATCCTGTCGGGCCTCGTCAGCGCGAACCTCCTGGAGATCGCCGCCAACAACCGCTACCGCTTTCACGATCTGATCCGGGACTACGCGCGCGAGTGCGGCTGGGCCGAGGACACCGAGGAGGAGCGCGCCCAGGCACTTCGCCGCCTCTTCCGCTTCTACCTTGTGACGGGATATCAGGTCGGCGTCACCCTCGGCACACGGCGCGGCGAGGCCCCGTTCACGATCGCCGAGGATGAGCTTCCGCCGGCCGACCGCATGGTGTCCGTCAATTCACGTGCGACGGCCGTCGCCTGGTGCGAGGACGAGTTCGAGAATCTGCGCGCGGCGTGTGAGCAGGCGGCCGAGAGTGGAGACCCGTCGATCGCCTGGAAGCTGCCCGCGGCCCTCAGGTCCTTTTTCCAGCTCAGCCGCCCCACGGTGGACTGGGTGACAGTCAGCGAACGGGCGCTGGCCGTCGCCGAAGCCCTGCAGGACGAACGCGCCCAACTGGTGGCCGTCCGCGATCTCACTTCGGCAAACCATTACTCGGGCAGGTACGCCGCATCGTACGAGTACGGTATGCGGGCCCTGGAACTGAGCCAGCGTCTGCGGGTGGACGAGGGCTGATGTCTGAACGCCGTCGGTGCCTCACTCATCCCCCTGCGCCGCTTCGGCGAAGCCGTGGAGTACCTTCAGCCCGCGCTGAGCAAGGGCCGCCGGTCCAACGATCTATGGCTTATCGCCCACACGCTGGAGAACCTGGGTCTGGCCTTCTCGAGGCTGGGCCAGCCCGAGAAGGCCGTCGCGTCACTCGATGAGGCGCTGTCGATCTTCCGGATGCTCGCCTACCCCTTCGGACAGGCCCTCGTGCTGGACAGGCTGGCTGCCGCCCACCTCTCCGCAGAACGGTTCAACAAAGCCATCGAAGCAGGTCTGGAGGCAACGGCCCTCCACGCGGCGGTGGGCAACCAGCTCGGCGAGGCCTCGGCCTGAGGACCCTCGCCAGCTCCTTCGCATCCCTCGGGCGGCACCAGGAGGCCAGGAGTCACCGCCTGCGCGCGCTGCGCATTCTTGAGGAACTCGGGCATCCTGAGGCCGAACTACTGCGAGACGAACCGGAACGACAGGAGCCGCCGGAGCAGTGAGCCCCAGCGGGCGGATCAGGACGACGGCCGGACGATGTCAAGGCTCAGCTCGCCAACTGACTCGCTAATTCGCCAGCTGAAGCGCTTAAAACTCCTACCGGTTCTTCGTTGATCTGGGGTGTGGTGCCCTCGAGGTCAACGTCGAGGAGCAGGAGGGCGTCCATACGCATGCGCCCCAGCCGGATCAAGCCCGGGCCGCGCAGTGGAGGACGGCCCTCGCGGATGCCTGGCGGGCCGATCCGGCGATACGCGTGCGCGAAATCGAAGGGTTCTGCGATTCACCAGCCGCCCTCAAAGGTCAGTCCCTCATCGATGCCGACCTGGCCTGGGACCCGTTACCGAGGGTGGCCTACGACGGCAGCGTGGCCCTCATCCCGCCTGAGCTGGCCGGGTTCACCGATCCACGGTTCGGGGACTTCACCACCGGCAACGTCCTGCGCACCCCTCTCGACGTGCTGCTTGCCGAGGCTACGCCCCGCACGGCGTGGCTGGCCGAGTTCCAGCACGGCGCCGAATCCTGCCGAGAGGCTCGCGGTGCGGTGCCGGACCAGGGCCATCGCCGCAGCGTCCCACGACGCCACGCCCCGGGTACAGAGCGCAGGTGCACCTGCGCTGAAGGCGGGCGCGGGGCCGATGAGACGGATGTTCCTGGCGGGTCTCCGGTTGGTGCGGTGGAGATCTCGTTCCCGAGTTCACCCCCCCCGCGATCATGGCCTGCGAGTGCGGGATCCTGTCGCCGAGCTGCTTCTGCGTCAGGCCGGCCGCCCTTCCATACCCGGCTGGTCACCAGCACGGTGAACACGGTGCCCGAGGCACCGTGTGACCCCTGCCCTTCCTGTAAAGCGAGCTTGACAGCCGCTGATGGGTGACAAGTAAGCTTTACACGTGCGAAACAGCGTCAGGGAACTGCGGTCGTCACGAGGGCTCTCCCAGGGCCAGTTGGGCGCAGCCCTCGGAGTCTCACGGCAAACGATCAACGCCATCGAAACCGGGCGGTACACACCCTCCCTGCCACTCGCCCTGTCCATGGCCAAGTTCTTCAAGGTCAGCGTTGAGGAGATGTTCCATGCCGACCAAAGCCCAGCAGAAAACCAGTAACACAGCCAGGCGGACGGTCCCCCGCCTCTTCCTCGGCGTCGGAGTCGGCTGCCTCTCAGCCGCAACCGCCGGCGGAAGCCTCGCTCTCGGTCTGGTGATATTCGGGTTCCTGGCGGCCTGCAGCCTTGCCTTGGCCCTGCTCGGACGCCGGAGCGAGACCTACCGGGGCCTCACCGAAGATCCCGACGAGCGCTTCGCCCGGATCGGAGGACGAGCCTGGGCCGGCACCGGCGTCGTGCTGACCGTGGGGAATCTCTGCGCCTTCATCGGCGAACTGGCATCCGGACGAAGCGGCGATCCCTACTACTGGTTCGTGGCCACCGCCGCCATCAGCTACATCGCGTTCGTCGCCTTCTTCTCCCGGCATACCTGAGAAGTCATCCCCTCGAACAGCTTCGCCCTCGCCCGTCAGCACCGAACCGGCACCGCTCAGCCCCCGGCATCCTCGCGCAGCCCGACACGGTCGTGCAGACGGCGCAGCGGCCCGGGGGGCCCACCAGTTGGCCCGTCCGGCCAGCCGCATGAAAGAGGGCACGAGTACAGCGCGGACCAGTGTCGCGTCCAGTACCACCGCCAGTGCGAGGCCGACGCCGAGCAGCTTCAGCAGCGTCACCCCGGAGATGGCGAAGACGAACAGCACAGCGGCGACGAGGACCGCCGCGGCCGTGATGATCCGGCCGGTGTGCTGAAGGCCGAAGGCCACCGACTCCGTGTTGTCGCCGGTTCGCAGGTAGCGTTCACGGATCCGGGAGAGGAGGAACACCTCGTAGTCCATGGAGAGGCCGAAGGCCACGCAGAAGGTCAGGATGGGGATGGTCGCGTCCAGGGTGCCGGTGTGCAGCGGGCTGCCCACGAGGAACGACAGGTGGCCCTCCTGAAAGACGAACACCATCGCCCCGAACGTGGCACTGAGACTGAAGGTGTTGAGCGCCAGGGCCTTCGCCGGCATCAGGACGCTCCCGGTGAACAGGAAGAGCAGCACCAGGGAGGATCCCACGACGATGCCGATGGCTGCCGGAGTGGCCCGGGCGATGGCCGACGTGCTGTCCTCGACCTCGGCGGCCTGTCCGCCCACTGACACCGTGGCCCCGTCCGGCGGTGCCACCTTCCTCAGCCGGCCGACGAGTCGGGTGGCGGCGGACGAGTCCTGCTCGGCCGACGAGGCCACGGAGAGCAGTGCGCTGTCGCCGTCCACCAGCGCGGCACTGGCCGGGCCCGGCCCCTGGACCTGGCGACCGGCGGCATAGGTGCCGGGCACCGCGGTGACCTGGCGGACGCCGCGCACCGCGGACAGGGCGCGGGCGTAGGGTTCCAGCGCCTGGGGCCGGTCGCGCCCCACGCCCTGCACCACCACGGGGACGGTGCGCAGCACGTCGGCGTCGAACCGGTTGCGCAGCAGTTGCGTGGCGCGGTGCACCTGGGAGTCGGCGGGCAGTGAGCGGTCGTCGAACAGGCCGGGGGAAGTCCGGGTGAACGGGGACGCGAGGACGGCCAGCACCACCACCGCGCCGCCCCCGTAGAGCACCGGACGACGCATCACCGCCATGGCGAACCGGTACCAGCGGCCGTTCTCGGGTGCCGCCGGGCCTGCCGTACCGGAGGCGGCCCGCCGCGCCGGACCGCGCAGCCGGGCGAGGACGTCGTAGCGGTTGACCCGGTGGCCCAGGACGGCCAGCAGCGCGGGCAGGACGAAGACCGCCCCTGCCGCGGCGGAGAGCACCACCGCGATGCCGCCGTAGGCGAAGGACCGCAGGAAGAACTGGGGGAAGACCAGCAGGGCGGCCATGGACAGGGCCACCGTCAGCCCGGAGAACGCGACCGTCCGTCCGGCCCTGCGCACCGTGGGTCCCAGGGCTTCTTGCACCGTCGCGCCGCCGCGCAGCTCCTCCCGGAAGCGGGCGAGGATGAACAGGCTGTAGTCGATGCCGAGGCCGAGCCCGAGCGCGGTGGTGGAGTTCATCGAGTACACCGAGATCGGCACGGCGCCCGCCAGGGCGTTGAGCACGGCCCGGCTCACCAGGACCGACAGCAGCGCGATGACCAGTGGCAGGGCGGCGGCCACCGCGCTGCCGAAAATCAGCAGGAGGAGGACGAGGGTGATCGGTGTGGCGATCGCCTCGGCGAGCAGCAGGTCGTGTGTGGTGTGCTTGCCGATCTCGGACTGCACCTGCGCAGGGCCGGCCGCCATGACCGTCAGCTGCTCCGCATGCCGCCGGAGGTCCGGCACCAGCCGCTCGGCGGTCTTCGCCCGGGCGTCCTCATCACCGCGCAGGGAGAGCGACATCAGCCCGATGGAGCCGTCGCGGGAGCGCAGCGAGGGCGCGCGCCCCGCCGTCCAGTACGAGGTGGCCGCCTGCACACCCGGGGCCTGCGAGGCGCGCCGGGTCAGGGTGGTGCCGAGGGAGGTCATCGTCGGTGAGTCGACCGGGCTCGTGCCGCGCAGCAGCAGCACCAGGTCGTCGCCTGCGGAGGGGAAGTGCTCGGCCACCAGACGTTCGGCACGGGAGGACTGTGCGTGGGGATCGGAGAACCCGCCGTGGAGCAGCCGGTGCTCCACGCCCAGACCGCCGATCGCGGCCAGGACGAGGGCGAGCGCGCTCACCCACAGTACGGCGGCGCGCCGACGGTACAGCGCCGCGCTGAGGCGGTCGGGCATGACGGGACCTCCCCGGTCGAGCGGTCTGCCGAGGCGCGGGCCTGCGGTCGTACGGCGTGGTCGTGTTCACAGTGATTTTTCACCAGGCGTGGTTCCGAGGTACCGCACAGGCCCGCGTCCTGCCGTCGGCAACTCGGCTGCTCCTTCCGGTCGTTTCGGTTGAGGGCCGGATCCGCGGTGGCGATACTGTCTCCCGTGCGGTGACGCCGAGGTGAAGTGGGGTCCATGGACCAGGAACGCGCACTGCCGGACCTGCTCGGCCTGCTCGATCCCGACCCCGCGCCGGACCGGGGTGACGGGGAGCATTACCTCGGGCGCCCGCCCCTGGAGCAGTCCGCCCCGGTGTACGGAGGGCACTTGGCCGCCCAGGCGCTGGCCGCAGCCGGCCGCACGGTGGCCGCCGGGCTGCCCATGCACTCGGTGCACTGTTTCTTCCTGCGTCCCGCCCTGCCGGCCGTGCCCTTCGACTACCGGGTCGAGCGGGTGAGGGACAGCTCCTCCTTCGCCACCCGGCAGGTTCACGCGACCCAGCGCGGCCGGGAGGTGTTCGCCCTGACCGCCTCCTTCCACCGCCCCGAGCCGGGCCTGGGCCACCAGGACCCGATGCCGCCCGCCCCGGGCCCGAAGGGCCTGCCGGCCTACGAGGAGCGGCTGGCCAAGGCGTTCGGCGAGGTGATGCAGCCTCTCGGGAAACCGTACGAGCTGCGCTTCGTCGGCCCGTTGAGCTTCGACGCGGAGAAGGACCCGGCGCTGGTGTCCTCGCGAACCCAAGTGTGGGTGCGCGCCAAGGTCGAACTGCCGACCGGGGCGAGTGCCGACCGCGAACGCCTGCTCCACGCCTGCCTGCTGGTGTATGTCTGTGACGTCACCATGCTGGAGACCGTCCTGGTCCGGCACGGCGTTTCGTGGTTCCACGTCAGCGGCCGGAGCGTCGACTACACCGTATGGATCCATCACCCCTTCCGCGTGGACGACTGGCTGCTCTGTGCCCTGGAGAGCCCGGTGGCCTCCGGAGGGCGGGGACTGGTCCTGGGCCGGGTCTTCACCCGCGACGGGGTGCTGGTGGCCACCCTGGCCCAGGAGGGCCTGATCCGGGTGAGCAGCGGCCACGGGGGCACCGGCTGAGGGCTTCGTACGCCGCACAGCTACACGACCAGGCCGCCGGAGACCTCGATGGCCTGCCCGGTGATGTAGCGGGCCCGGTCGGACGCGAGGAAGCACACCAGGTGTGCCACATCCTCGGGGGAGCCGAACGCGTGCCCGGGAATCAAGGACTTGAGGAACTCGGCCTTGTCCTGCGGTATCGCCGCCGTCATGTCCGTGGCGATCAGCCCCGGAGCGACGGCGTTGACGGTGACGCCCCGGGCACCGATCTCCTTGGCCAGCGCCTTGGTGAAACCGATGACCCCCGCCTTCGCGGCCGAGTAGGCCGTCTGGCCGGGAATGCCGTGCAGCCCGGACGAGGAGCTGATGTTGATGATGGCGCCGCCGCGCTGCTTCACCAGGGGCATCAGCAGCGGCTTGGTGACGGTGTACATGCTGTCGAGGTTGGTGGCGATGACCTCGTGCCACTGCTGCGGGCCCATGCGGGCGAACAGGGTGTCACGGGTGACGCCGGCGTTGTTGACGAGGACGTCGAAACGGTCCAGGTGCCCCAGGGCCGCGGTCGCGAAGCGCCCGGCCTCCCCGGCGTCGGCGACCTGGGCGTACAGCGGGACGCAGGCCCGGCCGGGGTGGGCGGCGCTCAGCTCCTCGGCCAGGGCGCGGGCCCGTTTCTCGTCGCTGTGGTAGCCGAAGACGACGTCGGCGCCCTGCGCCAGCGCCAGCCGCACCACCGCGGCGCCGATGCCCCGCGACCCGCCGGTGACGATGCAGCCGCGCCCCGCCAGGGGGAGGTCATCCGCCACTGCCCACCCCGGGCACCGGCAGCGTCGTCACGCCCGTCACGGCGGGTCGGCGCGCCTCCTTCTTGCGCTGTGCCGCCTCCTCGCGCAGCTCGCGGTAGCGCTCCTCGGCGATCAGGGAGGAGATCATGGGGGCGTAGAACGCGCCGTCGCCGACCAGCCTGATCCACTCCGGGGTGATCTCCGCGAGGCCCCGCTCGGCCAGGGCGTCCCAGACGGTGGCGAACTTCTCGTAGATGTCCAGGCCCAGGGCGGCGCGGTACCGGGTCCGGTCGATCTCCGTGCTGATGAGGCTGCGGAAGAGCACCGTGAGCAGAAAGTCCTCGGGGGCGTGCCGAAAGCCCCGCTCGACCGGGAACTGGCCCTCGTCGATCGCCGCCTTGTACCGGGGCAGGCTGCGGTGGTTGATGAACGACCATGAACGGCCGGGCGCGAGCGCGGGGTCGTTGAAGAAGCTGATCGCCGCGTAGCCGAGCCCAAGGTTGTCCATGTGTTCGAAGCGGGTGGTGCTGTAGCCCTCGCGGA
The DNA here is from genome assembly GCF_039521185.1 of Streptomyces blastmyceticus. Classification (NCBI taxonomy): domain Bacteria; kingdom Bacillati; phylum Actinomycetota; class Actinomycetes; order Kitasatosporales; family Streptomycetaceae; genus Streptomyces; species Streptomyces blastmyceticus. The sequence continues at coordinate 351,271 of NZ_BAAABW010000013.1, read as the reverse complement.
AGCCCCGGGCCGCGGGGTCGCCCGGGCGGCGGAAGTTGTACGTCGACAGCTGTCGGTAGCCGTGCTCGAGCAGGAAGTCCCGCCCCGCCCGGTACAGCTCCAGGTTGGCCAGGGTGCTGGGCAGCTCGTGGTAGCGGTTGAGCGCGAAGTCGGTCGGGCCGCCGACGTTCAGCTCGTAGTGCGTGATGTCGTAGACCTCCCAGGAGACCAGGGTCTCAAGGTCCTCCAGCAGGGTGTCCACGGTCTGCTGGGGCCAGCCGAAGATGAGGTCGACGTTGACGGACAGGCCGAACTCGCGGGCCCACTCCAGGCTCTGGATGACGTGCTTGGTCGTCTGCTTGCGCCCGCTGAGGCTGTTGAGCCGTTCGTTGACCTGCTGGACGCCCATGCTGATCCGGTTCATCCCGGAGCCGGCGATCGCCTCCATCTTCTCCCGCGTGAAGAGCTGGGGGATGCCCTCCAGGGTGAGGTCCGCCTCCCGCGAGATCTCGGGGAAGAGACGGCGCACCATGTCCATGATCCGGTGGTAGACAGGGGCCTTGTAGAGGTTCGAGGTGCCCCCGCCGAAGTACGCCCCGGTCAGGACGGTGCCCTCCATCTGCTCCCGGTACATCTCGGCTTCGCGCTCCACGTAGCCGTAGTAGTTCTCCAGGGCGGCGTTGCCCTGGAACTCCTCGACGGGGAACAGGCAGTAACCGCACTTGCCCGGGTCGGTCTTGATGCAGTACGGCACGCCGATGTACAGGAACACCGGGGAACTGCCGTACATTTCGCGCAGTCGGCGGCGGTCCTCGTCGAGCTCGTCGAGCGGCACGGACAGCTCGTTCCAGTACCGCGGTGACGGGAAACTGTGCTGGATCTTGTTGACCTGGCGCTCGCCGAGATGGCTGTCGAGGTAGCTGTTGACGAAGTCGGGGCTCAACACGGTTGCGGGCACTTCCCCTCTGGGTGGGATCTGCCGGGTGGTCCGCCGGGCGTGGCGGGGAGAGGTTTCAGGAGTCCGTCCGGGCGCCGGCCGGCTCCGCCAGGATCACCCGCTGGAGGAGGTACTCCGCCAGTTCGTCGATGCTCTGGTACTCCAGTGCCTCCATCGCCTGGAAGCGGAAGTCGAGCTTCTCCTGGATGCGCCGCTGGAGTTCGGTGATGCTCAGGGAGTCCAGGCCGATCTCCAGCAGGGCCAGGGAGGGGTCGAGATGATCGAGGTCGACCTCCAGCTCGGCCGACATCCGCCCGAGGGTGTCGGCGATCTCGTCGGTGAGCCAGCCGATGACCGCCTGCCGCCGCTCCCCCACCGGCAAGGCCTCGACGCGCTCCCGCAGCTCCTGCCGCGAGCCGCCGTCCTCCCGGGAGCGGGGGCCGGCCGGTGGGGCCGGGACCGCCGAGGTGTCGGTCAGCGAGGCGACACGCCGGAACTCCACGTCCTCCAGCTCCGCGAGAACGCTCCCGGCATCGTCCAGGACGCGCAGCCGGGCCGTGAACGCGCTCCCGCCGCCCTCGGGCCGCAGCAGCCGGACATGGCCCCAGACCTGGTCGGGCAACGGGCCGCACAGCACCATGCGGCCGACACCGACCGGGATGAAGGTGCCCCGGACCGCACCGCCACGCGCCGCCGCGGCCGTCAGGTGCAGACAGCCGTCGAGCATGGTGGCGAACCGGTGCTCATGGCCCACGCGCGACGCCCCGTCGGGAGCCGCCGTGATCCGGCCCAGCGCCTGGCCGCCCGCCTCGTCCAGCCACACCTCGCGGACGGTGGAGAAACTCGCGCCGTACTCCATGCCGTCCTCCCGCAGCAGCCCGTAGAGCCGCCCCGGTGCGAGAGCCGTGGGCATCGCCGCACGCAGCTCCTCCGGACGCGTGCCCGACCTGCCCTGCCGCGGGGCCGGGCCGACCCTCCCCCGGCAGTACCGGGGCGCGCCGTCCGCCCCGGCCACGGTGAACCGGAAGCGGCCCTCCGCCGCGGGCCCGTCGCCCTCCAGGTCCACCTGGAGGGCGCTGCTCCTGGCGGGGGCCAGCAGCAGCGGGCGGACGAAGCCGACGTCGGCCAGCTCGACCGGCGCGGAGCCGTGGCCGTTGACCGAGGCGTAGGCGTTCACGGCCAGGTCCAGATAGCCGGTGGCCGGGAAGACCGTCGAGCCGAGGATGCGGTGGTCCGCCCACGGCGTGCCCGGCCGCACCTCCTGCCGGTGGACGGACCGGGCGGCGGGCCGCGGCCCCTCCAGGGCCGCCGGTGGTGTGAACTCCCGGCGCGGGGACAGCTGTTCCGGCTCGCCGCGCCCAATGTCCGGCTCGGGCATCACCCAGTAGCGGTCCTTTCGGAAGGGGTACTGCGGGGCGGACGGGGTACGGCGGTGGCGCGGGCCCCGGTAGAGCGCGGGCAGGTCGACCGCGGCACCGGAGGTGAACAGGGCGCCCGCCGCGGCCAGGAGGTTGCGCACGTCGTGCCCGTCGCGCAGCAGCGTGGGGACCACCGTGACACCCGTGGTGCCGAACGCCTCGGGGATGTACGCCCGCAGGGCGGGGTGCGGACCGATCTCGACGACCACGGTGACGCCCAGGGCGGCCACCGCGCGCATCCCGTCGTGGAACCGGACCGGCCGGCGGACCTGCTGGCTCCAGTACTCCGGCCCCTCGGCCCCGGTCAGGGCCTCGCCCGTCACATTGGAGAGCACCGGCACCGCCGGCGCGGCCGGGCACAGCCCGGCGGCCGCCTTGCCCAGCTCGGGCAGGACCGCTTCCATCAGCGGCGAGTGGAAGGCGTGGGACGTACGCAGCCGGGCGGTCCGGACACCCGCGGCCCCGGCCAGGCGGGCCACCTCCTCCACGGCCTCCGTCCGGCCCGAGACGACCACGGCGTGCGGGCCGTTGACTGCGGCGACCGAGATGTCGGCCTCCCGCCCGGAGACCCACTCCTGCACGGTCTCCAGGTCCGCGGTGACGGCCAGCATCACCCCGTCGCGCGGCAGCTCGCCCATGAGCCGGCCGCGCAGCGCGCTGAAGCGGGCGGCGTCCTCCAGGGAGAGCATGCCGGCGACGCACGCGGCGGCGATCTCGCCGATGCTGTGCCCGATCACCGCGTCCGGGACGACTCCCCAGGAGCGCAGCTGGGCGGCGAGCGCGTACTCGACGGCGAACAGTGCCGACTGGGCCAGCTGCGTGTCGTCGAGCGCCTCCGCAGGCCCCTCCTCGAACAGCAGCCGGCGCAGCGGCACGGGCAGTTCGGCGGCGAGCACCTCGGCGCACCGGTCGACGGCGGCGGCGAAGACCGGCTCACTGCCGTACAGTTCGCGGGCCATACCCGGGTACTGCACGCCCTGCCCGCTGAAGACGAAGGCCGTCTTGGCGGGCCGGGCCGGATGCCCGCTGCTCACCGACGCGGGCGTCCGGCGGGTCCGCCACAGCCGCAGATCGCCCGCGATCCCGACGGCTCCCTTCCCGGTCACCGCGAGGCGGTGGCGGTGCGCGGCGCGCCCGGCGGCCGCGGTGAACACGGCCGCCGGCAGGGCCTCCTGGACGCTGCGCGACAGGTACTCCGCCCAGCGGCCGGCCAGAGCGTCCAGGCTTTCCGGGGACTTGGCCGACAGCACCAGCAGCTCGGCGGGGCGCGGCCGCACGGTGTCACCGGCGCTGTGCCGCGGCTGCGGTGCTTCCCGCAGGATCGCGTGGGCATTGATGCCGCTGTAGCCGAAGGAGTTGACGCCGGCCAGGCGCGGGACGTCCCCCCGGGGCCAGGGCACGGGCTCCGCGGGAATCTCCACCGCGGCACCGGTCAGGTCGATCCTGGGGTTCAGCCGGTCGAGGTGGATGCTGGGGTAGATGGTCTCGTGGTGCAGGGACAGGGCGGCCTTGACGACGCCGAGGAGCCCGGCGGCGGCCTCTGTGTGACCGAAGTTGCTCTTCCCCGACCCGACGTAGAGCGGGCGCTCCGCGGTGCGGCCGCGGCCGTAGGTGCCGGCGATGGCGTTCATCTCGATGGGATCCCCGACCGGGGTCCCGGTCCCGTGCGCCTCGACGTAGCCGACCTGGGCGGGGTCGACACCGGTGCGCGAGAGCACCGAGCGGATCACCTGCTCCTGGGTCCGGCCGTTGGGCGCGGTCAGTGCGGGGGTACGCCCGTCGTGGTTGACCGCAGTGCCGACGACGCTGGCCAGGATGGGGTCGCCGCGCTCCTCGGCGAACGACTGACGGCGCACCAGCGCGGCCACACAGCCCTCACTGCGGACGTAGCCGTCCGCCTTCGCGTCGAACGCCCGGCACTGCCCGCCGCGGGAGAACAGCCCCAGCTTGCAGAAGGAGATGTGCACATCGGGGGCGAGGATCAGATTGACCCCGGCGACGATGGCCGAGTCGCACTCGCCGGTGAGGATGGACTGCCGGGCCAGGTGCAGCGCGGTCAGCGACCCCGAGCAGGCGGTGTCGACCGCCAGACACGGCCCCTTCAGGTCGAGGAAGTGGGCGATGCGGCCGGCGCTGATGCTCATCTCGTCGGCCATCGTGTCGTAGGCCGTGAGGCTTGCGAGGCCCCCCAAGTCGCGCTTGAGGAGGGCGTAGTTGTTGTTGTTCATCATCGCCACGAAGACGCCGGTGCTGCTGCCCCTGATCTCGTCGGGGTCCTGCCCGGCGTGCTCCAGGGCGTGCCACACGGTCTGCAGGAGCACACGCTGCTGCGGATCCATGCGGACCGCCTCGGCATCCGAGATCCCGAAGAACGCCGCGTCGAAACGGTCGACTTCGTCGACGAAACCGCCGTGGCGGACGTAGGTCTTGCCTGCGGCCAGGGGATCGGGGTCGTAGAGCGCGTCCACGTCCCACCGGCTGGGCGGGATCTCCTCGACACAGTCCCGCCCTTCCCGCAGAACGGTGTGCATGTCCTCCAGCCCGTGCACTTTGCCGGGCAGCGTGCACCCGATTCCTACCAAGGCAATGGGCTCAGCATCCATGCCGACTTCTTCCTCCGGCGGGTGAGGGCGGCGCTGTCGTGCAGCCCGACACGGGGTCGCGGCCTGGGACAGCCATCAGTTGCGGAACATCACGCGAATGCGGTGCTGGGAAGCGCGAGCCTCGAACGAATTGCGGCTCTATACGTAGATGCTGACCGAAATATCCTCCGGCGCACCCTCGCAAGGCTAGGTGCGGACCAGGGAGGGAGCAAGGAGCTACAGGGGGCGGATCAGCAACTCTTGAAGGGCGCCGGCGGCGCCGCATTGCAGCAGGCATGCGCCTCTCACGGCGTGCACGGCGCGCGAGGTGGAGGGCGCGGACCTACCGGTCGAGCAGTTGCCCATTCGTGGATACCCGTGCGTACCCGATGAGGGCGCCGACCCGTGCGGCGGGAACGGGGGCGAGCACGGGAGGGCCGCCCAGAGCCAGCTCTTGAAGGCTTGGGTGGCTGGTCTCCCCGGGTCCTCTGAAGTGGGCGTTCTGCGAGCCTTCGCGCGGGTTCACCTTGCTGATCGGGGCATGACTGGTGTGGTGAGGAGTCGGTTTCCGGTCGGATGAGGCCGGGTGCCGGTTATGGGTGGATTGGCGATCTTCCTGGGTGGGCGGCGGGGTGGCTACGTTGCGAGGCAGGGGGGTGGCAGGGCGCGGGCGCATGGGGCGGCCGGGGCCGCTCGCCGTTCGGGAGGAACGTCGCGTGACGCAGTCGGGTGTGTCTCACTTCTACATCGCCTACCGGCAGACAGGGCCGGAGCCGGGCGGCATTGCGGTGCTGGATGCGGCCACCGGCCGGATCAGAACGACCCGGGCCCTGATGGGCAGCCGCGGCCTGGCCGCCCGGTCCGGCGGCACCGCCACAAAGCTGTACGCCCTGTCCGAGGGAGGCCACAACATCAGCGCGGTCGACACCCAAACCCTGGAGACGGACACCCTCTACTCCGACCAAGAGCAATCCTGGGCAACGGACGTAGCAGTGAACGCCGACGGCAGCCGTCTGTTTCTGGCCCAGGGCCTGGGCGTGCTCGAGGTGGACACGGCCTCGGGTAAGGAGGAGGAACACCCCGTCCCCCAGAAGCCCGTCTTCGCCTCCTGGGGGACCATCACGGCGTCCCCGGACGGCAAACGCCTCTACCTGGGCAGGCAGGGTCAAAATTCGAACCGGAAAGTGACGCCCTGCGTGCTGGCCATGGACGTCCCCGAGCGGGCCCAGGAAGGGACCAGCGCACAGGACGACAACGCGGAGGAGACCGATCCGGGTCCGGGGCAGGCGGTCGACATCGCCGCCCCCGCCGAGAAGTTCCACGGCATCCAGGTACTCCTCAGCGCCGACGGCGCCACCCTGTACGCGTTCGTGCCCCATCAGGCCGACCCGCTGGTCGCCATCGACACCGCCACCCTGACCGTCACCGCCCGCGCCCAGGGCCCCGCCCCGACCGCCCTCGCGCTGTCCCCGGACGGCACCCTCCTCTACGCCGTCCACGCCGACCGCGCAGGCAGCATCCTCAACGCCGCCGACCTCACCGAGACCGGCACCTTCCCCAGCACCCCGGACAAGGCCCCGGCCATCGCCGTCGCCCCCGACGGCACCGTGTGCATGGCCTACTCCGACCACACCTGCACCCTGATCGCCCCCGACGCGGCAGAGGCATTCGCTCCCGCCCGCCTGGCCGGCGCACCGCTGGCCGTGGTGACCGCCGCGGCCAGCGAAGCCGACCCCCAGCCCCAGCCCGAGTACGTCGGCCAGTACCGGCGCGATGCCATGCCCCGCCGGTACAACGAGTACTCCGGAGGGCACGGCATGTGGTCCACCGACACCACCTGCGAGCAGGGAACCTTCGTGCCCGCCTACGACAAGGGCTACGAGGGCCGCTACACCCTCACCGACGGCGTCGGCGTCTGGCGCAAGGGCGTCCTCGGCAGCGGCGAGAACAAGAAGTTCTACCGCATCCCCGCCTGGGACAACCTGATCGTCGACGGCGACGACGTCACCTGGCTCTAGGCGCCCCACACCATCCTGGCGGGCACAGCCTGAGAAGAACCGATTCCCAACAGCAACTCCAGAACACCAGCGGACCCCGGCCGCCGCGGCCGGGGTCTCTCCCCCCCCCCTCACGCAGCGCGCCTTCGACCCGAAAGCCGCCGGCGGGCTACTCGTCGGCTGATTCGCCGCTCGTAAACAGCGCTCCAAGATGCGCGACTGGACACGGTCTTTGTCTCAATGAGTGTTCTGCGGGACTTTTGTTCTGCGGCGGTAGACCTTGACCGTCTGCCATGCGGGCTCGACCGCTGCGCCGGACACTCCCGTGGCCTCTATTACGCTGTCGGTTTCATGGACCAGCTACCGGAGAGCGTGGATCAGGACATCCTGGAGAACCGGATCATCCTTGCTATCAAGACGATCCGGGAGGCGTCGGGCTGCACGCTTCACGGGGCGATCGACCTCTTCGCCCAGCGGTACGAGGAGCTCCGTCGTGATCGGCCAGCCGATTTCCAGATCAGCCGCGAAGAGTACGGCCGGGGCCTTTACTCCTGACCGGGTTTTCCAGGGTGGTTCGCCGGATTCCAAGATGAGTTGGGCTCTGGGGTGGCCCGTCCGGCCGGATCAGCCATGCTTCATCCGACAGCCCGTCCACGCCCATCAAGGCACCGCATCCACGGCCTGACGTGAAGCCCGGGAACCGGACAACCCGCCCTCAAGTACTGCGACTCACTGCGACTCCGCCGAGCACTCACAGAACACGCACTGAGAGCGGCTCAGCAGGAATGGGTGTGGCCGCGGACGCGAGGTTTTCGTACATACGGCGGTCCTGCCGGCGCCCTCGGCACCGCCGTGGTTCGGGTCACCACGTTCGCGAACCTGGCATGGGCCCGGCTGCTCACAAACTCTTCGACTCGTCGTACGCCGCGTGGGCTGTGAGCACCTGGTCCATCCGTCGCTTGGCCCAGCGCGCGAGGCCCGACACCTGCTCGGCGGCCTCCTTGCCGAGGTCGGTCAGGGAGTAGTCGACGCGGAGTGGTGGGGTCCCGGACTGGACGTCACGGCGTACGAAGCCATCGCGTTCCAGGGTCTGCAGGGTCTGGGTGAGTACCTTCTCGGTGACACCGCCGGTCGCGCGGCGCAGTTCGCTGAAGCGGTGCGGGCGGTCGAACAATGCGGCCAGAACCATGACGCCCCAGCGACTGGTGACGTGCTCGAGGATCAAGCGCGAGGGGCACTGTGCCAGCGCCTGGTTGGCATTTGGCTTGAACCGCTCGGGGTTCGACGGGCTCACGCTCATCGCAGTGCCTTACTTCAAAGTGGGTACTTTCCGGAAATTAATGCCCAATCTAGTGTGAATGGCGAGCCCAGAGAAAACGGAGATTCCAGACATGAGCCTCGTCGTCACCGGTGCCACCGGGAACCTCGGCCGCCTCGTCACAGAGGGCCTGCTCACAGCGCAGGTCCCGGCAGAGCAGATCGTGGCCGTCGTGCGCAGCAAGGAGAAAGGTGCCGTGTTCGCCGAGTGCGGTATCGAGCTGCGGATCGCGGACTACGCACAGCCCGAGACGCTCGCCGGCGCCTTCGCCGCAGGCGACCGGGTGCTACTGATCTCAGGCAACGACTGGGGAGCGCGCGTGGCTCAGCACCAGGCCGTGACCGACGCGGCGAAGGCGGCGGGGGTGGCCCTGCTCGCGTACACCGGCGTCCTCGGCGGCCCGGAGGCGGACTACCGCCTGGCCGACGACCACAAGGTGACCGAGCAGGCGATCCTCGCCTCCGGCCTGCCCTACACCTTCCTGCGCCACGGCTGGTACAACGAGAACCCCACCCTGAACCTCACCCCGATCATCGAGCGCGGCACGGTCGTGGGCAGCGCAGGCGACGGCCGCATCGCATCCGCATCGCGCGCCGACTTCGCCGCCGCGGCCGTCGCCGTACTGACCGGCCAGGGGCACGAGAACAAGGCGTACGAGCTCAACGGCGACACCGCGTGGAGCCACGCGGAGTACGCGGCCGAGCTGTCACGGCAGACCGGCAAGACCATCTCGTACCAGAACGTCCCCGCCGAGCAGCACCTGGCGATCCTCACCGGAGCGGGCGTGCCCGAGGCGAAGGCGGAAGTCCTCGTGGACGTTGGCGCGGCGATGTCGCGCGGACTGTTCGCCCGGCGCAGCGACGACCTGACCCGGCTCGTCGGGCGCCCGACGACCCCGCTGTCGGCCACGATCGAGGCTGCACTCGTCGGCTGATCCACCCCGGTGAAGCAGCCGTCGATCCCCGGCTGCGGCAGGCTCGACACCCCCTCACCCGTACGGCCTGGAGATCATTTCGTTAGGAGTTCGAGGAACCCCGACTTGCCCGGTCCTCGCCGCCGGAGGCGGTGTGACTGCCTCCGGCGGCGAGGTTTCGGGGCTATCGGGCGAGGCGGAGGTCCCAGCCGGGGACTTCGGTCTCCATATCGGGCACGAGAGTGGGCGTGTAGCCGTCAAGTCCGGGACGTGCGGCGCCTTCCCAGGCGGCGAGCCGGCCTCGCAGGACGATGAGGGAGTCGGCGGAGTCGGCGAGGATCGTTCCGTCCTCCTGGATCACGGCGGCGGCATGACGAGTGGAGTGCCCGAGGCCGGGAACGTCTTCGGCGAGCTCGGCGAGGGTGAGCCGTGAGCCGGTGGCGGCCAGCCACAGGCTGAGGCTGAACCAGTCGATGGCCTCGCCCTGGTACTGCTCGGTGTGGCCTGGGCCGAGGAGGCAGTCGAGGGTGGCGTGAGCGCCGGTGTTCTTCCAGTCCCTGGTCGCGCCGGGCGAGCGAGATCTACGAGGTGGCGGGGACGCGGTTCTCCCAGTCCACTCAGCGGGGCGGGACGACGAAGCTGGTGCGGGGGGTGCCCCTATGCGTTTAGGCAAGGGGCGACAGGTAGGTTCGTGTGTTCGGTAGTCGAGGCTGTGGCATGGAGGCGTGCATGGGTGATGGGCAAATAACGGTCACGCTGACTGCTGACGAGGCGTTGGTCCTGTCGGACTGGCTGGAGCGTCTACAGATGACGGACCTTTGCCGGGCGGTCGATGACGATGATCCGGCGGTGTGGGCGCCGATTCACAAGATCTCGGGGACGCTGGACAAGAGCCTTCCTGGCCTGTTCGCCGCTGACTACCATGAGCAGCTTGCAGCGGCCCGTCAGCGCCTTCGCCCGGAGAGCTGAACGGTTCATGATGCTGTTGTAGCGGCCCTGGGCTGGCAGGAGGTGCCGTCGCGGAGCATGGCGAAGAGGACGCCGGCCCGGCATCTGGCAAGGCAGCGGATGGCTTGGGCGTGATGCTTTCCCTGGGCGATCTTCTGACCGTAGTAGGCACGGGAGACCGGGTCGGCCAGCGCGACGAATGCTGAGAGGGAGAAGGCTCGTTTGAGTTGTTTGTTGCCTCTTCGGGAAGGTTGTTCGCCGCGGATCGATGATCCGGAACTGCGGGTTGCGGGGGCGAGACCGGCATAGGCGGCGAGGTGGGCGGCGCTCGGGAAGCTGCTGCCGTCGCCGACGTCGATGAGGATGCGGGCTCCGGTACGCCGATCCCCGGCATGGACGTCAGGGCCTTCGAAAGAAGGTGTGCTTCCAGGGGGATGCAATCTGAAGCGGGCCCGAAACGAGTCCGTGTGGAAATTGAATCGCGCGACAGGTACCGCATCATGTGGCCGGCCGGTGTGCGCCACGTGGATCTGACACAGCACTGCCTGAAGTCATTCGGGTTCTGCGACCGGCCGCGTGTGACGCACACGGCGAGGCAGCAGACGGTGGTCCTGGACGCGGCGCGGCCGCCCTTGGCCTGGTACCTGTATGCTCTGCCGATCCTCTGGGACTGGCACCGCAACGCGCACCTGGCGTTCGAGCACGCGCCGGGCCATTCCTGGGAGGGCGACGCCCTGGTCTGCGGGCTCGGCATCTGCCTGGCGAACGCTCGCCCCATCTTCGGGTGGGGCGAGCACTCCGTCCCCCCGGATGCACCGCTGCGGAGCTCGACGCACTACCGGACCTGCCGCAATTGGCAGTTCACTCACTGGCTGCGCGTGAACCGGGGCGCGCCGCTCGCGCCGCCTCTGCCAGCCAGGCCCGCAGCCCAGGGGGGTGACGAGCAGTTGGCCATCATGTCGCGACTGCGTCTGATCGTCATGCGAGGGGACTGCTCCCCCCACTGGGTGCAGTCCCCTCGCACGCTCCGCCTCACGTCATGCCGACGATCTCCCAAGGTGGGCGCGGAGCACGGAAGCACGGGCAGAGCGGAGCACGGCCGGCCGGGGCCGGTGGTGTCCTCATGATTCACGCTACGGCAGCGGAGGTCACGACCCTTAGCGCCATACATGAGAATTTCTGTCCAAGCTGCGCTCGTCATCCGGCCGCAACCATTTGCTCACGCCCCGGAATCTTATTTATCGATGACGAAACTGAGCGTGTCAGGGGATCCGCCCTGGAGCCCCAGGGTGGCGCCACCGACGGAATGGTAATTCTCGTCTCCGCCCGTTCCGTTGTAGTCCGTGAGCTGTGCCTGATTTTTGTTGCCCTTGACCGGCACAAATCCGAAGCTGTCGGCATTGGCCGATGCGTAGAGAAGTGGAGACCCACCGCTCCAACTCTCGAGGTATCCCCAGTACCCGTGATTGACGTCGTCAATCTTGACGGAGTCGCCCCATTTGATGGGATCCCCCGAGTGCCCTCCGACAAGCGTGACTTCATAGTCATCGGCACGAGTACTCGGCCCCCCGTGCCGGACATCCCACGACTTCATGTTGTAGGAGTACGCAACGGTTGACCCGGAATTCTTGTCAGTGAAAACCCACCCACCCCTGTCCGACAGATCCTGAATCTTAATCCTGTCTCCGGACCGCAGGGCATTTCCATGCGCATCAGTCACATATCCCCCGTCATTCACTTTCGCGCTTGCTTGTGCGGTGCCCACACCAGACATTGTCACGACGGCGGCCATGGCGGCGACGGTGACGGCGGTTGCGATACGGCGAACTCCTGAGCTCTTCTTCATGCATCCAGCATGGAAGCCTCCGCCACCATCCCGAAGGGACTTAAGTCCCTTAAAGTGACATTTGACCTCCCGATGGATCAACGCTGAATAGAGCATTGCGCTCCTTTGCCCCGACCGTTCATGAGTCCCCATCAGCTTTCTGATAGAGGTCCCGCATTTCGTGTAATTCTAAATAAGAAATCAGTAAGGCTTTATGAGGCTGTTCTGGTGGAGCTGCGGACAGACTTGAAACTCAGGCTTTCCTGCCCCTGCTGGTGCGACAGCACGGGATTCCCAAAGCGGGCGGCAATGCCTGCTACCTGGGCATCAAGGTGGAGGCCGCCGAGGCCGCCCCGGGCGCCGACCCGGACCGATGCAGCTTCACCGTCGCGTCGTCACCTCCTGTTCTGCGGGGCGCACGAAAGAGGTTCAGCGAGGGGGCAAAGGTCTCTTCACCGGATGAATCTTGGCTGCGGGATCATGGTGGGCGCGAGGTACGGGAGTCGCATTCATGGGCCGCCCCAACCGCGCCAGTCGGGCCGCCATCACCCAGCGCCAGGCCGACGCGATCGACCATCGCTTGGCCGTCGTCGACTGGCTGCCCATCGGCCGGAAGCTCTCCGTTGATCCCTCGGTCAACAGTGACGACATCGCCTGCCCGCAGGGGTACGGGGTCGAGCGGTACAAGGCCGGGCAGGAGCCGCCCACCGACAAGCGGTTGATCGAGCTCGCCTGCAAGGACGTCACCAAGGCCCTGGCCGAGCGCAGCACCAAGCTCGAAGACAACGTCGATGAGATGCGACGGCTCATGGCGGAGCGCCTTGAGCGCCTGTTCTTCCCGATGTAGCGGCAAGCGCTCCGCTCGGGCGACTACCAGGCCGCTGACCGGGCTGTTCGGATCATCGAACGCAGCAGCCATCTCCTCGGCCTGAACCGCCCGGCCCGCACGGAGGCGTCCGGCCCGGACGGCGGCGCCGTTCAGATCCAGTCGACCACGGACCTGGATGAGCTGGAGCGGCTAATCGGCCCGGCCGGCCGTGTGCCGGAGGAAGGTGAGACCTGACGAGGCAGCGGTCCTCCAGGCGTACCGGGCGCTTCCCGCACAGCGCCGCCGTGAGATCGCCGCCGTCTCCAGCCCCCAGTTGCGTGACCGTCTCGCCGCTATCGAGCGCGAGATGGCGATGGATCATTCCCCGGGAACGATGGCCGCCGTCCTCACCGAGGAGCGGGAGACGCAGGCCGCCCACCTGGACCTCATCGACGCGGCCTTCGAGCGGGTGGCAGCCGGGCAGCCGACGCAGCTGATGCTGACCATGCCGCCCCGGCACGGCAAGAGCCGAAGGGCGGCCCGGTGGGCGCCGCTGTGGTACCTGCGGCGGCGCCCGGAGCACCGGGTGATGATCGCTTCCTACTCGTCGGATTTGGCCGACGATCACGGCCGGTGGATCCGGGACGCGATCATCACCTACGGGCCCCAGCTGGGTGTTGGCCTGCGGCCTGGGTCGAGCGCGGCGAACCGGTTCGACCTGGTCGGCACCGAGGGCGGCGCGGTCATGGCCGGTGTCGGCGGCGGCCTGACCGGTAAGGGCGCCCACCTGGCCGTGGTGGACGGTCCGATCAAGGACGCCGCCGAGGCCGGCTCGCCCACGATGCGCAAGCGCCTGTGGGAATGGTGGCAGGCTGATTGCGCAGTTGTACGAGCAGGGGCGTGTCCACCACGTCGGCCAGTGGCTGTCGCTTGAGCAACAGATGGTGCGGTGGGTGGCGGGCATGGACTCCCCGGACCGTATGGATGCGGCCGTGCACGCCCTGACGCAGCTCGCCGACCCGATGCGAAGTGGCATGGCGACAGCACCGTACCGGGATGGGAGGCTCTCGGATCGCCGGTGAGACGGGCGAACCCCTAGTTTCTAGCGAGGATGAAGTTAGAGCCAGTGGGGCGGCGGTTTCGAGAGCCACGTTGCTCCAGCGGGGAAAGTGATGGCCCCCGACAAAAGGCCATGATCGGCGGCGGAAATGGAGCCACCCTTTTCTGGTGACATCTGGCCGTGCCGTGGGCGAACCGGAGTGCGTGAACCGATAGCTTTGCGGGCCCGGGCCCTGCTGCCCCGTGTACCTGACGGGTACGGTCCAAAAGGACCCGCCTCCGATATACAGAAGCACCGACCGAAGGGTGTGGTGTCCACGCGGGTGTCGCGACGGCCCGTCCGAACAGGCGTCTGCCGAAACCCGGGCGCGCGGCCTGAGGCCTGGTCACCGAGCCTGCCCGGCCGCCGCACGGACCGGGTGCGCAGTAGCTGTCGGGCTCGATCTATCCGGAGTGATGCGATGGAACTCGACCGCCTGCTTCCCGCCTACGACCTTCGCTCCCGGTTCACCCGGCGGATCCCGGCGTACCCTGCAACCGTGTGGCGGGCACTGACCGAGATCACCGCCGGGGAACTGCCCGTCTATCGGACGCTGATGCGGCTGCGCCTGGGTCACCGGGGCCGGGTCGAGGGGCCGTTCGTCGACAGTTTCCCCACGCCCACCTTGGTCACCGTGGACGGCGAGGAACTGGTCAAGGGCATGGTCGCCCGGTTTTGGAAGACCCGCCCCCAGCCCGCCCCGGTCGCTCCGGGGGACGTCGCGGCGTTCATCGCGTTTGACGAGCCGGGCTGGGCCAAAGCCGCCCTGAGCCTGCGCGTCGTCCCCGATGCAGACGGCTCGCTCTTGTCGTTCGAGACCCGGGTGCACTCCACCGATGCCCATGCCCGACGCGCCTTCCGGGCCTACTGGCTGCTTATCCAGCTGGGCGGGGCGGCATACATCAGGATCGAGGTACTGCGCGCCGTGGCCCGTCGCGCCGAACATGCCACTGCCTCAAGCCGCCCATAACTCGGTGGGTGTCCGCAGACTCTCCGACTTCAGTGCTTCGGGCGAGGGGCGGGCGTGAGGATCACCGCAGCTACTGACATCCAACAAATTATGGCCTAATGGCGAGGCATCGCTACCCGCTACGACAAGACCCCGGGCAGCTACCTCGCCGGCCTCCACTTACGGGCATCGATGATCTGGATCAAAGAACTTGCTTTCGCTACAGCCAGCGGTCATACCAGGCGCGGATACGCCGGAGGGCGTCGAGTTGATGGGCGCGTTCGTGAAGTCCGTGGCCCTCTCGGGGGTAGACGACGAACTCGTGCTCGACGCCGAAGTGGCGCAGTGCGCGATGGAAGTGGACCGCCTGGCCGAGTGGGACGTTGGTGTCCTCCTCGCCGTGCAGGATCAGGACCGGGGTGCGGATCCGGGACACGTAGGAGATCGGGCTGTTCCGGTCGTGGATGTGCGGTCCCGGCCCGTTCCAGCCGGTGCTGCCGCCGAGCGCCGCGTCCGTGATTCCCCACTCGCCGGTCCCGGCCTGCATGCCCCAGTCGCTGATGCCGGCGCCCATCATGGCGGCCTTGAATCGTTCGGTTTGGCCGATGGCCCAGGCCGCCATGAAACCGCCGTGGCTCCAGCCGGAGATGCCCAAGCGTTCGGGATCGGCGACTCCCCCGGCGACCAGCAGGTCGATCCCGGCGAGGATGTCGGTCCACTCGTCGCCGCCCACCGCGCCCGCCACCACGGCGGCGAATTCATGGCCGTGGCCCGACCCGCCCCGGGGATTGGGCAGGAAGACCGCGTACCCGGCGGTCGCCAGCCACTGGCCGCAGTCGACCGCATTGAGCGTGAACTCGTCGGCATGGCGGAAGTAGGGGCCGCCGTGGACCATGGTGACGAGCGGGAACGGACCCTCGTCCCGAGTCCGGCCGGCGGGCAGGATCAGCAGGCCGTCCAGCTGGAGTCCGTCGGATGCCTGGTAGCTGAGCCGTTCCTGGACACCCCAGCGGATCCTGCGCAGTTCGGGACTGGTGTCGCTGAGCCGGAGCAGTGGCCCGCCCGTGGGTCCCGCGTGGACGTTCTTGGGCTCGCGCGCGGTGCTCATCAGCACAGCGAGGGTCTCTCCGGAGTGACTCGCAGTGAGCCCGGCGAGCGTGCCGGGCGCGCAGGACAATTGGTGGAACCGTAGCGACTGCGGATCGAGCCGGTACAGCGCGGTATCCAGCCCGTCGGCGAACAGCGCCAGCGGTGGCCCGTCGGCAACCTGCACCAGCTCGGTGGGGCAGGCGGACATGCCGGCCGTGAGATTGCGCTGTTCGACGGTCGGACCGGTCGTGGGCGAGACCGTGTCGATCACGGCGAGCGCGCCTACCAAGTACCCAGGGGTCACCGCCACGTGGGCCAGATGCCATTCACCGTCGTGATTCCACCAGACCGGGGACTGGGCCTCGACTCCGACTGGGCCCAGGTCCTGGACGGCTCCCGTCTCCGGGGCGACCAGATGCAGCCTTGCCGTCGTGACGCCGGGGTCGAGCTCGGGGGTGGCCCAGCTCAGCACGGCCAGCGGGCCGCCGTCCGGACGCTGGGTCACCTCCACGACATGGCGGTCTCCGAAGCCCTCCACGGTGCGGACCACGCCGGTCGCCAGGTCAAGCAGGCGCAGCCGGGCGACCGGGAGGTACCGGCCCCAGACCTTCGCGTCGTCACCCTCGGCCTCCCGGCGTTCGTCCTCCGCGGTGGGCTCGTCCTCGGCGAGCAGCGCGACGGTGCGGCCATCGGTGAGCGGATAGTAGTCGCAGATGCCCCCGCGCCACCTGGTCAGGGGCTCTGCCTTGGCGATGTTCTCGCTGCCGTCCAGGAGGATCCGCTGGAGTTGAGCGGTGCCCCGCTCCTCGCGGTCGGAGGTGAAAAACAGAAAGGCCGAGTCCGGCGCCCACTTCGGGGCGGTGTTTCGGGCCGTGCCGTCGGTCAGCCTGCGCGGGGCTGCGCTGCCATCGGCGGCGGCGACCCAGACAGAGCTGTGCGGACGTCCGTCCCTTCCGCTGTTCGCGACCACGCCGTAGGCGACCAGGCGACCGTCCGGCGAGATGGCCGGCGCCACGGGGGCAGCCATGTCCACCACCAGTTCCGCGGTGAGCAGGTCGGCCGACTCGGGAATCGGTCGCGGTGCAGGGTGCGGCATGCGGACTGCCCTTCACTCGCCAGTACGACGAACGGACATCCTGTCGCACTGACGAGCCCGTGTCAGTCGGGTTTCGGAGAATCGGGCCGCACGCGACCCTGCCCCCCCAATGCCCTGCCATAAGCCCATGGCCGGCACTGGACACGCCCCGGCGGAAGGATGGCGAGCTGCATGCCTGATCGTCGGTATGAGCCGGGCCGTTCACGGAAGCGGATCGATGAACTCCTGTTCTCCATAAGCCATTTACACGTGCCATGCCGGACGATCCACCGGACCACGCGTCGCCACGAAGGCGAATCCGCAGATTGATCACGACTCGATACATGCCCTAGCCGTCCCGCGAAGCCGGGTTCGCTCGGCCGGGCCCTGGCGGAGCCGGGTCTTGACTGAGACGAACGGTGCTTTCCGGCGCCCATGTGAAGTCCGGGATGCTTGACAGTCCGAAGGAAGCCCCGGGCCTTCACTCACAAGGGTGGAGATGGCTTCTTCGTGCTGACGGCCGGGCAGTCTTACGGCGGTGGTACGGGACTGTCGGGAGACAGGGGATCGCGTCATGCTGGAGGAACCCGACCGTCGCCTTTCTCAAGACCCCGTGGCAATCGTGGGTATGGCCGGGATGTTCCCCAAGGCCCCTGACCTCCGCGCGTTCTGGGGCAACATCGTGGCGGGCCGTGACTGCACCGAGGAGGTGCCCTCCGCCTGGTGGGAGCTGGAGGACTACTACGACCCCGACCCCTTCGCTCCCGACAGGACGTACGGCCGGCGCGGCGGCTTCCTCACCCCGGTGAGGTTCGACCCGATGGAGTTCGGCCTGCCGCCGAAATCTCTCGACTCCACCGGGCTCGTGCAGTTGCTGAGTCTTGTGGTGGCGCGCGAGGTGCTGCGCGACGGCGCGCGAGGTCGCGACGGCTGGTACGACCCGCGCCGTACGGGCGTGGTGCTGGGCGTGTGTGGCACCAACACCACGCTCATGCCGCTCGCGGCCCGGCTGCTCGCACCCCTTCTGGTCAAGGCGATGCGGGCCCGCGGCGCCGCTGAGGAGGATGCGCGGCAGGCCGCGTGCGATTACGTGCGGGAGCTTCCGCCGTGGACGGAGGACTCGTTCCCCGGGATCCTGGGGAACGTCGCCTCCGGACGGGTCGCCAATCGCCTGGACCTGCGGGCGGCCAACCACACCGTCGACGCCGCCTGCGCCAGTTCGCTGGCTGCCGTCCGGGCCGCGGTCGACGAACTCATCTGCCGCCGCGCCGACTTGATGATCACCGGCGGCTGCGATGCCGACAACTCCATCATCTCGTTCATGTGCTTCAGCAAGACACCGGCGTTGTCCTTCAGTGGCCGGGTGCGTCCTTTCGACGCCGAGGCCGACGGCACGCTGATCGGCGAGGGCATCGGGATGCTGGCGCTCAAGAGGCTGGCCGACGCCCGGCGCGACGAGGACCGTATCTACGCGGTGCTGCGCGGGCTCGGAAGTTCGAGTGACGGCGTGGCCAAGAGCATCTACGCGCCCAGCAAGGACGGCCAGTTGACGGCGCTGCGGCGTGCGTACGACGACGCCGGGTGCCCGCCGGACTCGGTGGAGCTGGTGGAGGCGCACGGCACGGGCACCCCCACCGGCGATGAGGTGGAGGTCACGGCGCTCAACGAGATCATGGGCGTGCCCGGGGACAGCCGGCACGTGGCCGTGGGCAGCATCAAGTCGCAGATGGGCCACGCGAAGGCAGCGGCGGGTGCGGCAGGGCTGATCAAGGCGGCGCTGGCTCTGCACCACAAGGTGCTGCCGCCCACCGTCAATGTGGCATCCCCCGCGCCGGCCGTCACTGCGCACGGTGCCGTCTACGTCAACACCACTGCCCGGCCGTGGGTGCGCGACCCCGGCCGCCCGGTGCGGCGCGCGGGCGTGTCCGCCTTCGGGTTCGGCGGGGTGAACTACCACGCCGTGCTGGAGGAACACCACGCCGACATACCCCAGGAGCGCGTGCTGCACCCCGTGCCGCGGGCCTGTCTGTGGCACGCCCCGGACCCCGGGGAGCTGCTGTCGCTCCTCGAAGCCGGCGCGGAGCCCGCCGAGGGCAGCGGTGTACCCCCGGAGCACGCCCGGCTGGGCTTCGTCGCGGCGGACGAGGAGCACCGGGGGCGCCTGCTGGCCACCGCGATCGAGCGGCTCCGCACGCGCGGCGCGCAGGAGGAGTCGTGGGGGCTTCCCGAGGGCGTGCATTACCGCCGTACGGCGCTGCCGGCCGGTACCAAGGTGGCGGCGCTGTTCACGGGGCAGGGCAACCAGTACCCGGAGATGGGGCTGCGGGCGCTGCTGGCGGTTCCGCCCCTGCGGGCGGCCTTCGACGAGGCCAACGCCCTGTCCCCGCCCGGGGATACGCTGGCCCGTACGGTGTTCCCGCCCCCGGGCGACAAGGACACCGCCCACGCGGCCCGCGAGCGGCTGAACCGTACCTCCTGTGCCCAGCCGGCCATCGGGGCCCTGGCCGCCGGGCAGTACCGGTTTTTGCGGGAGCTGGGGTTCGCCCCGGACGGCGTTCTGGGGCACAGCTTCGGTGAGCTGACGGCGCTGTGGGCAGCCGGGGCGCTGGACGACGACGCGTTCCGGGCCCTGGCACGGGCCCGGGGGCTGGCAATGGAGGAACGGCCGGAGGCGGGGGCGGACCCGGGGGCGATGGCAGTCGTCCGGGCTGCGGACGATGCGGTCGCGGGCATTCTGGCAGCCCATGCGGAGTTGTCGGTGTGTCATCGCAACGCCCCCGACGAGCAGGTCGTGGGCGGTGGCACCGATGCCGTCGAAGGCTTCGTGACCCATTGCCTGCGGGAGGGCGTCCCGGCGAAGCGGCTGCCGGTGGCCGCCGCGTTCCACACGCCGCTTGTCGAGCACGCGACCCGCCCGTTCGCCGATGCCTGTGCGCAGGTGGACTTCGCCGCACCCGAGGTGCCCGTGTTCGCCGGTGCGGCGGGTGCGCGCTACGGGCAGGGGCCGGAGGCAGACCAGCTCACCCTGGTCGGACAGCTACTGTGGCCGGTGGACTTCGTCGAGCGCGTGCGGCAGATGCGGGCCGACGGATTCGGGGTCTTCGTCGAGTTCGGGCCCGGCAGCACGCTGACCCGCCTGGTGAAGCGCACGCTCGGCGCCGACGCGGTGGTGGCGGTCCCCTGCGACCGGGGTGAGAACGGCCCCGACAGCGCCGCCGTGCTGAAGGAGGCGGCCCTGCGCCTGGCCGTGCTGGGACTGCCGGTCGTCGGCATCAACCGGTACGACGCCCCGGCGCCGGAGGAGTGTCCGGCCCCGTCGGCGGTAGCCAGGCTGCTGGAGGGGCCGAACTTCGCGCTCAAGGCCCGCCAGGAGCGGTTCCGTCAGGCGGAGGACCGGGCCGGCGTGCCCGCCGCCGAGCTGCTCATACCCCCTGCCAACGGGGTACCGGTCCCCGCGGGGACCGGCCCGGATCCGCTGGCCCGGGCCGCCGCCGACCACCTCGCCGCCCACGTCCGCTACCTCGACGGGCAGTTGGCGACCCAGCGGGAGCTGGTGGAGCTGCTGCGCTCCCGGACGCGCAATGGGCAGGGCCCCGACGCGGCCCTGGCCGCGGCGGTGGGCGCGATCACCGAGCACAGCCTGGCCGTGGGCGAGGCCCACACCCGGGCGGGCGAGGTGGTGGCCGAGCTGCTGGGCGGAACGGGCGCGGCGGCAGAGGCGCCACCCGTACGGCCGATGACGAACGGCCAGGCGGACGCCGCCCCCGCCCCCTCCCCCGGCGCCGTGCCGGTCCCCGGTGTACCGCCCCTTGCCACGGATACCGCGGATGCGGCGAATGCCGCGGAACGGGCGCCTGCCGTCGACGGCGCGCCCGGCGCGGGCCCGGAGGAGAACGACCGGTCGGCCCTGGCCGCGCTGATGGCCGACGACAGGATGCTCCACCGCCCCGTCCAGGACCTCTCGGACATCGACCCGGTGGAAGCGGAGCAGGTCCTTCGCCAGATCGTCGCGGACAAGACCGGTTACGACGTCGGCATGCTGGAACCGGACATGTACATCCAGGAGGACCTGGGCATCGACTCCCTCAAGCAGGTGGAGATCGGTGCCGAGGTATGGCGCCGGTACCCGGTGATCAAACGCGAGGAGCTCTTCCGTTTCAGCGAGGCCCGTACGGTCGGCGACCTGAGCACGATGCTCAAGGAGTTGTTCAGCTCCCCGCGGTCCGGTCTGCGGCACACTGGCGGAGTGCCGCTCGGCCGGGCGTACGTCTCACTGCGGACCCTGCCGCCCGTGGACGTCCTCACCGGCGTCCACCACGAGCAGCCGCGCGCCCTGATGCTCGACGACGGCGGCGAACTCTGCGCCGCCCTCGGGCAGGCGCTGACCGGCCGCGGCTGGAGCGTGCTGCGCCTGACCGTGCCCGGCGTGCCCGCCGGCGGCCCGGATACCCAGCCACTGGACAGCTGGTCGGACGGTGAGCTGCGCGACCGCGTCGCCGAGGCCCTCAGCAAGGCATCACGCATCGACCTGTGCCTGCTGCCGCTGAGCCGCTCACGCATCATGAACGCCGACGAGGCGGTCGGACGGCTGACCCACGGCCTCCTGTTCGCCAAGCGCGCCAGGGCACTGCTGCTGGACTGCGCACGGACGGGCCGCCGGGCGGCGTTCGTCACGGTGACGCAGCTCGACGGGTTCTCGGGGTACGCGGGCACAGGCGGAGAGCCCGTGGCCGCGCTCGCCGGAGGTCTGGCGGGCCTGGTCAAGTCCTTCGCCCTGGAGGCGTCCCCGGTCTTCTGCCGTGCACTCGACCTCGCCCCGGACATGGCGCCGGACGCGGCCGGGGAGGCTCTGCTGGAGGAGATCGCGGACGTGGCCACCGACGTACTGGAGGTGGGCCGCAACGGACGGCACCGGCGCACTCCGACCCTGTCGGACGCCCCGCAGCGGCTCCTGCCGCACGCCCCCGGCGGCCCGTCCCCTCTCACTGGGGACGACACGCTGCTGGTCACGGGCGGCGCGAGCGGCATCACGGCGTGGTGCCTGGAGGCCCTGACAGAGGACCACCGGTGCGGGTACGTGCTCATGGGCCGACGGCCCGGGGAGGACGACGGTGTCCGGTCGGCGCTGGAGGCGCTGCGCTCGCGCGGCGTCCGGGCCGACTACGTCAGCGCCGACGTGCGGGACGCCACCGCCGTACGGGCGGCGCTGGCACCGCACGCGGACCGCATCACGGGCGTACTGCACGCGGCCGGTGTGCTGGGTGACCGGCCACTGGCCGAGATGACGGCCGTGTCCGCGGCACCAGTGATCGCAACGAAGCTCTCCGGCCTGCAGCACGTGCTCGACGCCCTCGGCCCGGAGCGGCTGCGGCACCTGGTGGTGTTCGCCTCGGTGGCGGGCCTGTGGGGCAACGTACGGCAGGCCGACTACGCCCTCGCCAACGAGGCCATGGTCCGCCACGTCTGCGCGATGCAGGCGGCGTACCCGGCTCTGCGGGCGACCCCCGTTATCTGGGGGCCGTGGGAGGGCGGCATGGCCGAGGGCGTGCACCGGCTGTTCACCGAGGCCGGCGTGCCCGTGCTCTCCCGCGAGGCCGGGACGGCGTACTTCCGCGGCCTGATGGGACCGGAGCACCCGGCCGGCGAGGTGACCGTGATGGGCCCCGTGGCTCCTTGGCTGCGCAGGACCGAGAGCCTGCCCGCCGAAGGGCTGACCGCCGTGCGCTCCCTCACGGGCCTGGAGGACGAACCGATGCTGCGCGACCACCGCGTGGCGGGCCATCCACTGGTGCCGATGACCGGGCTGCTCGGAGCGGTCCTGCACACCGTGGAGCGTGCCCGGGGCAGCCGTCTGCCGGTCGTACGGTGCCAGGACCTCCGCATCGCCCGCGGCCTGTACCTGGACGGCCATCACCCGCGAGCCGTGGGCTTCCACCTGGTGCCGAACGAGCAGGGCGACACCGTCCGGGCCCGGATGCACCACGCGGACGGCAACGAGGGCCAGACGCACTTCGAAGTCCTCGTGGTGTGTGCCGAGGAGCCCGGGGAAGCACCGCGCCTCGACCTCCCCCGCTACGAACCCACCGGCACCCCCCACCCCTGCTACACGCAACGGACCATCTTCCACGGGCCGTCCCTGGCCGGGTTGCGGGACGTCCTCGACGAGGACGCGGAGCGGCTCGTGCTGTCCGCGCGCCTGCGCGACCCGGCGTTCGCCTCCGGGGCGTACGCCGCACAGCTGTTCAGCCCCGCGCTCTCCGATCTCCTGCTGCAGGGAGCCGCGCTGGTCACCCACGGAATCAAGGGATGCGGCGGGATCCCGGTGAGCGCCGAGCGCGTCGACCTGTACGCACCTCTGCCCGACGACGAGCCGTTCGTGGTCGTCGCCGAGGCCGGCAGGACGTCCGTACTGGACACGTACTGCACCGTCACCGCGTGCGAACCCGGCGGCCGGGTCCTGCAGAAGTGGACCGGGCTGCGGATGCTGGACGTGAACGAGGTCCAGGCGGTCCGCCTGCTCACCACCTACGTCTCCACCTCCACCCCGGCGGCGCCCGGCCGTACGGAAACCGGGTGAGGCAGCCGTCATGGACGAACTCGGCTTCGAGGGCACGCCCGTGGGCCGCGTGCCCGAGCCCATCACCCCTGCCGCGCCTGCGTACACCGGCACACCGGCGCCCGAACCGGACGGGCGGGTCAGCGGCGACTTCGTGGCTGCCCCGGACGCCCTCGCCGTACGCATGGCGCAGCAGGTGCAGCGGGCGCACGCGGCCGTCGTGGAAGCCCATCGGGCGATCAGCGCCTGGCAGGTGCGGCACGTGGCCCCTCCCGCGCTGCACGCCGCGCCCCGGGAGCCGGCGCCGGAGGAGGCACCGCCCCGGGCCACTCCCCCGCCTGCGGTGCCCCGGCAGATACCGAAGCGCCCTGCGCCGCCGTCACAGGTCCGCGGCGGCCTGGATCTCGGCCGCACCCTGAGCGACCTCAAGGCGAAGTGGACGACCAACGCGACCGGCAACACACGGAGTTCGGAGCCCGTGGCCCCTCCTCACGCCGCCGCCGTCACCCCGTCCCCCGCCGACTGGTCCCGCCTCGGCGGACCGGCCGTCATCGTACGTGCAGCGGCGGCGCGGCTGCGCGAGGCCGGGCCCCTGACGTCCGGGCACGTGGAGGTCACCTGGCACAGGCTGCCGCCCTCCGGGCCGGTGCCCCTGCGCACGTCGTACCACCCCGGCGGGAACGCCGACCCGGCACACTGCGACGTACGTGACGGGGACAACCGCACGCTCCTGACCGTGTCCGTCGGCGCGGCGAGCGGCGGCCCGGTGGACCGGCCCGATGTTCCCTGCCACCCACGGGAGTTCAAACCGCCGGCCCGTACGTCCGTAGGCCGGCTGTCGGCCGGTGACCTCGACGCGCTGGCACGCGGTGAGGTGGCGGCGGTCCTCGGCAGTTCCTTCGGCCAGCAGCACGTGGCGCCGGAGCTCCGGCCCGCACCGTGGCCCGAGCGACTGCTGGAGGAGGTGGGCGAGATCGCGCCGAGCGGCGGGCGCTGGGGGCAAGGACTGCTGACCGCCACCACCCTGCCGGCCGGTGACGGCGACGCCTGGCCCTTTCTGCTGGGGGCCGTCACCGAGGCACTGCGGGTGTATCTCTTCCACCGGGGCATCCATCTGTGCCTGCCGGGAGCACACGCGGTCCCCCTGCCGGGCGGCACGGCCCACGTGGAGCTGCTCGGTCCGTTCGGCGGGCCGCTGGGACTGCGGGCAGAGGTCACCCGCGCGGGCTGGATCCCGCGCCCCTTCGTGACCGCCGACGCGGAGGTCACGTCCGCGGACGGAAAGGTCGTGGCCCGGCTGCGGGACGTGGGCGTGGCGCTGTACGGCAGGCCCGAGCTCGACCCCCGGCTCCACATCGACGACGCGGGCATCCGCCTGACCTCCGGCGGCAGCCCGGCGTACTCCACCGAACTGCACATGGCACACGCGTCCGAGGGGGACGTGGCGCAGCTGGCCACCGCGAGCGGCAAGTACGACGCCGCACTGTGCCCGGTACGCCCTCGCCTGCCCAGGGGCGACTTCCTGATGATCGACCGTGGAGTGGAGGTGACGGAGGGGACGGCGTCGGACCGGACCGGTGCGTGCGGGGTCACCGAGTACGACATGCCGCCCGCCCCGTGGTACTGCCGGGAGAACGGGACGCGGTCGGTACCGGCGCTGGCGCTGATGGAGATCTCGCTGCAGCCGGCGGGCCTGCTGAGCGCCATTGCCCTGGGAGTGGCGCTCCAGCATCCCGACGAGCCGTATGTGTGCCGCAATCTCAACGGCAAGGCGACGCTGCTGCGCAACGCCGACCCCCGCGGCACGACCGTCACCCAACGCATCACCGTCCTGTCGGTCACCGACCTGCCCGGTGCGACGCTGCACAGCTACCGCTTCGAACTGAGCACCCGCGGCGAGGTGTTCTACGCGGGCGAGGCGCTGCACGGCTACCTCACCCAGGGGGTGCTGGATCTCCAGCAGGGCATGGACAAAGGCCGGTGCGTCCCGCCGTGGCTGGACCGGCAGGGGGCGACACCGGCCGGGCTGCGCCGACTGGACGCGCGGGGCGACGCACGACTGGGCACCGGACGGCTGGCGCTGCTGGAGGACCTGGTGCTGGTGCCCGGCGGTGGTGAACACGGGGCGGGGTACGCGCTGTGCACCAAACCGGTGCGCCCGGACGACTGGTACTTCGACCACCACTTCTTCCGTGACCCGGTGATGCCGGGCTCGGCCGGCGTGCAGATGCTCTTCCAGGCGGTGCACGCGTTCGCGCTGCACACCGGGCTCATCGACGACCTGCCGGACCCGGAGCTCGGGCTGGTCGCCGGAGAGCAACTGAGCTGGAACTACGGCGCGCAGATCCTGCGTGAGCACCAGCAGGTCCGCGGCGAGGTGCACATCCGCAAGGCGACCCGGAAGCGGGACCGGCTGCTGATCCGCGCGGACGGCAGCGTGTGGCGCGACGATCTGCGGATCTACCAGGTGCGCAACATCGTCCTCGGAAGCCGGCCGACGGACCGCAAGGGCGGTGCCTGATGGACCGCACGACCGCCGTGCACAGCGACCCGGAGGGCGTGTACCAGGTGCTGTCGTCGCTGGAGCTCCCCTGCCACCTGGTGCGCAGCTGGGGCAGGTTGGGCATGTGCCATGTGCCGCCGCGGGGAGCGGAGGTGCTGGCCACCGCGGGGGCGATGCCGCCCGAGCGGCTCGGCTCCCCCGGCTTCCTGCGCCGGCACGGCGTGCGCCTGCCGTACATGGCGGGGGCCATGGCCGGGGGTATCGCCGGTACTCGCCTGGTGGCCGCCCTGTCCCGGGCCGGCGCTCTCGCGGCGTTCGGCGCGGCGGGACTGCCACAGGCGCGGATCGACGCGGCGCTGGGCGAGCTGGCGCGGGAGCTGGGCGACGGTCCGTACGCGTGCAACCTCATCCACAGCCCGGCGGCGCCGCACCTGGAACGGATCGTGGTGGACCTGTGCCTGCGACACCGGGTGCGGTGCGTGGAGGCGTCGGCGTTCATCCAGCTCACGCCGGAGCTGGTGCGCTACCGCCTCACCGGGCTGCGGCGCGACCGGATGGGCGGGGCGTGCGCGGAGCACCGCGTCATCGGCAAGGTGTCCCGGGAGGAGACGGCGGAGATGTTCCTGCGGCCGGCGCCGCAGGCGCTGGTCCATGCGCTCCGGGAGCAGGGGCGGGTGACCGCCGAGCAGGCGGAGCTGGCCCGTGCGGTGCCGATGGCCGACGCTGTCACGGCCGAGTCCGACTCGGGAGGCCACACGGACCGCAGGCCGCTGGCCGTGCTGTTGCCCGCGCTGGCAAGGGTGCGGGCGCGCATCGCGCGAGAGTACGGTGACGAGGTGCCGCCGGTGCACCTGGGGGCGGCTGGCGGTATCGGCTCGCCGCACGCGGTGGCGGGGGCCTTCGCCCTCGGTGCCGACTACGTGGTCACCGGCTCGGTGAACCAGGCCGCGGTGGAGGCGGACACGTCGACGGCGGTCAAGCGGCTGCTGGCAGAAGCGGGGATCGCCGACTGCGTCATGGCCCCTGCCGCCGACATGTTCGAACAGGGCATCCAGGTGCAGGTGTTGGGGCGCGGCACCATGTTTCCCGCCCGGGCCGGCCTTCTGTATCGCCTCTACCACGAGCACGGCGGCCTCGACGAGTTGCCGGACGCCGAGCGGCGGCGCCTGGAGGAGCGTGTGCTGCGCCGATCGCTGGACCGGACGTGGGAGGAGACGGCCGCCTACCTGAGGGAGCACCATCCGGACTGGCTGGCCCGGGCCGAGCACGATCCGAAGCACCGTATGGCCATGGTGTTCCGCTGGTACCTCGGCATGACCTCCCGGTGGGCCGCCACCGGTGCACCGGACCGCGCAGAGGACTGGCAGGTCTGGTGCGGCCCGGCGATGGGAGCGTTCAACGCCTGGACCACCGGCTCGGCCCTGGCGGCGCCCGCCTGCCGCGAGGTCGCGGTGGTGACGGGGCACCTGATGCGCGGAGCCGCCTACCAGACGCGGACCGGCCACCTGCGGGCCACCGGCGTCCGCATTCCGGCGGCCGTTACCGAGTACCGGCTGCCCGTGGCACCCGCCTGAGCGCGAACAGTTCGCACGAAGAGCGGTCCGAGCTCCCGGTTGTCAGTGGTACCCGCGCTCGCCGGTACACGCCCAGACCAAAACGGCCGGTCGGCACTACATAGGGTCGGGTCGACCGGCCTGTTCTCATTCCCCCTGCCGCTACCTGCCAGCGGGCTGGGGAGTGCCGGGGTGCCGGTCATAGGTGAGGAAGGCCGCTCCGCCCTCGAGGACGGTGTGGTCGGTGAGCTCCCAGGCGTTGGGCGCGAAGGCCGGGGTCCGCCCGAAGAGGGGTATGCCGGCGCCGATGGTGAGCGGGCTGAGCTTGACGATCATGCGGTCGATCTCGCCGTACAGTGCGCCGGCCAGTTCCCCGCCGCCGACGAGCCAGATGTCCTTGCCGCCATCGCGCTTCAACTCCCGCACCTTCGACACCGGCTCGTCGGCGACGAGTTCGATGCCGGGGTCCGGGCTCTCGGTCAGTGTCCGGGAGAAGACCAGGTGCCTGAGGTGGGGGAAGGCGTCGGTCACGCCGGCCGCGAGGCCGATCTCATAGCTCTTGCGGCCTTCCACGACGGTGTCGAAGCGGGTGCCTTCGGCGGTGACACCGAGCGCGGCGCGCGCCGGCCCCGGCAGGGTCTCGGGGTACTCCTCGACGAGGTGCTGTATGTAGTCCGCGGACGGCGACCAGAAGCCGCCGAGGCCCGTGGGGTCGGAGCCGTCGGGACCGGCAATGAAACCGTCGAGCGTGGAGGCGACGAAGTACACGAGCTTGCGCAAAAGGAGTCCCTTTACCGATCGGGTCGCAGTGGACGGTGATGGGTGCGCCACCCGGGGGCGAGCGCTACCGGGGTGTCATTTCGTAGCGGTAAGGAACGGGCCGACGATGCGCTCCACTGCCTGCACCACCAGTTGGTCGCGCTCAGCGTCCGTGAAGACGTCCGGCAGTGTGAGTTGCTCGACGATCAGCCAGTTCATGGCCAGGTACATCAGCAGGACGGCTGTTGCGCCACCGGGCAGGCCGGCAGCCTCGTGCCGGGTGACGTTCTCGTCGATGTCGGCGCGGACCCGCTCGGTGAGCAGCGTCCGCAGATCCGGCCTTCTGGTGGCCTCCAGCCGGAGCTCCAGCAGCGCCAGGTGCCCGGACGGGAAGGCCGCGACCCTGCCGACGCTCTCCCGCAGCATCACGCCGTACGACGCGGCGTCCCGCGCCTGGTCGAACATCTCGGTGAGCGCGTTCTCTTCGGGCCTGAGCCGCTCGTAGACACGGGCACCGGCCTGGACGAGCAGATCGTCGCGGTTGCGGAAGTAGTTGGACGCGGTGCCGATGGGCACCCCCGCCTCCTTGTCGACAGCGCGCTGGGTCAGGCCACGCGCGCCCTCGCGGGCGAGAACCTCGATCGCGCCGTCGAGCAGCGCGGCCCGACGGGCCGGGTTCTGACGCATCTCGTACTCCTCGCTCTGAACGACCTCAAGTAGAGCACTGCAACTGAAGTACGTCAACTGAAGTGGTTACATGGTCGGCGAGTCCAGCCGCCGGCCAAGCGAAAGGGGGGCAGCGGCATGTGACAGCGGATCTCCACAACTCACAGACCGGCCGAGCAGCTTGGTCTGCCGACGGCCCGAGGAACGCTCGACAGGGCTGACCCCGCACAGCGCGGCGAAGGACGCCTCACTGCTCAGGCGTTCCGGGGTGTCCCCCATGGTGATCGGCAACATTACGGCCGCGTCCGGGCCGATGCCCACCACGGTGAGCAGCTGCAGCGCGTGGGGCTCGACGACGGCGAGCGGGTGGCGCTGCTGGAGGGCGTTTGATCAGCGACCATCATGACGCGGGGTGATCTGCGAGGTGGGGGAACAGGTCACTCACAGAGGCCTCGGAGAGGTGAGGGGCGAATCGCCGCCGGTACTGGTCCGCGAGGCCGGGGGGGGCAGGATGCCGAGCAGGTCGACGGCACGGTAGGCACTGCCGACGGCGGCGTCGAGGTCACCGAGGGACAGGTGCGCGTCTACCACGTAGAGGAGCCGTCGTGCGGTGCGCGGGGGTGGCGACACCATCAGCCCCGTGGCACCGCCGACGCCGCCGGGAGCATCGCGGGGACGCCTGACACCCCAGGAGCCGGACCAGGACGCGCCTCTGCTCGCCGCGTCATTCCAGCAACCCGGCAACACCCCCGAGCGGTTGCGCCGCCAGATCGAGTTCGTGATCGAAGCCGACCGGCTCAAGAACGTCCTCCGGCAAAGCCCGCTCCTGGCGGCGGACCGCAAGGAGAACGACGCCGAACACTCCTGGCACCTCGCGCTGATGACCCTGGTGCCTGCCGAATACGCGGACGAGCCCATCGACGTCGGCAAGGCCCTCGCCCTGGTCGCCGTCCACGATCTCGTGGAGATCTACGCAGGGGACACCTTCATCCACGACACCGTGGCCACCGCCGATCAGGACGCGAGGGAACAGCGGGCCGCGGAGAAACTCTTCGCCATCCTGCCCGCCGGCCAGGCCGAGCGGTTCCGGGCCCTGTGGGACGAGTTCGAAGCACGGGTGACCCCCGAAGCGCGCTTCGCGAAGGCCATGGACCGGCTCCAGCCGCTCCTGCTGAACTACGGCAACCGTGGCAGCACCTGGCGCACTCCAGGAGTCACGGAAGACGACGTGCTCGCCCGGAAGTCCGCCATCGAGGACGCTTCGGCAGACCTGTGGCGATACGCACAGGACTTGATCCGCACCGGTGGTACCAACGGCTGGGTCCCCCGTACAGGTCCCGGGCACTGACAGAGAACGCCTGCGCACCCGTCCGCCCAGGCACGACGGGTGCGCCGGTCACGGGCCGGCTTTGCCCAACACCGGAAAGACTCATGCGAGCCGGTCCGGCCGAGGGTGATCAAGATGTGCAAGGGGAATGAATCAGGGCGTCACCGTCCATAGCGACAGGATTACGTCATGGGCAGGTCATTCACCGGGGAAGAGTTCCATCGGGCGCTCGTATCCGACTCCCTCACTCCCACCGCACCCCTGATCGGCATGGTCAAGGCCGCTGACGAGCCGGATGTCATCCGGTTCGCCCCTGGTACGGCCTGCAAGAACTGGACCGCGATTCCGGTCACGCTCATCGAACGCGTTGAAACACTCAGCCAGGTCCCGTGCGACGACCATGTGCACCACCTGGTCCGGCTGCAGCTCAAGGATTCCGGTACGCCGGAGGCCGCTGCTTTGGGGGGCCTGCTGCGGGCCGTCCTGGAGCTGCGGGAGTCTCGGCAACCCGCGCCGCAGGAGCGGACGGGACGGCCGACGGCCGGGCGGTGGATGCCTCGGCAGGGTGCTCACCGCTCCGTACGCCCCGTGGCAGCCGGGTGTCCGCCTCCGCCCGGACCGTGCGTGGACGGCGACACGTGCTGCAGCCCGACCACCGGTTGCTGGGGTTGCTGCGGTGGCGTGTGGGACTCGGCTGCGGCGCACGGAATGCCCGAGTGCGAGTACGGCATGAGGTTCCAGTGCGGCGAGACGGTCTATGACGCCACCAACTGCTGGCCCATCGGCTGACGAGGCCGGCGGTCTTCGCGTACATCAGGTGCCGGCACTCGGCGCAGGTGATCGGCGCGGGCGGCTTCACCTTCCGCACCGCGCGGCCCGGGGACGGTGGGTCACGGGCGGCGGGGGTGCTCCAGCAACGCAAACGGGAGCCACCCCATGTCAGTGCGGAAGCCGGGCCACCTGGGCGAGCAGCTGCGCGCGCTCTCGCTCGGAGCGCCGACGGACGGCGCCGTCAAGGGCCCGTCCTCCAGTCCTGGGGCGACGGCGACATCATCCCGAAGATCCGGAAGCGGACTCACTACCCGGCAGGCTCGGCGATCAGTGCGGTGGCGGCGCGGCGGAAGCCGAGGCGGGCGTAGATCCGGGCGACATCGTCGTCGCCCGCCGACAGGAAGACTGTCTCCATGCCTCGCGATCGGGCGTCGGCCACCAGCGCCGCGGTGACTGCGAGTCCCAGGCCCCGGCGGCGCGCGGCGGGCAGCGTCCCGACGCCGACGACCTCGCTGACGATACCGACCGGCTGGTGCTGGCCCGCGCACAGCGCCACCCCGTCGTCCACCGCCGCGGCGACCGACGTCAGCCCCGCCCCCATCCGCGCCACCACGAGGTCCACCGTCCCGTCGCCCGCCTGGGCATGCACGGCTTCGGCCAGTTCGGCGACTCCCGCCGAGCCGACACCGGTTCCGGGCTCCGTGAAAGCGAGGCGCGCCGCGGCCAGGGCACTCGGCAGCACCGGGTCATCCGGCCCGAGGATCCGCACCGACGCTCCGGCGGGCAGTTCGTCCACGATGGGCGTCGGCGTGCCCGGGCCGAGCGCCATCCCGGGAATCCAAGCACCGGGTGTCACCGGCCACCGCCACCGGATTCGTTACGTCCCAGGGCACTGCGGTTTCGCGCTCCGCAGGGCGGGTGCCGTGGCTGGAACGCGTCCCTTGGGTGTCGTGGACTTGAGACGGGTTCGGTTCACGGTCCCCGCGCACGCGGGGATGACCTCGCATCACTCAAGGCCGACAAGCTGTCGTTCCACGCCCTTGGGGTCACGGCGCCATGCTTCCCCGATCTGCTCGGCGAAGGGGTCGGGGAAGATGTCCTCCGCGCCCGCCTCGACGCCGTCGACGACGGCACGGGCCACGTCGGCCGGTGTTGCCCGGGGCATGTCGCCCAGGGCGGGGAGGGCGGGCGTGCTCAACCGCAGCATGTCGGTGTCGACCGGGCCCGGGTAGACCGCGTGCACGGTGATGCCGCGCGGGGCGAGGTCCGGCCGGACGGCCTGGGTCAGTGAGTTGAGTGCCGCCTTCGAGGCGGGGTAGCCGCCCATGGAGGGGGTCCCGCCGAAGGCACCGATGCTGACAACGTTGACGACGGCTCCGCCGCCGTTGCGTTCGATGACCGGCACAAAGGCGCGCAGGGCGCGCAGTGTGCCCAGCCAGTTGGTGTTCATCACCGTCTCGACGGCGCCGAGATCCATCTCCAGCAGGTGCCCCATCAGGGCCACGCCCGCGTTGTTGACCAGGAGCGTCACGTCGGGCGCGGCGAGGGCGGCGGCTGCGACGGAGTCGGGGTCGGTGACGTCCAGGGCGAGCGGCAGGACCCGCTCGGGGTCCCGCGCGGTCACCGCCGCCAGTGTTTCGGGGTCCCGCGCTGTGGCGTGGACGCGTGCCGCACCGCGTTCGAGGAACGCGGTGACGAGGGCACTGCCGATGCCACGGTTGGCACCGGTGACGAGGACGACGGCGTCATGGATGTGCATGGAGGGCTCCTGGTGTCGGTGGTGCAGTGGTACCCCCATGCCGGAGCCGGGTCACGTCATTCGCCCGGTTGCCGCCGCGCAACCTGTCGGACGGGGCGTTCGCGGCTTCCCGGGATCCGCTCCCCCATGGTCCAGCGGGTGCCACCGCCCGGACCGTCGCCACGAGCGCAAAGCCGAACACATCCCGGCCCTCGCCGAGATCGCCGCCCAACGGACCCTCGGACGGCCCAATACGACACCCGGCCCGGCGCAGGGTGCCACATCGGTGCCTGCAGCGCCCGCGTCTCCACCTGACGGCGACGCCGACACCCGCGGCCGGCAAACGTCAGTCCGGACGCCGAAGCGGCACGACGCCGCGGCCTCATCCGGTGCCGCCGACAGGAGCTGGTGACGCACCCCGTCGACGAACGGCGCTTCCTGCGCTGGGACATCGCCGGGCCGATGCGGCATGGATCCCCGGGTGAGCGACGACCGGCTGGACTTGACCATGGACGCGGTGGTGGCCATCCTCCTAGACGACCGCTTCGGCGGCTCCCTGGCCGACCCAGCGCGCCTTGTCGACGCCGTATGGCAGGACTGGACTTCACCGCCGTCATCACCTCGCAAGGACACATGACGGCGGAGGCCGGACCACTGGTCAGGGCGTTCTCCCACGTCTGGCGCCGCCTGGTACGCGACACCTCGCCGGAGTGACTGGAGCACACCGGGCGACACTGGCAGTGGTACCTCGGCGCGTACACGCGAGAAGCCCGCAACCGCGCTCGCCGCAGCATCCCGGCGCGGCCCGAGTACTTCACCCTGCGCCGCAGGTCTGGATCCGTCCACGCCATGCTGGAACCCCAGCCAGAAGGTCTACCGGATTCGAACTTCCCCGCCGCCTGTCCACGGACCCCGTGCTGCGCCGGATGCTCGACATCAGCTCGCCGGGGGGGGACGCTCCTTCCCGTGGTACGGCAGGCCATGGCAGCCGAGCCCGAGGTGTTCCGGCACTTTCTCGCGGCCATGCACATGGCGCGCAGCAGCGCCGTTCCGCTGCATCCGCGGGCCGTGATCCCCGTCATGGCAGCAGCGGCCCGCTCCGGCCGTCTGCCCCGTTCGGGGGAATGTCATACGTCAGCTCTTTGGAACGAGGGCTCTCCGGTAACGACTGTGGTGCGTCCACACCCCGGCCGCCCGAGAAAGGGAGCTTCCGTGCCCGTACCCTCCGCGCTCGACCACAAGGCCC
Source organism: Streptomyces blastmyceticus (assembly GCF_039521185.1). NCBI lineage: Bacteria > Bacillati > Actinomycetota > Actinomycetes > Kitasatosporales > Streptomycetaceae > Streptomyces > Streptomyces blastmyceticus. Next base: position 317,215 of record NZ_BAAABW010000013.1, on the reverse strand, counting down.
GTGCCTACAGCCTGGCCCACGCGTACTGGCTGGCGCAGGCGTCCGACCTCGCCTACAAGGACCCGGCCACCATCGAGGAACAAGCGCGCGATTGGGGATTCGACCGGGTGCGGCACCACGAGACGCGGTTCACGCCGCCGTTCCCACTGGAGGACACCCAGGCGTACACCATGGCAAGCAACGACATGATCATCACCGCCTTCCGGGGCACGGAACCGTCGGAGATCCGCGACTGGCTCTCCGACACCAGCACTCCACCGTGGCCGGGTCCGTCACGGACCGGATACGTCCACTACGGCTTCGGCCAGGCCCTCGAGTCAATCTACCCCGACGTCAGGAACACCCTCCAGGAGTTCCGCACGAACGGCCAGACGGTGTGGTTCACCGGCCACAGTCTGGGCGGCGCCCTGGCCATGCTCGCCGGTGCACGGCTCTACCTGGAGGAGCCGAGACTACTGGCCGACGGCGTCTACACCTACGGCCAGCCCCGCACCTGCGACCGGCTGCTGGCCTCCGCGTACGACAAGGGTTTCAAGCAGCGCATGTTCCGGTTCGTCAACAACAACGACATCGTGCCGCAGCTGCCGCCCGAGCCCGCGTACACGCACGTCGAGGCACTGCGGTACATCGATTCCAACGGCAAGGTCCGTGACACGGTCTCGTTCCTCGACGGCCTCGGCGACAAGGCCAAGGGACTGACGGCCGACGCGTTCGCTCCGGCGAGCGCGGGGGTACGGGACCACTTCATGCGCAACTACATCGCCGCGTTGGAGAAAAACCTGGTCTGACCCAGTCGGTCCGGATGCCGTCCACCGTCAGGACGCGACCGGCGATCCCGGTGGACGGCAAGGGGTCACGATTCGGCCCGGCGCATTGCGGCCCGTGACCGCCCGCGAAACGGGCCGCTTCCGCACCCGACAGGCATCGGTTCCGCTATGCGTCCGGCGTGACCGAGCCCATGTCCGGGAGCGTGTAGGCCACTTCGTGGCGGGGCTCGTACAACCGGAGGTCACCACCGCCCGGCAGGCGCAGCGTGGTCAGCAGCCCCCAGCCCTCCTCGCTGACCGGCTGGGTGAACTCCACCCCCTTCGCCGCCAGTTCGGCAACGGTGGCGCGGACGTCGTCACACGTCAGGAACAGCTCATGGCCACCCGATTCCCCGGAAGGGTGTACGGCGACCTCCGACGGAGGAAGTTTGAAGATCAGCCATCCGCCGCCCGCGTCGACGTACGGATACCTCAGCACGTCCCGGAAGAAAACACGGTCCGCCTCGGCATCCCGGCTGAAGACGACGACGTGAGCACCTTTGATCATGCCCTTGCCCTCCGTGCCGAGGATCTACCGGGCCGCTCGCCTGTGAGCCTGCCCTCCAGGCATCATCACACGGCCCGAGGTCCGGCGCCGATCAGCATGCGCGGCGGGGCGCGTCGGCCTCCCACTTCGCGTAGTAGTCGCAGACGGTCTTGAAGGGCGGGCAAGTGCCTTGTGACCTGCGATGATGGGAGTTCTCCAAACTTCCGGCACGCACGATCGGCAAGGCACTTCGGAGACGCAAGTTTACGCAGCGATCATGCCGCACCCGCGACGCTCATCCAGGGCTCAGCCGATCAGCCGAGCCAGGTTGTCCAGGGTCCGCAGGGCTTCGGCCTCCGGGACGTTGGGCAGGTGGAAGGTGATGCCCGCCGCGCCGGCCTCCCGGTAGGCCGCGACAATGTCCGGGTCGGGCGGGGCGGCGTTGACTATCACCGGGGTTTCCGGGGCCACCAGCGCGATCTGCTCGGCCGCCCCGGCGGGGGCGGTGATACCGGCGGCGCTGGGCATCCAGCCGCCGAACCGTTTGGCCCGGGCGATCGCCTTGGCGCTCTGGCCGCCCACGTACACCGGCGGGTGCGGTCGTTGAACCGGCTTGGGCCAAGCGAAGATCGGGTTGAAGTCAACGTGCTTGCCGTGGAATTCGGCCTGGTCTTCGGTCCAGATCTCGATGATCGCGCCGATTCGCTCGTCCAGGAGCCGACCGCGGGTGCGGGGGTCGGTGCCGTGGTTGCGCATCTCCTCGCGGTTCCAGCCCGCGCCGATACCGAGGACCGCCCGACCGTTGGACAGGAAGTCCAAGGAGGCAACCTCCTTGGCGGTCTGGATCGGGTCACGCTGGACAAGCAGGGCGACGCCGGTGCCCAGCAGTAGGTTCTCGGTCGCTCCGGCAACCGTGCCGAGAACCACGAACGGGTCGAGTGCCCGGAAGTACTCCCGAGGCAACTCTCCGCCGCGCGGAGACGCGGCACTCCCGGCCGGAATGTGGCTGTGGCCAGCCACGAACAAGGCATCGAAGCCGCGTTCTTCCAGGGCACGTCCGAGCTTCGTTGGGTGGATGGACTCGTCGGTGACAATGGTGTGGATGCCGAACTTCGTTGTGCCGAATCCGGTTTTCACGGTGCACACGCTAGATCCATCAGTCTGGACTGACCATCCGGCTTGATGGCTTGAGTTGATGGCCGTGATCTGGTCCGCGAATGAAGAGAGCCTGGCCGCAGTGGTCCATGACGGCATCGGGCTGATAGCGCGGCGGCTCCGCCAGGCGTCGCCATCCGACCGGCTTTCGGCCTCGATCCACCGATTGAGCGCCTGTCCGTGTGGCGGATACGAAAGCGCGGACGCCCTCTGGCCTGAGATGATGGGACTTGTCCAGGATTCCACATCGCCAGGTTGAGAGAATCTCCGCGAGATGCAATCTTCCCTTGCTCCGGGGCGGTTGACGCCGCGTTCGACGAGGCTAATCTGATCGCGGACGCAGACCTGGTACCGGTGGTCCGGCCGGCGGAGCGAACAGGTCTGCCGCGGTTGGCTGATACGGCCGAGGCGCAAGGCCCGCCACCACGCCGCTGCCCGCCTCCGCGGTCTTATAGCGGCCCGGCAGCATCCCACAGCAACAGCATTACCGGGGCCAGCGCGCCGCCCAGCGACCAGGTCAAATTCCAGCCACCCTGCACAGCGGCGCCGACGTCCGCTGGGCCGGCGGCTCGCGCGTCCTGGCCCGGTCCATGGCCGACGTCGACCGCGTCACGAACAGCCCCTCATGAGGCACCGGCCTGTGACCCGCCCGCCTCGTCCTGACAGACGACGCGCCCGGCCACTTTGAGCCAAGTGCCGGATGATGCCAGCAGGTTGAGTGGTCCAGGAGGAACATCTGAGCGGAAACGAGCACAGGGACGGTCCCCTCTTGGGCGTGGGCGGCGCGGCCGGCTGCCGGTGATGCCGGCTTGGTGCCGCCACGGTCAGTGCGTGGCGTTGGTAGTCCCCCGGGCCGCTCGGCACCGGGGCCGACGGGAGAGGACGGATCATTGACGAGACACAACCATTTGACGACGCCGGGCCCTCGACGACGGTGGACCACGGCTGCGGTCGCCGTCCTAGCGGTGCTGGCGGCGCTGGTCACGAACGTGACGCTGACCGCCGCGGTGGCGCATGCCGTGAATGGCGACGGCACCTCGCCGTTTGCCACGTACAACATGCACGGCTCCGACAACGGTTCACGCTGGACCTCGGAGGTCGCGCCGCTGGCCGCGACCAACCAGGTGGTGGCGCTGCAGGAGGCGGGGGCCGGGCCGCCGTTGCCGGCGCACGACAACGACCGGAGCGAGTTCCGCCAGATCCGCCTGAACCCGAACCGTTCTCCCCAGCCCAGTTCCGTCCAGCGGGTGACCTGGGCGGGCGGCCCGAACGGCAGCAACCGGTATGTGTACTTCCTGCAGACCGACCCGCGCCGGGTCGCCGGTACGAACCTGGACACCTGGGACGGCGGCCAGATGAACCTGGCCTTCGTCACCGACACCCAGGCCGATGACGTCCGCGTGCTGGAGAACCCGTCCTACAACGCGGACCCGAATGCCCCCAACAACCGGTACCGGGCACGTCCCCTGCTCGGTCTGCGGTTCGGGAACACCTGGTACTGGAACACCCACGCCCGCGGCGAGGACGTGCAAGGACTGCTCGGCCGGGTCCGCGACTTCGCGGCCACCGACCACCGGAACTGGGTGCTGGCCGGCGACTTCAACGTGAACATTCTCCACCGCACCGACGCAGATGCCCGCAACCAGTCGCTGCAGCTGCGCGCGGATGAGTCCCTGCTGCGCACCGGCCAGGTGACGTACATCGGCGGCAACACCCCGAGCGAGCTGGACTACGCGATCACGCGCGGCATCCCGGGAGGGTTCACCGCAACTGTCCCCCGGGGCGGCGGATCCGACCACGTGCCGGTGGAGTTCGCCCGCACCCCGCCGCCGGTCAGGGCACCGGCCCCGGCCCACGTCTTCCACAGCGTGCTGGCCGCTCCGACCGGCGGTCTGCTGCAGGAGAACCCGAACCGTTCGATCACCATCGGGGACGCCCGCTACAACGGCAGCCAGACCTTCGGGATGTTCACCACCGACGCGCTCACCCACTACCTCCAGAACATCGACACCGGAGACTGCATCGCGATCGCGCCCGGCGCCCGCCGGGCCGCGTCCACCCCGGTCGTCGCCGGCAAGTGTGACGACCCGCGCGCGCAGTGGACCATCGCCCACCTCGACGACCCCCCGGCATGGAACGACGACAACGGCGGACCGCAACGCTGGCGCAACGTGGCCGACCCCGGACTCTGCCTGACCCCGGCCGGTACGTCGGTGACCGCCGCGCCGTGCACCCAGAACGCCGCCCAGCTCTGGTGGGACAACGCCTCGTCCCTCCCCGCGAACTGGCAGACGACCGGCAACAACGTACGCCTGGAATCCTCATGGCTCGGAGGCCGACTGCGCAGGGCCGGCAACGTCCCCGGAACCTTCGTCTACACCCAGCCCACACCACCCCGGTCGTGGTGGATCTACTGGCTGCTCTGGGAACGCAAGGACTTCGGCTGGAACATCCAGCGGATCAGCCGGGACGACAACCTCGTCCGGTTCCAGAGCCTGGACGGCGACAACCTGTGCCTGGGCAGCCGGGACGTCCACGCCGGCACGCAGACAGAGGCCATGATCTACAAGTGCGACGATGCCCGCGGCGTCGCCGGAGCCGGCCAGCGATGGCTGGCCGAGGCATACCCGGACGGAAGCGTCCGGTACCGCAACGAGGCCAACCACCTGTGCCTGCTGGCCCCCGACGCCGACCACGGCCGCGTCACCCTCTATAAGTGCCAGGACATCCCCGCCGAACGCTGGAACGCAGTCAGCCCCTGAACCCACCGGGCCGCCTGGGCCACCGCACGGCCGGCCCAGGCGGCCCATTCCCCATGGGCTTCGTGCGTGATCAGGCGGAGGTGGCCGATGCCGCCGACCACTGATGTGGTCCTACGTTCTCGTCGAGACCTCACCACCTGTGTGCCGACGAGAAACCCTGCCAGGTGCTCGGACCGACGAGGGAAGCGAGATCCGCGAAAGCATCGGCAAGGAGAATCGGACAGCCGCGCGTATCACCCGCCAGCCAATCGAGTCTCACCCGGACGAGGACAGCGATACCGCACCTCGCAGCCAGCGACGCGATGTACGGTGGCACGCCCTGATGTTCGAGCGTGGCGACGATCACATCGGTCACGTGCGAGATTTCCGGGGTACGCAGCGGTGCGCTCGGCACAGGCGCAGCTCCTCTCCCACAGCCGTTACGACACCCTCCAGCGCCGCATCCACCTGTTCACCTAATTCTTCTCAACCGTGACTCCGCCCCGGAGGTGCGCGCCTCCTGCAGAATCCGCGATTGCGCTAACAATGGAGTCGCTTAGTTAGCAGCGGATTAGCAAATCCGGGACTTCCTTGTACGTCGCCCTGCCCGAAGATGTGCGGGTACGACACGATGTCGTCGGGGAACTCGGCAGCCATGCACTGGAACTCCGGGCTGCCGAACGCCGTGGCGAGAGCCTCGGTCGACTCCCAGATCGCGACGTTCATGAGAAGTTGACTGTCCGCCGTTCCCTTTCCGTCTACATGGAGACGAATCCCGGCTGAGCCTTCATGAACTCCGCCTCCCTCCGGAAGGAGGTCAGGAACGCTTCAGTCCGCGGCTGATGACCAGCGCACAGCCGGTGCTGCGGATCAGCTCCCCTGGTTGCCCGACTTCCCCCAGATCAGTGGATCCGATGTGCGTGACCACGCCTCACGGGTTTGCTCGCCGATGGGTAGGGTGGATGATCTTCGCAGCCCCATCCCGACCTTGCAGGAGCGACGCCCATGATTCTCGTGCCCGACCCCATCTTCGACGAAGTGGAACTCACTGGGTCGGCGACAGAGCTGGCCCGCTTGGCAGGCATGGTGGCCGAGGGCGAGGGATTCATCAGCTCTGTGTCTGCGACTGCGCCGGACAGCGAGACCTTGGCGGAGGTCGAAGTCAGGGAAGCTCCCGGGCCTGGAGTGTTGATTCATCTCGACTCCCAGCGTCGGATCCTTGTGATCAGCGGCGATCCCGTCGCCAGGGCTCTCTTCGCGGACAATCTCGATGCCATGGCCACCGCCATGGCTGCCGTGGACGGCGGCGGCCACCGCCACATCGACCACTTTCCCGGGCATCCTTACCTTGTTGAGGGATCGATGTCCTTGGTCGTCGGCATCGCCGGTGAAGGTCCGCCGACTCGATGAGCAGGACTGCGATCAATGGTCGTAGGCGATCAGCGAGCGGGTGACTGGTGCGCCGATGGCGTTGTCGTGCCAGATGCCTGCGGCCATCGCCAGGATGCGTTGGGCGACGCGGATAGCGGTGCCCTCGATGCCCCGCTCGGCGAGGTCCCAAGCGATTCGACTCCGGCCGTCAGACGCTCCGCGTCTCGCTTCACCGTCACCAGGGTCATGTTCGACGAGACCGCCAAGCCGGCCGCGTCGTCCGCCGCCGAGTTGATCCGATACCCCGACGCCAGCATCTTGGACAGGTCTAGCTCGTTTTGTCCGTCGACGACCACGTAGTACTGGCATAGGGGCATGTTGATCATCCCGCAACATAGCCACCCCCACGCCGCCGGGGAACCTCCGCTACGCAATCAGTCACCTCATGGGCAGGGGAGAATTTGCGTCGCTTCCACAGAGATTCCCACCATCCGCCAAACGAGCAGTCGAGCGACAAACCTCGGCATCAACGGCTCGATCCGGTCCCGCATCACATCAGTGATCCCTGATCGGACAGACATCTCCAATCAGGGACATGACCACCTCACGGCGACGATGGTCGCGCCGGAGCATTCGTCTGGTTAATGTCGCCGATCATCCTCCACAGCCGCAGCGCCCGCTCTCGGTGCTGGTGCGCCAGCTGATGGGCGCCGACGGCGGCGTCCAGGTCGCCGATCAGTTGCCAGCAGGCGGCCTCGTCCTGTCGGTCGCCGTGCCGGTGGAACAGGCCCGCCGCGCGCTCCAACGCCGGGCTCGCCCGGTCCCGGTCGTGTTGACCGGCGTACACGCGGCCGACTTCCAGCAGCGTGTACGCGGCACACCGCTCGTCGGCCAGTTCCTCGAAGGTGGCCAGCGCCTGCCCCAGGCAGCGCAGCGCCTCGTCCGGATCACCACGTCGATCGTGCAGCCGACTGAACCGCCGCAGAACCACGGCCACGCGATGCCCGTCGCCCAGTGCCCTGGCCTGGCTCAAGGCCTCGTCGAACCATGACTCCGCCTCGTCGAGCTTGCCCTGCATGAGCATCATCACGGCCATGGAGCAGGACAGCTGCGCTTCGATGTGCCGGTCGCCCTCACCGACCGCGATGGCCAGCGCGTGCTCGACACGTTCGAGGGCTTCGTCGTCACGGCCCTGCACCCGGCTGACCGTACCCAGCATGGCAACCGACAGCGCCTCGCCGCGTTTGTCCCCACCGTCCTGGCACAGCCCGAGGGAGGACTCCAGGGCCTGGGTGGCCCGATCGAACTCGTCTTGGTAGATGTGCAGCTGGCCAAGACCGCGTAGCAGCACCGATGCGCCGCGCGCATTGCCAGCGGCCTTGGCCGCGTCCAGCGCGAGTCGGTGCCCGTGCTGCCAGTCCTGATAGAGACACCGGTGGTCGTAGTAGGTCGCCGTGCCGGCCGCCAGCTCCCAGGCCAACTCGTCCAGGCCCCAGTCCACGGCCAGTTTCACGGCGCCGAGCAGGTTGTCGCGTTCCGCGTCGAACCAGCCGAGCGGGTCGGCCATCAGCCGGTCCACGACCGCATCGGGCAGCGACCGGCGCGGTGCCGAGCCGGGCGCGGCTGCCAGCAGCCCGGCTGCCGGCAGCCGGTCGGTGCCGCGCCCAATCAGCTCAAGCCAGACGGACAGCACCCGGATGATCGCGTCCCGCTTGTCCGTCACCAGCAGCTGGGCGGCGATCTCCACGGCACAGGTCCTGATCAGGTCGTGCAACCGGTAGCGCGGCTCGCCGAGGGCGTCGGTGGCGGTCAGCCGCACCAGGCTGGCGTCGACGAGGGTGTCCAGCACTTCGTCGCCGTCCGAGCGGTCCAGCAGCGGGCCGACCACCCAGCCGGGCAGGGTGTAAGCGCCGAGCAGACCCAGCAGACTCAGCGCGCGCACCGCGTCGGCCGGCAGCAGCCGCAGGCTCAGATCGACGCTGGCCCGAACGCTGAGATCCCCGATCCTCAGCTCGGCCAGCCGCCGGGACTCGTCCTCGATTCGTTCCCGCAGCACCCGCAGCGACCAGGCCGGGCGGCCGGTGAGTTTGGCGCTGGCGATCCGGATCGCCAGCGGCAGGTTGCCGCAGCAGTCGAGGATCGCGTCGGCCTCCGCCGGTTCCCGCTCGACCCGCCGTCGCCCGATGATGCCCGTGAACAACTCCCGCGCCTCTGCGGGGCTCAGCACGTCCAGGTCGATGTGCCGGGCGCCGGGAAGTTGCGTCAGCAGAGTGCGGCTGGTGATCAGCACGGCACAACCGTCGGCCCCGGGCAGCAACGGCAGCACTTGATCGGCGCGACCGGCATCGTCCAGCACCACCAGCATCCGGCGGTCCGCCAGCAACGACCGGTAGAGCGCGGCCCGTTCGGACAGGCCGTTCGGGATCGCGCTGCCGGCGATCGACAGTGCACGCAGCACCTCGGCCAGCATCAGCGCCGGGTCCCGCGGCTCGTCCGATGTCCCGGCGAGGTTGAGGTAGAGCTGGCCGTCGGGGAAGAGCGGGCTCGCCAGCCGCGCCGCGTGCGTCACCAGACAGGACTTGCCAACACCTGGGCCGCCCACGATGACGGCCACCGGAGCCCGGTTCGACGCCGACACGTCGAGCAATCGGGCGACCTCGGCCAGCGCGTCGGCTCGGCCCACGAAGTCGGGTACATCGAGCTGCAGTTGGCGCACCGGCATCGCCATTGCCGGTCCGGGGGCCGCCGGGGCAGGGCTCTGCGGTGGCGTGGCCGGGGGGCCGTTTGCCGGGATCGTAGCCGCCAGGGCGGGATCTGCGGTCAGGATGCGCTGATGCAGCGCCTGCAGCGGTGGGGTGGGGTCGACACCGAGTTCGTCGGCCAGTGTCCGGCGCAGCCGCTCGTACGCCTGCAGCGCCTCGCCCTGTCTTCGACACCGGTAGAGGGCGACCATCAGGTGTTCGGCGACCTGCTCGTCGTAGGGGTGCTCGCGGAGCAGGACGGTCAGTTCGTCGATGACCTCTCGATGACGCCCCAGGTCGAGTTCGATGGCCAGGCACTGTTTGTGCGTGGCCGCGCGTTTCTCGTTCAGTCGTGCCGCATCGATCTCCAGGGCTTGGCCGGGAGTGTCGACCAGGGCGTTTCCGCGCCAGCAAGCGAGCGCCCGCCGCAGCGCGGCTGCTGTCTCGAGCGGGGTCGTGTGCTGTTCGGCGAGGTGTCGCTGGTGGTCGAACTCCAGCAAGTCGAGCTGATCTTGAGCCAGGTGGATCTCGTAGCCGCCGCGCCGCGTACTGATCAAGGAGCCGGGTGCTCCGCAGGCGACGAGGTTGCGGCGCAGCCCGGAGACAGCGTCCTGGACCTGGCGGACCGCAGTGGCGGGGGCGTTCGTGTCCCACATCACGGCGACGAGCCGTTCCATGGCGACGATGTTGTTGGCGTCGATCAGAAGTGCTGCCAGCATCTTGGCCTGCCGCGGCCCGTTCAACGGGACGGCGCGTCCGGCGATCTGGGCGTGCAACGGCCCCAATAAGCCGAATCTCATGCTCCCCCTGGTACGTGACGATGAGCGCCGATCCCCCCTGGCTGACCTCACGCTAGGACGAATCTAGGACGGCCGACGGAGCTGTGTCCATAGCATCTCCGCAGCACGGCTCACCGAAGACGCATGGGCAGGCAACACGCGCACCGCTGCGCCGCTCCATACTCACCGCCGCACCACTGCCGATCGGCAGAACGACAGAAGGAGCACTCATCAACCATGGCTCGCAACTGGAAGACCTTCGGCGCACTGGCAGTCGCAGGTTGCTGCGCCACGATCGGCCTCACCACGGGCGCCGCTGAGGCGCAGACGCAAATAAAGACCAGCAACGTCACGCAATTCGGTTCGTACAACGATTCCGGCAGAACCGGCAACTACCAGTTCGTGGCGAACAATTGGGACAGCCGCTACCAGCGCTACCAGCAGTCGTTCGTCTGGGTGTCGGGGCCGGACGGCGGCAAGGACATGGCCCACTGCCTCCGGGGCAACGGCGGGGCAAACTGGTACGAGTCCTCGATCGTCGCGCGCAACGGTACGAACTCCTCGCACTACGACTGCACCAGCAACGGCACCTACAACCGGGGTTTCGACCAGGTGGGCGTCGACCTGAGCAACTGGTGACAGGTGCCTGATCAGGCAACAGGAGCCCTGGTGCGCCCCGTTCGGGGCGTACCAGGGCACACCAGTCAAAGGAGGAGGCCCGGACGATGCTGGGCAAACACAAGACCCTTGCGGTCGCGCTGGCCGCGGTCATTGCCGCGATGGTCGCGGCGGGGTTCGCGTATTTCCCGTCCGACGACAGCCAGACGGCCCGGGCCACGGCCGACACCCGCCGATTCGTGCTGATCCTGGCAGGTGCTTCCGGCCAGTCGGAGTCGGCAAAATTCGACCTTGAGGTTGCCGCTCGCACGGAGGCCCTGACATCCACATGCATGAAGTCACACGGCTTCCAGTACCTGCCCAAGAACCCGCACAGCGTGGTCGATGTCGAGGACGCATCAGACTTCTCGAGCCTCGACTACGCGCGCAAGCACGGGTTCGGAATATCGGTGTTTCCTCACTTCGCCCCTGAGGCCACGGCAGCAAAGAGCTACCTGAAGACCCTTTCCGCTGCTTCCCTCAAGGCTTACGATGCGACTCTTCCCGGTTGCGTCGACAGCTCACAGCGTACAACCGAAAAGGAATATGGAATCCCGGAGGCGAACTCCGAGTGGGCCCGGGTGGACGGAGAGGTCCAACACGACAGACGCTACCAATCGGCACTTGAGACCTGGAGATCCTGTGCGGCGGCAGCCGGCCATCCGGCGCAGTCCCGTCTCGCGCTCATCACGGACCTGCGCAAGGAATACACGTCCGTGATGGCCGGCATTCAGAGTGGGAACCAAGTGCTGCCCCAGGACCAACTGGCGGCGCTGGCCGCTCAGAATCCTAAGTGGCGGAAGTTCCATCAATCGGAACTCGATGCCGCCGTGGCGACATTTCCCTGCTCGCAAGCCGCCGATCGGACGTATGTTTCCATATTCCTTCAGTACCTGAACCGGAACAGTTGAGGGCGGCGCGCCAACTTGACTCTGTCGGGGATCTTGGAGTTTCCCGGTGCGCCAGCATGATCAGCGGGCATGCTCTGGGCTGTTTCGAAGACCGATGCAGTTGTCGAGGTGTCTGTTGTCGCTCCGTCCCCGTTCCGGTGAGCAAGTCCCGTCTCTGACCGCGCAGATCGCACGGGCGAGCAATCCGGGATCCTCGCCGCCGGCGACGACGCCTGCCGGCTGCTGGAGCGCCTCCACCGGCACGGACCGGGCTACCGGCACGGCCTACAGGACGAGGCCCTGCGGCAGATCGTCGTGCAGAACTACTACTGTGATGCGGGAGGCCGCCTGCGCTGGCGCACCGCCGAGGACGGCAGGCTGCCGCCCTCATCAGGAGCGATCGTCTCTCCCTACGACACCACCGCTCGCTACGTCCGCCATGGGCACATCATCCGCTGGAAGGGGTTCGCCGCCCACCTCACCGAGACGTGCGCCCCTGGCAGCGTCAATGTGATCACGGATGTGGCCACCACCTCGGCCGCCACGAGCGACGCCCAGGTGCTGCCCGGCCTCCACACTCGACTGGCGCGGCGTGGGCTGCTGCCCGCCGAGCACCTGGTCGACGGCGGATACACCTCCCTGGTCCACCTGGAACGCGCCACCCGCGAACACCAGGTCACCGTCAGCGGCCCACTACCGGGCAACCCCACCCGCCAGCACCGCAAGAACGAAGGCTTCGACCGGGACGACTCCCACATCGACTTCGACCGCCAGCAGGTCACCTGCCCCCAAGGCCAGGTCAGCCAGGGATGGCACGGCCCCTACCCGACCTCCTCGCCCACCGCCGCCCCGCTGATCGTGGCACGGTTCACCAAGAGCCAGTGCCGCCCCTGCCCGGCCCGCACCCGCTGCACCACCACCGCCGACAGCGCCCGAACCGTCGGCTTTCCCCCACGAGAACTCCGCGTCCGCACCGAGCAGCAGACACCCGAATGGAAGGCCCGCTACGCGGTCCGCTCCGGAGTGGAAGGCCGTCCCTTCAACACGCCCGCCGACCACATTCCAGACCTACCTGGACCAACAGAGGATCCCCCGGTCAACGTCGGCGGACCCTCGGCGCCTGACCTCGCCCCCCAAGATTCCCGACGGAGTCAAGTTAGGCACAAGTCCCACGCGAGAACGTCATCCGGAATGGCCGGCATCGAGGCCACGCGACTGAGCACGTTCACCGGCATCCCGCATGCAGCCATGACACGTGCCGGTCGGATCCGGCTGGTGAGGGCGAAGGGGGACGAGCAAAGAGGTCCACACCACGCCGAGATCACGTGAGTGTTCAAGTGATCAAGGTGGATCGAGCAGGACCCAGACCGCCCTCTTGTCCGCCCGAGAGGGCTTGGCCGGGGCATGGCCTGATCTGCCGGGCCTGCAGCCCTGCGCACCCCTGCCGGAATCGGATGATCCAGGCCTCTGTTCGCGGCAGCGAGGCTGATACGCTCACGAAATGACCACCCCCGACATGTCGCAGCAGGCGGACGAGCCCGCCGACTTGTGGCTGACGCCGACCGAACTGGCGTCATGGATGTCGGTGGTGCGCCTGATCACCCGGCTGCCCTGGGCCATCGACGCCCAGTTGCAGCGCGACGCAGAACTGAGCATGGTCGAGTACATGACCCTGGCGGTGCTGGCCGAGGCCCCCGAGCGGACCTTGCGCATGAGTGCGCTGGCCGAGCACACGAGCTCGTCGCTGTCCCGTCTGTCGCACCTGGTGAAACGGCTGGAAATCCGTGGCTATGTCCGGCGCGAACCCGACCCGGACGACGGGCGTTTCACCCACGCCGTCCTGCTTCCCGACGGCATGAGGAAACTGGAATCGGCCGCGCCCGGCCACGTGGCCCACATCCGGCACCTCGTGGTGGGCAACCTGTCCGGCGAGCGCCTGCGTCGACTCGGCCAGGACGCCGAGCGCATCCTGCAGCGCATCGACTCGCCCGCACGCTGAGCGCACCGGGCTGCGCGAGGCGCCGCCGTGACACCCCGTCCGCGATCGGTTCGTTCCGGCGTACTTGCCGACCGAGCCGGCGTCACCACATCTCGCCGGCACCACCGGATCGCTCAACTCCATCTGGTTGTCGGGGCGTTCGAAACCACTCCTGCCGACAGTCTTGCGTGCGGCGATGACTTGAGTGTTAAAGTGATTGGCGCATCGATCCCAAGTTGTCCCGCCTGACCGTGTTCACTCGCACCAGGTTTTTCAGTCCTGCCCGAGATCGCTCCGGCGCTGTCACAGGCCCTTGAGCGCTACCAGCAACGGCCTCGCGGGATCGCAAGCCCAGCTCCATGACACGGCGAGCTCGACGCACAGCCAGGCGCGGCGCGGAGCCCTGAGCCGACCGGTGCCACTTCGCGCCTTCTCACGCACCGACCGAGCGGTTCCAACGGCAGTTGGAACCGACAGCACGAAGCAGGAGAATCCGAAATGTCACTCGACAACGAGAAGATCATTCGCAACGCCTACCAGGTCGCCGAGGACCAGGACGTCGCCGGGTGGGTCGCGGCCTTCACCGAAGACGGGGCCTTCACGGATATGTCCGTCCCGCTCACATACCGCGGTCCGGAGGAGCTCGGGAAAACGGTCGAGGTCTACGCGAAGGCGTTCCCCGACATGCACCGCGAGCTCGGTCGGTTCTACGTCTCCGGCGACGTGGTCATCGTGCAGCTGCGTCTGCAGGGCACCCACCTCGGCCCGCTGGAGCTCCCTTCGGGCACCGTACCCGCGACCGGCAAGCGCATCGACGCCCCGTGCTGCGATGTGTTCGAGCTGGTCGACGGCAAGATACAGCGCTTCGACTGCTACGCGGAGGGGTCCGTCATCGCCGCCCAGCTCGGCCTGGCCTGAGGCCCGTACGGGGGGCGAAATCGTTCCGCCGATGCCGGACTTCTCCAGCCGTCCGAAAACCATCGGCGCCATCGCCGCAACGTCGGGACGGAATGCCTCGCCCCTCCGAAGGGAAAGACGTCTTTCCTTGTGCTCCAGAACAGTTGACGGAGGGAAATATACGCGGAACTCGCGCATCGTTCGTAAGCGGCTGTGGCACAGGCGAGCCGTCGCGACGCTGTTGGCGGTGGGACCCGCGCAACCCGCCTCGGTGACCTCGCAGCCGCCCAAGTACACGATCGTCAGCGTGCCGAGCGGCAAGGTCCTCGATGCCGAGGGCGGCGGCACCGCGAACGGGACGCCGACGATCCTGTATCCGGACCACCACAGGCCGAACCAGGAGTTCCAGCCCGAGAACGCAGCCGTGCAACGGCTCCGCCGGGCAGCAGTGGCGGCTCCTGCGGCACTGACCTCCGCACCGACCTCGCCCCCCTGGTCCATGCAGGCGCGAGGTTCGAGAACGGCCCCCTGGTCGAGCGCGAGGCAGCCGCATGACGCGACGCTCGACACTGGTCGCCGTCAGTGGCCCGCCCGGCAGGCAAAACCACGCTGGCGCACGCCCTGGCCGGCGCGCCCGCTTGGCCGGCCCTCTGCCGCGACGAGATCCAAGAGCGGCTGGCCGCTACCGGTGCCGATCCCGCCGATCGCCTGGACCTGAAGACGCTGGAGGGGTTCTCTCGCACGATCGGCGACCATTTGAAGTACGGAACGAGCCTGGTGGCGGAGGCGGCCTTCCGGGATCTCCTATGGAGTCCGGGCTTGGAGCCGCTCGCGGACCTTGCCGGCATCCGCATCGTTCGCAGAGTCGTCGACCCTGAACTCGCCCGCGTGGGAATCAGCCGCCGAGCCGATGCCCGCAATGTTGACCAGCACGTCCAGCCGACCGTAACTCTTCCGCCACACCCGCGATCCGTGCGGTGACCGCAGGCTCGGAGACGTGCGTGACGTGTGGGACGATCACCGAACCAGGTATTACTGAAATCGGGTTGCCCGACAATTCACTCTGTGGTGTGGCGTTCACCCACGTGGCGCATCACGTGCTCCTCTGCGCGGCATGCACACGTCGTGGAGATTCCAACGTGCTTGCCGTTGGCGGGAGTTATGGTCGCCAGTGCGCTCACCACTGCCCCTTCGGCGCACGCCGAGAGCATCAGCCTTCCGCTCCGGTCCACTGTCGCGGCACTCCCCGCGGCTGACGAGGAAGGCACTGGCTACGACCGGGGCTCGTTCCGTCACTGGATCGACGCCGATCATGACGGCTGCACCACCCGATCCAAGGTGGTGCCGGAGGAAGCCGTAGGCCGCCCCTCACCGGCCGGTGCACCCTCAACGGCGGCCGCTGGTACAGCTGGTACGTCGACATCCATGCCGCCCACGCCTGAGCCCTGGGCATCGAACTCGCCCCCTCGCGGAGGCATGGGACTCCGGGGCCTCCGCCTGGACACCTGAGCGGCACGAACGCTATGCCAACGGCCTGACCGGCCCCCGGGTGGTGGTCGCGGCCACCGTCCGGTCAAACTGCCGGACAGCTGGCCAGGACCCATTCCAGCGGCCCCCTGGCGCCGTCATCTGCCGCTACGTGTCCGACTGGACAGCCATCGCCTCCCTCTCGAAAGTGCGCACAGGGCATGCGAGTTCGCGCCTGCCCGGACCCGTCACGGAAAGGGATCCGTATCACCGTGAACAACCCTCCGCAGGGATTTGCCTCATCAGCGGCCATCCTTGTGATCACCGTGATCTTTGTGGTCTGGTGGCTGACGCTCATCGTCTGGTGTTCGGTCCGGGCGAGGCGTCGCGGCAAGCTCCGTCACGCCATTGTCGTGGTCCTTCTGGTCACTCTGGCTGCCGCGGCCGAGACGCCTTACGACGCTCTCATCAATTGGCAGTGGTTCAACAGCAGGGAAGGTCCGGTCCTCTACACGGCCTTTCAGCGCGGCATGCCTCTGTGGGGAGCGCTGACCTACGGGGCCTGGATCGGGACCATGGCGGTGATCGGTCTCTGGGCCAAAGAGAACGGCTGGTCGAAGCGGGCCCTGTGGAAGGTGTTCGCCGCACTGGTGGTGTTCGACTTCGCAGGCGAGTCTCTCATGATGCACTTCGGTGTGGCCGTGTACTACGGCCATCAGTCGCCGCGGCTGCTGGAGGTCCCCGTGGTCTGGCCATTCGTTTTCACGGGCAGTTTCCTGCTCATCGGGATGGTCTTCCACCATCTCATTCCGAAACTCTCGGGCGCTCGGTCCGTGGCCGTGATTCCCATGGGCATCGGAGTTGTCTTTGCTGCGGGATGCTTTCTGGGATGGCCGTCGATGGTCGCCCTCGGAATGAATCTCGCATCACCGTGGACGGATGTCATGGCAGCGATCACTGTGGCGACAGTCCTGTACTGGTTCGGGGTGGTCGCGAACACGCCGTCCGCGGCTCCGGCAAGGCCGGTCCCGGACAGTGAGTGAGAACACTGTTGCGCCCGGTCCATGCTGTCCAGTGCGCTTGCGCGCGCTGGTGACGGCGAACCCTGGCTCTGTGCGCCATGACCGTCTCAACTGCGGCCTGGCAAGGACAGTCCATGACTGACAGCACATCAAACCCATTGGTACACCTGGGCTTTGAGCAGATGCTGGTGTGGGCTCGGGAACAAGGCCTGGTGACGGGTGGGCCGGGAGAGCGCCGACTGGCAGCGATGCGCCTGGACGTACTGGCCGGCGGTGCTCTGCGGCATGCGGCCGCGGAAGATGTGCTACTCACGGAGCAGTGGGCGGCGTTCATCTGCTGGGTGGACGACCACATCGACCGCGGTAATCTGGCACGTTCGGCTGGATCATTGGAAGCCTTCACGGCGCAGCTGCGCCAGGCACTCGATCCGGTGGCGGACCGGTCCGAGGCGCCGACGCCCGTCGCGTCCGTCCTGGCCGGACTGTGGGAGCGGACCGCGGAGGGAATGCCGGCGCGGTGGCGGGAGCGCTTCACCCGGGAGTACGTGGACTTCCTTGATGCCACAGAGCAGGAGGTGGCGCTGCGGGACGCCGGGACCCGGCTCTCCCTGGCGCAGTATGTACAGCTGCGTCGCCGCACGATCACTGTGCTGCCCATGCTCACCGTCCTGGAACGCACTGGTCATGCCGTGATGGTGGAGGACCCTCTGGTCGATGCAGGGGTGAGGAGCCTTCGGTGGGCCCTGGCCGACATCTCGGGATGGGCCAACGACCTGGCCTCAGGATCCGATGATGCGCTGGCGGGTCAGGACAACCTCGTCGCTGTCATCGCCCGCGAGGAAGGCTGTTCCACGGCCCTGGCGCGCGGCCGGGCCAGATCCATGATCGACCAGCGCTGCCGGGACTTCGCCTCGCAGGCACAGGCTTTACGGACCACGCATGTGCCGTCCGGCCACACGAAGCAACTGAGCCGCTACGTGGACCTGGTGGAAAGGTTCATGTCGGCGACTTTGCACTGGCTCTCCACCACCGGCCGTTTCACCGTCGGCCCGGACACATCTGCCGCAGCCCGTACGCCGACGGCGTGGTGACGCTCGACCCGCACTCTTCTGCAGTCTCCAGCGGCCGGCGGCAAGCCGGACGCGACGGACACCGTGCTGGAAACGGACACCCTATGCGACCCCCTTTGCTCCCCACCGGACCCCGATGGCCTCGATCCTCGCTACCGGCCGGCCTCATGGCGGCCACCGCCCGGCTGCGCTTCCACCTCACGTCCCGGATCGGACCGGACGGCGCCCTGCGCGAACCGTGCCACAGCCGCGTCCTGGAGTCCGCCCTGCTCTTGACACTTCTCGAACGCGCCCGGAAGGAGACCGTCGCACGCAGCCGCTTGACCGCCTACCTGAACAGCCACCGGGACTCCTCGCAGCCGCTGGACCGGCTGCTGGCCCGCGCCGCCCTCGGCCGCCGGACGGAGAGGGCTGATCTGCTGGACGTCGACGATTTCCTGAGCCGGGCACCGGACTTCACCGGGCCTCGTAAGAGAGCCCTGCTCGACGCGGTCCTGTATCTCCTCGGTGCCGGCCTCGCCCCGCAGGCGCCCGCGCCCCGAGCGTTCTCGCAACGCTTTCTTCACCCCTGGGCACGCGTCCAGGTCACCGCCGTCAAGGTCATCCTGGCCCACGCTCACGGACTCATCGACACGTTCAGGGATGAGGACGTGAGCCTGTTGCGCTCCACCCAGCGGACAGGAACGGTCTGGGAGGGCAACCTCCTGATACACCTCTCCGTACTGCATGCCCTTGCTCTTGCACCCGGCCACGACCAACTGGTCACAGAAGGAATCCGGACCGCCTTGGAGCACCAGCGCGCCGACGGCGGGATGCCCTTCATCTGCAACGAGGACACCTGGGCGACCGCCATCGCCGGCGTCGCCCTGCACGCGACCGGGGCCGGCCGACCGGTCATGGAGCGCATCGCCGGACGTCTGATCGCCCTCCAGCAACCGAACGGGGGGTGGTCCCACAGCGAGCACGCTCAGCTGACCGACGTGGACTGCACCTCCGTCGCCGTCGAAGCCCTCCATCTCACGGACCCGGCCGCCCACCGGCCCCGGATCCGTCGAGCCGTCGGCGCTCTGCACGCAGTGCGTGGCCAGGACGGGGGCTTCCCGACCTACCTCTCCGGCGCACCGTCGGAGGCGTGCATGACCGCGGCCGCCGCGAACGCCCTCTCCACGCAAGGCACAGCGCAACACGACATGCTGGCCCAGACTCTCGCCTACCTCACTTCCCAGCAGCGTGAAGACGGAACGTTCCCCCCGGACTGGAGCAGCAGCCGCCACCACACCGTCTTCCGCGCAACCCTCGCCGCCACTGCGGGTGCCGACGCTCCGGACGATCCGGTGCAGGGCATGACCCGGCGGTGCCGGAAGCTGGTCCTGGACACACAGAACGCGGACGGAGGCTGGGGCCAGCAAGACGGTGCGGCCAGCGACGCACTGAGCACCGCGTACGCCCTGATCACCCTGACAACAGCAGGTGCCGGACCTGAGGCGCTCGCGGCCGCCACAGGCGCAACCGCCTACCTGCTCACCCAGCAGCGCCCCGACGGGTCGATCGCCGGCGTGCCCGATTCCATCGGTCCACGCCCCTTCGGTTTCGCCATCCCCGTTCTCACCGACGCCTTCACACTCCTGGCCCTCGGCCACCTCACTCACCGGGTCGCCCCCGAGGCGCCCACGACAGCGCGAAGGCCGACACGGTCGGCGTTACCGGATCCGACCGCCTGCCGCGCCCACCCGGGCCGCCCGGCCGCCTCGCGACAGACGCATGAAACCTCGCACCGTCGCAGCCACACGCCCTGACCGGCCCTGCCCCGGAGGTCCAGCATGCCCCGTTCCCCTCGACCGAACGCGTCGCGGAGTGCTGCCCCCAGCTCACCGACCTGGCTGATCCTCACTACGAGCGCCCTGTGACCGCGCAGGCGCCCGGGCGTCCTCCCGGCAACAGCGACCACGGACCGGCTGCACGGGCCGTGGGCTGGAACGCGGCCGTGGTCCTCGGCGGCGGGTACGCGGGGCTGCTCGCCGCCCGCGTCCTGGCCGACCACTTCCACCTGGTCACCGTGATCGAACGCGACCCGTCCCCCGCACCCGGTGGACCCGTGCCCCGCCCCGGCGTGCCACAGGCCCACCACCCCCACGCCCTCCTGGCCCGCGGCGCCGAACATCTGGAAGAACTCTTCCCCGGACTACGCGACGAACTCACCGCCCGGGGCTGCCCGGCCGCGGACTTCGCCGCAGCCACCCGCATCCTCTTCCCCACCGGCTGGGCACCACGCACCCCCGTCGGTTTCGACGTCCAGCTCATGGCACGCGCCGTTCTGGAAGACGTCCTGCGCGACCGGGTCACCGCCCTGGCACCGGTGGCCTTCCGCTACGGCCTGCACGCCGAACACCTCCTCCTGCCCCACCCTCCGGCCCTCGGCTGCACAGGGGTGGTGGTCAGGCCTCGCAGGAGTGACGCTCCCGAGGAAGTGATCGAGGCAGACCTGATCGTCGACGCGACCGGCCGGGGGACGCGGCTGCCGCTCTGGCTCACCGACGCCGGCTACCCGCTCCCCGGCAGTGTCACAGTCGACGGGAAAATCACCTACGCCTCCCGCATCTACACCCTCCAAGAAGACCCCGGCCAGGACTGGTTCGCCTCCTACCAGCCTGCACTCGCCCCCCACTCACCACGAGGCGCCGTCGCCGCCCGCATCGGCCCAACCCTGTGGCAGCTCGGCCTGATCGGAGCAGCCGGCCACACCCCGCCCACCGACGAAGACGGCTTCCGCGCCTACGCCGCAGCCCTCGAAAACCCCGACTTCACCCACATCATCGAAAACGGCACACCCCACGGCCCCATCAGACAGACCCACGCCACCGCCAACCGCTGGCACCGCTACGACCGCATGCCCCGCTGGCCCGAACGCCTCATCGCCCTCGGCGACAGCATCTGCGCCCTCAACCCCGTCTACGGGCAAGGCATGACGGTCGCCGCCCAGCAGGCCAAGCTTCTCGACACGCTGCTCACCCAGAAGGCGCAGACAAACCGGATCAAGGGCGCGCCCAGCACACTCGATCGCCTCGGGCCGGTATTCCAGCGACGGGCAGCCGCCCTCACCCGCGGCCCCTGGCTGCTCAACACCTCCGCCGACCGGGCCTGGCAACCACAGACCGCGCCCCTGAGCACCCGCCTCGCCACCCGGTACCTCACCGCCCTCACCGCACGCCTGCCCCACCACCCCGCCCTCTTCCTCCGCTTCGCCCGCAGCATGCACATGCTCGACGCCCCCGCCACCCTGGCCACACCCCGCGCACTGGCCCAACTCGCCTCCGTCTCCTCGGTCGCCCGCCCCTAACGAAGCAGCCGGCGTTCCAGTGCTACGCCCCTCAAGGAGGAGACCCCTCCGGCAACGCCCAATAGCCCACCGCACGCAGGAGTCCCGCCGGAAGCATTCCTGCGGGACTTCTCTTCTCACCTCTCGCGGGGTTCCTCACCTCTCACACTGCCCCTATAGCGGGGTTCATGACTCTGTGGGTCTGACCACCCCGGCTACCGTGCGCACGTCTCCCCGACAGGTTCGCCGCCCTCCGCGTGGTGCAGTCGCACCCGGACGTTCTCCGGTCCGGTGCCGACCACCGCCACGGCATCGGCCGCCGTGCAGACCAGCTGCCGCAGGGCAGTGCGGTTGGCCGTCCAGGCCGGCGGGAGGTGCACATCCACGGTGCCTCGCTCCCGTGTGACGGCGGTCGGCGCGGGAGTTCCGGACGGGATGAACGTGACCAGGCCACGGGTGCGTTCGGCCGGGTCGGGGCCCTGGGCGAGCCGGTCCATGGCGGCCTGAGGCGCGTCGGGGCCGCCGTAGGGGCGGGAGACGCGTTCGAGGCCGACGGGCGAGGAGAAATAGATGTGGATGACGGCGGCCGGATGTCTTCCGGGGAGCGGCAGGCCGGAGGCGGGGGCACCGGCCCGGGTGGGGCCCGTGTCGGCGATGCCGCAGGCGGTCAGGGGCGACAGGGCCAGGACGAGGGCGAGCAGGCGCCGTCTCACACCGGGGCCCAAGGGAGCGTGAGGGTGAACACCGCGCCTGCGCCTGGGGCGTTGGCAGCGGTGAGGGTGCCGCCGTGGAGGCGGGCGTTCTCGGCGGCGATGGCGAGGCCCAGGCCGCTGCCCTCGCTGCGGGTCCGGGCCTTGTCGCCCTTGGTGAAGCGGTCGAAGACGTGCGGCAGGACGTCGTCGGGAATGCCGGGGCCGCCGTCGGTGACGGTGATGACGAGCCGGTCGTCCTCGGCGCGGGCCCGGACGTCCACCGGTACGGACGGGCCGCCGTGGCGCAGGGCGTTGCCGATGAGGTTGGCCAGGACGACGTCGACGCGCCGCGGGTCGAGGCGGGCGCGCAGCCCCGGCGGCACATCGGCGCCGACCCGGTCCTGCCAGTGCCGCAACGCGAGCGTCTTGCCGACGAGTTCGCCGACGTCGATCTCGTCGATCTCCAGGACGGCGGCACCGGCGTCGAACCGGGAGATCTCCATCAGGTCCTCGACCATGCGCACGAGCTTGTTCGTCTCGTCGGCGACCAGCTCCAGTGCCTCGGAGGTCTCGGGGTCCAGGCGCCCGGAGGCGGCGTCCTGGTCGAGGACCCCGGTGACGGCGGTCATCGCGGCGAGCGGGGTGCGCAGTTCGTGGGAGACGTCCGCGGCGAAGCGGCGGGCCCGGGCCTCCATGGCGCGCAGCGTGGCCGCGTCGGCCTGGAGGGTGGCGGCCATGGTGTTGAACGTGCGGCCGAGGTCGGCCAGTTCGTCGTCGCCGGTGACGCGGATCCGGGTGTCGAGGGCGCCGGCGGCCATGTTCTCGGCGGCGGAGCGCAGTTGCCGTACGGGGCGCAGGACGCGGCGGGCCGCGAGCAGCGCCGGGACGACGGCCAGCAGGACGACGGGCAGGGCGCCGGCCCGCGCGGCCGCGACGAGGGCGGCGACGTCGCGCTCCTGGCCGGCGAGCGAGAAGGACGCGTAGACGACCAGCCCGGACGGCTCGGCCGGGCGGTCGGCGCGGGTGACCGGGAGTGCGACGGCGAGCCAGGGCTCGTCGGCGTGGTGGAAGCGCTGGACGACGGCGGTACGGGCCGAGGCGGCCGCGCCGCGCAGCCGTTCGGGCAGGGCGGGCGCGGGGCCCGCGGCGGAGACGAGGGCGTCGTCGCGGTAGGCGGCCGCGGTGCGCCAGTCCCGGGAGCCGCCGGCCCGGTCGAGCTGGAGGGTCAGGGCGCGCAGGTCCGTGGCGGCCGGGGCGGCGGGCAGGTCGGGGGCCAGGGAGCCGACCTGGGCGCGCAGGTCGTGCACGGCGTCGTCCCGGGCGCGGTCCAGGATCGCGGCCCGGGCCTGACGGAAGGTCAGAGCGGCGGCGGCGAGCGCGCTGACCGTCGCGACCAGGAGGAACGCGACGACGAGGCGGGTGCGCAAGCCCCTGGGGACGAGGCGGCGCGGGAAGCGGCGGCGTCTCACAGCGGTCCGAAGCGGTAGCCGAAGCCGCGCACGGTCTGGACGTAGCGCGGGTTCCGCTGGTCGTCCTCGATCTTGGCGCGCAGCCGCTTCACACACGCGTCGACGAGGCGCGCGTCGCCGTAGTAGCTGTGCTCCCAGACCTCCTCCAGGAGCTGCCGGCGGCTGAACGTCTGCCCCGGGGAGGCCGAAAGGAACAGCAGGAGCTTCAACTCGGACGGAGCGAGGGTGAGTTCACGGCCGTGTTTGCACACGCGCACCGCCGAGGCGTCGACCTCCAGATCGCCGTGGGTCAGGGGTCCGTCGTGGTGGCCGGCGCCGGGCTGCCTGGGGGCGACGCGGCGCAGCACCGCGCGCATGCGTGCCTCGATGACCTCGGTGCCGGCGGGCTTGACGATGTAGTCGTCGGCTCCCGCCTCCAGGCCCACCACGACGTCGATGTCGTCGCCGCGTGCGGAGAGGATCACGATGGGCACCTGGCTGACCTCGCGGATGCGGCGGCACACCTCCAGTCCGCTCATGCCGGGCAGCATCAGATCGAGGAGGACGATGTCCGGCGCGAACGGGGCGAGCGACTCCAGGCCGTCCTCGCCGGTGCCGACCGCCTCCGTCTCGTGGCCGTTGCGGCGCAGTCCCAGGGTGACGCCGCGGCGCACGGCGGGGTCGTCCTCGATCAGCAGGACGCGTGTCATGGACCGGCCCTCTCCTCTCGCTCGTCGGCGTGGCCACCCTCTCCCGCTGGGCGGGGCAAAAGGGTCGATACAGGTTGAACATATCCATTCAGATGGCGCGTCAGCGGGTTCCGCGCGGCGCTCCCACCGGGGCGGCCGCGCCGGTCTCGTCGCACATCACCGGCCACGGTCCGCCGGACAGCCCCGACTCGTGGACGTGGACGACCACATCCGCCGGCCGTTTCCCGCCCGGGACCCCCGGTGCCGCGGCGGCCGTGCACACCAACTGGTTCACCGCCGCCCGGTCCAGTTCCGACACCAGCCACGGCAGGTACAGGTCCACCGTCCCCGGTGCCGTCGGCTCGGCCCGCACCCGGTGCGTCCCGGCCGGCAGAGCGCTGACCAGCCCGCGCGCCCGCTCGTCCCGGGTCGGGCCGGCCAGCAGTTCATCCAGCACCTGCTGCGGTCCGGCGCCGACGGGCGCGGGGCGGGCGGCGGGCCAGCTGCCGTTCGGGGCGACGAAGTACACCCGCAGCCAGTGAGCGGCGTCAGCCGTACGGGCCCCGCCGGCCGGAGCGCCGTCCGCCGTCGGTCCGGTGTCGGGGACGCCGCAGGCGGCGAGTGCCCAGATCGCGAGCAGGGCCGCGCCGGCGGTCCGGGCCGTCCGCCACAGGGGTCTGGAAGGAGCCTTCGTCGGCATGCGCCCAGTCTCCCCGCGGACCGGGCCGGACTCCTCGCACCCGCGTCTCACGGCGCGGTCAGCCGTCCGATGTCCACGGTTCCCGCGCCGGGATGCGGCTGCGGTACGGCCGTCCACACACCTGCCGCGACGGCGAGGGCGGCGGCGAGCGCCACCAGGCCCCGCCGCCCGGTCGCCCATCGCGCCCGGAGCCGGACCGGATCCTCCACCAGGACCTTCGTCGCCCACGCGGCGAGCAGCGACACCCCGATCGCGACGGCCGTGCGGCCCCACCCGCCGACGCCGGCCACCGTCCGGGGCAGCAGCAGGTACACCGGCCAGTGCCACAGGTACAGGCTGTACGACAGCTCCCCGAGCCGCCGCGGGACCGTGCTCCCGGCCAGCCGTCCGGCACGTCCGTCCGGGGACTGGGCGAGCAGCCCGATCAGCAGGGCGCAGGCCACGGAGTGCGCGAACAGGCCGCCTTGGAAGAGGCCGGGCGCGTTCTGGCCGTCCGTCAACACCCAGGCGGCGCCGAGGCCGCACGCCAGCGCGGCGCACAGCCCGTCCGACGTCGGCCCCGGGACGCGGGCGAGCAGCCGCCGGACCGGCGCCGTGGCGGTCAGCGCGCCGAGCAGCAGCGCGAACGCCCGGGTGTCGGTGCCCTCGTACGCGCGCGTCGTGTCCACCGCGTCCCCGTGGACGATCATCAACGCGAGCGAGACGAGCGCTCCCGCAGCGGCGAGGGCGGCCACCCGCCCCTGACCGCCCCGGCCCCGCCCGGCCAGTGTCACGACCACCGGCCAGGCCAGGTAGAACTGCCACTCGACGGCGATGCTCCACAGGTGCGCGAAGACGCGGGTGCCCGAGGCGTTCCAGTACCCGATCTGCTCGGCGATGAAGTGCCAGTTCACGGCCTGGGCCGCGACCCACGGTGTGTCGTCGAGCGCGAAGAGCAGGGCGGACGGCGCCCCGAACGCCCAGGTGAGCAGAAGGGTGGCGACGACCGTGACGGCCAGCGCGGGCAGCAGGCGACGGGCCCGCCGGCCCCAGAACGCGGCCAGCGCGATCCGGCCACGGTTCGCCGTCTCCCCCAGGAGCAGGCCGGTGATCAGGAAGCCGGACAGCACGAAGAAGAGGTCGACGCCCAGGAAACCCCCGTCGAGGTGCCCCGCGTGGAAGAGCAGGACGGCGAGCACGGCCAGCCCGCGCAGGCCGTCGAGCGGAGCGATGCGCGCGGCGCGGGCCGGGTCGCGAGCGGGCCCGGGGCGGGGGCGGCGGTGGGAACGGGATGCGGGCACGGGCACAGATACGGGCATGGGGCGGTCCAGGTGGGATGGCGGGAGGGCTTGCGCGGTGCTCCGGCTCAGCGGCAGCCGAGCTTGCCGTACCGCTCGTCGCCGGTCCACGAGCCGGTCGCCCAGTTCGCCGGGTCCGCCGGAGCGAACCCGTACGCCGTACCGAGCTGCTGCGTGAACCACTTGGCGAAGGCGGCGGAGCCCTGCTGACAGGAGTGAATGCCGTCGGACGACCGCTGGGCCTTCCCGGCCCCGGCATCGGTGCCCCACAGCGCGGAGGAGTCGAGGAACCGCGCCTTGCCGCCGCTGCGGTCGGCAGCTTCCTTGGCCGCCTTCGGCGCGCTCTCGATCGCGCCCGCGTACTTCTTGTAGAAATCGTCGATCTTGAATGGCGGAGCCGAGACGATCACCAACTCGGCACCGGCGTCCCGCGCGGTCTTCGCGAGCTTCTCGTACGAGGCACGCTGCTGCTCGGCACTGCCCCAGTCGTAAGTGGTGATCTGGTAGGCGATCACGTTCGGGCGGAAAGACGCGATGTTCTTCGCAAGGTCCTTCCACGTCCCCTCCGCGATCTTCCCGGCCATCTCGTCGCCCTCGACGACGGTGCCGCCGCCGTCGGAGGCCGCGTTCTTGAACTCCGCACCGCTCGCCTTCAGCGCCGCCTCCAGGGGCGGGGCTTCGGCGCCGGCAATGGAGTCGCCCATCCACAGAATCTTCTTGCCCGTCTGCGCCGCCGAGGTGCCGCCCGTCTTCGAGCCGCCGTCCTTCTCGTCCCCGGCTCCGCAGCCGGTGAGCGCGGCACCGGTCACCGCCGTGGCCGCGAGGAGCGCGGCAAGCGCGGTCGGGCGGTGACGGCGGCGGGAGAACGGGTGGGTCTGGTGAGCAGTGATGTCCTTGTGCATGCCTGCAGGCAATCAGCGCGCCCGGCCGGTTCGCCCCGCGGTCATCGATCGGTCACACAACAGGCAAGAAGCGGTCACCGGGACCACCGCCCTCGCACCGAGCCCGATCCTGCTCACCACCCGCCTCCGCCAGGGCCCGCGCCTCGCTGACCTCATGGACAGAATGGCTGCTCAGTGCCCCGACTCCGGGTTTTAGGTCAGGAAATGTCCTATTGGGCTGGGATGCTCCGGGCATGAGTGACACTCCCGGCCGCCTGCTGCGGCTGCTCTCCCTGCTGCAGTCCCCGCGCGAATGGCCCGGTCACGAGCTCGCCGAGCGTCTGGGCGTCAGCCCGCGCACCATCCGCCGCGACGTCGACCGGCTGCGCGAACTCGGCTACCCCGTACACGCCACGCAGGGCAACACCGGCGGCTACCGGCTCACCGCCGGCACCGCCATACCGCCCCTCCTCCTGGACGACGACGAGGCCGTGGCCATCGCGATCGGCCTGCGCACCGCCGCCGCAGGCTCGGTCACCGGCATCGAGGAGACCTCCGTACGCGCCCTGGCCAAGCTGGAACAGGTCCTCCCCTCCCGCCTGCGCCGCCGTGTGACTGTGCTCCAAGAGGCCGCGGTCGCCATTCCGCAGGGCGGGCCGAGCGCCGACGCCGAACACCTCGCCCTCCTGGCCGCCGCCTGTGTTACCCACGAGAAGGTCCGCTTCACCTACCGCGCCGCGAACGGGCAGGAGACCCGCCGCCTGGCCGAGCCCCACAGCCTCGTCGCCGCCGGACGCCGCTGGTACCTGGTCGCCCACGACTGCGACCGCGCCGACTGGCGCACCTTCCGCCTCGACCGCCTCACCGACCTGCTGCGCACCGGCGCGCGCGTCCCGGCCCGCGAACTGCCCGGCGGCGTGGACGCCGCCACCTGGGTCTCGACCACCCTCAGCGGCACCGCCGGCCACCGCGCCCTGCTCCTCGTCCACGCCCCCGCCGAGCAGGTCGCCGACCGCGTCCCCGCCACCCTCGGCGTCGTCGAACCCGTCGACGACCACACCTGCCGGCTCCTCACCGGAGCCGACTCCCTCGAATACCTGGCCTACCGCATCGCCGTCCTCGGCTTCGACTTCGACGTCCTCGACCCGCCCGAACTCGTCCCGCACCTGCGGACGTTGGGAGAGCGCGTCCTGCGCGCCGCGCACACCGCCGAGCAGGCAGGGGACGCCAGGTGAACAGCCAGCCGGGGCTCTTCGACGCGGCCGAGGTTGCTCCGCCACCCACACCGGCCCCCGGCTTCCAGGGCATCACCTTCCACGAACAGCGCGCCCGCACCCTGCTCAACAAGATCCCCGGGGCCCGCCCCGGCGGCATGGCCTGGACCCTCAATCCCTACCGTGGCTGCACCCATGCCTGCACCTACTGCTTCGCCCGCGACGGCCACGACCGCCTCGGCTTCGACACCGGCAGCGGCTTCAACACCCAGGTCGTCGTCAAGACCAACGCCGCCGACGTCCTGCGCCGCGAACTGCGCGGCGGCAAGACCGGCGACGACTGGGTCATGGTCGGCACCTCCACCGACTGCTACCAACGGGCCGAAGGCCACTACCGATTGATGCCCGGAATCCTGGGCGCGCTCGCGAAGTACCACGTCAACTTCACCACCACGACCAAGAGCGCCCTCCTGCGCCGCGACATCCCCCTTTTCGCCGAAGCCGCCCGCGTCGCGAACGTCCTGGTCATGACCTCCCTCGGCTCCCTCGACGAGCGGGTGTGGCGCGCCTTCGAACCCGGCGCCGCACCCCCGTGCGCCCGCCTCGCCACCATCGCCGCCCTGCGTGATGCGGGCGTTCCCGCAGGCGTCCTGATCGCCCCAGTCATCCCCCACGCCGGCGACCAACCCGCCGCCCTCAATGCGCTCGTCGACGCCTGCGCCGAGGCCGGCGCCGTCACCGTCTACCCCGACGTGATGCGCATCAGCCCCGGCGCCCGCAACTGGTTCCTCCGGCAGTCCGCCCTCCACCTGCCGCCCCGCCTCCACCAGCGCCTGGCCACCTCCTACGCCAACAGCCGCTCCATGCCCGCCTCATACGTCCGCGAGGTCACCGCCCACCTCCACACCCGGGCCGCCCACCACGGACTGCCACGCTGGGAGGACTACATACGCGACGTCAGCCGCCGCACCCCGGACAGCACAAACCCCCGCCTCCGGGACCGCTGAACGGTTCCGGAGGCGGGGGCATCAACTGATCAGCCCTGCTTCAGGTAGCAGTTGGACTCCCAGATCACGCCGTGGCGGTCCTGGACGATGCCGAAGACGGTTCCCCAGAACTTCTCCTCCAGCGGCTCCATGACCGTCCCGCCCTCGGCGAGCCTGTCGAACTCCGCCTTCTGGACGGCCGTGTCGGTGTGCTGGAGCCCGACATGGATATTGTTGCCGACGACCGCGCCGCCGTCCTTCGCGTAGACGCCCTCATCGGACAGCTCGGCCACGTTCAGACCACTGCCGTCGGCGAACTGCAGCTTGGAGTACACCACCGTACGGTTCGCGCCAGGAACCTTGTCCATGCCCGGAACCTGCGACAGCAGCATGGTGCGCTCGGCGATCTCCTCGACGCCGAAGACCTCCCGGTAGAACGCGACGGCCTCGTAGCTGCTGTTGACGTACAGCATCGGGGTGAACCGCTGCATCGTTTCCTTCTGGGCCATTACTGGCTCCTTTCCTTTGCCGGCAAAGCCGTTGATCACGAGATGAGCAGAGAGGTTTCCCTGCGACGTGACCCACGCTAGATGCCCAATAGGTCGGCAAATGTCCTATTGGCTGCGGCCGGAGGAACCGTCAGATCCAACTGTTGGTGCGGGCGATACGGATGACGTCGGCCCGGCTGCGGGCCTTGAGCTTCCCGGTGATCGCGGCGAGATGGTTGCGCACGGTTCCAGGCGCCAGGTGGGGCGCAGCCGCGATACCGGCGGGAGCGCGCCCTTGGGACAGCGAGGTCGAGAACCTCGCTGTCCCGGCGGGTCAACGGGCTGCACTCGGCAAGCAGGGCCCCGGCTACCACGTCCGGGTCCAGGAGTCGCTCCCCCGGCAGCGACCCGCCAGACGCCGTCGATGAGGACAGCGAGGGGGATGTCCCTGTTGAGTTGGGCCGCCTACCCCGTCGGGCCACGCGGCCCGCACCACAGCCGGGCGGTCGGCGCTGCCGAGCGGCAGTTGGCACGGAGGCAGGGCCCGGCACAGCCGGGCAATGGTGACGGCCGCCGCCCGTGCGGTGTGCAATTTCTCGCGCAGCCGTTCCAGCGACAGCCCCTCATCCTGTTCGGGAGTGGAGAGGGTGAGCAGCACGTGTGCCGCAGTGAGCAGGTAGCGGATCGGCAGCACGGGGCGATGATGTCGTCGCTGTCGGAGCAGGTGACGTCCACGCCCACCAGGGTGCGGAAGATACGAGCGTGCAGCAGACGAGACCACAATGCGGAGGAGGGCTCACTCTCCATGGCCGCTTCGGAGCTGGCCAGGGCCACGCCTGGTACTCCAGCAGCGTTTCTCTATCGGTGCTGGAGTAGGCGGGACAGGCCCTGCACAAGCCGGCTTCGAACTCACACCGCACGCACGAGTGAACGATCCGACCGGCATCCGGCTTGTTTGCCGCGTTCCGTGCGCCGCACGTGCGCCGTACGGTGACAACCTCACACCCCCGTACGGAAGGCGGCAGTCCTATGGACACCTCCCATGAGGTCGAGGCGGATGTCTGGGAGCGACCCGACTACACGGTCGTCGGGGCAGAGCCGGAGGTCTCCGGACACAGCCTCACTGTCCGTTGAGGTCTGGGAGCCCGCGCTGGCCCACGCCACCGTGCTGCGATACGACGGCGTCCGAGAGCGGGAGCTGCTGATCGTTCCCGAGCGCGTGGTAATTCTCAACCGTCAGGCAGGGGAAGTCCTGCGCCTGTGCGACGGCACCCGCTCCGTCAAGGAGATCATCGCCGTGCTCGCCGAGCGCTACCCGCACGCTCCCGTGGCCGCGGATGTGCTGGACTTCCTCGGCCGGATGCGCAGCGAGAGGTGGCTCCGATGACAGATGCCCTCTCCGGTACGGCTCCCCCGTGGTCGCTGATAGCCGAGGTCACCCACGCGTGCCCCCTGCGCTGCCCGTACTGTTCCAACCCACTTGACCTGACGCGCCGTTCTCGCGAGCTGGAGACGGCGGAGTGGGTCCGGGTCATGCAGGAGGCTGCCGACCTGGGCGTCGTGCACGCCCATCTGTCCGGCGGGGAGCCGCTGCTGCGGCCGGATCTGGCCGCGATCACCGCAGCTGCCACTCGGGCGGGGCTGTACACCCAGCTCGTCACCAGCGGGGTCGGACTGACCGAGGAGCAGCTGAAACAGCTGGCCGGGGCGGGGCTGCGCAGTGTCCAGCTGTCGGTGCAGGACTCCACGCCCGGCGCCTCCGACCGGATCGCCGGCCGCCGTGGTTCATTTGCCACGAAGGAGCGGGCGGCGGCTGCCGTGCGCGCGGTGGGGCTGTTCCTCTGCCTCGATGTCGTCCTGCACCGGGAGAACCTGGACTCCCTCGGTGACATCGTCGAGCTGGGCCTGGCCTGGGGCGTGGACAAGCTGGAGCTGGCACATGTCCAGTTCTACGGCTGGGCCCTGGCCAATCGGCAGGCTCTGCTTCCGTCCCGCGAGCAGGTGGCCCGCGCCCGCAAGGAGTTCGAGCAGTGGCGGGCGCGGCTGGCGGGGCAGCTGGAGCTCGTATGGGTGGTACCGGACTACTTCGAGGGCGTGCCCAAGCCTTGTATGGGCGGCTGGGGCGTGGCCTCGCTGACCGTGACACCGGACGGCACGGTGCTGCCCTGCCCGGCGGCGTCCGCGCTGCCGGGCCTTGATCCCTCGAACGTCAAGGACCACTCGCTGGCCTGGATCTGGGAGCACTCCCCGGCCTTCAACGCCTACCGGGGCACCGCCTGGATGAGCGAACCGTGCCGCAGTTGCCCACAGCGGGAGCAGGACTTCGGCGGCTGCCGCTGCCAGGCCTTTGCCCTGGCCGGAGACGCGGCGCGGACGGACCCGGCATGCCGCTGGTCACCGGACCACCATCTCGTCCGGGCACTGACCGAGGCGGCTTCGAAGCCGCTGCCGGACGGTGACCGGACGGGGTGGACGCCACGTACACCGGGTAGGAACCGGCGATAAACCGCTTATCCACCGGTCGTGGACACCCCTCTGCCGATCGCCACGACCGGCTGTCTCCCCGTCCCCGTGCCCGACGTCTGCGTCCGCGTGAAACTGAACGTCGGTACCGGCAGGAGGACTCGTAAGCGCGTTCACCAGCATCCTTCATACCGGTCATGACTCCGAAGGCGGCGACAGCCAAGGCGACTGCCGGCACGAACACAGCCTTGTGCAGGTAGGGGCCCGGCGGGTCGCCGTAGTGCTGCGGGTCCCACGACGTGTAGGATAAAACCCAGGCCAGCCATATCAGGGCAAGGACTGCCAGCTCGACGATAGCCAGGGCCCAGGCCAGGCCCCGACCAGTGCGCTTGGGTTCCGTGGTCATCCAGCAACAGTCCCCCCAGCGGGCGTGCAGTGTCATGAGTACTCGTACTCATGCCCAGCCCACGGCAGCCGCGCCAATGGTCAAAGTTCCGTGACAACCGATCAATGCTCAGTGACAACGGACAACCTCCTGCGAACCGGTCGGGTTACCCGACTTTGACCGGGGAACACTGCTCCTGGTGAAGCGAGGGTCAGAGCCATGGACGGGAGGCGCAGTGTCTGAGGAGGCAGCGGCGACGGATCCGGCCGTCGCTGGGCTGGACGTGCGGCCGATGGCCACACATATCGGAGCTGAGATCCACGGTGTAGATCTGTGCAGCCCGTTGGATGACGGAGTCGTCGACGCAATCTGGTCTGCGGTATTGCGGTGGAAAGTGGTGTTCTTCCGTGAGCAGCACCTCGATCACGCCGGGCATATCGCGTTCGCCCGCCGGTTCGGTGAGCCCATCGTCTCTCCGTCGCGCGGCGACGCCTCTCCGGCAGCATTCCCGCACGTGCAGACGATGGTCGACCGGCTCAGGCTGTCCGAACGCTACGGGCAGGACCGCGCGCAGTGGTTGGACCGGCGGCGGCCCACTCTGCTCCACAAATGGCACAGTGACCTGACTCCCTGGATCGATCCCCCGGCCGCCACCATGCTGAGGGCAGAGGCCACCCCGCCGTACGGTGGGGACACAACGTGGGCGAACTTGGCGGCCGCCTACGCCGGCCTGTCCGAACCACTGCAGCGCCTCGCCATGAGTCTGCGAGCCGAGCACCGCCGAGGCGTCGGATACCTGCCACTGCCCGGCCACGACGCCTACGTGCAGGATCTGCAGGAGAATCCGGCGGTCTCGGTTCACCCGCTCGTGCGGGTACATCCTGAGACCCGGGAGCGACTGCTGCTCATCAGCCCCTACTACGTCGAGCGATTCGTCGAGCTGTCCCGGGGCGAAAGCCGCGCTCTGATCGAGATGTTCGTGGACCAGGCCACCCGGCCTGAATACACCGTCAGATTCCGGTGGGAGCCCGGGAGCATCGCGTTCTGGGACAACCGGGCCACGATTCACCTGGCTGCCCAGGACTCTGAGCATCTCGACTGCCCGCGAATCCTGCACCGAGTCATGCTCGCCGGCGATGTTCCTGTCGGGGTGGACGGGAATCCGTCTACAGCGGTCGCAGGGCGGCCTCTTGCCGAGCCGAGGGGCGAACTCGCCGCACCGCGCTGACGCATTTGCCTTGCCTCAGCCCGTTGCACTGTCGCAGGGACATCGAACCTTGGGGGACAGCGGATGGATGGGGATCCGTGCTCAGCGTTACAGCAGGCGGAAGCTTTCGCCGTCTCTGATGAGTCCAGACGGGCCGCCTGTATGAGAACCCTCGACCGGCTGATCTCGGCCCTGGTCCGGGAGGAGCTGCTGGACTTCAAGGAGGCCGTGCAGCATGGTTTGACCATACCGGTGCGGCAGGTCAACGCGGCCGGACGGCTGGTCGTCGACGGTGTCGTCGCACTGCGTACCGGTGCCGGCACACTGCAGCCGATCACTGAACCGCTCTGCCTCATCGACGTATTGGTGCACCGTGGCCTGGTACCAGTGAGCGGCCTGGACTGGGCACAGGTCCGCAGCGAGATCGCAGCCAGCGTCGAGAGCCATGCGCTGGCCCTCGACGGGGCGGCTCGGCGGGCGGGGAAAGCGCGAGCCGGCGGACCGTGGGATCCGCAGCGTCCCTTCACCGCTCTGCTGGGCCGGCTACCCGCCGATTCGCCGCTGGTGGGGTTCGAGCAGCTGATCGTAGATGGTCACCCCCTGCACCCGGCAGCCAAGAGCAGACTTGGGATGTCCGCCGCTGACGCGCTGCGGTACGCCCCCGAGTACAGTGCCGCCTTCCCGCTTCCCCTGGTCGCGGTGGCACGAGAGGCAGCCTCGGGCGCAGACGGCCAGGGCAGTGCAGAACCCGGTGACCGGAATGCCGGCCTAGCGGCGGCCGAGGCGGTGCTGAGCAAGGCGTTCCCCGCCGCAGTGGCGGCCGCCCGGGCGGAATTGGCGGATGCCGGGCGCGACCCCGACCGGTACATCCTCCTGCCGGTCCATCCACACCAGCGGGACCACGCACTCCCGAAACTGCACGGCGATGCACTGACGGCTGGGCTTGTCGTGCCATTGGCCGTCACGCTCCCGGCGCGTGCGCTCCTGTCCACCCGCACCCTGGCCGTCCGCGAGCCGGGCTCTCCTGCCGGCCTGCATATAAAGACGGCCCTGGAGGTGCAGATCACCAGCGCGGTACGAGGTGTCTCCTTCCAGGCCGTGCACAACAGCCCACGGCTCTCGCTCCTCCTGGAGAAAATCGCCGCGGAAGAGCCGGGCATGCGAAGCCTCACGGTCTGCCGGGAGCTGGCCGGAGTCTGCTTTGTCCCGGCCGAACAGGCTGGAGCCGACCGCAGCGCACGCCAACGGTCCCTGGGAGCGGTGCTGCGCGAGGACCCGGAAACTCTGCTGGTACCAGGGGAGGTGGCGTTGCCGGTCGCGGCGCTGCTCGCCCGCTCGCCGCTCACCGGCCAGACGGTCGTCCATGACATGGTCACCGAGCTGACAGGCGGGAACATCTCCCGCGCAGACGCGGTCAAGACATGGCTCCGCCGCTACCTGGAGCTGATCATGCCACCCGCGCTGACTCTGCTGACCCGGTATGGGATCGCCCTGGAGGCCCACCCGCAGAACACCCTGCTCGCCCTGCGTGGCGGGCTGCCCAGCCGCGTCCTGGTCCGGGATCTCGGCAGCATCCGCATACTCGCCTCGCGTCTGGCCCGCCGGGGGCATACGGTCACGCTGGCCCCCGGCTCCGCTCTGCATGCCTCGGACGCCGGCACATTACGGTCCAAGCTCTACTTCGCGCTCTTCGGGCACCAGCTCGGCGAGCTGCTGCCCGCCCTGGCCCAGGCGGGCAACTGTCCGGAGCAAGCCCTGTGGCCTCTCGTCCGGGATGCCTGTCAGCAGGCATTCATCCGCTTGATGGCCCAGGCACCCAATGCCGACGAGGCAGCGGACGCCTGTGCCGACGCCCTGGCCCTGCTGGAGGATCCCTGGCCGGTCAAGGCCCTGCTGCGCATGCGCCTGACCGGGCAAGTGACCGAGCAGCCCCACGTCAAAGGACCCAACCCACTGCGCCAAGTACGCGGCGAGGCCGAGACCGGTGTCCTGGAAGAGCTGCGCTCCCGCGACCCGGAGCTGGTGATCCGGTGGCTGACCGAACTGGACGACGCGCGTCGGGACACAGCAAGGGACCTCCTTGTGGCACTGCGGCGCGAAGGCATCATCACGGACCAGGGAAACGAGGCGGACCGACCCGAGCAGGTCGTCGACAACCTGCGTACCCCCAGCGGCAACTGGGAGGGACTGCGGGCGGAGCTGGCCGACTCCGCCTCCAATCTGGCCCTGAGCCGGGCAGCAGCCCGACGCCGCAGAGAGACCCTGCAGGCCGCAGGTACTCCCAACCTGCTCCATACGATTCCTCCGGAACTCTCACCCTCCGAGGCCACTCTCGTCCTGGACGCCCTGGAAACCGAGGGCCACGCCCTACACCCATGCCGCCGCACCCGGCTGGGGTTCTCCACCGCCGACATGCTCTCCTACACCCCTGAATCCGGCGCGACGGTGAGAGTGGAGTTGGCCGCCCTCCACCGGGACCGCGCACTGGAGACACCGGACGAAGACGGACGCACGGTAGGCGACCTGCTCGCAGCGGCCTACCCTGCCCTGACCGCTCAGGCAGTACGCAGCCTGAAGGAACGCGGACACAACCCCGATGCCTACGTGTTGGTGCCGGTGCACCCCTGGCAGGCACGGAACGTGCTGCCGTCCGTCTACAGTGCTGAGATCGACGCGGGCCTGGTGGTGCGGCTGCCCGAAGCCGCCTTGGAATGCCGCCCGACGTCCAGCATCCGCACCCTGGTCACCACGGACCCAGACCCAAGCGGTGAGCGGCTCACGCTCAAGCTTGCTCTGGATGTGCTGCTCACCGGAGGGCGCCGAACCATATCACCAGCAACAACCCGCAATAGCCCGCGACTTGGCTCCATACTGCAGCGGCTGCTCGCCGCCGAGCCGCGTACTGCCGGACGGGTGACCTTCGTCCCGGAGCTGGCCGGCGTCGCCTTCACCCCACCGGAAGGCGCATCAGGTTCTCCCCTTCGGCGCCGGGGGCTGTCAGCGCTGCTTCGCCCGGACCCCGCGGACAGGCTTCGGCCAGGCGAAGCATTGGTCAGCGGCGTCGCGCTGCTTGCCAGCTCACCTGTGACCGGGCACCCCCTGCTGACTGAGCTGGTTGACGCCCGGGCCGTCGCGGAGGGCATCGCACCTTCCGCTGCGGCGCCGGCATTCCTGCGCGAGTACAGCGACCTGCTCTGCTCGGCAGCGTTGCCGCTGTTGTGGCGCTACGGGATCGCGATCGAGGCGCATTTGCAGAACACACTGCTGGTACTCCAAGAGCCTCATCCGCTCCGGCTCATGCTGCGGGACAGTGGCGGGCTGCGCCTGCACCCGGGCCGGCTCAGCGCGGCCGGGACCGACTTCACCCCACACCCGCAGTCGCTGACGGTCACCGAGGACATCGAGGAGGTGCGCGCCAAGCTCTGCCACGCCGTGATCCACGCCAATCTGGGCATTCTGATCGAC
This sequence comes from Streptomyces blastmyceticus, assembly GCF_039521185.1. Taxonomy (NCBI): domain Bacteria; kingdom Bacillati; phylum Actinomycetota; class Actinomycetes; order Kitasatosporales; family Streptomycetaceae; genus Streptomyces; species Streptomyces blastmyceticus. Next base: position 279,943 of record NZ_BAAABW010000013.1, on the reverse strand, counting down.
CGGCTGCGGCGGGATTACCGGTTGCCTGCGCGTGCCCTATGGAATGTGGTCAGGGCGGCCATCGAGGCAACCCGGGCAGACGTGTTGGCCAGCGCTACGCCTCACCTGGCCAGGCGGGTGGCGCAGGACACCGCCGTGCTTCTCGGCCCGGACCTCCCGCAGAAGGCTCTGGCCACCATGCGACTGTTCCCCAGCCGCGGCGACATCTACGTCCCCCAGCCCAACCCTCTGTATCGCGACGAGTGATTACCTGGCCATCGCGCGAAACTCGGTCTGTCGACGGCCAGCGGCTGGCCACTGTAATTTCGGTCCTGGCCATGGCCTGGGTGGCTGCGGTTGGGTGGGCGACGGTCGGACGACAGGATCTGGACTGGCCGGCTGCCGCCCGTATCACCGGTTCTCTGCGGTGAGTTGGTACACGATGCGGACCAGGGTCCGGGTCGTCCCCGGCGCCCGTCGCTGACGCCGACTGGTCACGTTCGTCCGTACGCGGCTACCGGGACAGCAGTTCATCCAGCAGGCCACGGACGCGGTTCTCGATCGCGTCGCGGATCGGGCGGACGGCCTCCAGGCCCTGCCCGGCCGGGTCGTCGAGTTTCCAGTCGAGGTACTGCTTGCCGGGGAAGACGGGGCAGGCATCCCCGCAGCCCATGGTGATCACCACGTCGGACGCCTGCACGGCCTCCGTCGTCAGGATCTTCGGGGTCCGCGCGGAGATGTCGATGCCGACTTCGGCCATGGCCTCAACGACGGCCGGGTTCACGGTCTGGGCGGGGGCGGAGCCGGCCGAGCGGACCTCGACGCGGCCGGCGCCGAGGTGGGTGAGGAAGGCGGCGGCCATCTGCGAGCGTCCGGCGTTATGGACGCACACGAACAGCACCGACGGCTTCGAAGAGGTGTCAGACACGGGCGGAACCTTCCTGGGGCACGGCAGCGGCCGCGGACGGGCGGGGGAAGCGGCGGCGGGCTGCCAGGGCGACATAGACCAGGCCGATCAGGACGGGGACCTCGATGAGGGGGCCGACGACCCCGGCGAGGGCCTGCCCGGACGTCGCGCCGAAGGTCGCGATGGCGACCGCGATGGCGAGTTCGAAGTTGTTGCCCGCGGCGGTGAAGGCCAGCGTCGTCGCGCGCGGATAGTCCAGCCCGACCGCCTTGCCCAGGGCCATCGAGCCGGCCCACATCACGGCGAAGTACACCAGCAGCGGCAGCGCGATCCGCGCGACGTCGAAGGGCCGGGAGGTGATTGCGTCACCCTGGAGGGCGAACAGCACGACGATGGTGAACAGCAGCCCCCACAGCGCGAACGGGCCGATGCGGGGCATCAGTTTGGTCTCGTACCAGGCCCGACCCCGGACCTTCTCGCCCAGACGACGAGTCAGGAACCCGGCGGCGAGTGGGATGCCGAGGAAGATCAGCACACTGCGGGCGATCTCCCACACCGGCGCGTGAAGGCCGATGATCTCCAACCCGAGCCAGCCGGGCAGGACGGAGAGAGTGAGACAGGGCCGTTTACTGGACAGACCCGAACTCCGTTCGGTCGACATCCGGTACCCGCAGCGGCTCACCGATCACCGGTGTCGGGATGGGGGCGCGAACAAGCGAGGGAGGCGGCCAGGGACCGCAGGGCCGCTCTGTCGGCCTTCCCGTTCCCGACCATGGGCAGAGCATCCAGTACCTCCATATGCTGTGGAAGCTTGAAGACCGCGATGCCTTCTTCCTTGAGGAAGGACTGCATCTCCTCCAGTAGGGGAGGGTCCTGGCCCGGGCGCAGAGTGAGGAAGAGGCAGACGGTCTCCCCATAGATGTCGTGGGGCTTTCCGACCGCGGCGCAGTCGGCGACGGCGGGGTGGACGCCCGCCAGCGCTTCGAGTTCTTCGGCGCAGATCTCCAAGCCGCTCCAGCTGATGAGGTTCTTGATCCTCCCCACCACGGTGAGGTTTCCTGATTCGTCCTGCTTGACCAAGTCGCCCGTGCGGTAGAAGCCGTCCTCGGTGAAGGCCTGCCGCGTAGCGGGCGGGTCACGGAAGTAGCCGGGGATGACGGAGGGGCCGCGGGTGAGGAGCTCGCCGGCCTCGCCGGGCGCTGCGGAGATCCCGCTGCCGGTCGTGATCCGGATCTCGGTGCCGACGGCAGCTGGCCGACCTTGCGTGCAGGTCAGGACGCGGGGCGAGTCATCGAGTCGGGTCAGGCTCACCATGCCCTCCGACATGCCGTAGACCTGCTGCACGTGACAGCCCAGGGCATGGGCAGCAGCACGCACTTCGTGGGGCTGCAGAATGGCGCCGCCCACCTGTACTACCTGCAAGGTAGAGAGGTCTCTTCCCGTTCGATCCACCGCCAGCAGTTGGCGAAGACCAGCGGGAGAAGTGGAAGTGTGCGTAACACCTTCGCGTTCGATCAGGCGGAGCGCCTCCGGCATCTGGTTGGCGGGGGCGATCACCACGGTGCCGCCCGCCGCCAGGACGCCGAAGAAGCCCGGGTTCGACAACGCAAAGGTGTGCGTCAGCTGTAAAGCAGCCAGGTACACCCAGTCGGATGAGACACCCAGGACCTTGCTGGTCGCCCTGATCAGGCAGCCGTAATCCTCATGGGTCCTGGCCATCAGCTTCGCCGGGCCCGTTGTCCCGGTGGAGTGCACGTAGAGCGCGGTCTCTGACGGTGAGGCCAGCTCCTCTTCACGCACTGCCGGTGCCGGCTCCGGAGAGCGGCCACATTCCGCATCGAACACCGCTTCACCCAGTTGCAGTTGCCGGGTTCGGTCAGTGACGAGCAGCAGGGCAATGGAGGAGTGACAGGAGCGCAGCGCCCGGGCCAGGTTCAGGTAGTCGAAGCCGTTGACGATGCCCGGGACAGCCACTGCCGTCGGCTCTGCGATCGCGGCGATGCGATCGAGCTCATGGGAGCGCAACATGGGAGAGGCCAGGACAGCGGGCGTCCCCATGCGGCACAGGGCAAGGAGCAGGACAGCGAGTTCCAAGCTGTTGGGCAGCTGTACCAGCACCCGATCACCGCGCCTGATCCCCCGCTTCCGCAGACACGCTGCCGTCCGGATGACGCTCGCGGCCAGCTGGGCGTGAGACATCCTGCGCTCTCCATCCACCAGGGCACACGCGTGTGGTCTCGTGCGGGCACCGAGCAGAGCCATTTCGTCCAAGCGCTCCGGACGCCACCAGCCGCGGCGGCGATATTCCTCCGCCCGCTCCCTACAGACAACAGGTTCTTCAACCAGCATCAGACTGAACCTCTTTCATCCTGCGCCTGCGGGGCTGAGTCGTGCAGGTCAGGTGGGCGACGCGGCAGGGCGCTGTCGGCTTGTCGCCACCCAGGACACGAGCACCTCAGCACACCGGTACGACGGCAACGCGGCACCGACGAGCAGGCCCCTCCCCAAAACGATCAATGCCAAGATCTCCTGGCAGAAGCCCCCGCACTCAAGTTGTGGATGCCGTCGTGACCGTCATCCCGACCGGAGGATGAGAAAGGTTCAGTAAGGCGAGAGGGATCAACGGAAAAATTGGGCAGCTTTGTTGTCTTTGCCGCCGAAGGTGAGATCTGCGCCTTGGAGAGCGCGGCTGGCGTTGAGGAGGACTGCCCCGCGGTCGCGGCACACGTAGGTGGTGGAGTCGTATCGGCGGGTTTCGAAGAGGTCGAGTACGGCCCCTTGCCCCAAGCAGTCGACACTGACGAGGGGACGCTGGTAGGCCTCGGAGTCCTGCGCGACAGCGGCAGGGCCAGCGCACGCAACCAGGGCAGTTGCGGCCAGTAGGGCTGCTGGAACCTTCATGGTCACGGCCGGTTGATGAACTTGTCGGTGTTGACCGATCCGGGGTTCGCGATCGGGAAGAACACGACTCCCTGACGGGTGTTGTTCAGGTCGACGAGTGCGGGCCTGTCGGTGTTGAGGAACCGTCGGTCGGAGACACTGCCGGGACTGAGGATAGGCCCGGTAATACCCTGCTGGAAGTTCTGCATGCTCAAGAGGGTGGGGCCCGAAGCGGCTTCATCCGCGGCGGCTGTCCCGGCGCTGGCCAGGATAGCTCCCATACCGGTGACGGCGATGGCCAAGGACACAAGGCTCCGACGGGCGATGTCCTTCATTGGGGTTCCTCCATCGCTGAGGCGCAACGCCTCAAGAAGATGATCGACACTCAGGGCTTGACACGCTGGGCCGTGGGACGAAGTGATCGCCGACCAGCATGACATCCGATGAAACGATCTATCTGTAGAAAGGAAACGCCTTCCCGGCCACCTGTGGTGACTGAACCTCTTCCATCCTGTCCGCAAGAATGATGACGCTGGAGTGAGCCACAGAAGCCTGTCTCAACGCTGCTGGTCAGGGGCCTGCCCCTGCTCGCGATGCACATCCTCCAACCTGCAGGAACGGAGGATGAAAGAGGTTCACTAAGCATCTTCAGCGTTGCTGCTCGAGGGTGAGGACGACCTGGACCATTGACGTGAGTCGGTTCGGACTGCAGCGGGCTTTGCGGAAGAGGCGCCAGTGCTTGAGGCGAGCGAAGGCTCTCTCGACGGGCATCCGCAGGCGGGTGTGTGTCTGGTTGACGGCTTCGCCCCGGACGGCCACACCGCCCTCTGCACCCACGCCACGGGACCCATCCAGCATCCCGAAGAAAACCGGCCACCGTGCCGCCGAACAACTTCTGAAGAACGACGCGGTCGTGCTCCTGCACGCCCTCCCGGACATCCCCTGACCGCGCCACCCTGTCGGACGAGTCACCCACCGGACCGAAGGGACGTCTCCCATGGCGCTGCGCGACCAGGACTCCGATGAGAAGAACGTCAGCCCGACGTCGGGCCGGATGACCGACGCCCAGTACGCGGCCAGCCGCAGCGCACTGTGGAGCGGCGCCTCGGCCCTGTTCACCGACGGCCGCGGGTGCGTGGTCCTTGAACACGTCGACTACCGCCCCGCGTGTCTCCTCCCCGGCGGCGCCATCGACGCCGGCGAAGCACCATCGGCCGCCATCGCGCGCGAGGTCCACGAAGAACTCGGCCTCACCCGCAGCTTCTCCCACACCCTCGTCGTCGACTGGGTGCCGCCCAGCGCACACGACCACCCAACCGGCTTCCCGGGCGAGGTGATCTACGTGTTCGACGGCGGCACGCTGACCGACGACGACTTCGCCCGTATCCGCCTGCCGGAACGGGAGGTCACCAGCATCCGCCGCATCGAGCCGGCGCTCCTCCCCCACCACATGCGTCCCGGCGACGCCCGCCGCGCCCTGGCCGCACTCCGTGCGCGGATCAACGGGAACGGACCCGCGATCCTCGAAGACGGCCACCCCCTCACACCCACACACCTGGACGACCTCCAAGTCCTGCGCACCCCACGCAAACCCCAGCTCTGGCCATGGAACACCCACCCCGTGCCGGCCGAGCTGCCGGTCACGCAGGCCTGGGGCTGGCTGTTCACCGAGGACGGCCGGGTCCTCGTCCTCATCGGCCAGGACACCGGCTCAGCATGCCTACCCGGCGGCACGGCAGAGCCTGATGATGACGGCACCCCGGAACGGACACTCCGCAGAGAAGCGTGGGAAGAGGCCCGGGTACGTATCAGCGATCCGCTCTACCTCGGCTACCTCCACGACAACACGAACAACAGCCGCTGCGCCCGGGCCCGGTACGCAGCCCAGATCACCGGATGGGAACCGCCAGGCCGCGACGAGGCAACCGGCCAGACCTACGCCCGACTCCTCGCCACACCAGAGCAAACAGCACAGCTCTTCTGGCAGGCCGCCTCGTCGCCCCGGAAGAAGCTCGGCTTGCCGACTCCCACACAGCAGCCGATCACCGAACTCCCGCCTCCCCAGCCCACCGAAAGTCCCCTGGCTCGGTAGCACGGGCTGTCCGGAATGAGCACCGCCGCGTGCTTGCCGTGCAACTGCCCGGTCACGGCTCGCGTCGGTTCCACAACCGGCAGAACAGGGAGAAGCAGCAGTGAGCCTTGACGAGATGCAACAGCAGGCGATCGAAATTCGCGATCTGTACGACGATCTGAACCGTCGCGATCGCCGTGTCTGGCGGACGGACGAATTCATGCTGGGCTTCGTGGGGGACGTCGGTGACCTGGCCAAACTGGTCATGGCCGAAGAAGGGGCGCGCGAGAACCCGGGAGGGCGCGCGGCGTTGGAGCACGAGCTGGCGGACTGCCTGTGGTCGGTGCTGATCCTCTCCCACCTTTACCAAGTCGATCTGGCTGACGCCTTTCGTCGCACGATGACGGAGCTGAAGACGTCGATCACGGCACAGCTGGCCGACCCCGATGAGCCGACGTGACCCTCTACGCCCCCGCGCCGCTGAGCGCAGCAGCCCGCCGGACGGATCACCAGGCAGGGCGCATTCCGGTCAGTTCACACGAGGCGGTCGGGCCTCGCATTCAACGAGGGCAAATAGCGTGCGGAGATGACGCGAGTGACGGATCAAGGACGGATCAGGATCGCAGCGAGTGGCCTGGTCGTACGGAACGAGCACGTGCTCCTGGTGCGTGGGGACTGGCCGCGACCAGGGACCTGGTGGTTGCCCGGCGGCGGCCAGCAGGCCGGGGAAACCCTGGCGGCCTGTGCGGAGCGGGAAGTGTTCGAGGAGACGGGCGTGCGGGTGAAGGCTGAAGGCCTGGTGGTGGTGCGCGAGTACATCCAGGCCAACCACCCGGACGGGCACCTGATGCTGTCCGGTGCGGGGCACCGGGTCGACGCGATGTTCCGGTGCCGCATCGTCCGGGAGCCGACGGTGCTCGGCGGACCCGCCCAGGACTCCGTACAGCTCGGCGTCGAGTGGGTCGCGCTGGACGAGATCGCCGGGCTGCGTACGCTGCCGCCGTGCCTGCCGGCCGTCATCACCGACGCCCTGGCCGCCGGCTCAGGCCGGGGCGCGGTCTACCTGGGCGACACCTATGCGTGAACCCTCACCACAGCCCGGTCGGGAGCCTGCGCGGGAGCCGATGGACCTCGGCTCCTACACCGAGCGCACCCGCACCGGGCCGTGCTTCATCTGTGCGTTCCTCTCCGGACACCCGGGCTACGAGCACCACGTGATCGCACAGGACGGTGAGCACGTCGCCTTCCTCGACCGGTGGCCGACCCTTCCCGGCAAGGTCCTCGTCGCCCCCAGACAACACCTCGAGCACGTCGTCCGGGACCTGGACGAGCCCGCGTACGTGCGGCTGATGCTGTTCGTCCGCCGCATTGCCCTCGCCGTGGAAGAGGTCTGCCGACCGGAGCGGACGTACATCTACTCGCTGGGCAGCCAGCAGGGCAACGCCCACGTGCACTGGCACATCGCGGGGCTCCCTCCGGGCGTCCCGTACGAGCAGCAACAGTTCCACGCCCTCATGACGGAGAACGGCGTCATCAACGCAACGCCACAGGAAATGGGCGCCTTCACCGCGCGGCTCCGCAAAGCCCTGACCCAACAGTCTTGAATCGCACGCAAGGAGACGACCGTTATCCAACCGGCGATCACCAGCTCAGTCCGGGAACCTCACGGGCCGACGGGCTGGGTGGTCACGCCGACGCCCCTTCCTCACCCTGGTACCCACAACATCGTCGGATGCGCACGCCGATCAGCCTGTGGGCAGGCCGATCCGGTCGCGTTCGAGCACAGAGCGCAGTGCGGAAAGGCCCTGTACTGCGGCGAGCCCTGAGGGGCCGTCGAGGGTGCCCGCGGTCAGCTCGGTCAGCGTTTCGTTGAAGGTCGCCTCCGCCGCCCCGACGAGTCGCAGGCCGTCATCGGTCAGGTCGAGCAGTGATGAGCGGCGATCCGACGGGTTGGTTCGCCGTATGACCCATGTCTGCTTCTCCAGGCGGTCGATGCCCTTGCTGGTTGCGCCGATCCCGATGGCGAACTCGGCGGCGAGGTCCGCCACCCGGGACCCGGGGTGGTCGCGCAGGAAGCACAGGAACTCGAACTGTGAGGTGACGATCCCGTGCCGCTCGCGAAGTCGGTCGTTCAGTGCGTTGTAGAGGCGCGTCTCGCAGCGGACGAGATCGGCGAAGAAGCTCGGGAGGTCGACCCGGCCACCGCTTGACTTGGATGCCATGGCATCTATCCTAACTTACATGCCTGAGCATATAGTTCTTTGGCATGCACTTGCGATGGAGGAGACCATGAGCAGGCAACAGCGTGCGGAAATCGACGCGATGATCCGGCGGCCCCGGCCCGAGGGCCCTCGGTCAGTGGAGGAGCTCCGCGCCGGGTTCAGGGCAATGATGGCCAAGATGATCGTTCCGGCCGGGATCCACACCCGGACTACGGCGCTCGGCGGCCGGCCCGCGGTACTGGTCGAGACGGCCGGCGCTCCGAAGGCGGGGACGGTCCTCTACTTTCACGGCGGCTCCTACGTGGTCGGCTCACCGGAGACGGCGATGTCGCTGACGGGGAATCTGGTGACCAGAACCGGGTTCCGGGCCTTCTCGCTGGACTACCGGCTCGCCCCTGAGCACCCGTTCCCGGCCGCGATCGAGGACGGGCTGAGCGCCTACCGCGCACTTCTGGACAGCGGTGAAGCCCCTTCGGCGATCGCGTTCGCCGGGGACTCCGCCGGCGGCGGACTCGCCGTCACCACCTGCCTCGCCGCCCGCGACGCGGGCCTGCCCATGCCCGCCGCGATCGTGGCGTTCTCCCCCGGACTCGACATGACCCGGACAGGCGAGAGCATGCACACCAAGGCGGGCATCGACCCGTTCCTCACGCGTGAGGGCCTGGAACACACCGGGGCCATGTACCTCGCGGGACAGGACCCGCACCAGCCCATGCTCAGCCCCGCCACCCTCGCCGATCTGAGCGGCTTCCCCCCGATGCTCCTGCAGGCGGGCACCAACGAGATGGTCCTTGACGACTCCACACGCATGGCCACCCGCGCGAGGGAAGCCGGAGTGGACGTCATCCTCGACATCACCGCTGACGTTCCACATGTCTTCCAGGCATTCGCCAACGCCCTGGACGAGGCCGACGAGGCACTGGATCGCGCCGCTCTCTTCCTCAGCCAGCGCATCCGCGCCAGGGGCCCGGCACACACCGCGGAAGGCTGAAACCGGCAGACGGTCTCATGCAGACTGCGGTCCGCACTCCGGGCTCCTGGCCCGCCGTTCCTCTCCTTGGCAGCCAGGGCCCTACCCGCTCCGAGGGCCACCCAGAACCCCGGGGGGCGTCCGCCATGGGAACCTCACGCGGGGGATGCCAGATCTTCTTGCGTGACGCGTCTTCGAGGCCCTGCCGGGGGTCTGATCGCCGAGGCGGCGGAGCGGGGCGAGGTGAACTTGTCTCTGGTCAGCGTGGACTCCACCACCACCCGCGCACCCGCCCTAGTACTCCAGCAGCGTTTCGCTATCTGGCCTGGTCAAAGGCGTCGTCGGGAGTGTAGTGGTCCGGTCGGGGATCAGGGGCGGTTCGGCCGGACCGCCCCTCCAACGTGTGGAGTCGTCGTTGGTAGTGGCAGTGGCGGGAGATGGCCTGGTGTCTGCGGCGCCAGTGTGACCAGTTCAGGGCGTGCGCGCGAAGCGACCGGCCGGTTTGGCGGTTCGGGCCGGGGCGAAGCGCCAGGAGCCGGCGGACTTCTGCCACGGTGAGCGGTGCCAGGGTGCCGGAAGCGTTTCTGCAGCCCCCTTTTCCGCCGCGTCGGTTGCCATCACGGCGAGGTAGGCGTGGGCGAGCATGGCCAGGGTGATGTGCCGGTACCAGCCGACGTATCGGCGGACCTCGTACTGGTCCAGGCCGCACTCGTTCTTTGCCGCCTGAAAGCACTCCTCGATCTGCCAGCGCGTTCCGGCGACCCGGACCAGGTCGGCCACGGTGGTCTCCCGTGGTGCGTAGGCGAGGAAGTAGGCGATCTCGTCGGGCTTGCTGATGCTGCGGCGGGCCAGTGCCCGGCGTCGGCGCACGGGGGTGTCGCCCTGGTAGTCGAACTCGGCGACTGTGGGCAGTTCCAGTGCCGCCCAGTGGTAGAGCCTCGGTCCCTTGGCGCCGTCACCGCACGAGATCGTCTCCCACGCCTCGTCGGGGGCCTGGGCGAACAGGTGGTCGATGCGTGGGCCGAAGACCTGCTGGGACTTGGGCACCGCGAGCACGTAGCCGAGGCCGGACTGCTCGATCAGGCGACGGAAGCGTCCTTCCTGCCCGTAGGCGGCGTCCGCGGCCACCCATGCAAGTGGGAGATCGGAGGCCAGAGCACGCAGCACCAGGCGTTTGGCCAGCTGCCCCTTGGTGGCGAAGGCCCGTTCGTCGGGGACCTTCGCCGCCCGGCAGCGTTCCCGGTCGTCCGTCCAGGACTTGGGCAGGTAGAGCTCCCGGTCGACCAGCGCGCGGCCGCGGGTGGTGGCGTAGGCGGCGAAGACGCCGATCTGGCAGTTCTCGGTGCGGCCGGCGGTGCCGGAGTACTGCCGCTGCACCCCGGCAGAGGTGGTGCCCTTCTTGACGAAGCCGGTGTCGTCGATGACGAGCACCCCGCCGTCCTCACCGAGGCGCTCGGCGACGTATGCCTGGAGGTCGTCGCGGACGTCGTCGGCGTCCCAGCTCGCCGCGTTCAGCAGCCGCTGGAAGCCGTCGGGGGTGCGGTGCCCGGCGAACTCGGCCAGCTGCCATCCGTTTTTACGGCCGACGGGAGCGAGAAGCCCCCGCACATAGTCCCGCATCCGACGCCGCAGGTCCGCACGGCCGAAGCGATGGCCGATGCACAGGAAGAGAGCGTCGAGTTCCCGCTCCCACGTCACGTCCGCATACTCGTCGATCACCTTGGAAGGCTGTCGGCACCGGAACCGGCCAACCAAATCCCGACCCACACGTTGGAGGGACGGTCCGGCCGAACCGCCCCTGATCCACGACCAGACCACTACACTCCCGACGACGCCTTTGACCAGGCCAGATAGCGAAACGCTGCTGGAGTACTAGGGCGGGTATTGAGTCGTGATCAAGAGGTTTGCGTGAGGCCCTTGATCCAGATCATGGAGGCGCGGAGATGAAGGCCGGCGAGGTAGCTCTCGGGGGTCTTGTCGTATCTGGTGGCGATGCCTCGCCAGGCTTTCAGCTTGTTGATCAGGCGCTCGACGGTGTTCCTCTCCTTGTAGAGGGCGGCGTCGTGGCTGACGGGCCGGCCGCCCCTGATGCCCTTCTTCTTCCGGTTGGCGGCCTGGTCCTTCTTCTCCGGGATGAGCGCCTTGATCTGGCGCTTGCGCAGGTAGGCGCGGTTGGCGCGGGACGAGTACGCCTTGTCCCCGGCGACCGTGTCCGGCCGGGTGCGGGGACGCCCGACCGGGCCGCGGACCCGGACTTTCCGGAGCACGGGGATGAACTGGGGACTGTCGGCGGCCTGTCCCGCGGTCAGGATGAGCACGAGCGGGCGGCACTTGCGGTCGGCGGCGAGGTGGACCTTGCTGGTCTGCCCGCCGCGCGATCGCCCGAGCAGGGCGGCCTTCAGCCGGATTCTGTGTCGGCGCCGGATGCGGCGTCGCTCTTCCCGGGCGGGGTCGCTGTCTCCGTTGTGCCCGTCTTGTCCCTCCGGGCCGCCCCCTTTGACCGGGCCTTTTCCTCCCCGGCGGCAGCCTTCTCCAGGGCGGCGAGAACCTCGGGTGCCAGGTGCATCCCGGCGGCGTCGTGGTGGGCGCGGGCAGTGGTGGAGTCCACGCTGACCAGCGAGAGATCCACCTCGTCCCGCTTCGCGGCCTCGGCGATCAGGCCTTCCAGCAGGGCCTCGAAGACACCGGCGTCCCGCCACTGCCGGAAGCGGTTGTGGACGGTCGGCCAGGGCCCGAACTCCTGCGGCATTTCCCGCCACTGCCCGCCCGTCCTGAATCGCCAGATCACGCCCTCAAACTGCTGCCGGAGCCGCTCGGGGTACGGGCCGTACCTGCCGATCGGCAGGTACGGCCCGATGAACTCCCACTCCTCGTCCGTCAGTTGCACTCGTGTCATGCACGATGCTCTACCGGATTCGCTCCATAGCGTGGAGCAAATCCGCCAGATTGATCACGACTCGATACGCGCCCTAGTCCTGCCGGGGCAGGTGGGTGACGTAGACCTGGCAGTAGCCGCCGGGGTCGCGGGGCGCGATGCCCGGGTCCGTGGAGCTGAAGGCGATCGTGTGGCTGTGTGCGTCGGCCGCAGCCCCAGCCCCGTACGCCCAGGCCGGGCTCCCGTCGAGACGGACGCTCACCGTTCGGGTGTGGCCGGTGCGCAGGTCGCGCAGGTAGAGGGAGTCGGTGCTGTAGAGCAGGTAGCGGCTGTTGGCGGTCACTGTGGGTGTTTCGCTGCCCCAGCGGACGTTGATGCCGGGACACGAGGTGATTTGCCGCTGCAGGTCGCGGATGTAGATGTAGTGGTCGTTCCACCCGCCGGTGCAGGGCAGGCCGGTCAGGTTGGACGAGATGAAGGTCGCGTACCTGCCGTCCGGACTGAGGGACGCAGAATAGGAGTTATGGCTCGTTCGCGGGCCCTCGTACGGGGTGTCCACCTGCTCGATGCGCCCGGTGGTCCGGCTCCAGACGAAGATGGCACTTCCGTTCCCCGGTCCGGACACCGACGGGCTGTAGCCCTCGTAGGAGACCCTGCGGCCGTCCGCGCTGATCGACGGGGTTGCCGCGACCGAAAAGTCGTCCGGTGGCCGGCGGCTGATGCGCTGGGAGGTACCCGTTCTCCGGTCGTGCACATAGATGTGCCGGCTCCCCAGGGGGTCGCTCGTCCCTGCGGTGAAGGCGACATAACGGCCGTCCGCGCTGACCGACGGGTCTGTCGCGTCGCGGTCGGTGCCCTCCAGGCCCACGTTCGCCTTCTCGGTGCGTCCGGTGTGCAGGTCGCGGACGTAGACGGCGTGCCGGTGCTCCGGAGGGTTGTGGGGACGTGGCCACTCTAACCAGCTGGAGGTGAAGGCGAGGTAGCGGCCGTTGGCGCTGAGTGCGGGCTGGTCGGCATTGGCGTCGTTCGGAGCGCCCTGGTCCTGTGCGTTCACCTGGGTGAGCTTGGCGGTGCGCAGGTCGCGGACGTAGACGTTCTTGGTGTGCGGCGCGCTGCCGCCCGGGACCAGATTGGTCGCGAGGGATGCGAAGGCGACGATCCTGCCGTTCGCGCTGATGGTCGGGGTGTCCGAATAGTCGTTGCCCGGTGTGCCGTCCTCGGCGGCACTGATCATTGTGGTGCGTGGTCGGTGAGAGGCCGCGTCGGCCGGCGCTGCCAAGGCGGCGAGGAATGCAGCCATGGCCAGGGCCACGATCGTCGCTGACCGGCCACGTCTTGGTTTTGTTGCCATCAGGGGACCGTACGAGAGGGGCAGGCGCCCGGCCAGGCCCGAACCGGTCACTCCGGTGCGGGCACGCGCGATCCCCCGACGAACAGCCGCACCGGCCCCACGGGGTTCGCCCGTAACTACGGAGTGACCGGCTTGGGTTCACCCCCTCCCGAACCTCGGGGAACCCGGTTTACGGACCGCAAACAACCACGGGGCGGCACTTCAGGTGACGGCTGCGGTCGGTCCCACGCAGACGGTCGTCACCCCAGGCGAACGTTCCATTGTCGAGTGTCCGAACGCACCGTAGCTTCTTGGTGGGTAAAACCCGGATGCCAGCGTTCGATTGGAGAAGTCGCATGGGTGCTTCGCACTACCCCACTGATGCCGACGAGCCCATGGCCCCCGTTGCCCCGCAGGTGCGCGAGGTGATCGAGCGCGCTGTCCGCGAAGGCGTGCCCGGCATGGTCGCCCGGACCCGTGACGGCGACCGGGTCTGCTGGTCGGCGGCGGGCGTCGCGGACACCCGCAGCGGCCGCGCCCGTGTCCCGCAGGAGCGGTTCCGGATCGGCAGTGTGACCAAGGCGTTCACCGCGGCGGTGGTGCTGCGGCTGGCCGCCGCGGGCACGCTCAGCCTGGACGACACGGTGGACCGCTGGCTGCCGGGCCTGTTGCGGGGCAACGGGCACGACGGCAGCCGTATCACCGTCCGGCACCTGATCCGCCAGACCAGCGGCGTCTTCCCCTACGGCATGGACCCCGCCAGGATGGAACGCTTCTTCAACCCCGGTTTCCTCACCGGCCGCTTCGACCGGATTGCATCGGAGGAACTGGTGCGGATCGCCGTCGCTCACCCGGCCCAGTTCCCGCCCGGCGAGGGCTGGGCCTACAGCAACACCAACTACATTCTCGCCGCGATGATCGCCGAGCAGGCAGGTGGGCTGCCGTTCGCCGAGCTGTTAGCGGCGCAGGTCACCCGCCGACTCGGGCTGGCCGGCACCTACTTGCCCGGCGACGAGACGGAGATCCGGGGCACCCATCCCCGGCATTACTCCAGGAATGCCGGGGATGGTGATCCCGCCGCACCTGTGCACGATGTGACCGAGCAGAACGCTGGGCACGACTCAGTCGCCTGGGCCGCCGGCGGGGCCGTCTCCACTTGCGACGACCTGGACCGCTTCCTCACCGCCGTCCTCCACGGCGAACTGATGCCGCCCCAGCAGCAGCACGAGATGTTCACCACCACCCCGGTGCCGCCGAACGTCTGGATCGACGGAGCCCACTACGGCGCTGGCATCTGCTCCATGCCTCTGCCCAACGGCCGAACCGCCTGGGGCGTCGGCGGCATGATCCAGGGCTCCTTCACCTTCGTCATGGGGGACCGCGACGGCCGACGCACCATCGTCACCCAGATGAACTGCGACTGGGCACCGGCCCACTGGCGCAGCTGGCTCCACCTATTCGCCGAAGTGATAGCGGCTCATCTCTCCTGACAGAGACCGTCCCAAGATCCCGGCCAGAGCCGTCTGACATGGCCGCCCTCATCCCTCTCTACGGGCATATCGCCAACGTCGGCTTCCGATCAGGTTCTTCGACCGTCAGCAGTGGATCGTCGAGCACGCCGAGCAGTTCCAGCGGTGCTGACCAGTTTCAGCGGAACGCGGCGATATTGCGTGCGGCCCAGTCGGCGAACGGGCGCGGGGCGCGGCCGAGGACCCGCTGGACGTCCGGACTGACGCGCAGTTCGGCCGGGTTCGGGGAACCGAGGATGGTCAGGGTGTCCTCGGCGAGCTCAGCCGGCATGCTCCGGGCCATGGCGGCCTTGGCCTCGTCGCGGGTGAGGTCGTGGAACCGCACTGGCGAGCCCAGCGCGGCGGCGATGGCCTCCGCCTGCTGGCGGGGCGTGATCACCTCCGGGCCGGTCAGCTCGTACACGCCGCCGGTGTGCCGGTCCTCCAGCAGGCAGGCCGCCGCGACCTCGGCGATGTCCGCCGGGTCGATGATCGGTACCCCGATGTCGCCGAAGGGAGCGGCGACGACCCGCTGCGCGCGGACGGACTCGGCCCACCACAGGGCGTTGGAGGCGAAGCCGCCCGGCCGCAGGATGGCCCACTCCAGGCCGGACTCCCGTAGCACATCCTCCAGCGCGCGCATCGCGATCCGCGTTGCGCCGAAGGGCCTGGTGGCCACGCCCTGCGTGGAGAGCAGGACGACCCGGCGAACCCCGCTGGTCGCGGCTTGGCCGATGATGTCGGCCGGGTTGGCTCCGGCGGCGTGCAGGTCGCCGGACAGCAGCAGGAACAGCGCTTTCGCCCCGGTCAGCGCAGGCTCAAGGCCGGTCGGCTCGGCCAGGTCGGCCGCCAGGTGGCGGACGCCGTCCGGCACCGCCGCCGCGTGCCGTGACACCGCCGTCACCTGTCGGCCCGCCTCGGCCAACGCCCGCGTCAACGGCCGGCCCACATTCCCGGTAGCCCCGGTCACCACAATCATGTTCAGCTCCTTCTCGTATGTCTTCTGTGGCCTTCACGCTAGGAGGCGGGCTAACTCTTGATAAGGACATACCTTTAGGTAAGCTCATCACGTGACGGGAAGCGCGCAGCACATACGGGCCGAGTCGGGAGAGCGGTATGAGGTGTTTCACACTGACTGCCCCGCGCGCGATGTCGTCGACCACGTGACCAGCAGGTGGGGCATCTGGGTGTTGATCTCCTTGCGGAGCAACGACCTCCGGTTCTACGAACTGCGCGAGAGCATCCAGGGCGTCAGCGAGAAGATGCTCGCCCAGACCCTGCGCGCGCTGGTCCAGGACGGCTTGGTCTGGCGGGAAGTCGAGCCGACGACACCGCCCCAGGTCACCTACGGGCTGACCGAGTTCGGCCGGGACGTCGGCGAGCCACTGGCGGAGCTGTTCGACCGGATTACACAGCGACTTTCGCCGCGCAACGCGGAATAGCGCGGTAGCGGCCGACCACGAAAGCGCATCCAGCATGACCGAGCCCCTCAACCCGAGGACCTGGTACGGCTGATCCGCCAGGAGGAGGGCTTGAGCCACGCTCAACTCGCGCCGAGGCAGCCGGTGCTATGCGCCAACGGGCCGGTGACCTCCGGCGGCCGGCCCCCCTATCCGGCTCGGTGGCCGCGCTAAAGTCCTCGCCTGGGCAAACGCATGTCCGAGGGAGAGGTCGTGACCTGTGGCCATCGAGTTCAGCACGCTGTTACGCCAACTGCGGCGCAACGCGGGAATCACTCAGGAGGCGCTGGCGGAGCGTGCCGGTGTGGGTGTGCGTACCATCCGGGGGCTGGAGACGGGTGAGCGTGCTGATCCACGGGTGAATACGGTGCGGCTGCTTGCCGATGCGCTCGGGCTGCGGCCGACGGAGCGTGAGGAGTTGCTGGCGGCTGCCGTCCGCCGGACCGGGCACGGGAACCAGCCCGACGCCTCGACCGGCCACGTCGAACCAGCTACTGGGCAGCCGGGTTCGGCGTTGCACGAGTCCCTGGCTGAGGTTGCCGGGCAGCTTGCGCAGGTGGTGGCTGCCCGCTGGCAGCGTGAGGAGGAGCAGCGGCAGGTTCATGATCCGTATCCGTTGCCGGTGTGCTGGCGGCCGGTTGCTGAGGAGTTGATCGATCACTGGGCCAACATCCGGCGCCTGCCCGCCGGGGGCGCTCACGGTCCGCTCGATTTGAGTGGGCGGCTGGACGAGGTCGTGGGTGTGTATCGGCGGATTCCGTCGGGGCGGCTGGTGGTGCTGGGCCGGGCGGGTTCGGGGAAGACGATTCTGACCGTGCGGTTTGTCCTGGACCGTCTGCAGTCGAGGGCCCATGGCGAGAGCGTCCCTGTGATCTTCAGTATCGGTTCGTGGGACCCCACTGCCACCACCTTGCGGGACTGGCTCGCCGCGCAGCTGACGCGCGATCACCCGGGTCTCGCCGCCCCGGGCCCTGGCGGGTCCGCTCTGGCCGCCGCGCTGGTGGAGTCCGGATGGGTGCTCCCCGTGCTGGACGGCTTCGACGAGATCGCCGGCGGGCTGCGCCGCCCCGCGCTCGAAGCGCTCAACGCCACCACCCTGCCCCTGCTCCTCACGAGCCGGCCCGCGCAGTACGCGGCCGCCGTCGCGGAGACCGATGTCCTCACCTCCGCCGCCGCGGTGGAACTGACGGACCTCACCCTGGACGACCTGGCCGACTACCTCCCACGCAGCACACGCAAGAGCCCAGGCACAGACCCCGCGGGAACCGCCTGGGACCCCGTCCTGACCGCACTGCACGAACAACCCGACAACCCCGCCTGCATCAACCTCACCACCGTACTCACCACCCCACTGATGATCACCCTCGCCCGCACCATCTACAGCGACACCCCCGGCCACGACCCCGCCACGCTCCTGGACACCCGACGCTTCGACGGCCCCGAGCAACTGGAGGAGCACTTCCTCGACAACTTCGTCACCGCTGCCTACCGTCCCCGGCCGGAGCATCTGCCGCGCAGCGGGCCGCGTCCGGACGTCGACCCGGAACGCGCCCGGTGCTGGCTCGGCTACCTCGCCGTTCACCTGACCCGGCTCGGCACCCCCAACCTGGAGTGGTGGCGCCTCGGTTCGGGACTGCGGCGCCGCACGCGCGCACTGGTGACCGCACTGGCGGTCGCGACGGCGGTCTGTCCGACCACGGCGCTCGTCCTCGGGACGGTCGGCGCCTTTACCGGCTCCTTGCACAACATCATGCTCCAGTTCGTGAACGCAGCGGCCGCAGGTCTCTTCATGGGGCTCACCTTCGGGACCACGTACTGGTTCATGTTCGCGGCCAAGGACACCGCCGTGCCGCCCTCCGACACGCGCGTGAAGGTGTTCGGCAGGGCCCGGAAGACCGGGCGAAGCGCCTCCTACCGGCTCGTGATCGGGCTGGCTGGCGGGGTCTCCTACGGCTTCAGCTACGGCTTCCTCTGGGGAATGCTCAACTGCGTCATCTTGCGTATCGGCTTCCCGGAATCCCTCAACATCAGCCTCAAGGACGGCATCTTCTTCGGACTCGTCTTCGCCCTGGGAGCCGGCCCCGCCTTCGGCCTCCAGGCCCTCCTCGAATCCCCGCTCGACATCCAGTCGGCCGTCAACCCGGTGGGCCTGCTGCGCGCGAACCGCCGGACGAGCACCATCCTGTTCCTCCTCTGGGCCCCCGCCTTGGGGCTCCTGGTCGACACCGGGGCCTGGGTGATAGTGCACCCCCTGTCGGCGCTCCTGGGTCCGATCAAATGGAACCTCTCGGCCTCAGTCCAGGTCGGTGTCACCAGCGGCCTCTGCGGCGTCCTCAGCTATGGGCTCGCCTTCACCGCCTACGGCCAGTGGGTGGCCTTCTCCCGGATCTGGCTGCCACTGACCGGCCGACTGCCCTGGCCCGTCGTCACCTTCCTCGAAGACGCCTACCAGCGGGGCGTGCTCCGCCAGGCCGGCGCGGTCTACCAGTTCCGCCACGCCCGCCTCCAGGACCACCTCGCCCGCACCTATCGGGAACTCCACGCCTCCCAGCATCCGACCGGGCCAGGCGGCGGCGCGCCCACGCAGTAACGGCTGTTCCCGCCGCGCCGCGGCCCTGCACTTGGATCCTCATGAACGGAGTCCCACGACTGAGGAGAGCCACGACACCGCCGAAGCCCCGCTCGTCCTGGACGGCTGGCTTCCAGGGGGCAGCCGGGCTGCTGTTGCTCCGCTATGCCCAGCCGGACAGACTCACCCTGGCTCTTCCCCGGAGGCCGGCCCGGCCGACCGATCAGTGCCTGGGCTATGGGTGAACGGCTCCGCAAACTCGGAATCCGCCTCGCAGAGGCCCACTCGACCGCCCTCTTCCAACTCGCCACCGAGCTGCTGGCCGCGGTCCTCGCCCGCACCCTCGGCTCGACATCACCGTCGCCGTCAAATGGCAGAGAGCCGCCGCCGGAGACTGGGGCGCGTACGCCGCCGACGTTGCCCGCCGCCGTTAGGAAAATGCCTGGTATCAACACGGCGGTGCGCGCCACAATCCCGGCCATGTCCACTACGAAGGTGCTCGTGATCTGCGATCCTGCGGGCGCCTCCTGCCGGGCCCACCAGCATGCCGCCGGCGCGCGTAGTAGATCCCCACGGGTTCCGGGAAAAGAAGTATGCCCCGGCAGCACCGTCCCGACGAGGGGCTCGGGCGCTCCCGGGGCGGCCTCACCTGCAAAATCCATCTCGCCGGAGAGGGCGGGCGTCGTCCCCTGACCCTGCTGATCACTCCGGGCCAGTGGGGCGACGCCCCGCAGCTCATCTCCGTCATGGAACGTATCCGCGTCGGCCGACTCGGCGGCGGCCGTTCCCGCACCCGGCCGGACCATCACCGTCACCCTCGCCGCGATCCGGCTATGGCTCCGATGAGGCTCTGCCGGACAGCTCCCGGCTGTCCTGACGGCCGTAGCGCTCCCTGTCCCGTGCCACTTCTTCGGCACTCACCGATGAATAGATTTTGTACACATCTCCGATACGGTCGTCGCCGCGCCGACGTTCCCGCCATTCTTCGTGGGCCCGACACACCATGACGGACACCTGCGAAGCAGGCTGCCAGTGCCGGGCAAAGGTCGGAGCGTTCACGTCCGGGGCGTCTTCCAGGGGCACACCGCGCTTCCCCAACAGCCGCTCCAGTTTGTCGAACCGGAGGTGGCGGTCGAAGCGCCCGTACCGGTCGCGAATCGCCCCGTTGACGATGCTGCCGCCCCAGTACGACAGCCGATGCACCTGCAGCGTGAAGTGGTTCCCCTGCCAAGGATGGTCCGGTGTTTCCCGCATCCAGAAGAACTCGACCATTCCGTAGTCGCGCCACATGCTGTGGTCGTCAAGGGAGTTCTCGGCAAAATCGGAACCCAGGATCGCCGTGACCCGGTCGGGACTGTCCGTCGGCTTGGCACCGAGCACTGTTCCGGAGGTGACCACGTCTATGTAGAACGCGAGGGAATGCGGAGTCAACTGATCTTCCTTGACGGGGCCGAGGGACAGAAGCGGCGGCCTCAGACTACGCGACTGGTACGCGGCAAGATCCACCGGACAAGCCCTAAGGTGGGCAGGCTGGGCGGCGCGCAACCGTTGACCCGCCAGGTGAACTATCGCGGTGGAGGGCGGCACGGGAGCGTCATGAAGGTGGGTCAGGCTCGCCGGGTAAATGGGGGGCGGTAAGCGCCAGGATCCTGCGGATCACCAGCGCCTCATCATTGAGGGCCGTCCTTACCACTGGGCCTCGCAGGCAGGCCGCCGGCGAGCATCCGCGAACTATGGGGGAACAATGACAACCGACGTGCCGATGAGTGTTCTGGGACCAGGTGGTGTCGAGGAGACGTGGCTACTCCTCCTCGAGGAGAGCGAAATCCCCGGCATCACCCTCAAGAGCTGCGACGGTTGGGCCTGGAGCGCCGACGGCGACGACATATTCGAGGCGATGTCACGCATCAGGCTGCAGATTGAGCCTTTGGGCTACCAACTGCTCTGCAACGGAGCCAGGATCGACGCATTCCCGTCGGGCATGTCCCGCGATATGTGGGGTGGCCGCGTCCTGTACATCCTGAAGCCGGGCCGGGCCGCTTACCGACGTGTGTCCATCTTCGACCGCGCGGAGCCGGCCTCTGTCGGCACCGTCGCCGCCCAGCAGGGGTTCTACGATTCCTGGCTCGCCGGCCCCAAGCATTGGCCACTGACCGACCGAGCGAGGAGTGCACTGGCCGAGCTCCGGTTCCGGCTGCGCGACCGTTACTGAGCTCACTGTTTCAAGGGTTTGGTGGTGGAAGGCCGAGTGCGAGGCCGGCGGCCGCGAGGCAGCAGTCGAGGATCGTGGATCGGCAGGATGAACACCATCAGCCAGTCCCGCGCGCTGATCAGGTCACGCATGGCATGGGAGACGTGGGTATTGAGCCGGTCCCGGACCAGCGCGATCGGCGCCTTGACCAGCTGGTGGATTCCGTCGATCAGAGCAACGCAGTCGTGCTCGGACAGGCTGCGGCGTTCACCCTTGCGCCCCGTATGGCGCCGCAGCCGGTGGCACATCCGGGTCCACGAGCCCGGCCGCATCACGATCAGGCCAGCGACCGAGACCCGTCCGGAGCCCCGGCCGGAGACCTTCACGACCGGGGCGATGCTGATGAGGATCTTTGAACCCCACCTGCGCTCGGGTGTGTACCCGGACTTACTCGTTCCCTCCGACTTGCTCGTTCTCTCCCCATGCGGGCTGCAGCGGCTCAGCGTGGTTGGGCTTGCCAGGGGCTACAAGGGGCCGGTACCGCGCAGGGCCTGCACGCGGACGTCGACGAGGGTGGGACCACGGGCAGTGAGGGCGGCGGTGAGCGTTTCGGCCAGGTGGGACGGGTCGTCGGCGTGTGTGGCGGTGATGCCGAGGCCGGTGGCGACGGCTTGGATGTCGAGGGCGGGCAGGTCGAGGGCGGACTGGATCGGCGGGGGGAAGGCGTCGATGCCGTAGAGGGTGGTGAACTCCTTCATCGCGCCGTACTCGGTGTTGTCGAGGACGACTACGGTCAGGGGGAGTTGGTGGCGGGCGGCGGTCCACAGGGCCTGGACGGAGTACATGAGGGAGCCGTCGCCGATGAGGCACAGGGTGCGGTGGGCGGGGTCGGCCATGGCTGCGCCGACGGCCGCGGGCAGGGCCCAGCCCAGGCCCCCGCTGAAGGTGTTGTGGTACTGGCCGGCCTCCATCGGGAAGTGGGCGCGGATCTCGTTCCGGTAGGAGGGTGCCTCTTCGAATACCGGGGTGGTGGGCGGGACCAGGTCGCGCAGCAGGTGCAGGACGGCGGATGCCTCCAGGGGTGCGGTGAGCGGTGCGGGCTGGGGGCGCGGGGGTGCGGTGGGGGGTGTGCGGTGTGCGGGCCGGTCCGGCAGTTGGTCGAGGAGGGCGCGGATTCCGGCGCGGGCGGAGCAGATCAGGCTGTCGCCGATGGGGGCGGAGAACGCGTGGACCGGGTTGTCGGTCAGGTGCAGGCACTGCGCGCCGTTGGGGAGGAAGGGGCCTTCGGTGTGGACGTGGTAGGTGAAGACCTGGGCACCGATGACGAGGACGACGTCGTGGCCGTCGAGCTGCTTGGCCACCTCCTCTCGGGTGGCGGTCAGGAATCCCTGGAAGAGCGGGTGCCGCTCGGGGAAGCTCGCCCGGGAGGTCCACGGGGCGCCGTAAACGGCGGAGCCGAGGCGCTCGGCCAGCCGTACGGCGTCGGGGGCGGCGGCGTCGCCGTCCACCGCCGGGCCGACTACCAGGGCCGGGCGCGTGGCGCTGGAGAGGGTGTCGGCGAAGCGGGTGATCGTGGCGGGGTCGGCGCCCAGCGTCGGCACGATGGTGTGTGCGGGGACCGGTGCCGCTGGCTGTGACCAGTCGTCTTCGGGGACGGACACGAACGTGGGCCCGTACGGGGGTGTGAGGGAGGTCAGCAAGGCGCGGGCGATGGCGCCGGGGACATCGGCGGCGCGGGCGGGTTGCAGGGCCCACTTCACATACGGGCGGGGGAACTGGTCGGGTTCGAGCGCGGACAGGTACGGCTCGGTGGGCAGCATCGCCCGCGTCTGCTGACCGGCCAGCAGCACCAGCGGACTCTGATTGCGCCACGCGGCGATCACGCTGGACAGCGCGTTGCCCACACCTGCGGCCGAGTGGACGATGGCCACCCCTGGCCCACGGGTGCGCTGCGCGAGTCCGTCCGCCATCGCCACCGCGCTGCCCTCTTGCAGGGCCAGGACGTACTCCAGGTCGTCGGGCCAGTACAGGTACATGTGCATCTCGGTGGAGCCCGGATTCCCGAACACCCGCGTGACCCCGAAGTCGCGCAACACGTCGAAGGCGGCCTCGGCCACCGTCGGCCCGCTCGTACGGACACTCGCAGAAACCATGGAAGACCTTCCTCGCAGCCCCCTCACCAGCATGAACAGCACGAGCGAAAGACGCCATACGAGATCCGCCTGACCGCCTCCTTGCCCCTGTTCATTCAACGTGCAATCTTTTACCTCCGCCCAGGCCGCCTCCTTCCACGCGGTCACGGCCCGCTCGTCTCGCTCAGCGGCTCACCGCATGGGATCTGCGGGCTGAAGCCGAGCCGATGCGTCAGGCGGGTGGCGCCCGAGACGCTGTAGAACACGTAGAACTTCCGGCCGATCAGTGTGACCACCCGCGCACCCGTCCACACCTGGCCCTCGTCCCGGCCCTGGGCATCAGGCCCCTGGTCGAGGTAGGCGGCCGGCTTGCAACGCTGACCGCTCGCGCCTCGTGAGGCCAGGGCCGCCCCCGCCCTCCGTCCACGCCTGGTGCCACTGGTAGGCCGACTTCGAGCTCACCCGCAGCCTGCGGGCGACCTCCGGCGACCCCAGCCCATCGGCGAACCCCGGCGGCCTCCAGCCGCACCGCCTCGCGCGCTGACGCGCCCTCGCCGTCAGCCCACCCCCATCCGCGTTGCGCATACCGACGGCATAGCGTGCAGATGACCGTCAATCAGCTGCACGAACAAGCCAATCGCCTCGAAGCGCCGAAGTGAGTAAGGAAGCTGTCATGCGGGGCAGGGCGGCGTGTTTTCCCAGTTCAGCAGTGATGAGCTGTCCGGCGCGCGCCGCCGAGGGCTTCAGTACGGTTCGCGGAGCTTGGTACGCAGTTTGCGCCAGTACCGGGCGAGCAAGGATTCTTCGGCGTCACGGCCCTTGGCGGCATAAGTGAGGGGGTGGGCGTCCACGTCCTCCAGCCGGACTCCCGGGCATTGCGCGGGGATACATGCCCGGAACTCCTCGGCCCACCGAGCGTCGATGAGGCGGAGGAGTTCGACCTGCTTGGCGTTCCAGCCGATCCGCGTGTCCCGGTCGGCGGGCCACCTGTCCCGCTGGTCCAGCTCCCAACGCATGGCCAGGGAGCTGGTGGCGTAGAGGGCGATCCAGTGCAGGGCCTCGTCGAGGTCCTCGGTGGTGGTGCGTTGCTGGGATTCCACACCGCGCTCCATGACGACCATGTGGATGATCCCTTCATGAACCTCGATGTAGGGGTGGGAGGCACCCCGGATGCTGAACCCGACCAGGTCATAGACGCGCCCGTCGTAGAGCTTGGCGGACATGGCGTGCACGGCGGCTTGCACATCTCCGACTATTATCGTCATGGCGACGATTATTGCATCGAGCCGATCCGCAAAGGGAGCCGGCCCACCACGCCCGCTGGCGATGGGCGCTTCTCGCCGCGCTCGGTCCTCTCGTGCTGCGGCCGGGCAGACGCCAGACTGGCCTTGCGCTGCTTGCCCTCTTCGGGCAGCGGGGCGCGCCGGGCGAAAACCAGGGGGAGGTTCGGTGAAGGTCGGCTCCTGGAACGAGTGGGATCCGCTGAAGCACGTCATCGTCGGCCGGGCTGACGGCACCATGGTGCAGGCTCCCGAGCCGGCGGTCGTCCGGGACTGGCCGGAGCACGGTTTTCCGCGCGGTACGTACGGGCCGTTGCCCGAGGAGATGACGGCTGCCGCGAACGAGCAGCTGGACAACTTCACCCGCGTCCTCGAAGAGCGCGGGATCCGCGTCGACCGGCCCCGGCCGCTGGACTTCAGCCGACCGGTCGCCACCCCTGAGTGGTCGCAGCGGAGCATGTTCGGTGCCATGCCGGTGCGGGACGTCCTGGTGGTGATCGGGAACGAGCTGCTAGAGGCGACCATGTCGTTTCGCAGTCGCTGGTTCGAGTACCTGGCTCACCGACCGTTGATCGAGTCCTACTTCCGCACCGACCCCGGCATGCGCTGGGAGGCAGCCCCCAAGCCCCGGTTGACCGAGGCGTCGTACCGGCCAGGCTTCTGGGAGGAGTACGACGCCCTGCCACATGAGGCGCAGATTGCCCGGGTCAGGGCCGGTGAACTGGTGCTGACCGAGGCCGAGCCGCTCTTCGATGCCGCCGATATCGCCCGCTGCGGCAAGGACTTGTTCGTCCAGCGGTCCCTCGCCACGAACGCGGCCGGGATCCGCTGGCTGCGACAACATCTGCCGGAACACCGTGTGCATGGAGTGACGTTCGGCAACGCGCACCCCATGCACATCGACGCCACCTGGGTGCCGCTCCGCCCGGGACTGGTTCTGCACTGCGCCGAGCGGCCCGCCGAGGAGGAGCTGCTGCAGCATCTCAAAGTGAACGACTGGCAGGTCATCCACGCAGCTGTACCCGGTCGGGAGGCACCACCTCCGCTGTCCGCATGCAGCCGTTGGCTGTCGATGAACGTGCTGGTGCTGGACCCCGGAACCGTCTGCGTGGAAGCGAGCGAGACCGCACAGATGGAACAGCTCGACCGGCTGGGCTTCGAGGTCGTCCCGGTGCCGTTCTGGGACGTGGCCCCCTTCGGGGGTGGACTGCACTGCGCCACACTCGACGTCCATCGCGAAGGCGTACTGGAGGACTACTTCCCCCGGCGGTCCGGCAGGTTCTGAGGCCGAGGGTCAGTGGCCATGGTGCACGTCCTCGGTGATGCAGGTGGTGTCACTGAACACGGCGACGTTCGGGTTACCGCAGTTGTTGCTGTGACCGGTCGCGTTCCAGGCGGCGACATTGGACAGCAGCCCACCGTCCACCCGCTCGCTGCCCGACCGGTCATGGCCAGCGTGGTCGTGCCCGGCCCGACAGGCCGACTTCACTCCCACGCTGCCGATGGGGGCTCCACACTGATTGGCATGCCCCGTGCTGGTGCTGCTGCCCACCACCGACAGGACACCGCCCACGATGTCCTCACCGCCTGCGTCCTTGCCCCCGTGCGCAGAGGCTGCGCTTACGCCTCCGCACACGGTCATTGCCGAAAGTGCCAGTACGGCCAGGATCCTGCCACCACGAGCCACGGGTAACCGCCCCTTTCCCCGAGCATCCCTGAGTCAAGCAGACCGCCCTGCGCGATCCGCTTGCACTAACCTCCGAAGATCCGAAAAGACACGCCTCCGCGCGCTCCCCCTCCGTCGGCAGCGACGATCACCCACACGATCCCCGTCCAGACCGCGAGCTTGTACGCGCACATCAAGAACCTCCAAGACCTCAAGACCCGGATCGCCCTGTTCTCTCTGGAGGAACTCGCCGACATGGCCGCCGGCGCCCTCGCCGGGCGGGCCGGCAGGGACGCTCTGACCGCCTTCGCCGACGTCTGCCGCGACTATGCCCGGCAGCACCCCGGCCGTTACGCCGCCACCCAGCTCCGGCTCGATCGGGAGACGGCAGCCGACAGTGCCGCCTTGAGGCACTCCCTGATGCTGCGGGCGATCCTGCGCGGCTATGACCTGAGCGAGCCCGACCAGACGCACGCTGTCCGCCTGTTGGGCAGCGTCATCCATGGCCACATCGGTCTGGAGATGGCCGGCAGCTTCAGTCACAGCTCCCCCGCGGCCCAGGACACCTGGATCTGGACCCTCGACCGTCTCGATGCCCTGCTGCGGAACCAGCCCGCACCCTGACCCGGTCCCGCACCGTGGAACATGAAACCGGTGCGGCACCGGAAGCCCGCCACCACGCGCCATGCAGGCCAGGGAAGCTCCACATACCGAAGCCCGGCCACCCCGTTCTCTGCCGCACGCGCGTGAGTGCACCAGAACGGACCAATACGCATGCAAAGGAATCCGTCATGTCCGTTGCCGCCCTGCCCTTCCGTTCATTCGTGGACGACATCCTGGATTCACTTGGGGCCACACCCGCACGAGAGGCACTGGTCCACCAGGGGCGGCGGATCGACGCCGGCGAATTCCGCGACCTGGTCCACCAGTTGGCGCACGCACTGCGCGCCCAGGGTCTGCAGCGCGGGCAGACCGTCACGCTGCTCAGCGGCAATCTCCCCGAGACTCTGGCCGCCCGCTATGCCGCCAACCTGCTCGGCTGCCAGGTCACCCACCTCTACAACAAGCTCTCCACCGACACCCAGGCCGCCATCGTCCGCGATGTGGAGACCCAGGCGCTGATCGTGGACCCCGCGTACGCCACGCGGGCCGCCGAGGTCACAGCCTTGGCCCCGGTCCCGCACGTCCTGACCCTCGGCGTCAGCAAACTCGGCACCGACCTGCTGGAGCTGGCCGCGGCCATGTCCGCCGAGCCGATATCGAGCCTGGCCCGCCCCGGGGACATCTGTTCCATCCGCCACACCGGCGGCACCACCGGCCACCCCAAGGGCATCTGCACCAGCTTCGAGAGAGCCGGCAGGATGCGTCCCAAGCCCAGTGAAGAAAACGCCGACCGACCCCGGCAGTTGGTGTCAACCACCCTCGCGCACGCCGCCGGACTCATCGCCGACCACATGCTTGCCGAGGGCGGCACCGTGGTACTGCAGGACGACTTCGACCCCGATCAGGCGCTCGCCGCGATCGAACACGAGCGCATCACCCACCTCTACCTGCTGCCGCCACTGCTGTACCGGCTCATGGACCACCCGGACGCGGACCGCACCGACACCTCCAGCCTGCGCCAGGTGATCTACGGCGGCTGCCAGGCGTCCCCGGCCCGCATCACCGACGCGATACACCGCTTCGGCCCCGTCCTCCTGCAGGGCTACGGGCAGACCGAGTCCGGCAGCATCAGCGTCCTCGGGCCCGAGGACCACGACCTGGCCCACCCCGGGCGACTGCGCTCCGCGGGCAAAGTACTGAAGGGAGTCGAGATGGCCATCCGCGACGCCCACGGCAACGACCTGCCCCACGGCGAACGCGGCGAGATCTGCGTCCGCTCCGCCATGATCATGCAGGGCTACTGGAAGCAGCCCGAGCTGACCGCCGAGGTACTGCGGGACGGCTGGCTGCACACCGGCGACATCGGATTCCTCGACACCGAGGGCTACCCGACCATCGTCGACCGGATCAAGGACATGATCGTCGTGGTCGGCGGCCATGTCTACACCACCGAACTGGAGGATCTCCTCAACTCCCACCCCCAGGTGCTCCACAGCGCCGTCTTCGGCGTGCGCGATAACGACCACACGGAACAGGTGCACGCGGCCCTGGTACGGGCCCCAGGAGCCGGGGTGGACGCAGCCGAGCTGCGGGCCATGGTCCGCGAACAGCGCGGCGCGATGTACGAACCGACGCACATCACCTTCGTCGATCAGCTGCCACTGAAAGATGCAGGCAAGCCGGACAAGAAGCTCCTGAGGTCGCGCGCCGCGCAGGCAAAATGAAGTCAGTCACAGGCGGAACCGCTGACAGAGCGACCGGGCTGGCTGCCAAGCCACTTCTCCCGATCAGTTCGCGGACCGTGGTGACCGTCCTCGACGGCCAAGTCAGTGTCCAGAGTCACCACCATCCGACGGCGTGGGCCCCGGCTATCGGGGTCGCCAGCGGGCGACGCTGCGATGGCGGCGGGACAGGCGGTGGAGTGCAATGTGAAGACAGCCTGGCCGGTGTGTCGTCTGCCCGGTCCGCGCGGTGGGCGTATCGAAGTCAGGCCCACGTAACCTCTTCCTGTGCCAGCCTCCCGCCTGCATCGCGTCGCCGTCCTTGTGCTCGAGGGTGCGAAGCCGCTCGATGTCGGAATTCCCGCGCAGGTATTCACGACCCGCGCGAGCATGCCGTACGAGGTGCGGGTGTGCGGGGCGACACCCGGCCTCGTGACCGGTGGCGACGGTCTCGCGTACTACGTCGCCCATGGCCTCGACGCGCTTGCGTGGGCCGACATCGTCTTCGTCCCCGGCTACCGGTTCCCGGACCGCGACGACCCGCCGCAGGCCGTCATCGACGCACTGATCGCCGCCCACGACCGGGGTGCGCGGCTCGCCGCCATCTCGACGGGCGCCTTCGCGCTCGCCGCCACGGGCCTGCTCGACGGCAGGCGCGCCACGACGCACTGGCACTACACGCGGGCACTTGTGGCCAGGCATCCGCTCGTCCAGGTCGACGAGAACGTGCTGTTCGTCGACGAGGGCAGCGTGCTCACCTCGGCCGGCGCCGCCTCCGGCATCGACCTGTGCCTGCACATCCTGCGCGGCGACCTCGGAGTGGCCGCGTCCAACCACGCGGCCCGGCGTCTGGTTGCAGCCCCCTATCGCAGCGGCGGCCAGGCCCAGTACGTGCCGCGCAGCGTCCCCGAGCCGCTCGGCGAACGGTTCGCCGCCACCCGCGAGTGGGCGCTGCACCGGCTCGGCGAGCCCCTCACCCTCGACATACTGGCGCGGCAGGCCGAGGTCTCGCCGCGCACGTTCTCCCGGCGCTTCGTCGAGGAGACCGGCTACACGCCGATGCAGTGGGTGATGCGCGCCCGGATCGACCTGGCCCGCGAACTGCTCGAGCGCTCGCAGCGCAGCGTCGAACAGATCGCCGCCGATGTCGGGCTCGGCACCGGCGCGAACCTGCGCCTGCACTTCCAGCGCATCCTCGGCACCACACCGAGCGAGTACCGGCGAACCTTCACGCGGGGCGAGTAACCCGCCCGGCACCGCGTGGCGGGATCCTTTTGAACCATGGCGATCCCGCCACTGTCAGCAGCGCGAGCCGCGGGCGACCCTGGTGGCGAAAGGAAGGGATATCACTCATGACTCGCATCGCCATCAACGGATTCGGCCGCATCGGACGCAATGTGCTGCGCGCACTGCTGGAGCGCGACAGCGCCCTCGAGATCGTCGCCGTCAACGACCTGACGGAGCCCGCCACTCTCGCCCGGCTGCTCGCCTACGACAGCACGGCCGGCCGACTCGGGCGCCCGGTGACCGTCGACGGGGACGCCCTCCTCGTCGACGGCCGTCGGATCACGGTGCTGGCCGAGCGCGAACCGGCGCAGCTGCCGTGGGCCGAACTCGGCGTCGACATCGTCCTGGAAGCCACCGGCCGCTTCACCTCGGCCAAGGCCGCCCGCGCCCACCTCGACGCGGGCGCGAAGAAGGTACTCGTCAGCGCCCCGTCGGACGGCGCCGACGTCACGCTCGCGTTCGGGGTCAACACCGACGCCTACGACCCGGCCGTGCACACGATCGTCTCGAGCGCCTCCTGTACCACCAACGCGCTCGCGCCGCTGGCCGCGGTTCTCGACGAACTCGCCGGTATCGAGCACGGATTCATGACGACGGTGCACGCCTACACGCAGGAGCAGAACCTGCAGGACGGTCCGCACCGCGACGCCCGCCGCGCCCGGGCCGCCGGCGTCAACATCGTGCCGACCACGACCGGCGCCGCCAAGGCGATCGGCTTGGTGTTGCCGAACCTCGCCGGCAAGCTGTCGGGCGACTCGATCCGCGTACCGGTGCCGGTGGGCTCGATCGTCGAACTCAACACGACCGTCGCCCGCGACGTGACGCGCGACGACGTGCTGGCGGCGTACCGCACCGCAGCGGAGGGGCCGCTCGCCGGCATCCTCGAGTACTCGGACGACCCGCTCGTGTCGTCCGACATCACGGGCAATCCCGCCTCGTCGATCTTTGACTCGGCCCTCACCCGCGTCGACGGCCGCCACGTCAAGGTGGTCGCGTGGTACGACAACGAGTGGGGCTTCTCGAACCGCGTGATCGACACGCTCGAGTTCCTCGCCACCCGCTGACCGGACGCCGGGGTGGTACCTCGCCTCCGGCGAGGGCGAGGACTGCCGCAGGTCGGCCGGGCGGGATACATCCAGCACCACCGCTGGGCGTACAGGTCCGCGGACTGCGAGGCCTATTTCCTGCAGACCGACACCATGGCCGGGCGCTATGAGGGCGGCCGCGAGCTGGACTACGTGGTGGCGTCCGTCCATATCCCGAACCTCCCGGTACGGCGGCTCGACGGCGCTTCCGCGGACCACTGGGCCCTCGCCGTCGGCGACATGCGCGCGGGCGGCGAGCCGCAGCCCCTGTTCACCAGCCCCCGCCACATCGAGAACATGCAGAGCGGCGGGACGCTGGAGGCCGAGGGCAAGCTCTCCCTCGACGACACCCGTCGGCAAGTGGCTGCCAGGCGCCGTCAATGCCAACGGCTATGACGGCAACAAGATCACCATCCGCGAACTGCTCAACCAGACTTCCGGACTGCCCGACTACGTGAGCAACCCGACATTTCTCGCCTCCCACTCCTCGAACAGAGAGCCCAACCGGGCCTGGCCGCCGCAAACCCTGGTCGACGAACGCCTCCGTGAGATCGTCACCAGGGTGAACACGCCTGAGCCGGGTCGAACAACGGGGCATTCACGTCCGCGGCAGACAGGCGTCCTGGGACTGTGGATCCCAGATGACCAGGCGGAATTCCCCAGCGAGCTCCTTGATCGTCTTGAGCGCCACGTCACTCCGCGACGAGAAGCTCAGATTCATGATCACATGGTCGATGCCGACCGCCAATGGAGTCGACATCCACGGCGACTCCGCGGCATAGGGCGGGCGGTCCGGGAACCGCGAGCGCAGCCGCTCGTAGAACCCGACCACCCGCTCATCCAGCTCACCCTCGTCATGGTTGTCGGACGTGCACCGCTCGAACATCGCGCGCGCTGTCGCAGCGTCAGCCGACTCGTCCATCGCAAGAACCACCAGATCGAAACTCACGGGATCATTTTCCACCCGGCCATTTGGAAACGACTCACCGGGCGGACCTGGCCTGATGCGGCATGCTAGTTCACGCCCGTGGCGAGCTCGACGAACAGGCGCTTCACTGTCGGCGAGGTGAGCACGCGCTCCAGTTCCGCTCGGGCAATTCTCTTGCGGAACTCTCCTTCATAGGAGGCCGCACCACGAGGCATCTCCGCCGGTGGCGTCGCAGGCGTTGGGGAGGGTGGTGAGGGGTGGCCGGTTTCCGGCATCGGCCGCCAGCGTACCGGCGGTCCGGCGCCTGCTCCCCCGGAGCCGGTCGGCAGAGCCGTCGAGACGGCCCTCGAATGCGGCGGGCTCGTTCGAACGACCCGACGAGCACACCTTAGCGGGCTCAACGTCCGATGCCGGCGCCCCCGAACGGCGGGTACCAGGGGGCCGGCCGAGAGGCGAACCAGGTCGATCCGGTGCTGCGGAAAACTGGCCGCCCGGCTGGAGGAGGTGGTCGGACTCCCGGAGATCTCTCCCGCTGCCCTGCGGCTACGCCCGCGCCAACTACCCGACGTTCCCGGCCCCGACGGGCAGGCGCGGTGCCGAGCTCCGAGAATGCGATTGAGCACGCGGCGGACTGCGGCGATCCCCATGGGCATCGAGCCGGTACCTGCGTTCCAGCGGGTCCTGCTTGGCTCCCGCCCACCCGTCAGTCAGCATCCATTGAACCATGAACAACCCATATTCTTGCTAACGTTTCACCAAGAGCTGCCAGACATGGTTGCACACCGCGAGGTGTTGAGGTAAAAGCGCCGACCCGTAGGGTCGGCGCTTGTTTGCAGGCACCCCGGATATCCAGGGCCGCCCTGACTCTCTTCGTGCTGCAGCCGCGCGTCTTGCAGTCTCGCTTCCCCGAGACACGTTTCGTCAGTCCACTGGCGCAGCTCACCGTCCCGCCCTGTTCAGGGGCGATGCGGGTGGCGCCAGTGGATCGGCATGCCCAATTTGAGAAGGAAGATGAGACCGGTTTTCAACAGGCCGACGCGAGTGCCGCTCGCGGTCGAGTCCGTCGCAGCCGCCTTTACAGCACGCAGCGCGAGGAAAGCCTCGCGTGATGGCCTGGCCGGGCCCCGACTCCTGAAGGAAGAAGGCGTGTTGGACGCCTCCGCGCGTCGGCGCAGCCGCGCGACGATCCAGGCCGCGCCCGTGCGGGGCCGCCGCGTTGCGGCCACTTCGGTCCTGGCCTTGGCGGCGCTGATTGCACCGCTGGCCGCTGGGCCCGCTCTCGCCGCCGACGGCGGCGCGGCCCGTGCCCGCGCGCTGGCCGGCGTGCGCGGCGTGACAGGGCTTGCTCCTGCCGGGCAGGGGCCGGCCCGTGACATCGACCGTGGTTTCCGCGGCGGGGCCGTCATTGATCTCGACAAGCTGGACACGGAAGGTTTCCAGAAGCTCATCGAGGATCTGCGCTCCTACGTCGCACCCCGCACGGCGAACGGAATCCCGGCCCTTGACGCAGCGCGGGACGGAAAGTATCTGGCGCTGCCGCTCGAGACTGAAGGCAAGGCCGTCACCCTGCTGCTCAATATGGACGATCTGTACCTCGAGGCATGGGAAAGGAAGGCGGACAGCGGAAGGGAGATATTCCCCCTGGAAGCCTTCCACGACAAGTGGGAAGCGTACGCCCAGAATGTAAACAGTGCGCCGCCGAACGAAAAAATAACAGTGACGAAAACCGGACTCCCCGAGAATTACGCCAAGTTGGGAGGGCTCGGCAAGCCGGAGTACGGAAGATACCTGCTGGCTCAGACGATCGAGAACCTCCACGACTTCAAGGTCGGCGCCGGAAAGCCGTTCGTCCAGGCCGACGTAGTGCGTCTGGCGGTCACGGTATCCGAAGCCACACGCTTCAAAGCCGTGGAGAAATCCCTGGCGGACAATTGGGAACAAGGAGCGAAGCTCCCCCAGACGCATCAGGACCTGATCAACGAGTGGAAGAACATCACACGGCAGCTCAACGAACCGGGCGACAAGATCAAGGTCACGCTCAACGGGAAGACCAAGGAAGTTAGCCGGGGCATGGTCCAGAAGTGGATGGGAGTGCAGCACAGCTGCGCCATAGACGCCCCCGGCGTCCGCGCCACCGCAGGAACCGTCGAAGGCCTTGAGATACCTGCTCTCCTCAAGAGGTCCACAGCCAATCCGTGCGGTCCCGCGCCGGATGCGACCGTGGACCGGGAGAAGGCGCGTTCGGAGGCAGTGGCCGCGGGCGAGCGGCTGGAGAAGCGCCTCGGGGAGCGGGTGAAGGAGCTGTGCGCGTCGTCGGGTGAGGCGTCGTGCCTGGGGAAGGTGGACTGGGAGAAGACCCGCAACGAGCTGAGGGCGGACGCCGAGGAACTGGTGGGCAAGAAGCTCCTTGCGGTGGAGAACGTCAAGGACATCACGCTCGGCAAGGACTTCACCGCGGCCCTGGGCGACGCCTCCGGTTTCTATCTGCCGTATGACAAGACCCGAGAGGCGGTCTCCGGGCACGCGGAGGCAGACAGTGCCCACGCCAGCATCAATCCCTCGAAGCTGGCGGACACAGCGGGCAAGGCGATGTGGGTCCAGGGCATTGTCCAGGCTTTCACGGCCGACAGCAGCGACCTGGAGAAGGCCGCGGCGCTCACCGCGATGATGCCCGCGGTGGGCAACCTGATGCAGCTGTCCGCCGACGCGGTCAAGCAGGACTGGACCCATCTCGGCTTCGATGCGGCCTTCGTGCTGCTGGAGGGCGCCGAGTTCCTGGGCCTGGAGGCGGCCGGCCCCGCCGGATGGGCCGTGATGGCGGTCCAGGTCATCGTGGACCAGTTCATCAATTTCGCGAAGAAGGACGCGGAGAAGGCCGCGATGCTGGACACGATGGCTACACGGTGGCACGACGGCGTCATGCATGTCGTCTCGGACACCGGCAGCAAGGGATGGATGGCCAACGGCGGCTCCCGGACGATTGTGCAGATGGGCCTGGCCATGATGCAGACGATCGAGGTCCAGCGTGCCACCGCCAAGGGGCTGGCCCGCGTCATCGACGCCGCCGACGCGTCCGGGACGGTCCCGGAAGGTACAGATCTGGGCGCCAAGACCTGGGCTGCCGAGAAGAAGTTCGCCGACGCCGACGCCAAGACCGACGCCCTTGCCACGAGGTCGGTCGCCGAGATCCGCAAGGCAGTGGCCCGCAGCCTGGCGGACAAGCTGAACAAGCTCTGGGAGGACAAGGCCACCCAGCAGAAGTTCGTGACCCCGTTCGGGGAGCGGTGGGCCGAGCTGAGCTACGACGGCCACATCGACGGCCGCGCCCGCAAGGAGATGGCCTGCCAAAAGGACGACCGCGGGAACGAAGGTCCCTGGTACGACAAGCAGGCGTGCGCGATCTGGAACTTCGCCCCGAAGCCCATCGACACCGCTGAAGTCGAAAAAGCCCTCAAGGGAATGGGCTGGATGGACCCCGGATTCATGCCGTTCGACACCCCTGTCCTCCTGCAGACCAAGGGCCGGTACCTCACTGCCGACGTGGCGAACAAGAAGCTGACCCACACCGACAAGGCCGCCAACGACGGGACACAGGCGTTCGCCTACCACCACGACGGGCGCCTGACCACCGGCGACGGCCAGTGGTGCATGGAATCCGCAGGCCGGACAATCGCCGAGCCCTACGGCGCGTGGGGAGACGTCACCCTGGCCGCCTGCCAGAACAAGGACACACAGAAATGGCAGCTCTCGGACGGCAACCGATTCGCCAACTACGCCAACGGAACGTTCCTCGCAATCGAGTCGGACCTCGACCCGAACGAGGACTGTGACGGCTGGGACCACGTATGCAGCTCCTACCTTCCCAAGGAGCGCGTGGTCACCAACGATGTGGACCCGGGTCGTGTGGGTCGCAGGCCGTACGAAAACTGGACAGTGCTCAAGGCCGGGTAGGTGCTGTAACCACCTTGGCCAGAGCAACAGGCCCCCGCCCGGATCCGTCCGAGTGGGGGCCTGTCTCTGTCGCCCGCCACGCGGTTGGACGTGTTCGGCACGGTCGCCGAGGCATGCGGCAGCGGCATCCGCTCATGTCTGGCTGAGCTCGGCGCCCTGGGTGACGAGGACACGCGCCGGATCGTCGAGGCCGGCGCGACGCCCCCTCGGCACCAACACCCGCTGCCAAGCCGCACAGGTCGCGATGGCCGGATTTGCCGACCGGGGGCCTGCAGACGTTCACGGTCCGGTCCGGACGCGCGTAGTCGATGACGTCCTATGCCGAGATGGTCATGCGCACGAGCGTCGTCTGCGCCGTGGTCGAGGCCCAGGGCGACCGACTGCGCGCCGTCGGCCTGGCCCTGGTGATCGACTCCAATGCCTCTCGAGGGCACGGTGCCGGCGCTGGACGGTCCCGACGGCGCCCGAACAGTCGAGGTCGAGCATGCGGTCGAGGACGGCGAAACCGTCCGATGAAGCGAAAGGCCGGGGGCTACAACACCCGGCCTGTCGGCACAGCCTGAGCGCGTACCTGACCAGTGTCACCACGGCACCGGTGGAGCACTCCGAGGACCCGAACGGCTACGAAGCGGCAGCGCGCCATAGAGCGTGGAACCAGGCGTTGGAGGAACCTCGCCGTCACGGTCGCCCCGGACGCCAAGCAACAGCCGAGACCAAGGTACGGCAAGTGGCAAAAAGCCAGCCGCGAGCACCTCGCCACGCCTCCCGAGCTCGTCCGGCGCCGCGAGCGCAAGCAGACCGGCGCCGGCAACCTGCCGAAGAGCACGCCGCGCCCGTCGCAGGACGCGGTCGAGGCCACCAGGGTGCGCTCCGGCGGCGGCCGGCCCCTGCCGGAGGTGAGCGACGGTCAGTGCTTCGACGCGTGGTCCAGCAACTGACGTCAGCTGTAGGCCCCAGTTTCGCAGTAGGGCGTGATTTGAGGGCAGGGCACTCTTCATGCGCCCCCTCCGCACGCTCCGAGCCGTTGCGCAGTAGTGGTGCGGGGTTCAGCATTTCGGGAGCGGAAGGGGCCGGGGCGAGTGTGATCGGCGCCGACGGAGTTGTCCTGACTACCTGATGCAGGGGGGTTCATGAGCGTTTCTCTGTCGAAGGAGAACGTGTTGCCGAGCGGATCGGCGGCCGGTCTGGCCGCGGTGACGGTCGGTCTTGGATGGGGGGTGGGTGCTACGGCGGAGGCGGACTGTGATCTGGATGTCTCCGCTGTGCTGTGTGACCGGTCCGGCAGGGTGCTCTCCGACCGGCACTTCGTGTTCTACAACAACCTTCGCAGCCCTGAGGGTTCGGTCCAGCACATTGGTGACTGCATCACCGGCAGTGGTGACGGCTGCGACGACGAGCAGATCCTGATCCAGCTTTCTACGCTGCCGGCCGAGGTGGACAGGATCGCGCTTGTGGTGTCCATCTATGAGGCCGATGTGTGCGGGAAGACTTTCGGGCAGGTGTCCGGAGCCTTCGTTCGCGTCATGAATCAGGCGGGTGGCCATGAGATCGCCCGCTGTGATCTCACGCAGGATGTCTCCGCGGAGGCAGCCGTGGTGTTCGGAGAGATCTTCCGGAACGGAACGGAGTGGGAATTCCGCGCTGTCGGGCGAGGGTATTCATCGGGCCTGTCCGGAATCATCAGGGAGTTCGGTGTGTGCGTCTGAGTGATGGGGAGCCTGCCTGTCGGTCGGCCGGAATGCAGGTGAGACCCCGATCGTTCCTGGGGTTCGTCGCGGGGCGGAACAACGTTGGCGATCGTCGCCGACGTCGTTCCGCCCCGCCTCTGTATTCTCGTGGCCTCGTATCGGCTGAACGTGCGCCCCCGAGCTAGCTTGCCGGCTTGAAGAGCGTGCGAAAGGTTGCGGGCGCCGCTCCATCGCAATTCGCGCTGCACCACGGGGCCTGTCGGCTTACGGCGTGGCATTTTACTTGCATGCACTGCTGGGTATTCTTATACTCTGAGCTGACCGCATTTCATCTTGCGCTGTTGCCCAGACGGTGAGCGGTAGTTGGCCGCCTTCGCCCCTCTGATTCTCGAACCCTGTCATCGCCTTGGCTCCTTCCATCACCTGAAATCTTGCCTGTCGGCAAGCGATGGCCCATCGGCGCGGACACAGTGCTGTGCCACCCACGAAGGTTTTTTCATTCACTCCCTTTGATGGACAGCCCCGGATCTTGTGCCGCATATCTGCCGGCTCAGAGGCGATCGCCAGAAAGGACAGTGGGCCATGTCATGGGAATATCGACGCAGGGGTAAAACGCCTTCCTCTCGCACGCTGGCACCCACGTCGCCGACCGAGATGGGCGGCAGCCTGTGGAGCTACCTCATGCACAGCCGCAGTCATCCCAGGGGAAGCACATTCAAGGATCCGCAGCACAGCCGGCTGTCCAAGGGCCACCCGGTGGTCTCGCTCGCCGACCATGGCGCGACAGCCGGCACTCTGCGGGTGAACCTGACCTGGCAGGCACCCTCGGCCGCGGTCCTTCCGGAGCGGGCACTCCTGCTCCCGTGGCGGGCGAAGCGGCCTGCTCCCTGGCAGCAGGCGCAGGGTCCGGTCATGGTGACCGTGGACTTGGACCTGGCCTGCATGTATGAACTGGCCGACGGGCAGAAAGGCGTGGTCCAGCCACTCGGCGGTCTCTGCGGCAACCTCCACCGGCCGCCGTACATCACGCTGGGCGACGACAACCGGTTCGGCGCTGCGTCGGGTGAAACCCTCTACATCAACCTGGACAAGGCCGACCAGTTCAAACGCCTGCTGATCTTCGCCTACATCTACAGCGGAGCTCCGGCCTTCAGTCGGGTGCACGCTGCCGTCACCCTTCACCCGCCGACGGGACAACGTCTGGTGGTCGAACTCCACGAACAAGACCCCCATGCCCGCTCCTGCGCGGTGGCGCTGATCGAGAACCGTGACGGGCAACTGACCATGCGCCGTGAGGCGCGCTACGTCTACGGGTACCAGGCAGACCTCGACCGGCTCTACGGGTGGGGCCTGCAATGGGGCCGAGGTCACAAAGCCATCGAGTGAACGACAGGCCATGGCCGCCACCGGGGCCGCACCCGGGCTGCGCCGCACAGGTAGAGGCAACATCACGTGAACCGCCAGTGGCAGCGGGAGAAGGTGTCATGCCGACAACGCCTGGTTCGAAGTCCACATCCGCTTCGTACGTGCCCGGCGCGCAAGCACGCCATCCCCGCACACACACATGGCGGGCCCGGCCTGTCACCTGGCGCACCTATCTGCGTGCGGTCGGCCCTGGACTGGTCGCCGGTGCCTCGGATACCGATCCGACCACGGTTGCGACCATTGCCGTCATCGGAGCAGACACCGCCTATGGCATGGGCTGGTGTGTTCTGCTGCTGTTCCCGGTCATCGTTGTGATCCAGTCGGTCGCCACCCGGGTCGGAATGGCCAGCCGGCTGGATCTGCAGGAAGCGGTCACGGCGATCTATCGTCCGGCTCTCGGCCGATTGCTGCTGGGGTCGATTCTGTTAGTCAACATCGTCACCGTCGCCGCGGACCTGGAGGCCGGTGCCACCGCCCTCGGACTCCTCACCAGCCAGGACTGGCACTGGTTCGCGGCTCCGCTGTCCCTGGTACTGCTGGCGGCGGTGATGCTGCTGGGGTACCACGTGCTCCAACGGGCCATGAAATACCTTCTGCTTGCCCTCCTCGCATACGCCGTGGCCGCGGTACTGGCGCACCCCGACTGGGCCGCAGTGGCCCGCGGAAGCCTCATCCCGCACCTGCACTGGAGCCAGGACTTTCTCTTCAACGTGCTGTCACTGATCGGCACCACCGCCACGAGCTACGTCTACGTCTGGCAGACGATCTCCCAGTCCGAGGAGAAACTCCCCTGGCGGTGGCACCGCGTCCGGCAGTTCGACGCCCTGGCGGGCAGCCTCTTCGCCACGCTGGTCTTCTGGTTCATCCTCGTCGCGACGGGAGCCACTCTGGGGGTGCGCGGTCTGCGCATCAACACCGCCCAGGACGCCGCGCAGTCCCTGCGCCCCGTGGCCGGAGCCTGGGCCAGTGACGTGTTCGCACTCGGCCTCCTGGCCTCCGCCCTGGTGGCCCTCCCGGTCATCATGGCCACCACGGCCTACGTCACAGGAGCTCACCTCAACTGGCGGCGCGGACTGTCCCTCCGGCCCCGGGAAGCACCGAAGTTCTTCGCCGCGATGGGGGCGTCCGTCGCGGCCGGTCTGGCTGCCACCTATGCCGATCTGTCTCCCATCCAGCTCCTGTACTGGGTCGGCGTCGCCGGAGCCATCGGCACCCCTGTCGGCCTGGTCATGCTCCTGCGAGTCGCTTCGCACCCCGGACTGATGAACGGGCGCGTCCTCGGAGTCCCGATGAAGGCTGCCGGATGGGCCATCACGACAGTGATCACGACGGTCAGCGCACTGGGGCTCTACCAGCTGATCACCACCGGGCCCTGAGACGGGCCCGCACCTTCGACTGACCGTACCGGGCGACCGGATGGGAGGGAACTGCAGGTGTCAGAGGGACAGAATCCGCCGGCAGGCAGTGCGGACCTGAGCATCGGGGCAGCGATGTCCGAGATCGAGGACCTGCACACCGCACTGCGCGCCACCGGTCACGGACCCCGCCGGACCAGGCTGCTCGTCGAACTCGCCCTGGCCGGCCAACGCCTCGCAGACCTCGCACTCGCCCTGTCAGGAAGCGGAGAAGCTGCTACGCGCCGTTCGCGGTGGGAGCGCCGACGTGTACTGGCGGCTCGCGGAGCCGCCTGGATTATCACGTACACGCGTCACAGCAGGCCCATTCCCCCTGGGAAGTGATCCCCGGAGCTTTTCCATGCGTACGGCTTGAGGGTGGGTTGACGGTGACGTGGGCGGCCTGGTGTGCGGCGAGCGTCTGATGGAAGGCGGGCAAGCCCATGTCGCAGGTCCAACCGGCGGCTAGAAGTGGAATCGAGTGCTCCGAATTACGTAACACTGGTTTCGGCTGACCGAAATAAACGACGAAGCGGGCCGCTGACCTGCACGTTCGCTGCGTTAGAGTGCCGCGGCCCTCCTGGCCCGAAGCGCAAGGAAGCGGACATCTAGCGCAAGGTGGGCGCTAGTTCTCCTTGGCGGCGCTCGCTCAAGTTCCTCACCACCGGCGCGCGTCGGACGCAACCAGTCCGCTGCCAGCAGATCAGCGGATCAGGACACCGACGCACATGACCCCGCGCACCGGTCGCGATGCGGACCACCGGCTTACGGCTCCCTATCTCCTTCACCCTCGCCCCTCCTACGATGAAGTTCTCCCGGGGGAAGGGGCGTTGGCCATGGCGGTCAGAACCGACGGAGCCGGTCGGCGGGTCGAGAATGCCGTCGCCTGGACCATCAAGAACCTGGACGCGGTCGTCGCCATGGGCGCGGCCCTGGTCATCGGGTTGCTGGAGATCTTCGACCATCATTTCGAGGCGGGCATCGGCTCCGGGGCGACCCTGTTGGTGCTCGGTGCGCTGGTCTACGGGAACCTCGCCGAGCGGCGGCACCGGATGGCCGACATCCGCGAGGCGACGACCGGCGCCCAGCGGGCGATCGAGGATCTGGTCATGGTGCGGTCGTTGTCGGGTGGCGACCTCGAGCAGGCGCTGGACCGGGCCCGTCAGACCACCGAGCGCTGGGTGTTCAAGGGCGGGACCGGGACGTATCTCCGGGCGGTGACGCTGCCGGTCTGCGTGCAGCAGGCGCGGATCCACCGCCGCCCCCTCTCCATGAAGATCGACATCGTCAATCCGGCAGACGAGCGGGCGTGTGCGGCGTACGCGCGTTTCCGGCAGACCTTCGCCCACCGGCTGGAGTTCATGCCGTCCGATGCCTGGAGTGCCGACCGGGCCCGGAAGGAGTCCTTCGCCACGGTGCTCGCGGTCTGCTGGTACCGACAGCGGCTGGACACCCTGGAGGCCGACGTCTACCTGTCCTCGGGCGTGCCCACGCTCCGGTTCGACCTGTCCGACTCCTGCCTCATCATCACCCAGGACGACCCGAGACGGGCCAATCTGCTGGTGGAACGCGACCGGCCGCTCTACGACTACTACGTCACCGAGCTCCATCAGAGCAGGGAACAAGCGGCTACCGTCGATCTGCGCCGGGCCGAGCCGCTGAGTGAGGAACCGACCGTCGATGAGGCTCACCGGCTCTTCGAGAGCATCGGACTGTCTCTGCCCACGGCCTTCTCCGAACGGGATGTGGGCGAGATCCTTGACAAGGCGCTGCATGCGGAGAACCCCTACCGGAGGTGACCCGCGCAGCTGGAGGCGCCGTGGACTACCGATCAGTGGACCACCGGCTGTTCGAGCAGGCAGTGGACGGCCGGTGCGGAACGGAGCCTTTGGTGCGGGCCGCCTGTTCCGCGCTCGACGACATCGCCACCGGGCGGCGGGAGGTACGCGCCGTCCGGCATCCCCTGGGATTTCTCTGTTTTCCCGTGGAACGCGACGGCGACTGCGGTGTCTGCATCCACGTCTTCCGTGACGGGCCACGCGGGGCGACGACCGCGCTGACCACGTCGCCGGTGCATGCGCACAGTTGGGACCTGACCAGTTGTGTGCTATACGGACAGCTGGTGAATGTCCGGGTGAAGGTTGTGGATCGTCAGGATCGGCCCACGCACCGTGTCTTCGAGATCGTCAGTGATCCCGCGGGAGTCGACGTACTCCGGCCGACGTCCCGTCTGGTCGTCTACAAGGCCGGCGTCCGGCGGACCAGCGACGCGGGAGAGGTGTACACCCTGCCCGCTGGGGAGTTCCACACGACCATGCTGTCTCGCGGGAGGGCCGCGACCATACTGCTGGGCTGCTCCCGGCAAGGCGGCAGTGACCTCTCCCTCGGGCCGCTGCATGGCACGGGACACCGGGTGGTACGAGAGCAGTGCGACGCCGTACAGTCCGCTCGAATCGCGGGCTCCGTCCTCAGGAGGATCCATGCTCCTCACCACCGATGATCCGCAGGACCCGGCACGGTCCGGCGTCCGGTTCGCCGCCGAGCACCGGCTGGCGGTGAGTGCCGCGTGCGAGGCCGGGGCGCTGCTGCGCTCGTACCTCCGGGGTGAGAACTCCCAGCCCTGTGCGGTCAAGCCCAAGGGGTGTCTCGGTGACGTCGTCACCGATCTGGACACGCTGGCCGAGGAGGTCATCGTGCGGCAGATCCGGGCGTGCTTCCCGCACGACCGGATCCTCGCCGAGGAGTCGGGGGTGCTGGCCGGTGACGCCGCCAACGGCCGTACGTGGCTGGTGGATCCGCTGGACGGCAGCAACAACGTGGCCATCGGTCTGGCCTCCTGCGTGGTCGGCATCGCCCTGTGCGCGGGTGACGCGCCCGTCGTCGGCGTGGTGCACGAGCCGGTCACCGGCAGGACGTGGTCCGCGCTCCAGGGCTGCGGGGCCCGGGGGCCGCACGGGCCACTGAGGGCCGTTGCCCGCACGCCCTCGTCGGCCGGGCCGCTGCTGGGCTGGACCCAGGGGTATGGAGTGGCCCGCGACGACCTCCGGGCACGCACGCTCAAGGCAGACCTCGAGCGCGGCTCCCGGCGGCTGCTCCAGCTGTGGGCTCCCTTGCTGACGTGGTCCATGCTGGCCCGTGGCGACATCGACGGGTTCGTCGGCTACCGGGCGGAGGCCATCGATCTGCCGGCGGGGGCCCTGCTGGCTCTGGAGGCGGGGGTGGAGATCCGCGCTCTGGACGGAGGGCCGTTCCACGGTGGTGTCACCGGTCCCGACAGCGACCGAAGCTTCGTCGCCGGACGGCCGGAGGACATGCCGCGCCTGCTCGACATGGTCAACGACGGATGAGAAGCCGTACGTGAGAGCCCTGCGTGGCGCCCGGCAGACAGGGGCCTGCCCGGCCGGCACAGCGAGGCGGGCCCTTCATCCCGCCGCCGCGAGCGCCACGGAAGCCGCCAGCACCGACCCCACCGCGAGCACCGCGCCGGTGCCCATGAACCGTGTCAACGGCACCTTGACCTGCTGTGCGTGACAGCGTTCGAACCACAGCAGCGTGGCCAGCGAGGCCCACGGAGTGATCACCGGCCCCGCGTTGGTGCCGATCAGCAATGCCAGCAACTGGTCGTGATTGCCCACGGGGACGGCGGACTCGGTCGCCAGATAGACGGGCAGATTATTGAGCGCGTTGGACATTCCCCCACCGACCGCCCCGGCGCGGAGCATGCCGAGCGCCCCGCCGTCGGAGCCCACCGCCGTGGACAGCACGGCGTGCAGCCCGTGGACATCGAGCGTCTCCACGGCCAGGAACAGACCCGGAACGAGGACCAGCAGCCGCCAGGGAACCAGGGACGCGCGCAGCACCGACCGCTGCCGCACCGCGTGGACCGCCACCACGACCGCGGCGGCCGAGGCCGACGCCACCCACAGCGGGACGACATCGAGCAGGAGCAGCAGCACGAAGGCCGCACACGCCGCCCCGCACACCCAGAACACCACCGGGTCGGCGGGCCGGTACGCCTCCGGTGGCACGTACGCCCGCGCCCCCCGCTTGCCGGGCCGCCAGTAAAAGAGCCACAGGCACCCCATGGTCACCGCTATCGCCGCGAGCTGAGGAGCCCACATCCGCGCGGCCAGCCCCAGG
The DNA here is from genome assembly GCF_039521185.1 of Streptomyces blastmyceticus. Classification (NCBI taxonomy): domain Bacteria; kingdom Bacillati; phylum Actinomycetota; class Actinomycetes; order Kitasatosporales; family Streptomycetaceae; genus Streptomyces; species Streptomyces blastmyceticus. The sequence goes on along the minus strand of NZ_BAAABW010000013.1, from coordinate 235,681 downwards.
GGGTCGAGCGCCACCCGGTCGGCGGCCAGCAGATTGGTCAGATTGGACACAGGCAGCAACAGGCTCGCCGTGTTCGCCAGCCATACCGTCGTCATGGCCAGCGGCACCGCCGCGATCCCGACCCGTACGGCCAGTGCCAGCATGACCGGGGTAAGCAGCACCGCCGTCGTATCCAGATTGAGCGTCATCGTGGTCACCGAGGCGAACACCACACACAACACGAACAGCGCACCGTAACTGCCTCGGCCCGCCCGTGCCACGCCCGTCGCCAGCACGTCGAACACCCCGGCCCGCCCGGCCAGTTCGGCCAGGACGATGACCGTGCCGAGGAAGGCCAGTAACGGCGCGATCCGCCCCATCGCGTCCCGCGCGTGCCCCATCGGCAGTGCGCCGGTGGCGACGCACAGCAGACCACATATCAGTATTCCCCCGGCCAGCCAGTCCAGCCTGTGCAGACGCTTCACAGCCCTCAAGGCGCGATCACCAGACATGGTCAGAGCATCGCACGGGCACCGCCCGATACGGTGACCGGCGGCACGAGGTTCCGTACCATGACCTCATGGTCCTCAGGCGTGAAAACGCGGTGCACCAAGGGTTGTTGGACTTCTTCATCAGCTACTCGCCGGCCGACGAGCGCTGGGCGACATGGATCGCCTGGACCCTGGAAGAGGCCGGCTACCGCACCGTCGTCCAAGCCTGGGACTTCGTGCCCGGGACCAATTTCGTCGATTTCATGGACCGCGGCGTGAGCCAGTCCGCCGCCGTGATCGCCGTACTCTCCCACCACTACGAGACCTCCCGCTACGGCCGCATGGAATGGCAAGCGGCCCTCCGCGCCGACCCCGACTCCCCCGACCGCAGGCTGATCACCGTCCGCGTCGAGGACATCCCCGTCGAGGGCCTGCTGGCCACCATCACCTACGTCGACCTGGTCGGCGTCCAGGAAGGCCCGGCCGCACGCGACCTGCTGCTGACACGCGTCGGCCAGGCGCTCGCCGGACGGGCACGCCCCGAACGGCACCCCGGGTTCCCCGGCGGCCCGCCCGTACCGTCCGTCCCGATCCCGACCCCGCCTCCCCCGTCCGGCCCGCACCCCGGCGACCCGGGCCGGAACGGGCGGCGCCGTCCCGCCACACAGCCCGTCTACCCCCTGGCGGCCGAAGACGCCCACACCCGCCAGGCAGTCTCCGTCCTGCAGCTCGCCGGCCCCGGCTTCGGCCGGGGAGCCGACCCCGCAGAACTCCAGGCCACGATCTGGGGCAGCCTCGTCGAACTCACCGACGCCGGAGCACCCGCACCCGACCTGCTCGTCGTCACCGGCGACCTGACCGCCTCCGGCGGCCCACGCGAGTGCGACCAGGCCCTGACCTTCCTCACCGGACTGCGGGCCCGCCTCGGACTGGCCGCCGACCGGCTCGTGGTGGTCCCCGGCAGCCAGGATGTGAACCTGGCCGCCTGCCGCGCCTACTTCAGCTCCTGCGAGGCCGACGAACTGCAGCCCAGAGCGCCCTACTGGCCAAAGTGGCGCCACTACGCCCGCCTGTTCCAGGAGCTCTACCAGGGCCTCGACACCGTCTTCGACGCCGACCAGCCCTGGAGCCTGTTCCCCATTCCCGCGCTGCGCACCGTCGTCGCCGGCCTCAACTCCTCGATGGCCCACAGCCACCGGCCGGACGACCAGTACCCCTGGCTGGGCCCCGAACAGGCCGCCTGGTTCGCGCAGGCCCTGCGCCGCTACGAACAGGACGGCTGGCTGCGCCTGGGAGCCATGCGCCATACGCCGGAACCCCGCCGGCCGATCGACGGCGGGCGGGGCACCGCCGAACACGCCTGGGCCGGTGAGCGTGCGCACCGCCACGGCCCCGCCGTGCTGCGCGACACCAACACCCTCGCCCGCCTCGTCGCCCCCCGCCTCCATCTGCTGCTGCACGGTCCCCACGGCGCCCCGCGAAGCGCGCCGGACTCCCCCACCGCCGCCACGCTGCCACTGGCGACAGGCGAGCTGCCGGTCATCGGCGCCTCCGCTCCGGCCCGGTACCAGCTGCTCCGTATCACCTCCGAGGGCCTCACCCGCTGGCCCGGCCGGCCACCCTGGCAGTGGGAGACATCCTGGCGCAGCGCAGGGCACGTCTTCGGACCTCCGCGCCCGCCGACCGCGTCCCCCACGGGTGATGCCGAGCCGTCGCCCGTCCTCGACCCCGCGATGCCGGGGGCGGCCGGGGGTGCGGGCGCGGAGCCCGAGAACCGTGCCGTGCAGAGCCCCGTGGACGCCCTCGTCGCACGGGTGGCCGAGGTCTGCCGCGTCCGTTACGAGGGGGTTCATCTGCGCCGCATCCCCGGCGACATGCCCGGGCTGCTGGCCACCTGGACCGAAGCGGGCTTCGTCCGGCAGCAGCGCATCGCCGTCTGCGCCGACGGCCTCGGGCCCGAGGAGGCGCAGCAGCTCGTCGACACCCTTCGCGCGGCCGGCACCGACACCGAAGCCGTCCTCGTCCACGCAGGCCCGCCCCTCCCCACCGAGGTACGCGAACTGGCCCGGCGCCGTGGCGTCCTCGTCCGAAGCTTCACCGAGTTCCAGGGCCTGCTGGACCTGCGCGACTACGTGGCGACACAGACCCAGCGGATCGGCGCGGACCCCCAGTACCCGCCCGGCCTCTATCTCCCCCAGCGCTACCGGGAGATCGAACGGCCGGGGGCGATGGAACGCGACGCGATCGTGGACGATCTCCTGCGGCTCCTGGAGGCCGAGCACGGACGCTTCGTCCTGCTGCTCGGCGAGTTCGGCCACGGCAAGACCTTCGCCCTGCGGGAACTGGCCCGCCGCCTGCCCACGGAACTGCCGCACCTCACCCCACTGCTCATCGAACTCAACACCCTGGACAAGGCACACTCCCTCGACGGCCTCGTCGCCGCCCATCTGGCCACCCACGGCGTGGACAGCATCGACCTCCGCGCCTTCCGCTACATGCTCGGACAAGGCCGGATCGTCCTGCTCTTCGACGGATTCGACGAGCTGGTCCGCCACGTCAGCTACGACCGGGCCGCCGATCACCTCCAGGTGCTCCTCGACGCCGCCGTCGACAACGCCAAGATCGTGGTCACCAGCCGCACCCAGCACTTCAGGTCCCAGGCACAGGTACTGACCGCGCTCGGCGAGCGCGTCGGCCTGCTGCCGCAGCGCCGGCTGCTGGCGCTCCAGGAGTTCAGCCCGGAGCAGATCCGCGCCTACCTGGCCGCCCGTTACGGCGACGACGTGGCCGCCGACCGGCGCCTGCGGCTCCTCGAAGCCGTTCCCGACCTGCTCACGATGTGCCGCAACCCGCGGCTGCTCAGCTTCGTCGCGGGCCTCGACCACGAGCGGCTGCGCACCGTGACCGGCGCCGGGCACGCGCTGAGTCCCGCCGGCCTCTACGAGGAAGTCTTCACGGCCTGGCTGGAGTTCGAGGAGCGGCGCGGCCGCGGCGGCCAGGGCGGCCCTCCCGGTCTCAGCCTGCACCAGCTGTGGCGCGCCGTGACGACGCTCGCCCTGCGGCTGTGGGAGAGCGGCGAGAGCGGCCTGCGTCTGGACGAGTTGACCGATGTGGCCACCGCCCTCACCGAACTGGCCGACAGCAGGCTGTCGGTGCCGCAGGCGGCGCACGCGGTCGGTTCCGGCAGCCTCCTTGTACGCACCGACGACGGCCTCTTCCGCTTCATCCACAGCTCGGTCGTCGAGTGGCTGGTGGGGCGCGAGGTGGCAGCCGGTCTGAACGGGACGGCCGAGGGAGCCCTGGGGCTCCTGACCCGCCGCCCGCTGAGCCAGCTGGCGGTCGAGTTCCTGTGCGACATCGCCGACCACCGCACCTGCCGCGAGTGGGCCGAACGCACCCTGGCCGACTGGCCGGACGGCGGCGGGGAAGCACAGCAGACCGCCAGGGCCAACGCCATCAAGGTGCTCAGCAGGCTCCGTGTCCCCGCCCACGCGGACCTGCGGGGCGCCCTGCTGGCCGGCGAGGACCTCTCCTACCGCGACTTCTCCGGCGTCGACCTCACCGGTGCCGACCTGACGGGGGCCAGCCTGGTCGGTGCGGGCCTGTCCCGGGCAGTACTGCGGGGCGCCCGGCTCGCAGGCGCCCGGCTCGCCGACGCCGACCTGACCGGCGCGGACCTGCGCGACGCCGACCTGCGCGGAGCCCGCCTGGTACGCGCCACCCTCAACGGGGTCCGGGTGACCGGAAGCCGCTGGTACCAGGCCGCACTGATCAACACAGCGGCCGAAAGGGAAGTGCTCGACAGCCCCGAGCTGCGGTTCGCCTCCATCGCACCCGGACTCCCCGCCGAACCCGGCCTGCGGCCCTCGGCCGTCGGAGTGCCGTACGGCTACGGCATGCGCACCGGCCGACTGCCCGAGCCCCTGGCCTTCAGCCCCGGCGGCGAACTGCTCGCACTGGGCAGCGACGACGGCGGAGTCCTGGTGTGCGACGCCGCCACCGGCACGGCACTGCGCACCCTCCAAGGCCACACGGCCCGCGTCTACGCCGTGAAATTCCGCGGGCACATGCTGGTCACCGGCGGAGCGGACGGCACCGTACGCCTGTGGGACCCGGTCGCCGGCACCTGCCGCCACGAACTGGACGTCCACAGGGACGGCGTATGGCCCGTCTCCCTCGACAGGTCGGGTACCCGACTGGCGACCGGCGACCCCGAAGGCACCGTCACCCTCTGGGACACCGCCACGGGATCCGTCGCCCACCGGCTCCCGGGCCACCGGGCGCCCGTCTACACCGCCGTCTTCAGCCCCGACGGCACCCTGCTCGTCACCGGGGACGACGACGCGGCGGTACGCCTGTGGGACACCGCGACCGGTCACCTGCTCGGCGAACTCACAGGCCACCACGGAGCCGTCTTCCGCACCGCCTTCAGCCCGGACGGGGCCCTGCTGGCCACCGGCGACAGAGGAGAGGACGGCGGCCAGGGCACCGTCCGCGTCTGGAACATCGCAAACCGGCGGCTTCTCCACCGGTTCACCGGGCACACCGGCCGCGTGTACACCCTCGCCTTCCACCCCGGCGGCCGGCTCCTGGCCAGCGGCGACACCGACGGACAAGTACGGCTGTGGGACCCGGTCACCGGCACCGCCGCCACCGATCCCGTCAAGACCCGCGGCGGAGCCGTCTACCAGGTGGTCTTCGACCCCGCGGGAACCCTCCTCGCCGCAGGCGACAGCGACGGCGAGGTCCGCCTCTGGCAAGTCGCCCACGACGCGGGCACCTGGTCGGCCACCCCGCTGCGCCGCCAGCCCGACGACCACCAAGGGTCGGTCTGGGCCTGCCTCTTCCGCCCCGGGGGCGGCGCCTCGGACGGGGGCCCGCTCCTGGCGTCCGTGGGCAACGAGGGCGTGGTACGGCTGTGGGACACCTCCACCGGACAGGGCCGACGCATCCTGCGCGGCCACGGACGGAAGGTGACCGGGCTGGCGTTCAGCACCGCGGGCGACCAGCTGGCCGCCTGCGGCAACGACGGCGTGGTACGCCTGTGGGACACCTCCACCGGCTGCCGGGTGCGTGAACTGTCCGGCCGCGGCGACCGCCTGGTATCGGCGGTCTTCCACCCCCGCAGCCCCGTGGTCGCCACCGCCAGCAGCGACGGTGACGTCTATCTGTGGGATGCGGCCACCGGTGAGTACGAGCGCGAACTCGACGCCGAGACCGACCATGTCTGGGCCGAGGCCTTCAGCGGCGACGGCGAGCTCCTCGCCACCGCCAACGACGACGACACCGTCCGGCTGTGGTACCGCAGCACGGGCACCCTCGTGGCCAACCTCGCCCAGCACCGGGGCCGGGTCCGGTCGATCGCCTTCCGCAAGGACGGATCGGCCCTGGCCACCGGCTGCGACGACCGATACGTACGCCTGTGGGACTTCGCCGCCGACCGCCTCGTCGCCGAACTCGCCGGGCACGCCGACCGCGTGTACGCGGTGGTCTACGGCCCGGGCGACGCCTGGCTGGCCAGCGCCTCCTGGGACGGCCAGGCGATCATCTGGCAGGACGGCAGCGCCGTCCACCGGTTGCGCGGCCACTCCGGAAGACTGTGGGCCGCCGCAGCCCACCCCACCCGTCCCCTGCTGGCGACCGGGGGCGACGACCGGACCGTACGGCTGTGGAACCCCCGCACCGGCGCCGAGGCCGGCCGGCTCACCGGCCACACCGGCCGTATCCTCGCCCTCGCCTTCAGCCCCGACGGCTCGCTGCTCGCCAGCGGAGGCGCGGACGGCACGGTCCGGCTGTGGGCGGTGCCGGCCGACGGCACCCCATCGGCACGGGCCACACTGATCGGGATGCAGGGCGGCTGGGCGACCCTGACACCGTCCGGCGGCTACAAGTACGACGGCGACGTGGCAGGAGAGTTCTGGCACGTGGTGGGCATGTGCCGGTTCGAACCGGGCGAGCTCGACGACCACCTGCCAGGTGTACGGCGGCTGGCCCTGGACGCCACGATCCTCAGCGCCCGGCCATCCGGCGCCCCACTGTCACCTGGAGACATCTCAGGGCTTTAAGAAGACGAGGGCGACATCATGGGTGCGACTCGGCTCAGGCCGCCGGACCGGTCAGCTCACCGCGCCGATCCGGGCTCGTAGCCCTTCGGCGAACGCGCGCGCCTCCTCCAGATCGGTGGCGTTGGGCCGTGCCTTGCTGACGCCGCCGATGAGCCTGAACGGAAGCCAGGTGTCGAGCCCGCGGCACGAGAAGGTGTCGCCCACCTCGAAGCCCTTCTGCTCGAGAAGCCGCGCGAAGGGGCCGAAATAGGGCCGGAACCGCGGTTCGGGCAGGCCACTGGTCGCGAACACGAACGCCCGGCGCCGTTGCCCCTCCGGGAGCGACCGGACGAACTCGCACAACTGAGGGTGGAACCTCATCGAGAAGATTCCCGAGCCGAATCCCACGAGGTCGCAGGCGGAAAGCTCTGCTATATCGACTTGTTCGGGGGCAACAACACGGGCCTCCAGAACCTGGCCCATGACTTCGGCGATCCTCTTCGTGTTGCCATGAGACACGGAGGTGCAAACGATGATGGCCTTCACGATGATGCCCTTTCACTTCGATGATGTCTGTGTGGTGCTGGTCAGAAAGGGGATACACCCGTCGCGCACTCGTACCTCCGATCGTTTGGACCTGACACCTTAAGGACACCGCTCGAACGGAAACTGTGACATCAGAGGAATGTGGTTGCGGTCACAAGGGGAGGCCAGGGTCGACGCATACCTCGGCCCGTCCGGGAGGGCGTGTGGACCACGCCGGGCTCAACCGACGCTCTTGGCACCACGAAGGGGACATCCCTCGGCGCGTTCCGGGGCAGGGGCGTTGCCCTGCTCCTCTTCCGGTTCGGGTATTCCCGTACGAAGGACCCTGTTCACGCGTGCGGTGTCGAGGACGTGTTCCCAGCGGGCGACGACGAGGGTGGCGACGCTGTTGCCGGCGAGGTTGGTCAGGGCGCGGCACTCGGACATGAATTTGTCGACGCCGAAGATCAGCATGATGCCGGCCGCGGGTACGGTGCCGACGGTGGAGAGGGTGGCGGCCAGGGCGATGAACCCCGCGCCGGTGACTCCGCCGGACCCCTTGGACGTGAGGATCATGACGGCGAGGAGACCGAGTTGCTGGGGCAGAGAGAGCAGCGTATCGGTGGCCTGGGCGATGTAGACGGCAGCCAGGGAGAGGTAGAGGGAGCTGCCGTCGAGGTTGAAGGAGTAGCCCGTCGGTACGGTCAGGCCGACGATGTCGCGGCGTACACCGAGCCCTTCGAGCTTGACCATCACCCGGGGCAGCGCGCTTTCCGATGAGGAGGTGCCCAGGACGATGAGAAACTCCTCGCGCAGGTGACGCAGCAACCGGAGGATGTTGATTCCGAGCAGAGCCAGGACGCCGCCCAGGACGACGAGGACGAAGAAGAGCGAGGTGCCGTAGAACAGCCCGATGAGCCGGCCGAGTCCGGTGAGAGTGGAGATGCCGTACTTGCCGATGGTGAAGGCCATCGCGCCGAAGGCGCCGACGGGTGCGGCCAGCATGATGTAGTGAAGGATCTTGAACACGACGCCGCTGAGCCGGTTGACGCCATCGACGATCGGAACCCCGACGGGCCCCACGGCCTTGAGGGCGATGCCGAACAGCACGGCGAGGAAGATGACCTGCAGGATGTTGCCTTCGGTGAAGGCCCCCACGGCGCTGGAGGGCACGATGTCGGTGAGGAAATGCCACCAGCTCTGGTTCTCGCCGGACTTGACGTACTGGGCGGCGTCGCCGACGAGATGAAGTTCGCCGGGGCGGGCGTGGACTCCGGCACCGGGCTGGAAGAGGTTGACGGCGGCGAGCCCGACGGCCAGGGCGACCAGGGTTCCGGCCTGGAAGTAGACGAGGGATTTGAGGCCGACCCTGCCGACGCGGCGCAGGCTGTCGACGCCGCCGATGCCGGCGACGATCGTCAGGAAGACGATCGGGGTGATGAGCATCTTGATGGCAGACACGAAGGTGGTGCCGACCGGCTCCAGAGCGATGCCGACTCCCGGCCGGAGCCAGCCGGTCAAGACGCCGCAGACGATGGCCGTCAGGACCCAAAGGTACGGCTGCTGGTACCAGGATTTGGGCGTCTGGCCGTGGGAGGACGCGGTGGTGCCGGGAGACGCGGTTGCTGCCATGGCGTTTCTCCTCGTCGAGGAACGGGGACCCAGCCGGATGCGGTAGCGGCTTCGTCGAAGCGCCGGACGGGCGGACGGGGCCCCGGAGGTGGTGGGCGGCGTTGTCGGCGCGGCCACGGTCCCAGCCGGTGGCGCGGTCAGAGCAGTTGGAGCAGCTTCTCGGTGAATTCGGTGGTCGTGGCGCTGCCGCCCAGATCGCGGGTGCGCACGTCGGTCTTGGCCAGGACCATGGCGATGGCGTCGGTGATGTCACGGGCCGCCCGGCAATGGCCGAGGTGCTCGAGCATCAGGGCTGCCGACCAGATCGCGCCGATCGGGTTGGCGATGCCCTGGCCGGCGATGTCGGGCGCGGAGCCGTGGACCGGTTCGAACATGGAGGGGAACTCGCGCTCCGGGTTGAGATTGGCGGCCGGAGCGATACCGATGGAACCCGCCACAGCCGCGGCGAGATCGCTGAGGATGTCGCCGAAGAGGTTGGAGGCGACGACCACGTCGAAGCGGGCCGGGTCGAGGACGAACTTCGCGGCCAGCGCGTCGATGTGCTCCTGGTCCCAGGCCACCTGGGGGTGGGCGGCACCACGCTCGGCCACCAGCTCGTCCCAGAAAGGGAGGGTGTGCACGATGCCGTTGGATTTGGTGGCCGAGGTGAGCTTCCCGCCACGCCGAGCGGCCAGCTCGAAGGCGTAGTCGAGGACGCGGGTCACTCCCGCGCGAGTGAACACCGCCTCCTGGACGGCCATCTCATCGGGGAAGCCTCGGTTCAGCCGACCGCCGATCTCGCTGTATTCGCCCTCCACGTTCTCGCGCACGACGACGAACTCCACCTCGCCGGCCGTGGCGCGGCGCAGCGGGCTCTCGACTCCTTCGAAGAGGCGGATCGGCCGCAGATTTACGTACTGCCGGAAGCCGCGCCGGATCGGGATCAGCAGTCCCCACAGTGAGACATGGTCCGGTACGCGAGGGAGGCCGACCGCACCGAGCAGGATCGCGTCCTTGTCGCGCAGTTGGGCGCAGCCGTCCGCGGGCATCATCGCGCCCTCGCGGACGTACCGTTCACAGGACCAGTCGTACGAAGTGTAGGAGAGGCCGAAGCCGTGGCGGGCGCCGACCGTGTCCAGGACCTGCTGGGCGGGGGGCAGGACTTCGGCTCCGATGCCGTCGCCGGGGATCAGCGCGATGTGGTGGTGGGTCATGGACCGATTGCAGCAATCATGCCGCGGGGCCGTCCAAGACTCTCTGCCGATCTGTCTGATAAGGCGGGCTTATCAGCGCTGGATGGCGTCGAGGGCGCAGGAGGTGAAGGCGCGCGCGGCCGGGGACTGCTCGGCGCGGCGGCCGATGAGTGCGATCCGCAGCATCGTCCTCGGTTCGATGTCCAGGACCAGCGCACCGGCCCGTTCGGCCGTTGTGCGCCAGGAGTCGGTGACCACGGCCAGCCCCACGCCCGCAAGGACGAGGGGAAGGATCGCCACCCGGTGCTCCGTCTCGGCCGCGATGGTGAAGCCGATGCCGCGCTCACGCAGCCCGTCGACGTAGGCGCGCATCCCGGTACCCCGCTGCCCGACGATCAGCCGCTGTCCAGCCAGTTCCTCACACGGCACCGGTCTGCCCGCGGAGAACAGCCCGTCGGGAGGCGCGATCAACACGAAGCGCTGCTCCCCGACCTCATGGGAGATCACCTCTTTGTCGTGCAGCGGCCCCGAGGTGGCAAGGAGACCCAGCTCGGCGGCGCCGGTGCGCACCATGTCGATGACATCGCGTGAGGTGAACGCGGCCCGGATGTTCGTGGACACCCCGGGATACCGGTCGCTGAACGCCCGGATCATCGTGGTCAGCGGCTCGACCGCCTGGGACGGCATAGCGGCGATGTCCAAGCGCCCGTCCCGCAGTTCATGGACGGCCACGACGCTGGCCCGGGCCATCTCCAGACTGCGCACGGCCGTCCTGGCCGGTTCGATCAACGCGCTTCCCGCCTCGGTGAGCACGGCCCGGCGACCGATCCGTTGGAACAGGCTCCCGCCCAAGTCCCGTTCCAGCGCCCGTACGGCCTGCGACAGCGCAGGCTGGGAAAGGTAGAGGGCCGAGGCGGCCCGGTTGAAGCTCCCGTGGTCCACGATCGCGAGGAAGTACTCCAGCTGCCGGATGTCCATGCCCCCATCCTCCCTGCCCGGCATGGGAGAGCCACCTGCCCGCCCGGTGACCGCCCGCTCCTGCAAGGTGCGGCGGCGGGCTTCGGACCGTCAAATGGCAGCTCTCACACTTCTCTTACGTCGCCCCGACATGCTGACCGGCAGGTCCAGGCCGGATCCAAAACGTTCTGATCAGTTGCCGTGGTCCGGACTCTCGGCGGAACTCACGCCGCGATTCGCGACAGACACGGTGTCATCATGGAGGTGCATGTTGCCGAAGGACAGTCGCAGGCGAGCTGCAGCGGTCGTCGCCGCACTGACGGGCTTCGGGGTGGCGGCCTGCGGTACGGCCGCAGCGGCCCCGTCACAGTCTCGTACTCATGCGGCGAACTATTTGTATACGTCCATCGGGGAGTTCGACGCCAATGCCAAACCGCTGCTGGGGCGGCCCGACATCGAGGGCGTGCAGGTAGTGGTCCCGTGGGGGATGCTGGAGAAGGAGAAGAACCACTACGACTTCTCGGCTGTCGACCGGGTGGTGAGCCAGGTCGAGTCACAGCACAAGAAGGTGTTCCTCCAGATCCAGGACCGCTTCTTCGAACCTCCGGCGCGGGTTCCCGGATACCTGCTCACCGATCCGAAATACGCAGGAGGGGTCACCCCGCAGCTCAACGACGACGGCCCTGTCCCCGGCCCGCCCGGTTCCGTCGCGGCACAGTGGAACAAGAACGTCCAGAACCGGTTCCAGCATCTCCTGAAGGCACTGGCTCAGCGGTTCGACGGGCGGGTCGCCGGCGTCAACCTGCCGGAGAGCTCGGTCTCCATCGACACAGGGAAGGACAAGACACACTTCACGTGCGACGCATACTTCAACGCTGAGCTGGAGAACGCGGCTTACGCCAAGAAGGTGTTCAAGACCAGCACCGTGGTGCAGTACATCAATTTCTGGCCGTGCGGCTGGGGCGATGACAACGGCTACATGAAGCGGTCGTTCGAGTTCGCCAAGAAGCACGGGGTGGGCATTGGCGGACCGGACCTGCTCCCGTACAACAAGCCGCACATGAACAATGCTTACCGGTTCTTCAACCAGTACCGAGGCCAGCTCGGCACTGTGGCGATGGCCGTACAGGAACCCGACTTCGAATACACCAGTCCTGTCACGGGGAAGCCGTACACACGGCAGGAGTTCGTCGACTTCGCCAACGACTACCTGGGTGCGGACATCATCTTCTGGGCCACTTCTTCACCGTGGCTCCACCAGGGCGCGGGCAAGTAGAAGGCCGGAGCTCACACGGTGTGTGAGCTCCCGTAGGTCTTCTTCTCCTGTTGCGTGTACGACGAGATCGTGGCCGAGCCTACGCAGCGCCGGGTGCAGTCCGGGCCCTTTATGGGTCCGCGCGGCTGCTCCGGCAGCCGCGCGTTCACTGCACCCTCACACAGGGCCTTTTCCCGCAGGAGGCGACGGTCCGGCCCCGCACAGGAGAAGGCCGGAGAACCTCATCCGTGGAGCGGTTCCGCGCGGTGATACAGCTTGGCCGCGACAGTCCACCGGCCGTCCGTCTTCAGCAGGTTGAGGTAGTCCACCATCGTGTTGCCGAACAGCCGCAGCCGGACTTTGGCCAGCGCAATCTCCGGCGACAGCACGTCGATCAGCAGGATCTCGTCAAGCCGCGGCGCGGCTGCCTCCTGCGGCGACTGACGGCCCTCCATCACCTCGCGATACACATCCCGGGGCCGCACGACCACCTCACCGTCCTGCGCCGAATACAGCACCGCCCCCGGATGAAAGACCCGATCGAACAGGCCCATATCCTGGGTGTAGATAAGATCGAAGTAATCGCAGAGCATATCTTCGATCTCTGCAGTCACAAACTGCCGGATGCTGTTGCTCATGAGCATTTCCTTCCTGCTGCCCCCGCACCGTCATCTGAAATGCGTCCGCTTCACCAAGTCACATCACCGCAGCCCGGCAGAACGACACAACACAATCCTTCGACGCTTCGTTCCCCGCCACCAGAGGCAAAAAAGCCGCCACACCACAAGATCCTGCCAGACGTCTGATCTCTCATGAAGTGACCCACTCATCAGGCCGGACAAAGGGTTCACGCGACCAGCCCTCGGCCCACCGCGGCAAGGCACGCCGTCACATGGGTCCGGCATTCCTTCGGCACCGCGCCCTCCAGGGGCGCCCGGCGTCTTACGCATGAGTGGCTCGCGACCCACGGCTGAGCCGTGACCTCTGTCCGAGACGCGGCTCTCGATCTGCTCCGGTCGCATGGACTGACCACCTGGTTCGGCAACCCGGGCTCCTCGGAGCTGAGCTTGCTGCAGGACTTCCCGGCCGACTTCCGGTACCTGCTCGGGTTGCAGGAAATGGTCCCGGTCGGCATGGCCGACGCCTTCGCCCAGATCACCGGTCGGCCCGCGCTCGTCAACCTGCACACCGCGCCGGGCAGGGGCAACGCCCAAGGGGCCCTCTACAACTGAAGCCGCGCTTGCCGCGAAACGTCGGGGGAGGCGGGCCGGGTCGACGCTGCCGACCCGCTCAGCACCGCGACGCCGAGGCCCTCGGCCGGCCCCGGGGCTGACTGGCCTGCCCGTCGACGCCTCAACATCACCCTGACGGGCCGAGATCACAGCCTTGTGCAGCACGCTTCGGGTGACGTCGGTCATGGAGTTCGGGAGGCAGCCAGTTCTGACGCCGGGATGTCCAGCGAGAACTCGCCGCTCCGTGCCGGACCGGCACCCCAGTACGGGCCATTTTGCGAGTACTTCACGGATACGGAATACTTCCCGCTCCCCGGAAGCTTCACCCATTCGCCATAGAATTCACCGGCGCGTTCGACAACATTGTCGGCGACGCTCCCCGTCGACACCACCGCACCCTTGTATTTGACGACATGGGATTGCTCCGGAAGGCACTTGTAGTTGCTCTTTGAGGTATACCAGACACCTCCCCACTTGTAGGCGCAGTTCCGGACGCGGGTTGTCGCGCGCACCTTTCCATTTCCATCTGTTTCCAGGCAGTGCTGTACGCGCGATTCCACCAGGCCGTCCCGGCCTTCGTAGTCGTATCCGTCACCGCAATACGTGTTCCCTCTCCGTGGAGTCACGCCCTCGTAAGGGGAGGCGAGGAAGTCCATGACCTTGTTGGCCACCCATGGATCCCTGTGGATCTCGTTGTGCCCCAGGCAGGGAGTAACGACATTGGTTGCGCCTTTGACGGCCGAGGTCGTGCCGGCCCTCACCGGGAGATTGCTCGGCACTCCGCCGACGATCCCATCGCAGTAGTACCCCGGCAGTTCGTTGGTCCTGCCCTCTCCCACATTCGAGCGGAATGTGGCATACCGTGTCGGGCCCGGTGTGGATTTGACCGGATCCTCTTCGCCCTCGTTCAGCTTCTTGACGAAAGCGGACCCTTCAGCCATCTCGGCACCCTGGACGGCCAAGGCGGTTCCATGGATCGGAGCAGCGATTCCCGCCCAGTGGGCGACCAGGGAGCTTCCTCCCATTTTTCTGAGATACCAGAGCGTGGACAAGCCGCCCATGGAATGGGCAACAAGATCCACCTTCCCGTCGGGCGAGTTCTTGGCCTTTTCTTCGACGACCTTCTTGAGTTCGCCCGCGATCTCCTCGTTTCCCTTTTTTATCGAGTCGTAGCCCCAGGCGAGGAGTTCGTCCTCGACGTAGCCGGCGCTCCGGAAGTACTTCTTCATGTCGTCAAATGTTGCGGGCTTACCGCTCCATCCGTGGACGAATATGACAGGCCTTCGTCCTCCGTCCTGGCGAACGGCAGCATGTGCCGGTGGGGGCTGAACCTGCAACAGGATCGCAGTGACCGCACCTGCGGCGACAAACGAGATGAGGTGGTGTCGCACGTGGCGACCGACCGGTTGGAACTTGCCGGAGTGAGTCGACGACATGGAATTACCTTCCCCTCCATGGTTTGAGCACATGGTTGAACAGAGCCGCTGCGCCGCATGAGCGTCGAAGCCGGAAGACGAAGAGCGCGGCTTGACCGCCTCGCTCCGTTCCTCGTCCATCGCGAGAACCGTCGAATTGATCGTCTCCGGTCATCCGACACGGGGCATCGGTGTTAACCCGCAAGGTTTCTGCGGGTTTCCCGCAGCCGGACGGATAGTTCACGCACGGCAACCGCGGCTCCCTCGCGCCGGGCGAGCGCCAGTTGCTGCACACTCCGTTCTACGAGGAGCTCTTCGACGCCGTGCTGCGGCCCGGCCACCGGCTGACCGTCAAGTCCGAGCCCGACCTCACCGACCCGCGCGACGACCGCTGGATCACGTCTCGGCCCGGCGACCCCGCCTACCAAGACGACCGCCGAGGATCGGGATGGTGGCCCGCACCGTAGTGCCGCACCCGGTGCCGCCGGAGGTGAGGGAGAACGTCCCGCCGTACGCCTCGCACCGCCAGCGCATGCCCTCCACCCCGTACCCGGGGCCGGTCGCCGGCGAGGGACGCGAGAGGCCGCGTCCGTCGTCGGTGACGGACAGCACGACGTGGTGGTGGCGGTACGCCAGGGACACCCGCACCCTCTCCGCGTCGGCGTGCTTGACCACGTTGCTGAGGGCTTCCTGGACCACGCGGTAGGCGGCGAGGCACGCCTCGTCGTTCGCCATGGGCGCCCCGAGCCGGTCGCCCTCAATGGTGACGTCCACGATCAGCCCGTTCTCGGCCGCCACCCGCGCGGCGAGCGAGCGGACCGTCTCGGCCAGGCCCAGCCCGCGCAGGGCCACGGGGTGGAGGGTGGCGACGATGCTGCGGAGCACGGAGACCAGTTCGTCGAGACGGCCCACGGCTGTGCGTGCGGACGCCCGCAGCACGTCCGGGTCTTCTTCGGTGAGCGCCGCATCGAGTTGCCGTCTTGTGAGGGGCAGGAGCTGGAGCACCTCGTCGTGGAGTTCTCCGGCCATCAGCCCCGCGTAGTGTTCCTGCCTGCCGAGCAGGGCTCGGGCCCTGCCCTGCCCGAACAGCGCCCTGGCCTCGGGCCAGGCCGGCCCTGCGTACACCATCGCCACCAACAGGAAGGCCAACGCCGCGTACCCCACCTCCGCGCGGAACAGCCAGCTGCCGGCCAAGGCCGCGAAACCGCAGGCCACCATGGCCAGCAGCACACGGACCTTCGGCATCGCGCGGGCCATGACCGCCAGGACACCGGTGGCCGAGGCGACAGTGAGGGCCGCGACGGGCCGGACGGGCAGCGGTTCCTGGGTGAGGGCGTCCACCGCGTAGGCGACCGCGCCGAGGAGGGCCAGCGCCAGGCACAGGTCATGCACACGGCCGAGGACGTGCGGCCGATGGATCGCGGAGCGCTCGCGGGATCCACTACCCATGAGACCCCTGGGCCTCGTGGATCAGGCCGGTGCGCCGGGCGTAGGCGACGAGGTCGGCCCGTGTGACCAGGCCGAGCCGGTTGCGCAGCGCGGCTCTGAGGCTCTCCACGGTGCGTACGCTCAGCGTCAGGCGCGCGGCGACCTCGCGGTTGGTGTGCCCGTCGGCCAGCAGCGCCAGCACCTGCTCCTCCCGCGGGCTCAACGCCTCCTGGGGTACCGGAGCATGCGCCATTTCCACCCCGAGCGGGGGTTGGACATAGCTTCCTCCGATAGCCACCGTGCGGGCCGCCAGGACCAGTTCGGGAACGGACGTGTTCTTCGACAAATAGCCCGACGCCCCTGCGGCCAGGGCCCCGCGCACGAGCGCCGCGTCCTCGTACATGCTGTGCACGAGGATTCCCATCTTCGGGGCGGCCGCCAGCAGTGCGGGAATTGCCGACAGCACCGGTCCGGATTCCAGCACCATGTCCAGCACGAGGAGATCGGGGCGACTCGTGCTCACGGCGTCGATCGCCTCGGGTTCGCCCGAGGCCTCCCCCACCACCACGAAACCCTCCGGTTCCAGAAGCGCCCGGGTCCCGGCTCTCACCGTCAGGTGATCGTCGACCAGAACGACGGTCACGGGAGCGGTCATCAACCACCGTGTCCTGGGTATCGCATGGAAACCACGGCTCCTTGTGCGGGGACGGGACGCGTCCCACCCTCCGATACGCGACAACCACTGTCAACCATTCGCACGAACGGTAGTCGAAGCGTCGCACCATGAATTCATCGCACGCCCGGCGACGGCGTGTTGCGGCAAAGCCGCAAGAACCTTGCGGTATTTCCCGGATGTGCACGCTGGTACAACATTGAGAATCTCGATCCGCTTGGCTCTCGCTCCACAAGGCCACAGGCGGGACCAACAGCCTCACCGAATCCGCTCGGGAATGGAGAAGCAAGTGGCACTCAACCTCCCTCGCACAGCACTCGCGGTCGCCGGGGCAGCGCTGCTGTTGTCCCAGCTGCCCGTCGGCACGGCAGCGGCCGCGAACAGCGCCCCGTCCCTGAGCGTCATGGCGTTCAACGTGGAACAGCTGCCGTCCATCACCGATATCGCCGGCACCCCGGGCAGCGATCGCAAGGCCGAGCGGCGCGAGGCCGCGGCCGCTGTCATCAAGCGTGAGAACGCCGACGTCGTCGTGCTGGACGAAGCGTTCAACAAGTACGCCCAGGCGATGCGCAACGCGGAACTGAAGGAGATCTACCCGTACCAGACAAAGCTGGTCGGCGAATACTGCAGCGGATCCGACAAGTGGACGAGCTTCACGGGCAATTGCAGCAACTCCCCCTTCGTCGTCAACGGAGGTGTGACGCTCCTCAGCAAGTACCCGATCAGCGAGTCCCACCAGCTCGTGTACAACAATTCCGACTCCAAGACCGCCGACTACAAGTCCAACAAGGGAGCGGCGCTCGCGCGCCTTTCCGTGAGCGGGAAATCGGTCTGGGTCGCGGGAACCCACCTGCAGGCGGACGAGGCAGGGAGCAGCCCGGTCGAGAACACGCGCAAGGTCCGTCTCGAGCAGCTCAAGGAACTCAGGTCCTGGGCCTCGCAGAAGGCCAAGGGCGAACCCGTCGTGGTCGCCGGCGACTTCAACGTCGAGTACTACACCACGGACCCGAAGAACGGTCACGCACCCGGGGGCGTCAGCGGTGAGGTCGCCAAGGCGAACGAGGCGCTCGGCGGGGTCCTCGCGACGCCGAACACCTCGGGATACACCTACGACATGGTGAACAACCCGCGCGCCAAGCTGCGCGACGAGAACAACCGCTACGCCAAGTACCGCAACCGGCTGGACTACATCGGCTACATCAAGGGGACGGGGACCCAGCCCTCCATCTCCGACGAGAAAATCGTCAGCTACGACGGGCTGCGCAAGGGAGGCGACCCCCTGGCCGAGATTCCCTCCGACCACCAACCGATCGTCTCCCGCGTGACCGTCGGCAACTAGCGCATCCGGCCGGGCTCGCCGCAAAGGCGGCCCGGCCTCCGCCGGTGGTTACCGAGCCGGCATTCCAGGCGGGCTTCGCCGAAGCCGCTGACGCGCCGGGGTGTGCCCCACAGGCGGGTTCGCGCCGCGGCCGACGAGCTCCCCGGCCTGCGTCCAGGTGCATCAGGACACCACGGCCACGCTCGTGGACATGGCGCGTTCCGGCGCCCACGCGGGCGCGGGATCTTCGGCCTGGTGTTCCGGAAAGCCGCCGTCCACGGCGCCACTGACCCAAACCGCGGATTGGATGCGGACCAAAGCAGAATCTTGGCTGCTCCCAGCTCGGCGTTCAGGCCTTCCGAGATCTTCGCGGATTACGTTTCCGGAAAGAGACCGAGAACAGCGAAGGATAACCGCATCACCAGATAGGACGCAGCCATGGCACCAAGAGGGCCGAAAAGGAATCTTCCCCTTTTGGAGGGAAATCCCAGTTCGGCCCGGCTGAGCCTGAGCCATCGATGACCGAGCCAAAAAAATGACGATGCCCACAAGGGGACTGGAATAGACCAAGCTGTCGTACGCGTGAATAAACCAGCCGGGAAGCTTATCCATGTAGCCGGCCAGGATATGGCTGCACTTGGGCTGCACTGGACAGCTATCGCTGGAAAGTCGCATCTCGATTGTTCGGCACACTCGCCATCCATCACCAGACACAGCAATGACGTTGCCCCGCAAAATACTGCCAGCTACCCTGCTGCCATGCTGACCACCGTTGCTGCTGTACTCATCGACGGAGTGTCCCCCTTTGAGTTCGGTGTGCTCTGCGAGGTGTTCGGCGTCGATCGCGCCCAGGACGGCGTGCCGCCGTTCGACTTTCGGGTGTGCGGTGAGAACCCCGGCGCCCCACTGCGTACCAGTGCGGGATTTCGTATCATCCCGTCGTACGGCTTGGAGGCACTCCACGATGCCGACTTGGTGGCGTTGCCCGCAGCTGCGATCCGCGAGGACTACCCACCTGCTGTCCTGGACGCGCTGCGCGCCGCACACCAACGCGGTGCGACTCTGCTCTCGGTGTGCAGCGGGGCGTACGTGCTGGGCGCCGCAGGTCTTCTCGACCACCGCCGTTGCACCACCCACTGGGACTACATCGACGACTTCACACACCGTTTCCCGCTGACGAAAGTCGACCGTGACGTTCTCTTCGTCGACGAGGGCACCATCTTGACCAGCGCCGGCACCGCCGCCGGGATCGACGCCTGCCTCCACCTGGTGCGCCGGGAACTCGGCTCTGCCGCAGCCAACGCGATCGCCCGCAAAATGGTGGTGGCACCCCACCGGGAAGGCGGGCAACGCCAGTTCATCGACCTGCCGGTCCCGGACAACCCCGAAGCCAGCCTCCAACCCTTGCTCAGCTGGATGCAGGAAAACCTGAGTTCCCAGCACAGCGTGGCGGAACTGGCGCAGTGGGCACACATGTCACCCCGCACCCTCGCCCGTCGCTTCACGACGGAAATCGGCACCACTCCACACAAGTGGCTGACCCTGCAGCGCATCCTGCATGCCCGGCACCTGCTGGAGGAAACCGCCCTGGACATCGAGGAGATCGCCCACGAAACCGGCATGGGCAACAGCGCATTGCTCAGGCACCACTTCCGGAAAACCGTGGGTGTCACCCCGAAGGACTACCGAGCGGCGTTCGCCGACCGCCCAGCATCAAGCCCTTCCTCCGCATCGGACAACGAATAGGGTCCTGTGCCAGCGCACCCGCAACACGCTGCCCGGAACCGATGAGGACGCCGCACGCGTGTCCGAGCAGAACGAATCACAGGCACGCCAGGACCTCTGGGGGACACGGATGGAACGGGAGCAGGAACGGCCACGCAGCATCAGCAGACGCGGGCTGCTGATCGGGGGCGCCGGTGCCGCGACGGTCATGGGCGCGGCGGGATACGCAGGCTGGGACGGGCTCAGGAGATGGTGGTGGCGCGCCGCGGGGTCGGAGCGGCCGCGTACGGACGGTGTTGTCGATCATGCGGGGGCGGAGTGGGTGGGTGCGTCGTCGGCGAACTGGCGGCGGGCGCAGCGGCCTTCCGACTACGCGGTGGACCTTGTTGTGATCCACGTGGTCCAGGGCAGTTACGGTGATGCGCTGCGGGTGTTCCGCGATCCTCTGCACAAGGCGGCTGCGCACTATGTCGTGCGCCAAGACGGTCACATTGCGCAGACCGTCCGTGAGCTGGATGTGGCGTTTCACTGCGGGAACCGGGAGTTCAACGAGCGCAGCGTCGGGATCGAGCACGAAGGCCACGTGGACCGGCCCGAAGGCTTCACGGACGCGATGTACGCCGCGTCGGCCCGGCTCACGGCCGGGATCTGCACCCGGTATGCGATCCCGGCGGACCGGGCCCACATCATCGCCCACAGCGAAGTCCCCGGCACCGACCACACCGACCCCGGACCCCACTGGGACTGGAACCGGTACCTCGGACTCGTCCGGGCAGCCACCACCTTAGCCCGATAGGGAGGGGCAGCCGAGCGTGGGAGGTTGGCGATGACCGCGCGTCGCCCCGGGGCTTCCGCAAATACCTGTCCGGCCCTTCCTTTGCACGTCCAGGCCGTCGCCTCCTGCGAAAGGCCGTCGGCCGGGATTCCGACCGACGGCCTGAGGGGGCCCATGACTGTACGGGCCCGGCCCGGGGCTGTCAGCTACCTGAACAGGCGGTCACCGCTGGTGGCCATGCGGTGGGTGGTGCTGTGGCGGTTCACCCAGTCACGGACAAGGTTGATGGCGTTGGCGCACTGCCAGCTGTCGTCGTACTCGCGCACTCCGGTGAAGGCGCCGTAGCCCGCGATGATGCCGTCCACACGCGCATCGCCCAGCAGTTTGTCGACGTACCACGGATCGTTGTAGGTGGTCGTCCAGGACAGCGTGGCCGCGAGCTGGCCGGCGGCACGGTCCGCGGCGCCCTTCTTCAGTTCCACGCAGGTGTTGCGGTCGGCTTCCGTGCAGTTGCCGAACCCCTTGGTGATATCGCTGTCGCCGTAGTCCATCGCCCGGTGACCGGCCGGGAACCCGGAACCGGACCGGTTGAAGGCGCTTCGAACCTGATCGCGGGTGCCGGTCGTCGTGATGCCCTCCAGCTTGCCGAGCTTGCCTTCCAGGCTCTTCCAGCCCCTGCCGCCGACGTCCGGGGTGCTGCCGCCGTGGTACTCGTAGAAGCCGTAGAGCACCTGGATTCCGGCGGCCGTCAGCCGCTGTGCCTTGTCGCGCAGTCCGGCGACGCTGCATCCGCGGTTCTGCGCTTCTCCGCAGTAGTTCGGGTCCTTGATGTCCAGCCAGACCAGACTCAGCCGGCGCCCTGCTTTGGCGTGGGAGACAATGCGGTCGATCATGCTGTCGAAGCTGGGGCCATGCCGGGTCTCACCGGCCGAGGAACAGTCGTGATAAGCGCGCCATTCGTTCGGGTTGTACCAGGCACAAACGTCGATCTCGATGCCGTTGGCGCCGTGCTTGAGCGCGGCGTCCACGCCGTCAAGGGTGTCGACTCGGTGCGCGATGGCGTAGATCGCGTGACGCTGATCGGCTGCTGCCGCCGGGGTCGTACCGAGCGCGGTGGCACCGATGATCCCGCACAGTGCCGCCATCAGCGCCAGTACCATCCGCGGGCCGGCGCCATGTCTGAGGTGAGTGGTCAAGAAAGGCACTCCTTCATGTCGGTGTCCTGAAAAGGACGGCTGCGCAAGGTGTACGGCGGCGAAGTGCGGCGCCGTATCCGCGCTCTTGCTGAGCGGGCGCCGCGCCCCTCACTCGCCGGTTCCGTCTCCACCGCCCCCACGACGCTCCCCCTCTGCGAAACGTGACGGCGAGAGGCCGTCCATCAGTCACGAAAATATCGTGCCAGGGACGGTTTTCGTGACATGTTCCCGGCCTGCCTCTATCGCCAAATAGCCATTATGCGTGCTGAGTTGGAACCAGCGGAACGGGCGCTGTGAGTGGACGCGTGAACGCTGAAACTGATGGGCAATCGCAGCGCCTACCACGATGAGCTGGTATGGCGGGCCACCCCAACACCCCGCTGATGGCAGCGGCTCGGCATGCCGTGGTACGTAAAGCCGCTGCCGAGACAGAGCGCGCTCGCCCTGGGGTGGCGTCTCTGGACGCTCGGGACGCGCCTTGGGCGAAGCGATGCCGGAAGGGCAGCGGCTCCCAGGATTGCTCATGGGCCTGGAGCTCGGCCACCGTGCAGAACAAGGCACCGGGTGACTCCGGAAGCGTGTACATCATGCTGAGAGCGCAGCCCGACCGGAAGGTGGGGCACGTATTCAAGAACCGGAAAGCGTCCGGGTCGAAGCAGGGCAACGCTGTTTCCATGCCGACAGTCGGCAACGAGAGCACGGCAATTGCGGAACCCAGGGCCGCCTACGCGGAGCCGAGCATCTCGATAGCGATGCGCGTAGGAACCGTCTTTGCCGTCATAACGTATCAGGATTCTCAGAAGAACCAGGGCAGTTCGCGGGTTCTGCTGGGGCTGGCGAAGCACAGCGGCGAGTTCCCCGACCAGATATCGCACCGGGCACGATCTCCAGCGCGATCCGTCCACTCCAGGCGGCCTTGAAAGTGACAGCGCCAGGAGTCTCGGCGCGCATCCGCCGGCGAGTGGGCTGGAACCGGCCAGGCTCCGTGATAGCGGTCGGCTCAGTCATCTCCGGCGGTGCGGCGGCGGTTCTTCAGCCGCAAGCCGAAAAAGACGGCGGCGGCGCCCGCGACAAGGGTGCCCACGGCCGGGAGGATCAGGTCCGCGGCGTCCTGGCCGGTGGCCGCGATGGAACCCGTCGCAGTGGAGCCCGGCGGAGCCGTATTCCCGTCGGCGGAGGCCGCGTCAGACGTGCCGCCTGAGGGCGTCGTGCCTGAGGCGCCGGACGTGGTCGAAGGGCCGGACGTGCCCGAGGTGCCGGACGTGGTCGAGCCGGTCCCCGTTCCCGGCTTGGTGATCTCGAACGACCCGATGTCGTTGCTTTGATTGGAGTCCAGCGTGCACCGAATGTTGAGCGGACCCAGGGTGTCGCCGTTCGCCTTCCTCCCGGCGACGTGCAGGGTGATGTCGCCGACGGTGATCCGTGCTTTGCCTGGCTGGCGGAAGGTGAGACTGGGCGCGTCGCCGGCCGCTTTGACGTCGAAGGAACCGGATGCCGGGACGCTGGTCTTGTGGATGCCGAGGGGCACCTTGAGGTGGCTGTCGCCCTGCGGCGCGGTAACGCCGATCTCCGCGTCCACCCTGCCTTCAACGGACTTCACACCGATCGAGTGGAGCTGCGGTGTGAGGTCCGCGTCCACCGTCGTCCGCGCATCGATGGCGAATTTGCGGCTGGGCTCGCCGACGGCGACCGACCCCGGGATGTCCACGTCGATCTTCGCCTTGAAGGGCAGTTCAATGATCTTCAGAACTTTGCATGTGTACTTGAGTGTGTGCGAAACCGGTTGTGCGGACGCGGTTCCGGCGCCGGAAACTCCCACGATTCCGACGGTGGCCCCTAACGCCGCCGCCGTTCCAAGGGCGATCCTCATCCTTGGCCTTCCCGTCCTGTGCCTGGAAGTCATATGTCATCCCCGTGAGTTGATCCGCTGAGGTTCCCGTTGATGAAGGACTGTGGAGTATCCCCGGAGTCAAGACGCTGTTCTGGTGCGAGTGGTTCCCGGACTGCCATGCCGGGCGCACTCGACCGGTGAGCAGGGTGGCGCTCCTGGAAGACATGGGCCAGATGGTCTCGGAGGCGAGCGTGGCGGAATTGGTAGACCGCGCCGGTCTGGCGCAGCACACCTCGCTCGTGCGCGTCGTCCAGAAAAGAGATCACCGCCCAGGGCAGCCGGCCTGTCAGCGGCAACCACATACGAGACAGGGCCACCCACTGGCCCCAAGCAGTGAAACTCAGCCCGTACCCGAGCCCGCCCCCGAACGCCGCCTCCACCCCGAACACGAGCCCGGCCAGGAGTCCGCGGACCGGCCCGGCCTCGAGTCCGTGGGCGAGCCCGGCCGGGAGGCCGATCACCAGCATCCACGTGAGCATATGGAAGATCACGTTCTTGCGGTTCGTGCTCAACAGGTCCGAGGCACTGACCTCGGATTTGATGTCGATGGGAGCTTCGAGCCAGGCCATAATGCCGAGGACGAGCCCGGTTCCGAGCCCGACCTCGAGCGGGAACAGGGCCGCGCCCGCGAGCCCGCCGTTGAGTCCGTCATCGAACCCCAGCGGCTCGACCACGCCCCTGTCGATGAGCACCAGCACGAGCGCGGTCGGCAACCCGGCCCCGAGCCCCAGCTTGAATCTGCAGGCGGACGTGGCACGCCTCTCCCTGTCCCCGCCGAAGAACTGTATGCGTACGCGCGACGGCTCGACCGGTGTGCTTCTGGACATGGCCCCGTACGCGAGCCCGAAGACCAGCCCGACGACGAGCCCGTGCAGGAGCCCGACCATGAGCCCCCGCTCGATCGCGAACCGGAGCCCGTTCGACGTTGCGACCAGGTCCACGGGGAGGTTCCCGATCCCCATCGTCAGCCCGAAGGCCAGCGCGGCCAGGAATCCGACCGCCAGTATGCGCGAAGAACGGCGCATGGTGGTGCCCAGTGTCCACCAGGCGAGGTTGTGGGTGTCGAGTTGATCCAGGTGAGCGGCAAGGTATTCGAGCCAGCGCTGGGCTCGTTCGGGGTGCCAGCGAGGGCGGTGGCCGGTGCCGCGGCCGGTCGGTGTGGGGTCGTAGACGGCGGGGACGAAGGCTGCCAGCAGATGGTCTTGCAGGGCCTCGGGGGATGTGAACCGCGTGGTGTCCAGAAGCTCCGAGGGGTCGCGCCGGGGGGAATCGCTGTAGACGGTGCGGGCCAGAGCGACCATCAGCGGGGTGGTGAGCACCTCGGCGAGGTTCGCCGCCCCCGGGTTGCCCGGTTGTTCGCGCAGCTTGGCCAGGACCGGTCCCCACACAGTGCTGTGCGTGCCGCCCTCCGCGGCCGGTTGGCTGGCGCGGTGCAGGTAGCCGGCGTAGTCGTCTACGGTGAGCCCCTCCAGCTCCATGACGGCGGCGTCGGTGAGCACACAGGTTTCCGTCACGGCCCGGCTGTATTCCGCACTGCGGCTGGTGAGCAGCAGCGGCGTGGCAGTGCGGCTGAGCACTCGGAGCGCCGCACCGTGCAGGCCGTCTGCGATTTCGTCGAATCCGTCGAGAACGGGCAGGATCTTGTTCTCGTCGAGCAGGACGTCGGCCGCCATTCCTCCGTGACTGGACGGAGCCCCCAAGAAGGGGTAGTCGCGGACCAGTTGGCCGCACATCCAGTCATCCAGTGACGTGGTGCTCGGATCCCATGCTCCCAGACCGAAGATCACCGGCACGCGTTCGCCGGGTGCGCGGGTCCTCAGCCAGTCGAGGACGAAGCGCAGGGTCAGGATCGTCTTGCCCGACCCGGCCTCGCCCAGCACCACCAGCCGACGGGACGGGATGGACCCGTACACCTCCGTGATCTGGTCGAGCCGGCCGTCCAGCGGGAGGGACCCTGGTTCCGTTCCGGGCGGGGCTTTGCGGATGTTCTCCCAGTGATCGAACAGATTCCGAGTGGGGGTGCACCGGAAGCGCACGGCGAGCGGGTACGGGGCGTGCACCCGCCGTCGCTGCTCTTCGTGACGCCACTGCGTGTCCACCTCGCGGGCGAGTCTCCTGACCGACTCCCACACTTCCGGCGCGTCGTCCAGCTCCGACGTGACCGGCCGTGACGGGGGCGGGAGCTGCGCGAGCCGGTCGGCCCGGGCCGGCAGGCCGATCAGCTCGTTGAGTCGGCCGACCTGGGCCGGAGTGAGGCGGTACCAGCGTTTCACCTGGCTTGCCGCGAGCCTGCCGAGCCCGTCGGAGCGGTGATGCTCGACGACCACCCCGATCACGCACCCGCCGCTCCACACCACGGCCCCCGACATTCCCTCCCAAGGGGAACGGCCCGGCTCGGGGTCGTATTCGGGAGGATGAACGGAGATCTCCAGGCTGCCCGCTCGCAGGTTCGCCAAGGGTGTGGTCGTGCCGCGCGCGTGGTGGGAATCCCGGTACCAGGTGGGAGCATCACGGTCCGGTGACACGGTATCGGGGCGCAGCTTGAACCGTGGAAATCCCACTGCTTCGCAGTCCACCGGCTGAGCGACCTGGGCGAACCGCACCGGCGAGACTTCGGCTGCGCATAATCCGTCGGTGCTCGCATCCCTCGCGATCTTGAGCACCGCGATATCGGAGGCGGAGTCGGCCCAGGCCTGTTCGCCGGGTAACTCCGTTGTGCCACCGTCCTCGGTGACAAATCGCAGCCGCACTGACACCGCGTCACTCACCACGTGCGCTGCGGTGAGCACCGCATCCCCACTCACCCGGTAGCCCGACCCGCGCCGTCCCGTGCCCGCGCGCTGTGTGGTGACGATCTGGACCACGCGTCGTGGGTCGGGCCCGTCCGGCTCGGATGCCCTGCTGCCCATGGGACTCATTGTTCGTGAGGAGCAGTGGGCCCGGAGACGAACGGCCCGGTGCCCGACCCTCTGAGGGTCGGCTTCAACGCCAGTGTGATGCGCTGGGTCGAGGTGGCGCCCACGGCCGCCTCCGCACCGGACTCCACCACCCAGAACCGTACCTTCGCCTCCGCGTGCCCGGTTCGCTCCAGAGCGACCGACACCTCCAGCTCGATCGTCCCCAGTTCAAAGCGCAGCGCCTCACCCTCCGCCGCGACGACCGCCCGCTCCAATTCCTCCCGCAGATCCCTGATCACATCGGCCAACTCGATCACTCCGTGCTCCCTCACCTATCCCACCGGTAACCGAGGACTCTACTCCCTGTGTTGCAGTGCCGGGGTCATATGGCGAACGTCGAGAGTTTCTGGTAACTCACATTGGAATAGGGTGACTTGGTGGGCCGATGGCAGCCGGTTGCGTCAGCGTGCCGAGGCCTGGCATGAACGTCACCAGCAGCGCTGTGAGTGTGACGGCGGTCAGCTCGAATGGGTCTCGCAAGATTTTCCTTGCGAGACCCAATCCCGACTGGCCACCATCACGACCGGCCCCGGCTTACGATGAAGCATGCTCTCGGTGGTCGTAGCGCCCTGGCGGTGCGCTCCGGTGGTGTTGCGGAATGCGGAGGTTGCGCATGATGCCGCCAGCACCATGAAGGTGGCCGTGCTGGCGGCGCTGTACCGCAGCGGCATGGACCTGGACGCGGCTGTGCCCGTGGTGAATCGCTTCAGGTCGGTCACCGGTGAGACGTACGGAAACAGCCGCGCGGCAGACAGCGATCCGCTGCCCTGGAGCCGGCTGGGCGGCACGGCGACGGTGCGCTGGCTCGCCGGGCGGATGGTCACCCACTCATCGAACCTGGCCACGAATCTGTGCCTGGAGCTGGTGGGGCACGAGGCCGTGGCCCGGGTCTGGAGGCAGGCGGGTGCCACGGACAGCGCCAGTCCACGCGGTATCGAGGACTACGCCGGCCGCGCGGCGGGCGTCCACAACCGGGTGACCGCCCTCGACCTGGTGCGACTACTGGAATCGCTGGAGCCGGGGCTGCTCCTGCTGCTGGAGGGCAACGCCCACCGGGTGGACCTCGCCGCCGAGCTGCCACCGGGCACCCGACTGTCGGGCAAGAACGGATGGTTCCCGGGCTTACGGCACAGCGTCGGCGTGGTCCACCCGCAGGATGCCGCCCCATACACGCTCGCCGTCTGCTACACCGGACCGCTCGCGTCCGGGGACGATGCCGACGATCCCGCCGCCCGGCTACTGGCCCGTATCTCTGCCGGTGTCTGGCGTCGTCGGCACCAGCTCACCCGCTGATGCCGTCCGGCCGCTCCGGTGGAGTGACAGTGGCCATCAGTGCCTCGACACCGGGGGTGTTGAGCAGGTTGATGCGGATGTAGCCCCGATAGCCGTCCAATTCGAAGAACTTCGCGTCGAGGGCCAGGAACCACTGGTGCGGTACCCGTGTACGTGCGAAGAGGAAGAAACCGGCCTCGATCGGCATCTGTGCGATCAGGGCGCCGGTGGCCGAGAGCGCCGCATGGCTGTCCCGTACATGCTGGACCAGTGCACCGTTGCCCTTGCAGAGCATGAGATCGGCGGCGCGATGGGCGAAGAGCCGGTCGGAGACCGCGACATCGCCGTGGAGGTTGAGGTGGAGTTCGGCCAGTTCCTCGCGCAGGTGCTGCGGGGCGAGGAGGTGGGCGCAACGGTAGCCGTGGATCGACAGGTACTTGGTGGGGCAGATCATGCGCAGCGTCTGCTGCACCAGGAGCCGGGCACTCGCCTCACCCTGCTCGCCGTCCCACGGCATGTACTGGAAGGTGCCGTCGACGAACACGAGTGATCCGGTGGCCTGTTGCCACGCGGCGATGGTCTCCCAGACCGCTGAAGGGACCCGGCGTCCGGCGTACCAGACGGGATCGGTCAGCACCAGTACGGTTCGCTCGCCGGGCAGACGGAGGTCGAAATCGGGCTCGAAGGCGTGGCGGCGGGCGACCGGGACGGGCTCGATCCCCATCCGCTGGAAGAGATAGGCGAGTTTGTAGTAGACGGGCGGCGCGTAATGGACCCGCCGGCGGCCGGTCAGGGCCAGCCACGTGGTGAACGTCCCGAGGAGGCTGCTGGACCCGCCGCCCGGGATGACGTTCTGCATGGTGTAGCGCACGCCGTCATACCGCTCGTGCATCGCGGCGATTTTGGACCGCAGCGTGGTGTCCTCGTCAAGTCCGGAGTAGCGGGTGACGTCCGCGAGGCGGTGTGGGGCGGTGTCGGCGAGCTCCCCGAGATACTCCTCGACGAACGGGTGTCCCCCGTTGTAGTCGGAAACAAAGACCCGGGCCCCGGGCTGCTGCCGTTCCGCCTCGATGCGCTCGTGCCACTCCAGCATGCGAAACAGCGGCGGCCTCATGTACACCCCTAAGGTCCTCGACAGCCATGTCGACTTCAGTGTCAGGCGCCGCGGTGGCACTGGCAACGTGGACAGGGTGGTGCAGGGAACGCAAGGGGACCCAACTATCGATCTGCGGGCGGCTCACTGCTACGCCAACGCCTCATCGAGATACGGCGCGGGTTGTGCCGCGCGCTTCGGCCGAAGCGCCGCCACCCCTCCGTCCGCGATCCGTGTTCCTGGTGCAGTTCGAGCGGTGGCCAGCCCGCAAGGCGCGGGTGCCGTTTTCGTACGTACCCGGTCTACCGAGCGAGGCGGTACAAGCAAGTGCGCTCGGCTGGGGCCAGCTGCAGGACCCCAGGGTGTCGAGGATCCGCCGGGAAGGCCGCCAGTCGACGGGCCTGCTCCAGGCGGACGTAGTAGTGACCGACATGTTCGCCGACTCGGCAACTTCCTCTCGGCGCAGTCCCAGAGTCCAGCGGCGGCTGCGCAGGAAATACGCGAGCTCGACCCCCTCGCCACCGGTCACCGCCTCCACCC
Organism: Streptomyces blastmyceticus; assembly: GCF_039521185.1. Lineage (NCBI taxonomy): Bacteria > Bacillati > Actinomycetota > Actinomycetes > Kitasatosporales > Streptomycetaceae > Streptomyces > Streptomyces blastmyceticus. The sequence goes on along the minus strand of NZ_BAAABW010000013.1, from coordinate 206,111 downwards.
GTGTGGGTGACTGCCTGGTATCGAATACCCCTGGCAGACCACCGGGCGCCCGGTGAAGCTGAGGGTATGGATATCTCGATCGCACTGGTCACGGGTGCCAACAAGGGCATCGGCAAGGAAATCGCCCGTCAGCTGGCCCAGGCGGGGCTGACCGTCTACATCGGCTCGCGGGACGCCGGACGCGCGGAGCGCGCGGCGGCCGACATCGGCGGTGATGCCAGGCCACTGGTCCTGGACGTGACCGACCCGGCGAGCGTCGCCGTGGCGGCCGAGCGTGTCGACACCCTGGACGTCCTGGTCAACAACGCGGGCATTTCCCCGGCACAGGGCAGGGCCGCACAGGACGAGGACGCCGATACCTTCCGGCGTATCTACGAGACCAACGTCTTCGGCGTGGTCACGGTCACCAATGCCTTCCTGCCGGCCCTGCGCCGTTCCGAGCACCCGAGGATCGTGAACATCTCCAGCGGCACCGGATCGCTGGCCCAGGCGACCGCGAGCATGGCACACTACCGCGGCGCCTTCGCCTCCTACCGCTCCTCCAAGACCGCGCTCAACGCCCTGACCGTGTTCTACGCCCAGAGCTTGGTCGACGACGACATCAAGGTCAACTCCCTGGCCCCCGGACTGCGACGGACGGATCTGAACACCACCACCACAGACGGCGGGGATCCCGCCGAGGCCGCCGCGGGTGCGGTCCGGCTGGCACTGCTACCTGATGACGGGCCGTCAGGAACATTTGTCAACTGGGATGACACGTCCGTTCCTTGGTAACCGGCGAACCCCACAGGCACCGGCTCCACTGTCGGCGACGGCCCCCGGAGACCGGCTGGCCGGCCTTACTTACTGCCTGGCCCCGTCCAGGGAGTCCCGGCCGCTCCGGCCACGGGGGCGCGCCCAGTGCCACGGGAAAAATCCGAGCGCCACCCGTCAGCGACATCAGCGGGCGTTGAGCCGGGCGGCCTGGCGCGTCAGGTGATCGCGCTCGGCGAGGTTGGGTGCCTTGTGGGCCGCCTCGGCGTACAGCCGTGCCGCCGTCGCCAGGTCGCCATCGCGCTCGTGGAGGTATGCCGCCACTGCGGTGTGGCGGGGCAGTGAGGGATCCAGTTCCGCGAGCGCCGTCAGGCCGGCGCGCGGCCCGTCGGCCTCACCGACGGCGACCGCGCGGTTGAGCCGGACGACCGGGCTGTCGGTCAGGCGCGTGAGCTCGTCATACCACTCGACGATCTGCACCCAGTCGGTCTCCTCGGCGGTGGGCGCGTCAGCGTGAAGTGCCGCGATGGCGGCCTGGGCCTGGAACTCGCCCAGCCGGTCGCGGGCGAGCGCCGCCTGCAGGAGCCCGACGCCCTCGGCAATCAACCCGGTGTCCCACCGGCCGCGGTCCTGCTCGGCGAGCGGCACCAGGCTGCCGTCGGACGCGGTCCGGGCGGCACGCCGGGCGTGGTGGAGCAGCATGAGGGCGAGCAGCCCCGCCACCTCTGGGTGGTCGACGGCCGCCGCGAGCTGCCGGGTGAGCCGGATGGCCTCGGCAGCGAGGTCGACGTCGCCGGAGTAGCCCTCGTTGAAGACGAGGTAGAGGACGCGCAGCACGGTGGCGACGTCACCGGGCCGGTCGAAGCGCACGCCGGAGACAGTGCGCTTGGCCCGGCTGATCCGCTGAGCCATGGTCGCCTCGGGCACCAGGTAGGCCTCAGCGATCTGGCGGGTGGTCAGCCCGCCGACGGCGCGCAGCGTGAGCGCGACCGCCGATGCCGGGGTCAGCGACGGGTGGGCGCACAGGAAGTAGAGCTGGAGCGTGTCGTCCACCGCGGGCGCCGGCCCGGGCGCCGGCTCCTCCTCGACGCGGTCCTCACGCCGGCGGCGGGCGGTGTCCGCCCGGGTCGCGTCGAGGAATTTGCGCCAGGCCACGGTGACCAGCCAGCCCTTGGCATCCCGAATGGGGTCTCCCCTGCTCGAGCGCAGCCGAGAGCTTGGGGAAGGGCCGACCGCCCAGACCCGGAGCGCCTCGACCAGCGCGTCCTGCACGGCGTCCTCGGCCGCCGCGAAGTCGGCTCCGCGGCGGACGAGGACGGTGAGCACGCTCGGCGTGAGGCTCCTGAGCAGGGCCTCGTCCATCGGTGACGTCATTCCGTGATGGTGGGTGGCGCCGCCAGGAACGGGCGCACCTCCAGCCACTCGTGGATCGGCTTGCCGCCCGCTCCAGGGGCGGCCGACAGTTCCCCGGCCAGCTCGACGGCGCGCTTGTAGCTGTCGACGTCAATGATCATCCAGCCGGCGATGAGGTCCTTGGTCTCGGCGAACGGTCCGTCGGTGACCGGCGGGCGCCCCTCACCGTCGTAGCGGACCCACGCTCCCTCGGGGGCGAGCGCCTGACCGTCGACGAACTCGCCCGTCTTCTCCAGCCGGGCCGCGAAGTCGTTCATGTACTGCACATGCGCCGAGATCTCCTCCGGGGTCCACTGGTCCATCGGCACGTCGTTGACCGAAGCCGGGGCGCCGCGGTAGTGCTTCAGCATCAGGTACTTGGCCATCGTGTTTCTCCTCGCTGGTGCGGCCCATTGTGGTCGCGTTCATCTCGGGGACGGAGCCGGACGCGGGTTCTCGACATCGCCGTCCGAATTTTTTGGGCTCTCGTGGATGAGCCCGGGTGAGCCATCTCGCGGTGTCCGGGTCCAGATCGTGGCGCGAGGGCGAGAGCTTCGAAGATCGGCACGGAACCGCGTGGTCGCCGTTCCGTGTGGCCAGTGCGCAGGGCGAGCCCATGTTGGGCGAAGAAGTCCGCCACAGTTGTACTGACCACCCCTCGGTATCACTGATACCGTCGGTATCATGTCTGATCCCAAAGCCATGAGCTTGCGTTTCCCCGACCCCGAGCAGCGTGAGGCCATCGCGGCCGCGGCCAAGGAAGCCGGCGTCAGCATGCAGGAGTACATCCTCTCGGCCGCCTATGAGCGTGCCACGGCCGTCGAAGTGAAGTTCCTGGACGCCTTCAAGGCCTCAATGGCCCGCAGCGGCGAGGCCTTCTCCGCCGAGCCCGGGGACTGCGACCCCTCCCCCGAGCAGCGCGCCGCCGAGCAACAGGCCCGCGCCGGCCTCCCACAGCAGGAAGAGGGTCGCGCCGCGTGAGCGAGAACCCGCCACTGCGGATCGACGTCCCTTTCCTGCTGCACGCCGCGGAGCTGCTCCCCGGCGACCCGCAGGTTGACGACTACGGACCGCTGTACGGGGCGGTGGCCCGCGTGTACGCCAGAGCGATGAGCCGGGACATCTACGGCTCCCAGCACCTGAAGGCCGGTGCGCTGCTGCACAGCCTCGTACGGATGCCGTGCCTGGAACACTCCAACGACGCCTTCGCCTGGCATGCGACCGAAGCGTTCCTCGCCCTGAACGGACACTCCCTCGACTACGTGCCCAAGGACGCGGTCGTACTCGTCAGGGAGGCCGCCTCAGGCACTGTCGGCGTCGCGCAGATCGCCCGCCAGCTGCATACCTGGACCAGCGCCGGCCACTGACCGCCGCCAGCACGAGGCCCGGGGGCTCGGAAGGCCGATGGCGAAGCCTTCCGACCATGCGCCTGCCAGACCAAGGCGTACCGGGCCCACCAGCAGGAACAACGTGCGACCCCGGCGGTGGATGAGCAGCGGTTGCTGGCTGAGTACGCCGAGACGTCTGCCGCCACCCTTGCCCACGAACTGTCCCTCTCGGCCCGGCTGATCGCCCTGGCCGTGAACGCGGGTCCTGCCGCGGGCGACCACGACCTCAGGGTGATGGCCCGCATCCCAGTCGTCCTTGCGGCCCGGGCTGCCATGGCGGCCGGCAACCCGGCCCCCGCACATGCGCCGCCCGGACCGCCCGCGTTGCAGACCCGGGACGCCGCTCAAGCATCACGCGATGATTCGGGTGGGGCCCCAACCGTCCCGGCGACCAAGGGTATCGAGGACCGCCAAATTTCCCGATAAAAGAGCGCTTTACTAGGATTACGCGAATGGCCAGTTCAGAGGGCCCGGGCCACTTCACCGGTCCGAACGGCATAGCCGCCGGTCTCGTCGCTCCCGCGAAGCAGGAGGTCGGGGAGGCAGGACCGCGACGATCGCTCGGTCCTGTCCCGGAGCCACAACCTGTCCAGGCGACTCCCGACGGATGGTTCCCATGCCCATGCTGCGGACACCGGATGTTCAGCGGGTTCTGGTCTGACGAGATCTGCGCCGTCTGCTTCTGGCAGGACGACCTATTCCAACTCCGGTACCCCTGGGCGCAGACCGGTCCGAACGGGGGTCTGAGCCTGAGTGAGCGCGTGAATACTTCTTGATCATTTTCATCATTGGGGAGCATGTGCAGTTCGACTACGAGATCTCGTATATCGACGCTGAGGGCGAAGAGACGGCGTGGGGCCACTGCGTCGCGGTGGCCGGGCTGTTCCGCGAGCCGATGCCACCGACACGCGAGGTTCTGACACTCGTCGGCTGTGCGCAGGCCAGGCCACTGGCAGCGGGGGCAACGCAGCTCGGCGAGCTGTGCCTCATAGTGTCGAATGACGTGCGGCCGTTGCAGTGGTGGGGGCTTACGGAGGCTGTCGTCCTGGCGCGACGCCCGCATGCACTCGACCCCGAACTGGTCGACGTTGTCCTCGAGGTCGTGGTGAGCGGACCCGACAGCGGGCAGCATGAGTTGCCGGACTCGCCACAGTTCGAGCTGGACGGCGGGTGGCCCGAGTCCGTCTCTTACGGGACCTGTCTGAGCGTGAACGGGCTGTATGAGGAGCGACCCGAACCTCCGGAGATCCCGATCACGCTGGTGGGCTGCCGACCCGGGGTACCAATGCTGTCCGCGCTCACCGAGGGCGAGGCCGAGCACCTGATGCTCGGGGTACTCGACCGCCAGGGGCGGTCCATGGCCGACCGCTCCTTCTACTGGCACGTCCGGCAGACACGCCCCTCCGTCCTCGGCGGCGCGCTCGTCGACATCGTCCTCAGCGACGGCGTCGACGAGCCCGTACCGCCCGCGGCCCGCCAGGCATGGGAGGACTGGTACGAGCGCAGCATGCCAAGCACCGTCAACACTTGGGCGGGCTACCCGCCGGAAGGGCGAAAGGAGTGGCTCAAGTTCAGCGCTCCGGGCCGATTCCCGCGGTGGAAACCAGAGGAGGACGAGAAGGGCGGTACGTACCATCTCGACGGCCGGTACGTGACGGACGAGGCAGGCCTGCACTGTGCCGTGGGCGAGGCGCTCAAGGGCCCTGGCGGCTACTTCGGCCGGGACTGGTACTCGTTCAAGGCGTACTTGGAAGGCGGTTACGGCGTCGGCTTGCCGTTCACGCTCGTCTGGCACGATTCCCAGGTCACGCTGAAGGCACTGGCAGGCACGATCAATCCCGAGAACGGGCTCTCATATGCCGAGGAGGTCGTGGACCTCATGCGCCGATGGGGCGTGACAGTGGTACTGAAATGAAGAGGCCGCCCAGCGCCGCTTCGCCATCGTCTGCATACTCTGCGCCCCTTCCAGTATGAGAGTGTGAGGATCATGCCGATCGAGATGCTGCCTCTGACCGACGCGTCGATGAACGAATGCGCCCCGGTTATCAGAACCGACTTCACCGACGAGGAGGCGTGGCAGGCGATCCGCCGGACGATCGCGACACCCAGCGGCGAGGGTTTCCTGGCGAACGTGGAGTACTTCCACGACCCCGCCTTCCAGGGCCTCACGCCGGAGCAAATCCTCGCTCTGGTCCCGGACGAACCCCAGTGTGCGCTTCTCGTGGTGGTGGACGCTGTCGCCGTAGCATCGCCCGAGATGCCCCTGCTCTGCGTCGACCTTTGGGCGGAACGGGGCCGCACGGTCCGCGTCATCGCGACCGAGCTCTGGGGCATCGAGAACAACCTGTCCATAGCGAACATGGACTTCGAGGAATTCGCCGACGCGGCTGACGAAGACGGCATCTTCCGCGGCTTCTGACTACGACGCCCCTCAAGGTCAACATGCCATTGGAGGAGAAGCCGTACTGCCTGCGCCCACCAAAGTCGTGAGGCCGAACTAGGCTGGTCCAATGACCAACGACTATCCCTTCGTCGACGGCAAGAATCTCGCCTGGGACCTGGCCGGCTTCGGCGCCGATGACTGGCTCAAGGTGTCCATTCCGCTGACCCGCGAGCAGATCATTGATGTCAGGCACCTCTTCGATCTGGGTGATGACGAGTGGATGATGGGCGGTGAATACCCTGTCGCTCCTGACATCTGGGGCCCGATGCACGCCGCCCTTGGATCCATCGACTTCCAAGAGGGACTGGAGTACTTTCTCGGAGCGCGCCAGGACCTCCCCGATGGACAGTTCTGGCGACCGTCCCCGGACACCGATCCGTTGCCCGGCCCGATCCCTCCGCCCTGATCACTGCCCCCTCTGAGCCAAGGCCACTCGACATGTACAGAGCCCCCGAAGGACTCCAAGCAAGGGGCAACTACTGGAGGCGAGGGGGGCCTCTAGAAGATGCTCGTCGGCACCCCCAACTGCCAATGGGTTCTGGGGTGTTCACAAATATGCCTGACGGGCAGCGCCGAGACCCGTTGGGGATCTTTTCCTGATCCGCCGTTGATCTCTACCCGGCCCACGTCGTCATGGCGCCCGGCTGCGGATTCCTGGAACCCTGCGCTTTGATAGGTGCTCGAGCTGGTGCATGATGAGCGGATTCAGGTTGGGGTGGCCGTGCCAGGACTCGAGCGGAGCAGGATAGGCAGGCGGCAGTGGCGCGGTGGGCGGGCATACGGGGTGCTGCTCCTGCTGGCCCTGGTTGTGTCGACCGCGGCCTGCTCTCACGGGCCCGATGACCAGAAACTGCACTCTCTGGCCGTCTCGGACGAGGCGCGGGCCAAGAGAGCACAGCAGGAGCAGAAGCTCCAGGCACTGGTCAACCGTCTCGGTTCCGTGACCGGCCTTGACCATGTGTTCACCCGCTTCAGGGACGACTGCGCCAGACCTGGCTCGCAGGCTCTGTGGGGCTCGGATGACCCCACGCACTCCCTCGTCTGCGATATGGAGGCAGTAGCTTACTTCGGCGTCCGGGACGACATAGTCGAAGTACTTCCCAGGGTCCGCGCAGCCTCCATCGCGAAATGGGGGTCCCAGGACGAGAACGGCGAGGACTCGCCGTACGCGGGTGGGTCGGTGCGCTACGCGCTGGATTACTACCGCAACCACGGCAAGTATCCGGACGGACGAAAGATGGGCGAACCGGAACTCGCGGCCCCTGATCTGACGATCAGGTGGGATGTGGCGCCCTACAGGCTGGTGGAGGAGGCACCTGCGTGCCCGCCACCGGGATACCTCTACCTCCGCTGCGACATCACCCCGGACGCTACTGCGACCGTTCGTGCCGTGCGCGCCAAGTACGGAACCGTGCTGGCCTTCAATATCGGCCAGAAGGCGTACTCGTCCTGGCGCGGCTACTACACCGTGCCTCGCAAGCGGTGAGGGGCATACAGCAGGAGGTGGCTCACTCTCCTGAGCTACCCCCGGGTCGTTGCATCTGCCTGCCGTCTCAGATTCGTGGCATTTTCTCGGGCGAGCCGTTGTGCAGTCCTCGACTTCTCAGGCCTGACTCGTCTCGTCTTTCGCATGGGGAAGCAAAGGAAACAGCCGGGTGATGAGGGCCACCGGTCGGGCGCCGTCAGGCCGGGCCAGGGGGCGTTGTTCGCGGTCTTGGTAGGGGACGAGTGCCCGTCGGATGGCGTCCGCGACACGGCTCATCTCTTCGGGTGTCAGGTAGGCGACGGCGCTGAAGGCTTCGTCGTGGCGCCATTCGGTCGGCGCCTGGTCGCGTTGGGTGAGCCATTGCTGCCAGCTCTCGTCCTCCAGTCCTCGGGCCAAGTCGTCGAACTGCTCCTTGGCGGGTGCACCGGTGGTGGGGGTGTGCTGCTTCAGGCGCCAGGGGCGTGCGCGCCCTCCGCGGTGTGGGGCTTCTTCGACGTGTCCGTGGCGTGCGAGCTGCCGCAGATGAAACGAGCAGAGCCCGGAGCTGTAGCCCAGTCGTGCGGCGGCTTCGGTCGCCGTGACGGTGCCGACTTCGGCCAGCAGGTCCAGCAGGGCTGTACGGACCTCGTGCTCGCGCAGTTCGTTGCCCGTGTCGCTGGTTCGGTCGGACGGAGTGTTGAGGTCATCTTCAGTCACTTTGCAAAGTCTGCTACTTTGCAAAGGATCTTACAAGCGGATCTTGCCCAGGGCGTCAGGCTGCGATGACGTCCGCGGCATGTGTGGCGTTCGCAGAAGGGGGAGACAGCGATGTCTGTTCGTCACGACCGGTCCCATTCCGTCGACCGGAGGGTCCGTGTGCAAGGCCGACCCGTCGACTCCTATCCGGCTCTCTCTCCGGAGGCGGAACGGGGTTCGGTGCGCCGGGTCACGGTGGTGGGCGAGGAGATCCTGCGCCGTCCGTGCCAGGAGGTGACCGAATTCGGCACTCCGGAGTTGTCGGCGTTGATCGACGACATGTTCCTGACGATGCATGTGGCCGACGGCGCCGGCCTGGCCGCCAATCAGGTCGGTGTCGACCTGCGGCTGTTCGTGTACGACTGCCCGGACGATGACGGGATCCGGCATGTCGGCCACGTCATCAACCCGGTCCTGGACGAACCCGACCCGGGAAGCCGCGAGCTCGTTGAAGACTCCGAGGGCTGCTTGTCCGTGCCGGGTGCTGTCATGACGGTTCCCCGCACCGATCGCGCCGTCGTTCGCGGGCTCGACAAGGACGGCAACTCCCTTGTTATCGAAGGAACGGGATACTTCGCGCGGTGCCTGCAACACGAGACCGACCACCTCTTCGGCCACACGTATCTCGACCGGCTGTCCAAGCGGGACCGCAAGGACGCGCTGCGGCAGATGACAGACCGCCGCGAAGATGTCTTCGCGCAACGCGCGATCAGGGCCGCCCGCCTGGGCAACTGAGACGCTTGGCGGCAGCGACCACCTTCTGCCGAAGGGCGTGGGCCGCAGGATGCGGCCCCGTTCAGCTCGCTCGACCAGGAGCCCACGAATTTTGAGACCCTGCGGACCGTTGCAGGTTCTCCGCTTCGTTGTCATGCGGTAGCGCTGTGACATGCGATTTCTCTGGCTGTCTCACGGCTCGGCCGGAGCAGCCTGCCTCACGGCTGTGTCATTTCCTGAGCGGCTGCGCAGGCTCCGCGACTGCGATGGGGCCCTGGAGGCATGGCCTCCAGGGCCCCATGGTCAGCGCTGGCAATGGTCCGGACTCGTGATCCTGAGCCGGCTCACCACCAGTGAGCCCGCGCGCGGAGGCGGCTCGCCCGAGCATGGCAGCGGGCAGCTGGGGATCGAGCGCGGGCTCGACGACCCGTACGCCCCCTGGCCGTGCCCGGATGCATTCGCGCGCCGGTTGAACCAGCTGGACCCGAGTGCGGGTGGGCCTGGCCGAGGAGTTCAGGGAGTGCTGGGGCGGGTCTCGGTCCAGTCGACCATCAGGCGTCGTTCGGCGAAGAACCACTCGCCTTCGCGCTTGACAAATTGGTCCAGGTAGCGGATGGACGCGATCATGATCGTGCGCTCGGCATCCGCGCCGTAGGAGATGTGGTGGGCCAGGCAGTAGCTCTCGCCGCTCGCGCGGTCGCCGTCCAGGGTCACGGTGCTCTGACCGTTGAAGTGGGTGGTGGCCTTGTAGGCGTTCAGGTTGTCGAAGACCGGCGCGAGGGCTTCGCGCCCGTGCAGTTCTTGGGTCGGCTCGGACGCGGTGGCGTCCATGAAGACCAGGAAGCGGTTGTCCTCGGTGAACAGGGCCATCTGTCCCTTGGCGTCCCGACGGTCGGCGCAGTGGGCGTAGGCGTCGATGAGCTCCCTGATGGCCAGCCGGTCGGCGGCCTCCTGGGGTGAGATCGAATCGTGAGAGGACATGGCGACTCCCTCGTGAAGTATGTGACACCTGTAGGAGAGCACCGGTGGCGGGGCCGCTCAACCGGTGGTGGAGGCCTGAGGGCAGCGGTCGGGAACTGCCGGGCGGTTCCATGCGAGGGGGCGTGTGGGCCGGATCGCTCGCCTCCAAGAGCCCGGCAGACCGCTGTCCGGGCGCGGCGCGAAGATGTGGGCCGGGAGCAAGGAACGCCGCAACCGCTCCGGCGCGAGCGAAGTACCGCTAGCCGTTCGAGCGGAAGATGGGCCAGCCGACCTCGGTGACCCAGTCGTGCTCGTTGGCCGCGTCGAGGGGGCTGCGCAGGTAGAACTCGCGCAGCGGGCCGTCGACGCCGATTTCGTGGCGTGCGGCGTAGGTGCCCAGGTCGCCGTAGGTGAGATCGATGGTCTGGAGAGGTCCGTGGTGGACCGCGACCGCGAGTTCCGCGCCGGGCACGACCACTGTGTCGATCCGGCCGACCGGGCGCGCGTCGCCGTCGACAGGGACGAACACGAGCGCCTCACCGCGCTCGTCCTGGAGCAGCTCGCTCGCGAACAGACCGCCCATCGGGCCGGTGCGGCGCAGTCCTCGGGCCGTGACGAAGCCGTGCAGCTCGCCGAGGGCGCCCTGCCACCAGCTCACCGCGTCCTGCCGGTCGACGACCTCGCGAATGCCGATCGCCGGCTGCTCACGGACCGTGCGGTACTCGATGGCCGACCCGTGCGCCGGCCGGGACAGGAGCTCGCGCAGCGACTCGACGGCGCTCTGCGCCTGCACGAGCCGGTCCTCCAGCCGCGCGAGATGCGCGCTGATCAACTCGTTGCGGGTGCTCACGTCCTCTGCGGTGAGCACCGCTCTCACGTCCGCCACGGGCATGTCCAGGTTGCGCAGGCGCAGGATCACCTGTGCGGTGGGCACCTGATCCAGGGAGTAGTACCGGTAGCCGGTGCCCGGGTCGACGTCGGCCGGCGCGAGCAATCCGACGTCGTGGTAGTGCCTCAGCGTCTTGATGCTGAGATGGGTCACCCGGGAGAACTCGCCGACCGTCAAGCCTGTGTGCATGGCGCCAGTATCAACCCTCCCCACGCGGGAGGGTCCAGCAGAAGACCCCCGTTTGACTCTCCTGTGGAGGTAGGGCGCAACGTTTTTGGAGAAGGCACCGCACGGTGCCGAGATCATCGAAGGAGAGCCCCCATGAACACCGCCGACCGGGCCGCTGCACTGCCCGAGATCCTCGTCGCCTACATCGAAGCGGTCAACGCCTTCGACCTGGATGCCATCATGGCGACCTTCTGCGACGACGCCCTGGTCAACGACGCGCGCCGCGAATTCGTCGGCACCGCATCGATCCGCGCCTGGGCGCGCCGCGAACTGGTCGACGACAAAGTCACCATGGACGTGACGGAGGTCGCGCACCACGGCACCCTGACGATCGTGCGGGCGCGCTACGACGGCGACTACGACAAGACGAACCTGCCCGACGAGCTGATCCTGACCAACTACCTCACGGTCGCTGACGGCAAGATCAGCTCCCTGATCATCGTGCACAACGAACCGTCTCCCTACTGAAGGCGCTGCCCAACCTCAAGCCCCGCCCAGCTGCTTCCCTGTGGCGGGCCGGAATCGCCACCGTTCGCGGAAGGAACATCCCCATGAGCACACTGGTCACCGCCGAGCTCTTCGCTCGGCCCGGCTGCGGCGACGACGTCGCGAAGCTGCTGCTGGACATCCTGGGCGAGAGCCTCAAGCATGCGGGCTGCGAGGAGATCCGTATCCTGCGCGACCAGAACGACGCCGACCATGTCACAGGCCTGACCCAGTGGACCGAGGCGCACAACTACACCGACTACCTCGCCTGGCGCACCGCACATGGCTTCACCGCCACCTTCGAGGCCATGCTCACCCGCCCCCTGGTGATCCACTACTACGACGAGATCTATCAGGGCCAGGGCATCGCAGCGCGCTGAGCGCCCCAGGTCAGGACTGCCGGGGATCGGCCGGGCAACTGGGAACTCATGCTCGAGGAACTCGCCGAGTCGGTGATGAGGTGGATGGCGAGGACGGGGACCCGATCCTCTCGGTCGTCCCGAGAAACCAAGGCGTCGGCGAGGCCGTGAGCAGTACGGTCCGGGCATGGACGATGAGGACGGCTACTTCGGAGAAGACGTCGCCGCCACCTATGACGAGTCCGTGGCGGATATGTTCCGGCCGGAGGTGGTGGACCCGGCGGTCGACGTGCTGGCCGAGCTCGCCGGCGACGGTCGGGCGCTCGAGCTCGGCGTCGGCACCGGGCGTATCGCGCTGCCACTGGCCCGCCGCGGAGTTCCGGTCCACGGCATCGACATGTCCCGGGCCATGGCAGCCCGGCTGCGCGCCAAGCCAGGCGGTGACGCCATCGGCGTGACGATCGGCGACTTCGCGACGACACGAGTGGCGGGCACGTTCGCAGTCGCCTACCTCGTCTTCAACACGATCAACAATCTGACGACGCAGGACGCGCAGGTGGCCTGCTTCCGCAACGTCGCCGCCCACCTCGGGCCGGGCGGCTGTTTCGTCGTCGAGGTGGGGGTACCAGACCTACGTCGGCTGCCACTGGGGCAGAACGCCGTGCCGTTCCACATCAGCCCGACGCGGTGGGCATTCGATACTTACAACGTCGCGACTCAGGCGATGAGTTCGAACTACGTCACGATCGTCGACGGGCGCGCCGAGTACTCGTCCATCCCGTTCCGGTACGTGTGGCCGGCCGAGCTGGACCTGATGGCACAGCTCGCCGGGCTGCGGCTGCGCGACCGGTGGGATGGATGGACCCGGGCGTCATTCACTCACGAGAGCCACAAGCACGTCTCAGTTTGGGAGAAGCCCGCCGACTGAGTGTGGCCAGGTGGACGGGCGAGGCCGTCAGATTTCGGCTGGCCCGGTGCCGTCCTCGGCTGTCGGCTCCAGCACCGCCTCGCGCATGATCTCAAGGCTGCTCCAAGGTCTGCTCATGCAGGCAGCCGAACCGTCTCCTGCACGAGGCGCCGCAGTGCCTCGCTCCCGCATCGTCTCCGCCCCGCTCAGCACTAACTTCAGGGTAAGTGCGCACTTTTTTGTGGGTACTTGAGCGCAACGCGAGCAGCGCTGATGCTCGTAGGGACGCGCCAGGCACGGTCGAGGAACCGTGCGCGCCGTACTCGCTGCCCGAGCCATCTGGCCCGTCGGCACCGAGGCCTCTGGAATCACCGGACGACGAACGGAAACCTGATGACCAACACCCCTGCTGAATCGCCCGTCACCGTCATCGGCCTGGGCCCGATGGGCCAGGCGCTGGCCGGTGCCTTCCTGAAGGCCGGTCATCCGACGACGGTGTGGAACCGTTCGGCCGACAAGGCCCGCGCCGTGGTCGAGCAGGGCGCGGTACTCGCCCCCACGGCCGCCGAGGCGATCGCCGCCAGCCCGCTGGTCCTCGTCTGCGTGATCGACTACGACGTCGTGCACACGATCCTGGACCCCGAGGTCGACGCCCTCAAGGGCCGGACCCTGGTGAACCTCACCGCCGACTCCCCCGAGAAGGCCCGCGAGACGGCCGCGTGGGCCGCTGGGCACGGTTTCGACTACCTCGACGGCGCGATCATGACTCCCACTGTCACCATCGGCGGCCCCGCCGCCGTCGTCCTGTACAGCGGCCCGGAGTCCGTCTACCGGACCCACCAGCCCGCGCTGGCGAGCCTGGGCGGCACCGCCGCGCACCTGGGCACCGACCACGGCCGGGCGGCCGCTCACGACGTGGCCCTGCTCGACCTCTTCTGGACTGCCATGAGCGGCGTCGTCCACGCCTTCGCCCTGGCCAGGGCCGAGAACATCGCGGCGAAGGACCTGGGGCCGTTCGCGCAGGGCATCATCGGCCTGTTGCCCGATCTCGTCACCGACTACGTGGAGCAGATCGACGAGGGGAACTACCCCGGCGACATCTCCAGCATCACATCGGCCGTGGCCGGGATGGAGCACATCATCCACGCCGCCGAGGACCGTGGCATCGACGCCGGCGTACTCAGGGCCGCCCAGGCGACCGCCCGTCGAGCGGTCGCCGAGGGCCACGGCGACGACGGGTTCTCCCGGCTGACCGAGGTACTCGGCCGACCGTCGGCGTAGTCGGCCACCGGCACGGGCATGGCTTTATGGGCGAGGGTGGAGGGTCGTTCCGAGTTGGTTGCGGGAGTCACCGCCCGACCCTGGTTTGCGGTGGGACGATGGGGTCCCGCTGCTCGGCCGCCGGGGGCCGAAGACCGTTCACGAGCCGGGGTATGTGGTCAGCAGTCGCGCGTCTGCGGTCGCTCGTTCCCTCTGCCGCCAGGTTCCGGGTGGGTCTCCGTGGTGGCGGCGGAAGGCTGCGGCGAATGCGAAGGGCGAGCCGTAGCCAACCGTATCGGCGATCTGGGCCAGGCTGAGATCGTCGGCGCGGAGGTGGTCGCGGGCGAGGGTCATGCGCCATTCGGTCAGGTACTGCATGGGGGCCTGGCCGAGTGCCTCCCGGAATACCCGCGCGAAGGCGGCCCGGGACAGGCCGCTGATCCCGGCGAGTTCGGGGACCGTCCACGGGTGGGCCGCGTTCTCGTGCATGGCTTGCAGCGCGGCGCCCAGCCGCGGGTCCGCTGCGGCCCGGTACCAGCGCGGTGCGGTCGCGCTGCGGCGGAAATCGCTGCGGATGGCCAGCACGAGGAGCAGGTCCAGGAGGCGGTCCAGCACGATCTGCTGGGCGGGCTCGGTACGGACCAGCTCGCGCGACAGCAGAGTGATGACCTCCCGTAGGGGGTCGTCGTCGGCCGCGGAGAGGGTCATGACCTGGGGCAGCGCGTCGAGCAGTCCGCCGCCGACGTCGCCGGAGAACCGGTAGGCGCCGCACAGGAACACCGTGGCCCGCGGGTTGTCGGCGGGACCCGCGTGGGCGTGGCGTGCCCGGAACTCCTCCGGTTCCAGGCATTCGGCGCCCGGCTCGTGTCCGATGTAGTGGTCCACTCCGCCGCGTACCAGCGTGACGCTTCCCGGTATGAGCTCCACCGTGCTGCCGGGGGTGTCCAGCCAGAGGTAGCCCCGGCCGCGGACGACCGTGTGCACCGACAGCTGTATCGAACCGCCCAGCCGCAGTCCCCACGGCGGTTCGGCGACCGTACGCGCGAAAACCGCGCCGGTGGCGCGCGCCCGCACCAGGTGGTCAGACAACAGGTCCATGGGATCAGCTTGAGCAGGACAACCATCAGGGTCAAGGCATGAGAGCTTCACGTATAAAGCCGAGCGATTTACACATGGTCTATCTCGCTCAGGGCCTTGAGCATGGAGTTATGAACAACGAAGCACCCATCGCACTCATCCTGGGCGGCACCGGCCGGTCCGGCTCGCTGCTGGCCGGCCGACTCGCCCAGCGAGGAATCACCCCGCGTACCGCGGCACGCCACGGGTCCGACGTCCGGTTCGACTGGGACGACCCGGCCACCCACGCGAACGCCCTGGCCAGCGTCGACCGCCTCTACCTGGTGACGCCGACCCTGCGCCTCGGCTACGCCGATCAAGTCGCCGCCTTCCTCGATCTCGCCGAGACAGCCGGCGTGCACCACGTCAGCTACCTGAGCGTCCACAACGCCGACCAGGCACCGGCGGAGGTCGACATCGCGGCCGTCGAGGCCGATCTCGCCTCCCGGCCCGGCATCACGCACTCAGTCCTGCGTCCCGCGTGGGTGATGCAGAACTTCGCCGACGGCCACATCCCCCTCATCGACGGCGTGATCACGACCCCGAGCAGCGGCGGCAGGGAGGCCTTCGTCGACGCGGCCGACATCGCGGCGGTCGCGGCCGAGACGCTGCTGGACCCCGCTGCCCACGCCGGTTCCACCTACTCGCTCACCGGCCCGCAGGCCCTCACCTTCGGTGAGGTCGCGGACACCATCGCCTTCGTGAGCGGCCGGCCCGTCTTCTACAGCGACATCGACCAGGAGGCGTGGATCAACGGCGCGGTCGCCGCGGGCGTCCCGGCCGACTACGCGGTGATGCTGCGCTGGCTCACCGGCGCCATCATCACCGGCAACGGCGCCACGCCCACCGGCGACATCGAGAAGGTCACCGGACGGCCTGCCACGACCTTCCGCGAGTTCGCCGAGCGCAACGCCCATGCCTGGGCCTCGGAGGCGAAGTGACCAAGACCGTCAGCGACGACACCCCCCTGGTCGGGGCGAACAGTCCGTTCTTCCGCATCATCAAGGAGGGGCTGGACGGCCTGGTCGACGGGGAGGACTACTACGACCTGCTGGCCGAGGACGTGGTCTTCGAGTACGTGATCACCGTGCCGGGGTATCCCCGGCGGGTCGAGGGACGCCAGGGGATCGTCGACCTGTACAGCGGCTACGGCGACTACATGAAGCTGCACAGCGCGGACAACCTCCGCGTGCACCGGGACCCCGAAACCTCGACGGTCGTCCTGGAGTACGAAGTCCACGGCACGTCGGTCCGGACGGGGCGGCCCTACGACAACCGCTTCGTCTCCGTCGTGACCATCAAGGACCGCAAGGTGACGCACTGGCGCGACTACCTGGACCCCGTCGCCGTGTTCGACGCACAGGGATGGCCACAGGGCGGTCGCCCGTAAGAGCCGGTACAGCCCGACGAGGCCGCCATCGCCCACTGGAATCCGCTTCCCACCCGGGGCGCTCCTCGCAAGAGGGCCCCGGGCTGATGCGCGCCGAGCGCGGCCTGGCCGCCCGCCGCACCGTCGACCAAGCACTGCCCGGGGATGAAGACATCGTCTACGGCCTGTACGCGACCATCATCGTCACGCCCGCCCTGCTCCTGACTGCCTGGGTCCTCCCGCGACGCATGCGCTACGCCATAGCCCGCAAGCTCACCGCCTGGTGCGCACTGCTGCCACCCGTGACCGTGATCCTCCTGACGGGCAGCCTGTCCCCCCAATAACCCCGCCAGGAAGGCCAGTCAATCGGTGACGAGACAGTGAACGCATGAGGTCAGGGCGAAGCGTCAGGTCGTCGACAACCGGTCCGCGAGCCGGTCCAGCCCTCCTTTGATCATTTGCCCGTATCCGTCATCACCGAGTTCACCAACCGCGGCACGTCCGCGCGCGAGGTGATCGCGCGCACGATCAAGGTCGCCGAGCCTCCGGTAGACGTCTCCGAGATTGAGGTGCAAAGACGGGTAGAAGCCGGCCACGGGGCTCGCGACACCTGCTTGCTGCACCCGCTCGTCCGTGACCAGGTCCGCCGCCTCCAGCGCCCGCAAGTCCCAGACCAGTTCCTCGTGCGGGTCATCTTGGACATCGGCCATCGAGTGGGCGAGGGCGCAGCGATGAAGCGCATCACCGGTAGCGCCGATCACGCCCCAGAGGCCGGAGAACAAGCGGCGGGCAGCTTCCCTCTCGCCGCTCTGGCTCAGCTCTATGCCACGGCCGATCTCGGCCATCATCGGGTCGGTCATCTGGTTCCCCTCGATCCGGGCGGACAACAGTGATCGCCGAGCGTAGAGCCGGCCACTGACATTGATGCCGGAGGCCGCCGCGTGTCCGTCCCTGCGCTCGCGGAGCGTGAAGGGAAGCTGTGGCTGCTGTTAAGAAATCCTCGATGGACCGGGCGGCCCGATGTAAGGAAGGCTTCCTACCTGGGATCGGGAAGCATCGGGCTCCCGGGAAGTCACAGCACTTTGAAGCACGGGAGCCGTCGCGTGAAGGCACTGGTCAAGCACAAGTCCGAACCCGGTCTGTGGCTCATGGACGTACCGGAGCCGACCATCGGCCCGACAGACGTCCTGATCAAGGTGCTGCGCACCGGCATCTGCGGCACCGACCTCCACATCCGGGCCTGGGACGGCTGGGCGCAGCAGACCATCAGCACTCCCCTGACCCTCGGTCACGAGTTCGTCGGCGAGGTCGCGCAGATCGGCCGCGACGTCACCGGCATCAAGGAAGGCGACCTGGTCAGCGGCGAGGGCCACCTGGTGTGCGGGACGTGCCGCAACTGTCTGGCCGGCCGCCGCCACCTGTGCCGCGCCACGGTCGGTCTCGGCGTCGGGCGCGACGGCGCGTTCGCCGAGTACGTGGCGCTGCCGGCCAGCAATGTGTGGGTGCACCGGATCCCCGTCGACCTCGACATCGCCGCCGTGTTCGATCCGTTCGGCAACGCCGTACACACCGCCCTGTCCTTCCCGCTGGTCGGCGAGGACGTACTGATCACCGGCGCCGGTCCCATCGGGATCATGGCCGCGGCCGTCGCACGGCACGCGGGCGCCCGCAAGGTGATGATCACCGACGTCAGCGAGGCGCGCCTGGAGCTGGCCCGGAAGGTCGGCGTCAGCCTCGCCCTCAATGTCGCCGAGACCCCGATCGCCGAAGGCCAGCGCCTTCTGGGGCTGCGCGAGGGCTTCGATATCGGCCTGGAGATGTCCGGCCGTCCCGAGGCGATGCGCGACATGATCGCCAACATGACGCACGGCGGCCGGATCGCGATGCTCGGCCTGCCCACCCAGGAGTTCCCCGTCGACTGGGCCCGCATCGTCACCTCGATGATCACGATCAAGGGCATCTACGGCCGGGAGATGTTCGAGACCTGGTACGCGATGTCCGTACTGCTGGAAGGCGGGCTCGACCTCGCTCCGGTGATCACCGGCCGGTACGCGCACCAGGACTTCGAAGCCGCCTTCGAGGACGCCGCGAGCGGCCTCGGCGGCAAGGTCATCCTCGACTGGACCTCCTGAGCCCCACACCCGTCCGCTCCTCCCCCGTTTTCTGGAGACAATCCTTCATGTTCGACTCCGTTCGCGATGAGCTGCGCAGCACCCTCGACGAGATCCGTGCCGCGGGGCTGCACAAGCCCGAGCGCGTGATCGGCACCCCGCAGTCCGCCTCCGTCGCGGTCACCGCGGGCGGCCGCCCCGGCGAGGTCCTCAATTTCTGCGCCAACAACTACCTGGGGCTCGCCGACCACCCCGAGATCGTCGCCGCCGCCCACGAGGCGCTCGACCGCTGGGGCTACGGACTCGCCTCGGTCCGCTTCATCTGCGGTACGCAGGAGGTCCACAAGGAGCTGGAGCAGCGCATCTCCGACTTCCTCGGCCAGGAGGACACGATCCTCTACTCCTCCTGCTTCGACGCCAACGGAGGCGTGTTCGAGACGCTGCTCGGGGCGGAGGACGCGGTCATCTCCGATGCCCTCAACCACGCCTCCATCATCGACGGCATCCGGCTCTCCAAGGCCCGCCGATTCCGCTACGCCAACCGCGACATGGCGGACCTGGAGCAGCAGCTGAAGGATGCGGACGGGGCCCGCCGCAAGCTCATCGTCACCGACGGCGTCTTCTCCATGGACGGCTACGTCGCCCCGCTGCGGGAGATCTGCGACCTGGCCGACCGCTACGGCGCCATGGTGATGGTCGACGACTCGCACGCCGTCGGCTTCGTCGGCCCCGGCGGCCGGGGCACCCCCGAGCTGCACGGCGTGATGGACCGTGTCGACATCATCACCGGCACCCTCGGCAAGGCGCTCGGCGGCGCCTCCGGCGGCTACGTCGCCGCCCGCGCCGAGATCGTCGCCCTGCTGCGCCAGCGCTCGCGTCCCTACCTCTTCTCCAACTCGCTCGCCCCGGTGATCGCGGCATCCTCGCTGAAGGTGCTCGACCTCCTGGAGTCGGCTGGAGACCTCCGTGAGCGCCTCAACGCCAACACCGCGCTGTTCCGCACCCGCATGGCCGAGGAGGGCTTCGACGTCCTCCCCGGCGACCACGCCATCGCACCGGTGATGATCGGTGACGCGGCGGAGGCGGCGCGCCTGGCGGAGCTGCTGCTGGAGCGCGGCGTGTACGTCATCGGCTTCTCCTACCCGGTGGTCCCGCAGGGTCAGGCCCGCATCCGCGTACAGCTGTCGGCGGCGCACTCCACCGAGGACGTCAACCGCGCGGTCGACGCGTTCGTCGACGCGAGGGCCGCCATGCAAAACTGAGGCCATGATCGAAGCACGGCGGCTGCACATCCTGCGTGCGGTGGCTGACCACCGCACCGTCACGGCCGCGGCCGCCGCGCTTCATCTCACGCCTTCGGCGGTCTCCCAGCAGTTGGCCGCCCTGGAGCAGGAGACCGGCCACCGCCTGGTGGAGCGCAGCGCCCGCGGCACGCAGCTGACCGCCGCGGGCGAGATCCTGCTCACCCACGCCAACGCCGTGCTGGCACATCTGGAACGGGCCGAGTCGGAGCTGGCCGCGTACGGCGCGGGCGAGGCGGGCACCGTGACCGTCGCGGCCTTCGCGACCGGCATCACGCAGGTCGTCTCGCCCGCGATCACGGAGCTCGCCACCTCCTCGCCCGGCATCCGGGTCCGCGTCCGGGACGCCGAGGGCGACGCCAGCCTGATGATGGTCCTCGACCGGCAGGTGGACGTGGCGGTGGCCGTCGAATACCGGGGCGCCCCGAGCAAGGACGACCCGCGACTGACCCGGGTCCCCCTCTACGCCGAGCCGTTCGACGCCGTGCTCCCGGTCGGCCACCGGCTCGCCGACTCCCCGCGTGTGGCGGTGGCCGACCTCGTCAAGGACCCCTGGATCGGCCCGTACCCCGGCAACCCCTGTCACGACGTGGTGATGCTGGCCTGCGAGTACGCCGGCTTCGAACCCTCCCTGGAGCACTCCTCCGACGACTTCCGCGCCGTCGTCGCCCTCGCCTCGGCCGCGGCCGGGGTGGCGCTCGTCCCCCGCTCGGCGCTCCGCGGGATGGACCTCACGGGCGTGGTGGTCCGCCCGGTCGACGGTACGGCCCCGACCCGCCGCGTCTTCGCCGCGGTACGCCGCGGCGCCGAGGCCCACCCGCTGCTCCGGCCGGTGCTGGCCGCTCTCGCGAAGGCGGCCGTCCCGCAGAAGTGAGGGCCGGCCCAGCGGGTACGCCCCGGGATGCGGCGTCCCGGGTCAGGAAGAGGGGACGGGGCCCTGCATGTGCTCGCTGATCCACTGGATCAGGCCACCCGTCTCCATGTTCGGCACATACGTCTTCGCGTTGTGGCTGCCGCCCTGTATGACACTCAGCTTGGTATGGATCGGGCCCTTGGTGTACTGCTGCACGAAGTCCTCGATCGGGGGCATGGCTGAGGTTTCCTTGGTGCCGACCTGGAAGCCGAGGTAGACGTCCGGGCCCCCGGCCCGGATCAGTTCGGGGGCGAGCACCTTCGGGTTGTTGGCCGCCTTCTCCTTGCCGTGGCCGGCCCACAGGCGGGAGTCCGGAACGATGTCCGGTCCCGAGGCGATGACGGCCTTGAATTTGTCGGGCTTCTGCAGCACGGACTTAAGGCCCGCGAAACCGCCGGTGGACGACCCCATGAAGGCCCAGCCGTCGCGGGAGTCGATCGTGCGGAAGTTCTCCTTGACCAGGTCCGGGACGTCCTCGGTCAGCCAGGTGCCCATTTTCGGCTGGCCGGGAATGTCACTGCCGTCCCAATACTGCCCCGCCTTGGGATCCTTGGCGTCCTTGTCGTGGTCCTCGGGGTTGAGCACCGGCATGACCACGATGAACGGCAGGCTCTTGCCCTCCTGCGACCACTTGGAGATGCTCGCCTCGAGCTTGAGGTCGGTGCCCATCCAGTAGTTGTTCGGGTACCCGGCGCCACCGGGCAGCGCGATCATCACAGGGAACCCGCTCTTCGCGTACTTGGGGTCCTTGTACTGCGGCGGGACCCAGACCCAGACCTTCCCCTTGAACCCGGACTTCTTGCCCGCGTACTCGGTGACCGCGATCTTGCTGCCGTCTTCCGGCACCGTGCCCGAGACGGTGAACTTCGCCTCCGGCCCGGTCGGCAGGGACACCTTGCCACTGCCCGTCCCGCCCGGCTTGTCCTCCTGGCCGAAGCTGATGGGATCGCCCTTGTCGGAGAACACCCCGGCGTAGTCGAGCACCGGCCACGCAATCAGCCCGAGCACGGCTATCGCAGCCGACACAAGGATCCAGCGCTTGGTGCGGGGGCCTCGGCGGCGGCCCTCAGCACGGGGAGTTTCGGTATCGGGGTATGTCATCGTGTGTACTCCGGATAGTGCTGGTACCTGAGAGCGGGGCAATGCGGCGCATCCCGCGGATCCCGGTGATGGCTGGCCCCGAGGGATAACTCCGGACCATGTATCTCAAGCCCTGCTAAGAGCTCTTTAAGAAGGCGATTCGAGGGGTGTTCTTGACCTAGGTAGTGCTTGAAATGTTGATAACGGCTTCAAACCCGGCATAACCTCACAGAATGGCGCAGAGCAAGGCAAGCGACGTCGACAGCTACCTGACTGAGGTTCCTGAGGAACGCAGGACTGTGCTGGCCAAGGTGCAGCAGCTGTGCCGAGCGGAGCTAGTGGGCTTCGACGAGGTCATGGCGTACGGGATGCCCGCATACGAGCGGGACGGCGCCTGCGAGATCGCGTTTGCCAGCCAGAAGCGGTACATCACTTTCTATCTCATGCGCAGTGACATCCGTGAGGCGTTCGAGGAACGACTGGCCGGGCAGGACATGGGCAAGGGTTGCCTACGGTTCCGCAGACCGGAGAACATCGACTTCGGCCTGTTGCGGGATCTGCTCAAGGCCACCGCGGCCCGGCCCGGCAAGATCTGCTGACACCGCCAGGCACCGGAGCGCCGCCCGGGACGAGCCGGCAACGTAGAACAATCTTGTAACGGCTCGCGGGGATCTGACGGACGAACAGTGGAAGCCGGCTGGAGTCGCTGTTGCCGACACCGGGGATGGGGCGCCCGCCGCGCGACCGGCGGCAGGTCTTCGACGGGATCTGGTGGCGGGCCGGGACCGGCTCGCCCTGGCGGGCCGTACCCCAGCGGTACGGGTAGTGGGAGACGGTGCACTCGGTCTTCCGCCGCCGGCAGCTCAATAGCACCTGGACCCGCGCAAGAATTGCACGTCGAAGCGGACGCAGATGGCGTTATCGAGTGGGAGGTGTCCGTCGACTTGCCTGTCTGCCGGACCCACCAGCACGCGGCCGGGGCCCGCAAAAGGGCTGACGATCCGGTCCGGACGCGCCCGGACGGCCGGTGTGGCGGGCAACCGCCCGTTCAGCCCCTCAAGGTGTTCCGTCGGCAGTTCGATATCCAGGGTATCTGTCCAGGTCGCACACAGAGCACCGGAGCGAGGGTTCGATGGCCGACTTCAGCACCGGCATCGTACGTGCCGACGACCTTCTCAACCTCACCTTCGACTTCTTCAATCTGCATCTGGACGAGATGGCCGGACAACCACCCCAGCTGGTGCGTGTCGACCCCGGCAAGCCCGCGTTCATGGTGGTCCGCCTCCCACCGCAGCACATCGCCGAGCCGGCCTTCACAGTGGATCCGGGAAGCGGCATCCTGCTCGGCCAACCTGATCCGCCCGTCATGTCCAGGATGGCGAATCCGAGTCGGCTCGGCTTCCGAGTGCCGGACAGCGTGACGGCCATCCCATTCACACTGGAGGCCCTCCTCGACTGGAACAGCCTGATTCCCAATGTTCCGGACAACGCCCTGCCCGACCCTCCAGACCTCACAGCGCGCCAGCCCCGACCCGGTCCACCCGCGGATCAACAGACCGATCTCGAGGTTCCCTACCGACTGGACCTCTCGCCGGACGCGTCCGGCCGGTGGTCCCATGCCATCGGCGCCGTGACCCACAACGGCGTCACCGAGCTGTGGCACACCCGCCTGGGAGTCATCGACTCGGACGCCCCTGATGGTCCGGTGGACGAATCCGTGCTTCCGGCCCTGCGTGCGGTGTACACGTCCGATCTCGTCGGCCACGACGACTCGCAGATCGAAAGCACTCTGAAGCCCGAGTTCCGCCGGGACATCGTCACCGGGTCCTCGGATTTCGCCCCAGGCCCGGCGGGAGGCGCGTATCCGGCCCCACCCCTGCGTGCCACCCATTTCGCACTGTCACCGTTGGGAGCCTGGACCGACCTGCAAGGGATCTGGCTCTCCGATGGTGATCCGAACGCACCCCAGCTCGGCATCCAATCGTGGCGCCACGTCGTCGCCGGCGGCCGTGACCAGAGCGTACGGGTCGTACAGCTGGGCTTTCTCTATCCGTTGGGGAACCGCGCAGCACAGATCGACATCACCGAACGCAAGCTGGCCAAGTCCAGCCCCCAGGACGCGGGGCACGGCGAATACCTTGTGACCAGCTCCTGGATCGCCGTGCTGGAGCCGGACCGTGACTACGACAGCCTGCCTGACACCGAAATCCCCCACTATCGGCAGATGCCACTGCGGCAGGTGCGGATCACGACCAAGACAGCGGCTGTCGCCCCGGATGGCGGACCCGTCCCCTTCCACGTGATCACCACGGACTGGTCCAACTCCACCCTCGACTTCACCATGCCGCTGCTCTTCGTCCCCCCGGGAATGACTCAGAACCAGATGCAGCAGCTGTACGGGGCATCCGGGCAGCTGGACCTCGGCGGACAGCATGTGGCACTCGGGCCGGAAGGGGACACTCCGGGCGATACGACATTGCCGGTCGGCGCACTCCACTTCGCCGCCGACTTCCCCGGGGCACTGAATCCTCCCTGCTTCCCCTACGTGGAGCGCGCTTTCGTACGGGTGCCCGCCATTGACCATCTGTTGGGCTCTTCCAAGCCGGTCGACACGGTGGAGGTGACCCTGCTGGATCCGGAAGGCAATTCCGGTGGCGTCTTCGCTCAACTCGCCAGTGGCCTCCCCCTCGACATCCCCACCGACAAAGCCGGCGGACTGACGACCCCGAAGCTCGCCATCGCAGGCCTCTCCCGCTCCCTGGGGCCGGTGCCGCCCGGCGCCGACAGCATCGGCGACACTGCCATCCCGGCCGGTCAGCTCTTCCACGACCTGCTCAACGCCAACCTTCTCGGCGGCATCCAACTGGCGAACGTCGTCGCCCCGGTGACCGACCTGACGAAGTTGCCGGCTCTCCAGCAGGTGAGCCTGCCGGATTCGGTGACCACGAAGTTCCACTGGGCTCCGCCATTGGCTCTTCCGGCTCCCAGCCCGCTCACATTGAACAAGTCCTCAACGCTGGGCATCGACGCGGAGACCACTGTTCCGCTGTCGTCCACCGGTCAGCCCGGCGAGCCCACCACCACGGTCACCGGACAGCTCACCGACTTCGCGCTCGACTTCGGCGGCGTCGTCAACGTCTCCTTCGGCTCACTCGACTTCTCGGCCGGCACGGGGAAAAAGGTCAGTGTCGTCCCGAAGGGCATGGACATCACCTTCGACAACGAGCTGCAATTCCTCAACGAACTCGCGGACATCATCCCCAGCGGCGGCTTCGACGGACAGCCCGAGCTGCGCATCTCTCCCCAGGGTGTGATCGCCGGTTACTCACTCGGGCTGCCCGGCGCGGGACTGGCCGTCTTCAGCCTGGAGAACATTCTGCTGTCGGCCGTGGTCTCACTGCCGTTCGACGGGCATCCCGCGAGTCTGCGTCTGGCGTTCTCCGAACGCGGCAACCCCTTCCTGGTCACCGTGGCGATGGTGGGCGGCAGCGGCTTCTTCGCGATCGAGGTCGACTCCACCAGGGTGCTGACGATCGAGGGCCAGATCGAGCTGGGTGCCAACCTCAGCGTGGACCTCGGCCTGGTGGCCGCCAATGTGCACGTCATGGCGGGCTTCTACTTCGCCATGAAGGCGGACGGCTCCCTCAGTTTCTCCGCCTATCTGCGCATCGGTGGATCCGTGGAGCTGCTTGGTGTGGCAGGCATCTCGGTCGAGATCTACCTGGCGTTGACATACGACCCGCATGTCGATCCCAACAGCGTCGGTGGCCAGGCCACCGTCAGCGTCGGAGTCCACCTCCTGATGTTCACCAAGCACGTCAGCCTCACCGCCCAACGCCGCTTCGCCTTCCCTCCACGGGGATCAAGCCCTCACCCCGCCGTGGGCGGCCCCGTCGACCCCACGTTCGAGGACCTGATCGCTCCCCCCGACTGGGAGATGTACTGCCGGACCTTCGTATGACACGTCTTCACACCCCAAGCCCAGCGCGCGGCCCGTCGTGCCGTCCCGAGCCGGAGAGAAAATGACGCTACGCCAGACAGTCATCTGGACGGCCCTGCCGGGTGGCATCACCGGCGACCCCACCGACCGCAGGCTGCGGCTGTCCGTGTTCGTCTCTCCCAGGCTCGAGGCGGACCAGCCGGAGTCCCCGCTCAGCGGGGACTTCGCCGACTGGCCGTCGAATCTGCTGCCCGGCCGGGTCACCTTTTCGGTTCAGGTCCCCGGTGCGCCGCCCGTGGACGCGAAGGTCGTCAGCCAGCCACCGGATTCGTCCTTGTGGGCCGCCCTGTTCGGCAACTCGACCGTGAAAGCCCCGCCCAACCCCGACGACGTGGGCGGTCAACGCGTATACAGCTCATACCCGATGGCCGCCCTGCATGCCGCGATCAAGCAAGGGCATCAGCAACTCGCCGCCGACAACTCGGCTCTCCGGCTCACCGATGACCGCATCAGGCTCGCCTACCCCGGCGTCGTCCAAGCCGCCGCCCCGACCGAGCCGCGCATCGCACGCACCGCCTTCACCCCGGCGAACCTGGCCTCCGAAGTCGATATCGCACGGCTTCAAGCCCTTCACATCGATGCGGCGAGCAGCCTGCTGCGCGCCGACCGGACCACCGACCCGGCGCAGCGGATCGCCGACGCGACGGCCGTGGCCGGGCGATTGGCCGAGATCGCCCCGGATGCGCCCACGCCTGTGGTGGCGGACACCGGACATCCGGCCAGCCCTTTCGCTCAGGCACTGGCCTTCCACAGCGGCAACGGCCAGGCACTGCCGACAACGAGGCAGCTGTCGACGCCGCCCAGATTTGATTTCCACGAGACGTTGACCTTCCTTGCGGACTATCCGCCGCTCATGCGGTTGCTCGGCCTGGTGATCGACCTCGAGGTGCCCGAAGGGGCCCTCCCCCAGTCGGTGAGCGGCCAGGCACAGCCCCAACGCCTTCAAGTCGTCCCGAAGTTCGCCCAGCCGATCGTCGCGGAGTCCCACAGCCCGTTCACCGCGTACCTGCTGGAAGGCAACCGTTTCTTCGAAGCCGCGTCCGCGACACCGTTCGCCCCCGCCCCCGGCTCCGCTTCCGCGCCGCCCGCGCCCACGGAGAACGTCCGCGGGATGCTGAACCTGGCGCTCGACGGTGCCTTCGAGGCGATTCAGCTGGACGTCGACGGCGGCGCACTCAAAGTGCTCGGCATGGTCTCCGCGCTGATCGGGCAGAACGGCACAGCCGCCTCGGGCGCGGCCGCGACCGGGGTACCGGCGCTGCGTACGAGCGGGGTGACCATCGCCCGGTCGGGACACGCCGCGCTGCTGATGAACCGCATGTCGGCGGCGAAGACCGCCAACGACAGCCTCGCCGGCGGCCAGGAGGTCACTTTCTTCGTCGAGGACCTCGTCCGGGGCTACCGGTTCGATGTGCAGGACGTCGCCTCGGGGACGACCTGGCACTCACTGCACCGGCGCATCGGGACGTACTCCTTGCCCCAGCACGCCGGCGGGCCGACCACCCTGACCTTCACCGACGAGGGCACAGTGCAGCCCGTGGTCACCCGGCCTCCCGGGCCGGACGGCATTACCCCCGATCCCGGCGCCCCCTTCCACATCCATGAGTCATTGCTGCACTGGCAGGGCTGGAGCATGGCCGCCCCCCGTCCCGGAAAGACCGTCACCGACAGCGGACCGGACACGGTGACGAGTCGGCCGATGGCCGACGGAGTGCCGCTCCAGGCCACGTTCCAGGCGGAGCCTGGGACCTTGCCGCGGCTCCGGTTCGGGCGGCGGTACCGGTTCCGCGCGCGAGCGGTCGATCTCGCGGGCAACAGTCTGTCGGTGGACGAGGCCACCGAGCTGCTGGATTTCTTCCAGCACGTCGTGGATCAGACCCCACCGGTTCTGCCCACCGCCGGCACGGAGTTCACCTATGCGCGGTACGAGCCGGTGTCCTCACCGGTTCTGGTCCCGCGCGAACGGTTCAACGAGGGGGAATCCCTGGAACGGCTGGTGATCCGGAGCCGCAGCGGAACCGCCGCCGCGGACTACGCCAACGCGCTCACCGGCGAGATCAGGGCCGCCCGGCCGACGGCCGGCACGCGCTACCGCGGCACCAGCGAACGGCACGCCGTCCCTCCCAAATCCTCGCAGGGGATGGCCGAGACCCACGGCGTGTTCGACGCCTCCTTCGGTACCGGGAGCGGCTTCGGGAGCACCTACGAGCTGGCGCGCAGGGAGCGCGGCAGCATCGGCGACCCCGTGTTGGACGAGACCACCGGGCAGCCCAAGCTCACCCCGGACGTCGATCCGCTCACCGGTGCCCAGACCTGGCGCCCATGCGTGGAGTCGGTCGCCACCGGGACCACCTCCTCCGGGGAGCAGGGGTATGTGCTGCATCACGAACCCCAGCTCAAGTCGCCCTACCTGCCCGACCCGCTCGCCCGGGGTGTGGCCCTGTTCGGCCTGCCCGGGCTCCCTGTCGGCGGGGGCCCGGCGGGCCTGCCGGGTGCCGACGGCAGCCTCGCTTTCGCCCCTTCCAAGCTCACCCCCGAGACCCTCGGCGTCCTGGGCGGCTCGTCGGTGCACATCGACTTCGGCGAGAACTGGCCCGACCGGCAGCCTTTCCGGATTCAACTTGCCGACCCCGGCCCGGTGGCCGACCCGTCAGCCCCTCCGCCCGCGCCCCCACCGAGCTGGGACCCTCAGGCACGGGTGCTCACCGTTTTCCTGCGCCAGGCCGAGCAGACGACCTTCCAGCTGAGTTGTTACCTCTCGATCGAGGGGAACCTGAGCGGCCTGGAACAGCTGGGGATCTGGCAGTGGGTGGTCGAGCAGAGCCAGCAGGCGGGTCAGCAGCTCGGGCCGGGCGAGGTGGAGACCGCGCTACAGGGCGGTCACCGCATGATCACTCCGTTCCGCACCGTCAAACTGGTCCACGCGACCGAGGCTCCCCTCGGTCAGCCGAAGCTGAACGGGGATGACCTGACCACTCCCCGAGAGGCCGGAACGACCTTCGCCTACATCGGCGGGACGCTGCTGGTCCATGGCAAGAGCACGGCCAAGGTGGACCTGCTCGCGTCATGGAGTGAACAGATCGACGACATCGACGCGGACGGACCGGTGACGGCCGGCCGCAGTGCGCACGTCTTCGAGATCCCGGTCCACCTGCCGGGCGAAGACGAGCCCGCCCGCGACACCGGTCCCGATACCGTCCCCATCGCGGCATACGAGCCGTTCCCCCAGGACCTCATCACCCTCCAGGCACCGTCCCCCGACGACGAGTCGGGCCGCGCCTATCTCTCGCGGCATGAGTTCGGCGACACCAAGCACCGCAAGGTCGACTACCACGCGGTCGCCACCAGCCGGTTCCGCGAGTACTTCCCGTCCGAGGTCGCCGACGACCCACGGCGGATCACCGTCACCGGCAACACCGTGCGGAGAGACATTCTCAGCTCGGCACGGCCCGCGGCACCGGCGGTGGTGTCGGTCCTGCCGACCCAACGTTGGTCACGGGAGACCCAGCCGGACGGCACCCGTGTCAGCCGTCGCACCGGCGGGGTACGCGTCTACCTCAAGCGCCCGTGGTTCTCCTCCGGCGACGAGGAGCTGCTCGGTGTACTGGTCACGGACGGAATCCAGTATCCGGCGCCCGATGTGCTGGCACCGTACCTCACGCACTACGGTGAGGACCCCGTCTTCAAGTCGGGACCGATTGCCACCTTCCCGAGCGTGACAGGCTTCCTCAATGCGGTCAGCACGGACAGCGGACTCATCCTCGGAGAACTGCCCGAAGGCCCGTCGGCCTCGGTGGCCGGGCACCCGGTCCAGTTCGACCCACAGCGTGCACTGTGGTTCTGCGACATCGAGGTGGCCGGTGCCCCCACCGAGACGTACTGTCCCTTCCTCCGCCTGGCGCTGGCCCGTTACCAGCCCTACTCGCTTCCCGCCCAGGAGCTGTCCCGGGTCGTCCAGACAGACTTCGTACAGCTCTCGCCGCCGCGGACCGTCACGGTAAGTCCCCTTCCCGGCAACCCCGATACCTTTGGCATCACCGTCGACGGCCCGAGCTATCTCGGTGTCGACTGGTCTCCCGACGAGTCGGCCATCGGCGCCGGCCCGGACGACGACGGTGCGAGGGAGCACCCCGTTCCACCCCTGATCGAGGTGGGCATCCAGCAGCGCATCCCGGGCACCCAGGACGATCTCGGCTGGCGGTGGTTCCAGGGCGCCGGCGTACGCGTCGATGCCGCTCAGCTTGCGGGAGCACCGGGCTCGCCGTTGTGGCGCGGGCAAGTGACGCTGCCGACGAACCGGCAGCCGGGCCAATTCCGTGTCGTCATCCTGGAGAACGAGCACCTCGCGACGGATCAGCAAAACACCAGAAGGGAAAGAAAAATGATCTTTCCCGATCCCGAGCTGCCGCTTCACCTCCAGAAGCCACCGCACCTGGGCACGGTCACCTACACCTGGATGCCGGGTGCCGACCGCCTGGTGTTCGCCGAGACCGTCGAGTTCTGAGCTCCACCCCGCCCGGCGGACTAGACCGGAGGACGGGTCGGTGAAGCCGGTGTGGCCGCGGGCGCTCCTGACCCCGTCTGCAACTTCTCCGAGGCCGCCTGGGCGGCCTCGGACGGTGAGGCCGTCCGCAGCGCCGTGGCAAGCTGCGGGTCCACCGGGGTGATGGCCGCGCTGGCACCCGCGCTTCTCAGATACCGCTTGTCGACCTCGGCGGAAACAACCCTGGCACCGCCGGCTCCCGCCAGAGCCGCCCCCACCAGGGCGGTGACCGTCATGTTCACCGGGAGCTCACCCACCGAGTGCGATCCCAGGAGCACGGCATCCTTGAGGGGGCCGTACAGGCCCCAGGTGATCACCGCTCCAAAAGCCCCCAGCAGCGCGTTGCCAAGGAATCCTGGCTGCAAAATCCCTGCTTTCTCCCTCGGCAGGATCAGTTGGCTGTCGCTCAGCAGGGCATTGATGACGCCGCCCACCGCACCGGCCGCGGCCACGCAGCCGAGGATTGCCCAAACGGAGGCCGACGTCACCACCGGAGCCGCCGGCGAAGTGAGATACGCAGGCATGCGAGCCCCATTCAGCGAGGTGTGGATCGCGGATATCCAATTTCTCATGCGCTTTTTCGATTTCCCAGCCGGGTGCGCCACACGGACCAAGATGCGGTCGGTCCGTGCCGGACTATCGTGGGGAAGAGGGAGGCCGCTGGAGCAGCATGGGAGCGTCATCGTGACCTTGCAATCCGCCTTGCTGGGAGACAGCCCGGAACTCGTCGATGTCGAGGCCGGAAACCGGACGCTCCGGTCCGGCGACACCGGGGATCCGGTCACGCGCGTCCAGACAGCGCTCCTGGCGGCCGGACAGCCGCTGCCGGGCTCGGGAGTCGACGGCAATTTCGGACCGGAGACCGAAACTGCCGTCACCGCCTTCAAGACGGCTCAAGGGCTCAGCCCCACCGATCCCGTGGTGGGCGTGGACACCGTCTCTGCGCTCGACGTCGTGGTGGGGCTGGCCGAGGGAGCAGTGGAGCTCTCCTCCGCCAACCTGTCGCAGACGGACCTGCTCACCGCTTCGTCGGCGGATCTGCTCTTCGCGTCCAGCTTCGAGGATTCCCTCAAGAACGACCTCCTGCAATTGGACCCGAACAAACTCTGCTTCCCCGTATCGGAGTTCATCACCTCACAGGGAGCCGCCTGGTTCGGGTTCATCGCGGAGGCGATCGTCTTCCGGGACTACTGTGCCCAGCTCGGCGGTTGCACTCTGGCCACCGAATGGAGCGATGTCACCGGCTGGCTCATTGGATACGCGGATTTCCTCAAGAGCCATCATCCGACGCTGAGCCTGCCCACCCGTACCATATTGCTCTCCCAGCGCCCGGATTTCCTCTCGGACCGGCCCCCGGTGCAGGAGTTCTATGAGGTCAAGCCACGTTCGCTGACCGGCATCACCAAAGGGCTAAGCAAAATCGCGAAGATCAGCGCGGCCTACGGCCTGGTCGGCCTGCCGTACACCCGGGGCACCACATACAAACCCACCGCCGAGCTTCCGGTGGCTTCCTTCACCGTCCAGGGGATCGCCGTGGATGTCCGACTCGGGGTCCGCCTGGACACGCCCGGCCTGATCACCTACACCATGTGCCTGCACGGCGACTTGGCCCGGCTCCTGCAGACCGTCCGTCTGGCCGCCCTGGTAGTGGCGATCGTCATCGCACTGCGCGGCCTGCTGCCCGAGACCTTCGAGCCGAACCCCGGGGTGCAACCGGTCATGGCCTGAGTGCCGACCGCCTACGAGGAGACGCAAGATGCGCAATTCGGTACGTGCCAATTTCGCCGCCTTCTCTGCCCGGCTCGAAGGCAGAGTGGATCACATGTACCTGGACCGCCTCGGTAACGTCACGATAGCCATCGGCAACAAGATCGACCCGTTGAGCGATGCCCTGAACCTGGCCGCTTCAGGTGCGCAGTTGCTGCGCAACGACGGCACCCCCGCCAGCGACGCCGAAATCACAGACGAATGGAACCGCGTCAAGACCTCTTCCGGTCCGACTCAGCTGCACCTCGACGACTCCGGGATCGACACTCTGGTGGACAACAAGCTCACCGACACCGAATCGGCTCTCACCCCGTTCTTCTCCGGATTCGCGGACTGGCCGGCGGACGCTCAGATGGGACTCCTCAGCCTGGGCTGGGCCATGGGGCCGAACCGCTTGAAATCGCCCAACTTCCCCAATTTCCATAATGCCGTGGACACCCAGGACTGGTTCCGCGCCGCACGGGAGTGCAACATGGCAGGCGCCGATCTGGTGAAGCGTAACGCGGTCGACCGTGGACTCTTCCGCAACGCAGCCGTATCGGTGGAGCCGCCGCCCAGCGACCCCGAGACACTGTTGCTGCCGATCCCGGGCAGTCGGCCTCAACTCCAGTTGAACTCCGTCGACGGCCCCTCTGACGATGACGTGGGAACCCTGCAAAGAATGTTCCAGCCGTCCCGTTTGAACCTACTGGCTCCAGGCAGCTTTGATCCCGGGAAGTTCGATGCCGCCACGGACGCCGCGGTGAGAGGCTTCCAGAGCGGGGAATCCGGCTTCCCCGTGACCGGAGTTGTCGCCGAGCTCACTTGGGCGGCTCTGGGCGAGGGAGTCCCGCTGGCGTGACCGCACCAGTGCCGGAACCGCTGGGCGACCCCACCGGCCCCACGCAGGGCGCCGCGGACTGGTGAACACCCGGCCCATAAGATGGCGCGATCATTCCAGGAAGAAAGGCCACGGCGCCCAAGGTGACCCAGTCCCGCCCTCACACCCTGTTTTCCTTCGGCACGCTGATGGACGAGCGGGTCCAGACCGCTCTTTTCGGTCAAGCCGTGCCCAGTTCCGCGGCGTCGCTGACGGGCTACACGACCAGGCCGCTGCCGATCACCGACCCATCCGTGATCGCCACCAGCGGCCTTGAGGTCCACCTGACCCTGTCACGGAAGCACGGCGCCGTGGTCGAGGGCGCCGTCCTGCACCTCACCGACCAGGACCTCGCCGCAGCCGATGCCTACGAGGTCGACGACTACGTCCGCCGACGGGTTCGCCTATCCTCCGGGGAGATCGCCTGGGCTTATCTGGATGCCAAACCGCTGCGCTCGGCAGCTCGCATTGTCATCGTGGGCGACAGCATCGCCTACGGGCGCTGCGATCCGGACGGTGGATGGGCCGGCCGCCTGGCGGCCGCCCACATCGCCGAGAACGAGGCCGAACACCGGGTCTTCAACCTGGCCATCCCCGGCAGCACCCTGACCGACGTCAGCGAGCAGACCCCCACGCTCCTGGCCCCTCGCCTGCCCGACACCCTTCTCGTCGCCGCCGGCATCAACGACTCCGCCCTTCCGCTCGCCGCTCCTCAGCCTCACGGCGACTTGTCGACGCACATCGCGGACAGTCTCGGCTCGCTGGCCACCATGGCCCTGGACCACAACGCGCGACTCGTCGTCGCAGGGCCGACGTGGCTCGATGAAACGCGGACCAGCGACTACGAGGGTCTGCGATTCACCCGGACCCGAGCGCTGGCCCTGCGCGAGTTTCTGCGTGCCTGGTGCGCCGAGAACCACATCGACTACCTCGACATGTGGGAACCGCTGCACGACAACACCAAGCTGCTGACCGACGGCCTGCACCCCACCGCCGACGGGCATCAGGCTCTCTACCGGCACCTCGACGCCCTCAGCCGCTGACCCCGGAAGACGGAGGCGTCCGATCGCGTGACTCGGTGCGCCCGCGCATCACGGGCGTGCGGGCGCCAGCCATGGAAAGCGGCCGCGGAGTGACAGTCCGGCTCATCCAGTACCAGCACTTGGTGACGGGCAGGGGTGCCGTCGGAGAAGAAGACGCTTACCAGCCAGGGCGCCGCCTCTGTACCGTTCGGCGTACGAGCATGACGCGAACCGGACGGAGCCACGATGCCTTGCCTGCGAACCCAAAAGAACCGTCGGCACGTGCCCGCAACGGCGGGGCGGGGGAAGTGCTGATGCTGGAGGAAGCCGAGGAGATCGGCCGCCGCGTACGCCGTGCCCGCCTCCGTCTGGGAATGCCGCAAGCCGACCTCGCCGCCGCCCTGGGCAAGTCGCAGGGGTGGGTCTCCAAGATGGAGCGGGGCCAGATCGAGCTCGACCGCGTGGGACTGCTGAACCAGATCGCATCCGAACTGCACCTGCACCCGAACGACCTGATAGGACGCCCGTACACGAGCTCACCGTCCGAGAACCAGTGGCAGGTCGCGGCGACGTCGATCCTGCGCGAGCTCCGCCGTTACGACCTGGCGCCGGTCTTCGACGGAACCCCGCGGTCCTCGGGCGAGCTGTGGCAGGGCATGAAGCGGCTGCACCGGTTGCGGGACGCCGCGGCGAACGTTGCCATCCTGCGATGCCTGCCGGATCTGTTGCGCGAGGCGCGAGCGCTCGCCGAGGTCTCCACCGGACACGAGCGGGAGGAAGCATTCGCCATCTACGCCGTGTGCTGCAAGTTCGCCCACACGGCCGCACACGCCATGGGGCACCCTGAACTCGTCGCCATGGCCTGCGAACGTGCCGCGTGGTCGGCCCAGTTCTCCGGAGACCCGCTCATGCCGGCTGTCGCCGACTGGATGCGGGTGTGGGACATGTGGGCGACCGCCGACTGGGACGACGCACTGGCCCTGTCGGACAAGGCACTGCGCAGCGTCCAGAGCGAGTACGACCAGGGCGACCCCTTGGCCCTTCGCCTGTGGGGTTCGCTGCAACTGCGGGCCGCCGTGTCCGCCTCTCGTGCACAGAACCCGCAGGAGACCGAGGATCGTATCCAGCATGCCCGCGCGGCCAGTGACCGTGTGACCGAGGGTCGGGGCACACCCGTCTACGACCGGCATTCGCTGACGTTCTCCGCCGGGAACGTACAGATCCACTCCATCAGCGTCGCTCTTGAACTCGGCGATCAGACGAAGGCCCTGGCCATAAACCGGCGCTCCGACGCCGCTGCTCTGGCAGCCCTGCCCAACTCCCGCAAGGGTCACCACCACATGGACATCGCACGTGCGTGGCTGTGGGACGGCAACCGCGACAAGGCCCTGGTCGAGCTGGAGAAGGCCGAGCGTATTGCGCCCCAGCTCATCCGCAACCACCCGATCGCCCGTGCCACGCTCCGAAGGATCGTCTACGCCGAGCGGACGACCACCCGCGAGCAGCTGCGAAGGATGTCCGACCGCTTCCACCTGGACGGATAGGGGTCGTATTCCTCCGGCTCATATTCGAGCCCCGGGGAGTCCCTACCCTCCTGAGGCATGACCGGACGACGCACCGAGCAAGACACAGCCAGGCGTCGCGCGTTACACGAGGCGGCCCCCGGCTGGAGGCCCCAACTCGGGGATCTCGCCTATGACATCAAGCGATGCAAGCGCGGCATCGTCGTGGGCATCCCTGATGGCGACCCCTGCTTGACGTACCACCTTCGGCCCCCGGAGGGCGGCGGCGAATGGTCGGCCGCCGCCGACGGCTCCACGCTCCGCCCCGCCTGCACGATCACCCACGCCACCCCCGCGGGCGAAGTCTCGTACGACGCCCGAGCGAGGCAGGGCGCCGTTCCGATCCTTCTGCATCACGAAGACGGCACCTCCGAGGAATCCACCTTCGTCGTCACGCTCGACGAACTGGCTGCCCACGTCGACCAATTGGAACGACTGGTGCAGGGCCGCAGGGCGGCGGATGCCCCGTGAAGCGCCGGAAACCCTTCACGGTCTGGCCTGGCTCTGGGCACTCGGCACCGTCGGCACACTCGCTCTCCTCGGCGCAGAGGTCGCCCACGATCAGGGGCAACACGTCACGACCTCTCTGTCGGCACCGGATCGCGCTCCGGCCGTCTGAGGTACGCCCCGGCCGGCCGTCGGAGCGGCCGGGGCCTGCTCCACCCCATGAACTCCGTCCCCGCCGGACGTGACCGAATTCCCTTCCATGCCTGTTCGGGAATCCCGGCGGGGACGGTGCACCACCATCACAAGAATCGGAAGGAGAGGAAAGACCATGCAGACCACTACGTCGTTACAACTGGGCGTCCCTTGGGGCGTCAGCCGGATGCGCCCGTACCCCAGCGCTCACCAGCCCGGATACACCACCGCCGAACTCGACCCCACCACCCAGACCACCGTTTTCCGCGACGCGCGGGGCGGTGTCATGGAGATGGGCAAGCACGGCTCAAGTCAGGGCACCGAGACCCATCCCGAGTCCACCAACCTGGACAGCCGTAACGACACGGACCACGACCAGGACAGCGTGCCGGACTGATGATCGACGCTGGACCGGTCGCGGTCGTCACCGAAGTGGACGATGTCACCGCCGACATGGTGATCACCGAGCTGAACAAGCGCGGTGTCCCCGTCGTACGGTTCGACCCCTCCGACATCGGTGACCATCTCTCACTGTCGGCTCGGTTCGGCGCCAGCCCGGCTGCCTCCCCAGCCGGCCACCTCCGGACCCCCTCCAGGAAAACCGCCCTGGAGGGGGTGCGGTCCGTGTATTGGCGCCGCCCGACCTGGCCCGACTTCGCGCACCTGGACGACGCGGATGCCCGGTTCGCAACCGCCCAGGTCCGCCACGGCCTCGGGGGCACCCTGTACGCCCTGCCGAAGTGCCGCTACGTGAACCACCCGCTGAGCAACTACGCGGCGGAACACAAGCCCATGCAACTGGCCGTGGCCGAACGCCTCGGCCTCACCGTCCCGCCCACGTTGATCTCCAACGACCCGGCCGACGTACGCGCGTTCATCGCCGAGCACCAGCACGTGATCTACAAGGCGTTGCGTTGGACCCCCTACCGGCGCAGCGACGGCGTGGGGCTGACCACGTGGACCGAACCGGTCACCGCCGACGAGGTGGACGACAGCGTGACCGTGGTCCCGCACCTCTTCCAGGCCCGCGTCGACAAGGTTGCGGACCTACGGGTGGTCGTCGTCGGCCCGAAGGTGTTCGCCATCCGGATCGACTCCGGCCTGCTGGACTGGCGAGCCGATTACAGCGCCCTCACTTACCGGGCCATGGACCTCCCCACCGGGATGGAAAAGGCCCTGACCGCCCACCTGGAACACTTCGGCCTCGCTTCCGGCAGCTTCGACCTGTGCATCACCCGTGACGGTGACCTCCACTGGCTGGAGCTGAACCCCAATGGCCAATGGGGTTGGCTCGAAAGCGCAACCGGACTGCCGATCGCCGCCGCATTCGCTGATCTCCTGGAGCAAGGAGCCGCACTGTGACACTTCCCGACCCCGTACGCCTCCGCCAGGCCCTGGCCGAGCGCCTGGAAGAGGGTAGCGTTCTGAAGACCCCCGGTTGGCGGAAGGCTGTCGAAGCCGTCCCCCGGGAACTGTTCCTCCCTACGTTCTTCAAGGACGAGACAGGTCCGGACGGCCTCTTCCACTAAACGCCCGTCAGTCGGGACACCGACGAGAACGAGTGGCTGACCCTCGTCTACCGCGATGAGACCTGGGTGACCCAGCTCGACGGCCACGTGACCCCTGATGCCACCGACGGCCCGGTCACCGGCTTTCCCACCTCGTCCTCCACCATGCCCTCCACAGTGGTGGGGATGCTGGAAGCCCTGGACGTGGACGACGGCATGAAGGCCCTGGAGATCGGGACGGGCACGGGCTATTCCACCGGTCTGCTGTGCCACCGGCTGGGGGAGGACAACGTCACCAGTGTGGAAGTGGACCCGGCTGTGTCCGGGCGCGCGGACACGGCCCTGGAAGCGGCTGGGTATTCCACCTGGACCGTGACCGGGGACGGACTCCTGGGGCACCCCCGCAACGCGCCGTACGACCGGACGATCGCCACGTGTGCCGTACGCCGCATCCCGTACACCTGGGTCCGCCAGACCAGGCCCGGCGGGATCGTCCTCGCCACCGTGGGCCCCAGTTCCTGGTCCTACGGCACCGGTCTGGCGAAGCTCACCGTCCAGGAAGACGGCACCGCTGAGGGCCGGATCATCGGCCGCACTTCGTTCATGCCGGCCCGCGCGGAGGCGCCTGCTCTTCTCTCCGGAGACCTGGCGGCCCGCGCGGCCTACGCCGACACCGAGCGCACGACCGGTGTTTCTCCCGACCTGCTCAAGGACTGGATGCCCGCATTCCTGGCCCAGCTCGCCGCACCGGGCGCCCAGCTCGTCCGCGCCCTCAGCGACAGCCGGGAGACGGTGTACCTCTTCGACACCGGGCGGGAAGCGTTCGCCGCGCTCACCGCTGACAAAGAGGGATGGACCGTCCGACAAGGGGGGCCAGTGGCACTCTGGGACGCTGTCGAGGAGGCCGTGGCCGCCTGGAGAGAGGCGGGTAAACCTGACATCACTTCAGTGCGGATGCAGGTCACCCGGGAGGCGAACGCCTACTGGATCGGCGGCCAGAAGATCACGACGGCGACGCGTTCCCACGGGATCGAGCACAGGCCCGCGCTCCGCTGGAGGCACCGGCACCAGCCCCTGAGCGACTGACACACACGGGTGAGGGCACTCGGCGGGGGTCACTCCGAGTACGCGATGACCTTGATCGTTCAGGTCGCCGTTGCGGGGCGTCTCCCCCGCGGTGCCCCTCCTGCGGTTCGCCTGAAGCGCGCGGTCAGTGGCCCGCGCGCCGACAGGCCACAGCTGGCCCGATCCCGGAGGCCAGAGCCGTGCGGCAGCGCGCCAACTCGGCGGTTACGCCGCGTCTCCGCTGCGCGCCACGATCCGGTACGCGTTGGAGAGCCGTGTCCGGCGGAGGAGCGGGGCGAGCAGCTGTTCCATACCGTACATACCGGCCAGCAAGGGGACGGCCGACCAGAACAGGGCCGTGCGGGCCTTCCGCTGGAGGCCGCTGGGCGGGGCGGGGTGCCAGGGGTCGTCGGCGGTCGGCAGGGCGTAGGCGAGAGCGAGAACCGCGGCGCCGGTGATGTCGAACGGGGTGTGCGGCTCGTGCCGTTCGACGGCGACGACAGTGTAGCCGAGTGACTCCAGTTCACGGCGGAGATTGGCGAGCGGGATGAGGTGCAGGTGCTGGGGCTGGAAGTACGGCATCCACCAGCGGCCCAGGATCCCGCTCATCGCGGACTCCGGGTCGGGAACCTCGATGATCAGATGACCGCCGGGGGCGAGGACCGTCCGGGCGGCGGTCAGCTCCGCGCGCGGGTCGATGGTGTGCTCCAGGTAGTGGAACATGCTCACCGTGTCGTACTTGCCCTCCAGCTTGGGGGCGAGGTCGGTGAGGAGGCCGCGGTGCGCCTCGTCGATCCGGCCCTGGCGCTTGCCCTCGTCGACTCCTGCGCTCATATCGAGACCGTCGAAGACGGTGGCCGGATGAACCGTCCTGGCCGACTGGGGGAAGTGCCCGTGCCCGGTGCCGACGTCGAGCCAGCGGCGGGGGGCGCCGAACGGGAGGAGGGCGCGGGCACTGGCGAGGTAACGCTTACGGCTGCCGGTGCCCGCGAAGACCCATTCCGCCAGGTCGGCTCCCAGTCCGTCGTAGAAGTCCCGGTAGTAGAAGTCCAGTCCCTCGGGGGTGAGTTGGGGGTTCTGGAAGGAGTGGGAGCAGTCGCGGCACTGGTCGATCACGAAGCTGCCGGGCTTGCGCTGGAGCAGGTCGGCGGTGCGCAGCCGGGTGCGCAGCCGGGAGGAGCCGCACCAGGGGCACTCGGTGCGTTTCGGCGCGTGGAAGCGTTCCGTGCCGAGTTCGAGTTCGCGCTGGTAGTCAACGCGGAGCCGGGCGACCTCCTGGGTACGGTTCATGGTTTTCCTGGTTCTCCCTGTCGTGTGGAGGCGGCGAATTCTTCGAGGTGAGCTGCGGCCGCGGCGGCGCCTCCCGCGGCGCGGAAGGATTCCTGCACGCGCCGGGCGGCCTCGCGGTACGGGGGGTCGGTGAGCACGCCGTCCAGCGCGGCGCCGATCGCATGGCGGTCACTGCGGCCGAACCGGATACGGATTCCGGCACCGGCCGCGGTGACCTGTGCGGCGATCACGGGCTGGTCGTCCCGGATCGGGGCGACGACGAGCGGCACCCCGTGCAGCAGGGACTCGGCGACGGTGTTGTGTCCGGCGTGACAGACGACCGCCGACGCCCTTTGCAGCAGGGCGAGTTGGGGCATCCTTTTCACGGCCAGCACGGTGTCGCCCACGGTGCCGTCGAGTGCCCCGCCAGGGTCGGCGATGACGGCTTGGACGTGCCGCGCGCGTTCCCGTACGGCTGCCGCGCACTCGGTGAGGAAGCGGTCGCCGGTGTCGGTGTTGGCGGTGCCGAGGGAGATCAGGACGGTGTGCCGGCGGGGGTCCAGCCGCTCCCAGGGGAAGGGTTCCGGTTCGGGCCGCCGGGCGAGAGCGGGGCCCACGAAGCGGGTCTGCGCGGGCGCGGTGCACTCGCCCGTCAGGGCGGTGGTGGTGAAGGCGAGGACGAGGTCCGGCGAGAAGCGGGGGTCGTGGGTGCGGGACGGGTCGCCGATGGTGCCGCGCAGCTCGCCCAACAGCCCGCGGATCCACTCCTCCACCTTCGGCATTCCGGCGAGCGGGCCGGAGAACTCGGCGGAAGTGGTGGCGGAGGTGGCGTAGGGGATGCGGAGCCGTTCGGCCGCCAGAGCCCCGGCGAGCGCCTGCTGGTCGGCGACCAGCACATCAGGGCGGAAGGCGGCGACCGCCCGTTCCACGCCGGGTGCCATCGCCGTGGCGAGCGGTCCGAGGAAGTCCTGCCACAGGAAGCGCAGCGCCGCGACCCCTCGGAGCCCCGGCGGTCGGCGCAGATCGAGGGGTGCCTCGCAGGAGTGGACTTCGGCTCCTGGCCCTGCCAGTTCCTCGACGAGGCCGGGGAGTCCGGCCCAGGCGACCCGGTGTCCGCGCCCGGTGAGTTCGGCGGCCACCGCGACGGCGGGGTTGATGTGTCCGACGAGTGGTGGCACCACGAAGAGGAACCGCCTCATACGCGGACGGCTTTCGCCTGGTGCCGGTGTCCCGCCCCGATCCAGTCGAGCATGAGTTTTCCGACGGTCCGTGGGTCGCCCACGAGCACGGAGTGGCCGTGGTCAGGCACCTGGCGGGTGCGGCAGTCGGGGAGCAGGGACTCCAGCCAGGGCGCCATGCCGGCGAGGTCGGAGGTGCCCCCGTACACCGCGAGGACGGGCAGGTCGAGTTCCCGCCAGCGTTCCTCGGCGGGTATGCGGCTGGCCGCGATGTCCGCGGCGATCGTCGTCCCTTGCAGCAGTGGGCGGGACCGGCTGACCAGCCGGGCCGCGTGCCAGCCGTAGGTCCCCTCGATCCAGGGCAGGACCTGCTCGTCACGGAGTCTGTTCGCCGAGCCCGCCAGCAGGGTGCTCATCTTCGTCGCCCAGGCCGCGGTGGGTGGTTCGGACTCCACGACCATGAGGCTGGCGACCCGGTCGGGGTGGCGTAGGGCGTAGTCGAAGGCGACGGTGCCGCCGAAGGAGTTCCCGACCAGGTGGACCGGCCCGGTGGCATCCAGGTCGTCGACGAGGGTGGCGAGGTCGTCGGTGAAGTCCTCCAAGTGGTAGCCAGTGGACGGGCGTTCGCTGCGGCCGTGGCCGCGCTGGTCGTACATCACCACGTCGTGTCCGGCCGCCGCGAGGTCCGGGGCCATGGTGAAGTAGTAGCTGGTCAGGTTGTCCGTGGCGATGCCGTGCACCAGGACGACGGTGTCCCGGCCGGACGGTCCGATGCGGACGGTGTTCAGGCGCGGGCGGCGCGGCGCCGTCACCCCAGGCGCCCGGCGATGTGGCGGACCATCCGGCCGACGGAGAGTTCGATGATCTCGGTGAGTTCGAGGGAGGCGAAGAAGGCCGGGAAATCGACCCGGTCGCCGTAGCGGCGCCCGAGCTCGCCGGTGAGGGTGATCAGGTCGATGGATTCCAGGTCGAGGTCCTCGACGAAGCGGGTGTCCATGGTGACGGCTGTGCCTTCGAGGCCGATCTCGGGGAGCACGGAGTGCAGTGCCTCGGTGAGTTCGGTGAGGACGGCGCACTCGTCGGCTCCCGGGAGGGGGGTGACGGCGTCGGGTGTGGGGATGGTGGTCATGAGGGGTTCTCCTCGTGGTGCTGCCGGTGGGTGTCCGCGGTCCAGGCGACGATGTAGCGGCGGGGCCGCAGGCCCGCGGGGTTGCCGACCTCGGTGAGGGACACGGGGTGGATGCGGCCGGAGGGCGTGCGGACCGTCATCCGGTCGTCGGCGGCGGTGGTGACGCGGAAGTCGCGCGGTCTGCCCTGCAGTCCGGTGCCCTCGGCCTTGGCCGCGGCCTCCTTGGCCGTCCAGAAACGGATGAGGGTGCGCGCGTCGCCGCCGAGGCGGTCGAAGAGCGGGAGCTCCTCGGGGGCGAGGATCGCGTCGCGGGTCGCTTCCGGATGCTCGGTGATTTCCTCGATGTCGATGCCGGTGGGTGCAGTGCCGGCCGGGCGTACCAGGGCGACGGCGGCTTCCGCGCAGTGGGCGAGGGACAGGTCCAGGGGTGGCAGTTCACGGCCGTGGACCCCTTCCGGGTGCGGCCGGCCGCTGTCGTCGTTGCGCACCCGGATCTCGGCGGGGAAGACCGGGCCCTCGCCGTGCTG
Organism: Streptomyces blastmyceticus; assembly: GCF_039521185.1. Lineage (NCBI taxonomy): Bacteria > Bacillati > Actinomycetota > Actinomycetes > Kitasatosporales > Streptomycetaceae > Streptomyces > Streptomyces blastmyceticus. Next base: position 163,153 of record NZ_BAAABW010000013.1, on the reverse strand, counting down.
CCACAGGTGGTGGCGTACGGCGTCCTTGGCGGCGGCCCTGCCGAGCAGCCACTGCTGTCTGCCCCGTGGCGGGCGGGCGGCGTAGGCGTCGCGTTCGGCGCCGCCCAGCAGGTTGCGCATCATCAGCTCGCGGGAGGCGGGGTCGGGCCAGTACTCGAAGACCAGGTGCCAGCCGCCGGGCCGGATCCGGGACAGGGTGCTGTGCTCGGGCCGGCGCCGGATGGCGTCGGTGGCGGGTGGGGAGTCGAAGCGGCGGTCCTCCCAGCCGTTGATCTCGCACCAGACGGTTCCGCGGTGGCTGAGCTGGATGTCCGCCGCCAGCACGGTCTCGGTGAGGGAGGTGATCCGGATGTGGCAGTCGAGGCGCTGGCCGGCCGCGGGTTCCAGGCCGTGGAAGCGGACTTCGCGGATGCCGACCGGGAGCACCACCGTACGGTCGGGGTGGGTGGCCATCAGCCAGTAGCCGAGCAGCTGTCCGGCGTTGTCGAGGAGCGCACCGGGTGCGGGCGGTGCGGTGAGCACGCCCCGGACGTGCCGCGCACCGAGTGCGGTGATCGTGGTGACGCCCTGGAAGAGCGGGCCGTGGAACATCCAGCGTTCCTCGTACATCCGCCGGGCCGAGACGGTGGGCGCCTCTTCGTCGGGCGGGACGGGCCAGCGGTCGGGCGGTACGGGGTGGCGGGGTGCCGTCTCGGTCTCGGCGCGCGCGTACCGGCCGAACTCCACGGTGCGGCGGCCCGGACGGCCCGGGGTGTTCCGGACGGTCATGGTCACATCGACGGCCGGTTCGGCGACCAGCCATGCGAGGAAGCGGGCGTCGCGGACGGCGACGGTGACGTCGGAGCCGGGCGCGGCGACCGCCTCGGTCATGCGCTGGATCATGGTGGTCGCGGGGACCACCGGCCAGCGGTCGCCGATGTCGGGCCAGTCCGGCCGCTGGCGGTAGAAGCAGTGGTCGGTGAGATACGGCATGGTGTCGAGGGCGACCCGGACCGTGGTGGTCCGGGCGGGGTCCGCCGCCGGGCCGGAGGCCCTGGCTTCCGGGACCGGTGCGGCCGTCCGGGGGGCGTCGTGCGCCGCGAAGAGGGCCGCTGCCGCGTCGGCCGTCTCGGTCAGCAGGGCACTCAGCTGTGCCGCCTCGGGGAACCGCCGTGCGGCGTCCTCGAGTTGCCCGGCCCCGGGTGCCGCCGTCCCCTCGCCGGTGAGCGCGCCGCGCAGTACCGTACGGAGCCGGTCGCGGGTGGCGGGTTCGAGGTGGACCGGCCCGGCGTCCAGGCCGAGCCGTACGCCCGGCCGAACCGACGCCGCGGACGATGGTGGCGGGACGGTAGCGGTGGTGCGGCCTCCTCCGGGGGCCAGGGCGGCGAAGTCGGGTTCCGCCCCGTACGCCCACAGCCCGGCCACGGCCCGTCGCAGTTGGCTCAGGCCGTCGCTCCCGGTGGTTGCGGCCGTGACCGCCAGATGCTCGCGTCCGGCGAGGATGTCGCCGGTCAGGGCGGGCAGCTGGCCTTGGCCGGTCTGGACGAAGGCCCGGAACCCGGCCGCGTAGAGGGATTCGACGAGTCCGCGGAAGCGGACCGGCTCCAGAAGGTGGCGCACGGCCAGTTCACGGACCTCCGTCTCCGGGTGCGGGAAGGGCGCGCAGGTCGTGCCCGACCAGACCGGTACCGAGGGCGGGTGCAGGGTGAAGCGCTGCATCGCCTCGCGGATCGGCCCCAGGTAGGGCGCCAGCATGGGGGTGTGGAAGCCTGACTCGAAGGGCAGCACACGGCCGAGTACGCCGTCGTGGCGCAGGCGTTCCGTCACCTTCTCCACCTGGGCCACGGGGCCGCAGACCACGGACTGGTGCGGGGCGTTGTCGTGGGAGAGCACCACCTCGCCGATACCGGCCAGGGCCGCCTCCACCTGGTCGGCGGGTGCCCCGAAGGCCACGAAGACCAGGTCCGGGACCTTCAGGGCCAAGGGGTCGAAGTCCCGCAGGAAGGCGTCCACTTCCTTGTCGGCGAAGATCCCGCCGACGGCCATGGCGGTCCACTCCCCCACGCTGTGCCCGGCCAGGGCGTCGGGGGCGACACCGGCGCGGCGCAGCGCGGTGGCCAGGAGCCGTCCGGCGTCGACGACACCGGCGCCGTGCTCGGCGACGGCGCCGACCCGGGCCTGCTGCCAGGTGGGCCGGGGCAGTCCGAAGTGGCGGGCGATGTCCTCGCCCTGGGGGGTGAACCCGGCTTCCAGGCCGGGGAAGAGGAAGGCGGTGCGTCCGCCCCCGGCCGCACCGAGCAGTGGCCGGGGGGCGAACCACACCTCGCGGCGGCCGCCCCAGGCCAGGCCGCGGGCGACCACCTTGCGGGCCAGCGCGAGGCGTTCGGCGCCGGGCCCGGCCACGGCCAGCCGGGTGCCTCCGTCGCCGATGTCGCCTCCGGCGCGCAGGTGGGCGTCCTCGGCTTCGAGCGCCGCGCGCAGCCCCTCGGTGGTGTCCGCGGCGATCCGCAGGAGGGGTTCGGGCTCGGCGACCCGGAGCGCCGTGGCCGCGGATCTCTTCCTCCCGGACGTGGGGAGGAACTCCTCCAGGACCACGTGGGCGTTGATGCCGCCGAAGCCGAACGCGTTCACCCCGGCCCGGCGCACCTCCGCCTCCCAGGGGCGGGCCACCGAGGTCGGGCGGAAGCGGGTGGCGAGCAGGGAGGGGTGGGGGTCCTCGCAGTGCAGGGTGGGCAGGAGCACCTGGTGGTGGAGGGCCAGGGCGGCCTTGACCAGGCCCGCCGCGCCCGCCGCCGGCATGGTGTGGCCGATCATCGACTTGACCGAGCCGATCACCGCATCCGGTTCGGGCGAGGTGCCGAACACACGGAGCAGCGTGGTGATTTCGGCCGCGTCCCCGTTCGGGGTTCCCGTGCCGTGCGCTTCCAGCAGGCCGATCGATCCCGGGGCCGTGGGGTCCACCCCGGCGGCATCCCAGGCCTGTCGCACCGCCCGGGTCTGGCCTTCGGGGTCCGGGTTCACCAGGGCCGCGGCCCGCCCGTCACCGGCCACCCCGGTGCCGCGCACCACCGCGTACACCCGGTCGCCGTCGCGCACCGCGTCGGCGAGCCGTTTGAGGACGACCACCGCGGTGCCCTCGCCCATCAGCACACCGTCGGCATCCCGGTGGAAGGGGCGGATGCGCTGCGTGCGGGAGAGTGCCCCCAGCCGGGCGAACACCGACCACAGGGTCACGTCGTGGCAATGGTGCACGCCTCCGGCGAGCATCACGTCGCAGCGTCCCGCGGCCAGCTCGCCCACCGCCTGGCCGACCGCCAGCAGTGAGGAGGCGCAGGCCGCGTCGACGGTGTAGGCGGGGCCGCGCAGGTCCAGCCGGTTGGCGATGCGCGAGGCGGTGAAGTTGGGGACCAGGCCGATGACCGCTTCGGGGCTGTCCGGTCCCAGGGCCTCTTCAAAGGCGGTACGGACCTGGGCCAGCCGCTCCTCGCCGAGCTCGGGCAGCAGCTCCCCCAGGGTGCGGGTCAGCTGGCCTGCGGTGCGCACCCGTTGGTCGAGGCGTGCCAGCCCGGCCGTCAGATAGCCGCCGCGGCCCAGGATCACTCCGACCCGCGCGGGATCGGCCGCGGTGAGGCCGCCCGCGTCGGCGATCGCGGCGGCGGCCGTGCGCAGGGCGATCAGCTGGTCGGGCTCGGTGGCGGGGACGGAGTCCGGCATGATGCCGAAGGAGGCGGGGTCGAAGCCGGGGAGCCGGTCGTCGACGAATCCGCCGCGCCGGCAGTAGACGGCACCGGAGCGGTACTCGTCCTGGTCCCAGCGCCCCGGCGGCACCTCGGAGATGGCGTCCACGCCGGTGCGGAGGTTGTGCCAGTACCGGTCCAGGTCGTCCGCGCCGGGCAGGGTGACCGCCATGCCGATGACGGCCACCGGCTCCTGCGCGGGAGTCCGGGGAGGCCCTGGATTCACCGTCACCACCCCGGCGCGGTGTGGACGACCTCGCACGTGTCGTCGTCACCCCAGGTCAGTTCGCGCAGCAGGGCGAGCGTCCCTTCTCTCGGGTCGATCAGGCCGATGCCGCGCCGGGCGTACTCCCGGGCGAGTTCCGGACCGACCATCCCGCCGTGCACGCCGTCCGGGGCCCACGGCCCCCAGTGCACGGTGAGTGCCCGGGTGCCGGTGGAGCGGTGCCACTGTCTGCCCAGTGCGGCGAGGGCGTCGTTGGCGGCGGCGTAGTCCGCCTGGCCCCGGTTGCCGTGCACGGCCGCGACGGAGCCGAACAGCACGGTGAAGCGCGGCGGTTCGGGGAGCCTGCGCAGTGCGGTGAACAGGGCGCGGGCGCTCTCGGCCTTCGTGCCGTGGACCCGGGTGAAGGACGCCGGGTCCTTGTCGGCGATGAGCCGGTCCTCGATGACTCCGGCGGCGTGCACCAGGCCGTCGATGCGTCCGTGGCGGGCGTGGGTCTCCTTGACCGCCTGCTCGACGGCCTGCGCGTCCCGCAGGTCGACGGAACGGTACGCGCCCTCGCCGCCGGCCGCGCGGATCCCGGCGAGGGTCGCCTCGATCTCACGGCGGGCCAGGATGAGGCCCGCTTCCCGCTCGATCTGTGCGGGACGGAGATCACCGCGCGCGGCGAGCGCGGCCCGCAGTGCGGTGCGTCCGGTGATGCCCGCGGTGTCGGGCGGCTCGGGAGCGTCGGCCATGCCGGTACGGCCGAGCAGTTCGACCCGGCAGCGGGAGGCCGCAGCGAGGGCGACGGCGACGCGCGCGGCGATCCCGCGGGCCCCGCCCGCGAAGAGCAGGACGGACTCGGGCCCGAGCCCGAGGGCCTCGGCGGCCCGGGCCCCGGTCGACTCGTCGTCGGTGAACAGCGGGCCCAGCGGGGCCTCCTGCGGCTCGGTGCCGAGCCGTCGGCCGTCTTCGGTGCGTTCGACGACGGGCGTCCGGTCCGGTGCGAGGAGTTCCCCGACGATCGCGCCCGCCGTCCCGTCGCCTTCCCCGCCGGGCACGGACACCAGGCGGGCGACCGTGTCCGAGTACTCGCGGGCGACGGTACGGAAGAAACCGCCCAGCCCGTCGCCCCGGTCACCGTCCTCGGCCTGCTGGACGTACAGCAGCCAGCGCAACCCGCGTCCGAGGAGGTCTTTCAGGAGGGGGAAGGCGTCCGGCAGCACCGGACCGGCGGTGCCGGCCAGCAGGATCACGCCGTCGAGCGGCCCGGCGGAGGGGTCGGGGTGCCCGTCGGCACGGGTGGCCTGTGCCCCGTGTTCCTGGAGCCGGGCGAGGAGCGCCCGGGCGAGGCCGGTGCTTTCGCCGAGCACGAGGAAGTGCCTGTTCCGCAGAGCCTCGGAGCCGTGTGGTGCGGGCGCGTCGTCCAGTGCCACGCTCCGTGGCACGTACCGCCTGGGCGCGACTCCGACAGGCTCGGCGGGCATGGCGTCGTCCGGTTCCTGGTTCTCCTGCCGGGCGGGGTCCTCGTCGGCTGCCTGCCCGGCGGGGCCGTCCGTGCGCGATGCCATCCATTCGGCGATCGACGCCGCGGTCCGTGCGCGGGTCAGGCTCTCCAGGTCCGCGTCCTGCGGGATCTGCGGCCCGGTCGCGGTGCCTCCCAGCCGTTTCACGAGTTCGCCCGCGATCTCCGTCCGCTTGATCGAATCGATGCTCAGGTCGGCCTCGAGGTCGAGCTGGGGATCGATCATCTCCACGGGGTAGCCGGTCCGTTCGCTGATCACCGACACCACCGTGCGCAACAGATCCACCGGCTCGTCGGTGTCCGCGGGGCGGACCGGTTCCGCCGCCGCGGCCGTCTCCACGGCCTGGGCCGGAATGACGGCCGGGGCCGGCACCGGCGCGGGGGCCTGCGGCGGGAGCGCTCCCGCCCCGCCGAAGTACGTCAGCAGGACATCCTTCTGTGCCGCGATCAGCTCACGGCTGCCGCGCAGGAAGTCCTGCAGCAGGACCTCGCGGTCCACCCGCCCGGCCCCGTTCGCCCCGTCACCACCTGGGGCCGGGGCCCCCGTCAGCGGCGCGATCCGCCGCGCCGGGCGCAGCCCGCCGGGGAGCAGCCCGCCGTCCGCAGTGCGGACCAGGTGCCCGTCCACGATCCAGCCGGGGCGCTCCGGTGTCCGCCCAGGCTCGGCCACCACCGCGTCCCTGCCCGCGAACAGCGCTTCGGCGTCGACCTGGACGCCGCCGGAGACCGCGAGCCGGGCCAGCGCCTCCAGGTGGCCGCGCAGTCCCGCCTCGGAGTGGGGCTCGAAGGGGACGGCCAGGTGCGGCCGGTCGCCGAGGGTGGCGCGCACCAGACCGGTGAGCGCGGTGCCCGGGCCCGCCTCGACGAAGATCCGCGCGCCGTCCTGGTACATCGCCTCGATCTGCTCGGCGAACCGCACCGGTGCCACGATCTGCCCGGCGAGGCGGGCCCGCAGTTCGGCCGTGTCCGCCGGATACCGGGTCGCCGTCAGGCCGGACCACACCGGGAGGTCCGGAGCCCGCAAGGGACGGGAGGAGAGCGCCTCGGCAAAGGTCTGCGCCGCGCCAGCCATCATCGGGCTGTGGAAAGCGCACGCCACGTCGAGCGGCCGGACGCGCAAGCCTGCGTCTTCCAATGCGGCCATTCCTTGCCGCACCGCCTGGCTGGGCCCCGAGATCGTCGTCTGGGACGGGGAGTTGTGGCCCGCGACCACCACCTGCCCGGCCAGCCCGGCCTCGGCCAGCGCGGCTTCCACCTCGGCCGCCCCCGCCGTGACAGCGGCCATGGCGCCCGGTTCGTCCCCGATGGTGCTCGACATCGCCTCGGCGCGCAGCCTGCTCAGCTCCGGCAGTGCCTCGGCGGGGAACGCGCCGGCCACGCACAGCGCCACGAGTTCCCCATACGAGTGGCCGGCCGCCATGTCGGGACGGATGCCCAGGTCCGACAGCACGTCATGGACGGCCAGGCCGGCGGCGCCCAGGGCCGGCTGGGCGTTGCGGGTGTCGGCCAGGTGGGTGCGCTGTGCGTCCCGCGCGGCCGGGTCGAACGCGGTCGGCGGGAACATCGCGGCGGCCGGGGCGTGGCGCAGGTGTCCGTGTGTCTCGGGGAAGGCGGTGAACAGGTCCGCCAGCATGCCGGGCCGCTGGCTGCCCTGGCCCGGGAAGAGGAAGGCCAGCTTGCCGCCGGTCTGTTCGGCCCCGGCCGTGAAGACGCCCGGTGCCGTCCGGTCGGCCAGCGCGGAGCGCAGCAGCCCGGGCAGCTCGGCGAGGCCGGAGGCGACCACGGCCGCGGTGACCGGCCCGGCGGCCGGGTCCGAGGCCCGGCGCGCCGCCGTGCGTGCCAGGTCGCGCAGCCGCCACGGCCGCCAGCGGGTCGCGTCCTGGATGTCCGCGGCGGCTGTTGCGGCGGGCTCGTGGGACGCGTTCGCCTCCGCCAGCCGCAGCAGATCCTCGATCGCCGCCCGGCCTCGGAAGAGGAACAGCTCGGCGGGCCAGGCGTCGCCGGCCCGGCGCGGTGGCGCCTCGCCGTCGCAGCCGCGCAGCACCACGTGGAAGTTGGTGCCGCCGAAGCCGAAGGCGCTCACGCCGCCGACGCGTTCGCCGGACGGCTCGGCCCAGGGCAGGGACCGCTGGTGGAAGACGAACGGGCTGCTCTCCGGCTGCCACGCCGGGTTGGGCCGCCGGACGTGCAGGGTGGGCGGACGCACCCCGGTGTACAGCGCCAGGGCCGTCTTGATCACCCCGGCCAGACCGGCCGCGCACTTGGTGTGGCCGATCTGCGACTTCACCGAGCCGATGACACACCGGCCCGGCTCGGCGCCCGACTCCTGGAACACCTTGGTGAGCACGTCGAGTTCGGTGCGGTCGCCGACCACCGTACCGGTGCCGTGCGCCTCGACCAGGCCGACCCGGGCCGGTGAGATCCGGGCCTGGGCGTAGGCCCGCTCCAGCGCCGCGCGCTGGCCCTCGGGCCGGGGCGCGGTCAGGCCGAGGGAGCGTCCGTCGCTGGAGGCGCCGACGCCCTTGATGACGGCGTAGACCCGGTCCCCGTCGCGCTGCGCGTCGGCCAGTCGTTTGAGCACCACGCAGGCGACGCCCTCGCCCAGCGCGATGCCGTCCGCCCCGGCGTCGAAGGTCTTGCAGCGGCCGGTGGGCGACAGCGCGTGCACGGAAGAGAAGAGCACATAGTCGTTGATGCCGTTGTGCAGGTCGGCGCCGCCGCACAGGACGAGGTCCGCCGCGCCCGTCGCCAGTTCCTTGCAGGCCACGTCGACGGCGGCCAGGGAGGAGGCGCAGGCGGCGTCCACGGTGTAGTTGGCCCCGCCGAGGTCGAGCCGGTTGGCGATCCGGCCGGAGATGACGTTGGCGAGCATCCCGGGGAAGGAGTCCTCGGTAAGGGTGGGCAGCTGCTCCGCCAGGTCCTCCGGGAGCCGCCCGCCCAGGTAGGTCGGCAGAACGGTGCGCAGCGTGGTCGCGTGGGAAGTGTCGCTGCCGGCCTCGGCCCCGAAGACCACGCCGGTGCGTTCGCGCGGGAAGTCCCGGTGTGCGTAGCCCGCGTCGGCGAGGGCTCTGCGGGCCGCCTCCAGGGCGAGCAGTTGCACGGGTTCGATGGAGGCGAGCGAGGCCGGCGGAATGCCGAATCGCAGCGGGTCGAAGGGGATCCCCGGCAGGAAGCCGCCCCACCGGGAGACCGAGACGTCGTGCGCGGGCGCCCCTTCGCCGTAGTGGAGGGCCGGGTTCCAGCGGTCCTCGGGCACCTCGGTCACCGCGTCCGCGCCGCCGAGCACCTGGGCCCAGTAGGCGGGCAGGTCGGGGGCTCCGGGGAACATCGCGGACATGCCGACGATCGCGACGTCGAGCGGCTGCGGCACGGGCGGCTGTGCCGTCGCGCCGGATGGCTCGGCGGCGCCCCATTCCGCGGCCCGCCGCTCGTAGAAGGCGGCCGCGCGGTCCGTGACGTCGCGGTGCAGTTCGGCGACGGTCGTGGTGGCGTCGCGCAGCACCGCGACCTCCCCGGCCATGAACATGCCCTCGTCGAACTGCCGCCGTTCGTCCACCTCGCGGAGTTCGCCGTCCACGCGCTCGACGCCCTTGCTGGCGATGCGCAGCCGCCCGAGGTTGAGCCGCTCCAGCCGTTCCCATGCCTGCCGCCGGGGGACGCCCTGCGCGCGCAGCTCCTCCTGGTGCGTCCGGTAGGTGTCGGTGAACGGGCTCGGTACACAGCGGGTGACGTGTCCCGGTGCGGTGTCCAGCAGGACGGTGCTCTGCGCGGTGAGCACCGTGTGCTGGAAGAGCGGCTGGAGAGCACCGCACTCCACCGCCTCGCGGGTGAAGAGGTAGGCGGTGCCCATCAGGACGCCGACCGCACCACCGCGCCGGGTGAGCCCGGCGGACAGGGCCGCGACCATCGCCGCCGAGCGCTCGTCGTGCACCCCGCCCGCGAAGAGCACCTCGATCCCCGGATCTTCGCCTCGTTCCGGCCGGGCGTCCAGGAAGTCCGTCAGGACGGCCAGCTGGGCCTCCCAGAGCGGGAAGGAGTTGCTGGGCCCGACGTGGCCGCCGCACTCGGCGCCCTCGAAGACGAACCGCCTGGCCCCCGCGTCGAGGAACTGGCCGAGCAGCCCGGGCGTCGGGACCTGCAGGAAGGTACGGATTCCCTGGGCTTCCAGCGCGGCGGCCTGCGCGGGGCGGCCACCGGCCAGGACGGCGTGGGTGGGCCGCAGTTCACGCACGGCCTCCAGCTGGGCGGCGCGTACCTCCTCGGGCGCGAAGCCCAGGATGCCCACGCCCCAGGGCCGCCCGTCGAGCACGGCCCTGGTCTCCTCCAGGAGGGACCTGGTCCGCTCCGGACCGGCCAGGGCCAGCGCGATGAACGGAAGGCCGCCGCCCTCGGCGACGGCGGCGGCGAACCGCGCCTGGTCGCTGACCCTCGTCATCGGCCCCTGCGCGACGGGCAGCGCGGTGCCGAACGAGCGGCTCAGCGCCGACCCGGGAAGCAGAGCCTCCACCGCGCCGGGGTCCCGCAGCGCCCGGTCGATGCTCTCGCGCACCGACCGTACGGCGCCGCCCACCGTGCGGTGGTCCGCGGCGAAGCGGCGGGCGAGGAAGGCGTCCTGTCCGAGCGGGACGGGGCGGTCGCGCAATTCGGCGGGCACACCGGGGCGGTCGCGGTCCAACAGGCGCCGCCCGTCGGCCAGGACCGTCCCGGTGCCGTCCGCCGCGCGCAGCAGGCGGGCGAGCGCAGGCGGGGTGGCGGCTTCCTCCAGCAGCGCGAGCTGTACGTCGAGTACGACGCCGGCCGCGCCCGCGAGGACGGCCGCCGCGGCGGTGTTCGGCCCGATACCGCCGCACGCCCAGACGGGGACGTCCGTCTCCGGGTCGGAGAGCAGCTGTTGCAGCAGCACAAAGGTGGACAGCTCACCGGCCGGGCCACCGCACTCGCCACCACGCGCGACGATACCGGCCGCCCCCGCCCGTACCGCGGCGCGGGCCTCGGCCAACGAACGGACCTCGGCCAGCACGGTGACGCCACGGCCCTCGTCCTCCGGCCACTTGACGCCCGGGGCCAGCAGGACGGTGTGCGGCCCCGTGCCGTCCGGGCCGTACAGCTCGTCCGGGCGGAGCGCACAGTCCTCCGGGACGCGCACGCCGAAGTCGCCGCCGGTCCGGCGGCGGGTGAGAGCGAGGGCCTCACGGACGCGGCGGTCTCCGCTGCCGAGGTCGAGGACACCGGTCCCACCGGCTCTGCAGACGGCCGCGACGACCCGCGCGTCGGCCTCTCCGAACGGACTGACACCGATCACGGACTGCACCACGAGGGCGGCTCCCCACCAGGGACTCGTAATCTGGACGATGCCGGAGGAGCCGCTTGCAAGGGCGATCGCTCCCGCCTCCGCAGTCGCTTCTTCCCCACAGAACGACGTTCCGGATCACCGTTTCACGCCGCAACCGGAGGAGCAAGTCCGGTTCTGGGGCGCACAGTTGCACGTACGGGGACTTGCCAGAGCCCGCGCATCATATTCCGCTTGACAGCAAGCCTCAAGGCCTCACTCACGGATCATCCGTTCACTCATTCCCATGAACATCGGCTCGAGTTCGTGCGCCCGCTTGTACACGAGGCCGGGACGATGCCGGCATCTTCGTGGCTTCTGCCAGTACGACGGTCCACCGGAGTGTGGAGAGACTGCCCGCCAGAGGCCACGGCGTACCCCGAGGTGGGAGCCGGGGCCAAGGGCATGACGAAGCACAGGAGAGGACAGCACGATGAGTGCGCAGCAGTACGACCAGATCGGCGAGGCGTTCGAGGGCTTCAAGGCCCTGCCGCTGATGCAGTACGCGGAGGTGCCCGGCTTCCTGGCCATGGTCGGGGACGTACGCGGCAAGTCGGTCCTCGACCTGGCCTCCGGCACCGGCTTCTACAGCAGGGAGTTCAAACGGCGCGGCGCCGGGAAGGTGCTCGGAGTCGACATCTCCGGTGAAATGGTCGCCGTGGCACGGGAGATGGAAGAGCGCAATCCGCTGGGCGTGCGCTACGAGGTCGGCGATGTGTCCGAACTGCGGCCCCTCGGAGAGCGCTTCGACGTCGCCGTGGCGGTTCAGCTGCTGAACTACGCGGAGGGCGTCGCCGCCATGGAGCGAATGTGCCGCAACGTGCACCGGAGTCTGGCACCCGGAGCCGAGCTCTTCCTGTTCAACCAATCACCCGACTACGACTTCGACGGGCCCTCTTTGGCCAAGTACGGCTTCGTCACCGAGCTGACCGGCGAGGGGGCCGAGGCCGGACCGCGCGTCCGGACCACGGCGCTGCTCGACCCGCCGATCACGATCGTCAGTACTCTCCCGCGCCGCGAGGTCTACGAGCAGTGTCTGCGAACGGCCGGATTCAGCGAGGTGACCTGGGTTCCGCTGACGGTGTCCGATGCCGGCGTGCGCGAGTTCGGTGCGGACTTCTGGGCGGACTTCCTCGCCAACCCTCCGCTGGAGATGCTGCGCTGCCGCGCCTGACGACGCACCGGACACCCCGGCGGCCCGACCTCCGGAATGCGCGGGTCAGCGGGTCAGCGGGTCAGCGGGTCAGCGGGTCAGCGGGTCAGCCAGCGCACCTCGTACGGGGCGAGGGACAGTGCCTGCCCGTCCACCCGCGCCTCTACCGGTCGGCACTCGGCATTGACCACGAGCACGGCCGCGTCATCGGCGAGGACCTGGATCCTGGCCCCGGCCCCCGCGGTGGCGACGACCGGCCGGAAGGCGCTCCCCGGCGGGAACTCGTGGGCGAACCGTCCCAACAGCTGTGCCATGGGCAGCTCATGGCCCCCGTCGTACAGCTGGGTGCTCCGCCACAGACAGCCCGGGCAGTCGTCCCCTGTCTGCTGCGGGTTCCAGTAGAGGGCGGCCGACGCGCCGCTCTCCGCCAGCCGCATCATCGCGACAGCGTGGACGGCGATGCGGTGCCGCTCGCTCCAGCCGTCCCGGCCGCCCGGCCGGTCGTCCTCGGCGGGCGGCTCGACGTACCACTCGGCCCACCACACCGGAAGTCCGGTGACGCGCCCCAGCCAGCGGGTGACGTCGGCGAACTTCTCGGTGGCGGCGAACTCGTCGGGGATCGTCCGGTGGCCCTCGCGGGTGTAGCTGGCCCCGTCGACCACGACGAAGTCCGCGCCCGCCTTGTGCTTGTTCCAGTACCGGACGACATCGGCCGAGCGCTGGTCGAAGTCTCCCCATACGCCGCTGAGTTCGGGCGTTCCCTCCCCGTCGCCGGGCGGATCGTGATCGGCGACGACATAGGGGCCGCCGACCAGACTGTCCGGGTTCTGCCGCTTCAGCTCTGCGTACACGAGGTTGTACAGCTCGGTGTACCCCTCGTAGTTCCAGCGGCGCCGGTCCTCGTCGTAGAACCCCTTCAGCTCGTTCCACACGAGGAAGTGCCGGATGTCCGGGTAGCGGCGGGCGATCCTGCCCGCCAGCCGGGCGAAGTCCGCGTAGTGCCGGCGGTCGGGAGCGGCCTCCAGCCGGGACCAGTCGGTGCGGCCCTTCCGCCCGCCCTTCATCCAGTCGGGGGCTCCGCACAGGGTGAGGACGGGGGTGGCGCCGGTGGCCCGCATCAGGGCGACGCGCTCGTCAAGGGCCTCGAAGTCGTAGCGCCCGGGCGCTGGTTCGGGGTTCTCCGCCCCCCAGCCCATGATGTGCTGGTTCTGCGGCAGGGGCCGCGCGGAGAGCAGATCGGCAGCCCTGCGCGTGGCCTCCGGCTCGCCGTGGTCCGCGCTGTGCTGGGTGTGGGTGAAGCCCCAGCCCAGGTGTGTGCTCCCCTGATGGCGAACCGCCTTCGACGACGCGCCACCGCCCCGCCGGCCGAAGCCCATCGCCAGCGGCAGGGCGGTCAGGGCCACCGCTCCGCACGCGCCGAGCAGGGCACCGAGCCGCCATCGCCCCGCGCCGGACACCATCGGCTGTGCCACGTCATGTCGTCCCACGGCATCCAAGAATATGCGCCATCATCCGGATTTCACCCACGCACGCACCAATGCGCCCGAGAACCGCCGTACAGGCCCGGGGACTTGACGCCCGGCCGGGCTACCGGGGCGTCGACACGGAGAACTCGTTGCCGTCGGGATCGGTCATCGCCACCCAGCTGCCCTTGCCCTGGCCGGTGTCGATTCGAGCCGCCCCGAGGGAGAGCAGACGCTCGACCTCTGCCTGCCGATCATCGCGGTCAGGTGCAACGAGGTCGAAATGCAGCCGGTCCTTGCCCGCCTTCGGCATCAGCGGTGGACCACCCCACGTCATCTTCGGACCGCCGTGCGGCGAGCGGATCGCGGTCTCCTGATCCTGATCCCAGACCAACGGCCACCCCAGCGCTTCGCTCCAGAAGTAGCCGACCTCCTGCGAACCGTCGCAAGCCAGCGCTCCGATGAAGCCGCAGTCGGCGAGAAATTTGTTGCCCGGCTCGATGACGCAGAACTCGTTGCCCTCGGGGTCGGCGAGCACCACATGCCCCTCCTCCGGGCGCTGGCCGACATCGATGTGCCGCGCGCCGAGCCCCAGCGCCCTGGCCACTGTCTGCTGCTGGTCCTCCAGGGACGTACTGGTCAGATCGAAGTGCATCCGGTTCTGCCCGACCTTCTGTTCCTGGGCCGGAAGAAAACGGATTCGGAACCCGGTGTCATCGCTGGGCAGGAGGGCGGCTCCGCCCTGTGGATCGTCGACCATCTCCCACCCCAGGACCCCGGACCAGAACCGCGCGAGACTCGGCGGCTCGCTCGCATTGAAGCAGACCGCGAACAGTTGACAAGTCATTCCTGTGCATCTCCGATCCGCTGACTGACCGCTGTCGACAGGGCGCTTCGTCAACCCCTCGAACGGGCGGAAGCCTAGAGGTGAGCCGGCGTCACCCGCAGCCGAATATTCGACGGCAGGCAGAACAGGCCGGCCACCATCGGCTTCAAGGCCGGATGAGGCAACCTCGCCCGCTACCCGCTCAGCGCCACCGCCAGAGCCCTGACCGAACCCGGCCACCGGATCAGCTGACCGCCCCGCCGAGTTCCCCGCCCGGGCCCGGCGCCGTCACTACGCTGACGAGCCGGGCCCGTACGGCGACATCGGAGATGCTCATGGCAGACAGCACCGACCGGATCAAGCAGCTCGTGGCGGACGGCGTACGCGGCAAGGTCTACCCCGGCGCGGTCTGGGCCGTCGGCGACGCCGCGGGCATGAGGGCCGGAGGGACCGCCGGTGTCCTCGACCCCGCCAAGCCGGACATCCCGATGCGGCCGGACACTGTCTTCGACGTCGCCAGCCTCACCAAGATCCTTGCCGTCTGGTCAACCATCGGCGCCCTCTGGGAAGACGGCTCCCTCCCTCTCGACGAACCCCTCGAGGGCTTCTGGCCCGAGGTCATCGGATACCCGCTCGGCCAGGTCACTGCCCGGCAGCTGCTGACCCACACCGCCGGTGTCCCGCTGCAGGCCCAGCTCAAGAACCTCTACGGCACCGACCCGGCCGCCGTCCGGGCCGGGGTCCTCCACGAGGCCCTGCACCGGCCGCCCGGCGAAGCCGTCGAATACACCGACCGGGCCGCCCTCGTCCTCGGCTACCTCGCCGAACACCTCTCCAGTCAGACCCTGGACCAGCTCGCCCACACCCGCGTCTGGCAGCCCCTGGGCATGACCCGTACCCGCTTCGGCCCTCTGCCGACCGACCTCGCGGCCCGGTGTGCCTCCACCGAGCTCGTCGAGGACACCGGGCGCCATCTCAGGGGCAGCGTCCACGACTTCTCCGCCCGTCTCCTCGGGGGCGTCTGCGGTATCGCCGGCGTCTTCTCCGTCCTCGACGACCTCGCCCGCTTCCTGCGGTACATGCTCGACCCCACCATGGCCCCTGCGCAGCCCGGCTTCGGACCGAGCTGGGTCGAGGAGTCCCTGACCGTCCAGACCGGTGCCCTGGAGCCCGTACGCGGCCTGTTCTGGCACCTCGCCCCCGGCACAGATCCAGCAGACCGCACGTATGTGCACTACGGCTTCACAGGTACCGGCATGTGGCTCTCGCCGAAGAAGGGCACGTGGGCCGTCCTCCTGACGAACAAGCTCTACTACACGCGTGACCGTCAGCCGCTCACCGAGACCCGCAACCGCTTCCGCGAGCTCGCCTTCAGCTGACCGCTGCCTCAGGACGGCGATCCTCTCAATTCAACTGGCCCCGCAGGCATGGATGCCGACCGTTGGACAAGAATGAGTTGATCTGGTTCAGCCACCTCAGTAACAAAGGGACGGCAAGCATGGCGAACAGCGCGCTCCTCGTAATGGACGTCCAACGGGACATCGTGGACATCGCCGACGATGGCTCCGGATATCTGCCACGCCTGAGCAGGGCCATCGACGGCGCCCGCGCGGCGGGCATCCCGGTGATCTACGTGGTCATCGAGTTGCGGCCGGGCAATCCAGAGGTCAGCCCTCGCAACAGGGTGCTCACCGCCGCTGTGCGGGCCGGCCTGTTCACGGAAGGCGACCCCGGCACCGAGATCCATCACGACATCGCGCCCCGGCAGGGGGACGTCGTGGTCGCCAAGAGGCGGGGTAGCGCGTTCTCCGGCAGCGATCTCGACTTGGTGCTCAGGGGGCGCGGCATTGACAGCCTTGTTCTCACCGGCATCGCCACCAGTGGTGTGGTGCTGTACACCCTGTGCCAAGCCATGGACCTGGATTTCAACCTCACCGTCCTGCCTGATGCCTGCCTCGACACCGACCCCGAGGTGCACCGGTTCCTCACCGAAAAACTGTTCCCGCAGTGGGCGGATGTCATCGCCGTCGAGGACTGGCTCAAAGCCACCGCACCGCAATAGCGGGAGGACGCCGGGACCCTCGTGGCGACACTCCTGGCGGTCGGGGAGGCGCGGCCTCGGATCCAGGAGCCGAGCTGAGCGCCGCGCGGCCGGGGTCGCGAACGGCTCAGACGACCACGACCCGGCGCCCCCGTGTGTGACCGGCCTGGCTGTCGATGTGCGCCGCCGCGGCCTCGACGAGCGTGTACGACTTCTCGACCGGGATGTGGAGCTTTCCCCGCGAGATGAGGCCGACGGCCTCGGCGAGCGCATCCGGCACGCTCCCGGCCACGCCGGAGAACCGGACACCGAGCTCCGGCGCACCGAGATCGGCGATGGAGATCACCTTCTGCGGGTCCCCGGTCAGCTCGACGAGCTCGCGGATCACGCCCGAGCCGGCCAGATCGAGGGCCGCGTCGACGTGGCCGAGTTGCCGCACCCGCTCGACCCAGCCCTCGCCGTACGTCGTGGCGAGGGCACCCAGGCCGCGCAGATAGTCCTGGTTCGCGACCCCGGCGGTGCCGATCACCGTGATGCCGCGGTCGCGGGCGATCTGCAGCACCGCCGATCCGACTCCCCCGGACGCACCACTGACCAGCAGCGTCTGCCCAGGCTGCACACCGACCTCGCGGATGACGCGCAGCGCGGTCTCCACCACGGAGGGATACCCGGCTGCCTCTTCGAACGTCAGCCCCTCGGGCATGCGGGCCCAGGCCGACAGCACGGCGAACTCGGCATAGGTGCTGGAGCCTTCGCCGAACACACGGTCGCCGGCCTCGACCCCTTCGACGCCCTCGCCGACCTCGTCCACCACCCCGGCGGCGTCCAGCCCGACTCCGGCGGGCAACTCGATCGGATGGGCCTTCAGGATCTGGCCTTCACGGACCCTCCAGTCGACGGGGTTCACGCCCGCCGCCCGCACGGCGATGCGCACCTGGCCGGGGCCCGCGTGGGGCTCCTCGGCATCTATGAGTTGCAGCACGTCCGGACCGCCGAACTCGGCGAAGCTCACCTTCTTCATGCGGCGGACCGTAGCGCTAACAGTTAGTGTTTTCGAACCACTCCAGCTTCGTATCTGATAGCTTCAGGACATGACCGTGCCGTCCGGACGCCGTGAGCGTAAGAAGGCCGCGACCCGTCAGAAGATCGCCGACAGCGCCCTGCGGCTCTTCCTGGAACGCGGGTACGACGCGGTGGGTATCCGTGACGTGGCCGCTGACGCCGACGTCGCCGTCACCACGCTCTTCTCCCACTTCGCCTCCAAAGAGGCCCTGGTGTTCGAGCAGGACGACCACTTCGAGCAACGCCTCACGCAGGCGGTCACCGGCCGGGCCCCGCACGAGCCCCTCATCCCTGCGCTGCGCCACGAGATCCAGGCCCTGGTGCGACATTGCACAGCGGACAGCGCCGCCCCGATCTGGCGCATGATCGACGAATCACCCGCCCTGCGGAAATACGAGGAGTCGATGAGGCTGCGCCACGCGGAGACGCTGGCCGCGGCCATCGCCGCCGATCCCGAACTGTCCCGGACCACAACGGCGAGCCGGACGATCGCGAGGTTCGTGATCGACGCCTATTCGCTGGCCCGGGAGGCGGCCGATCCGGAAGCCGCGGTGGACGAGATCTTCCGGATGGTCGAGGCGGCCTGGGAGGTCACCTGCCCTTCTCGACGTGCGTGAGGAACTGTTCCTCCAAATTGGGAGGCCGCCGCCGAATTCGGCGTCCGGAGCGATCGTGCTCGTGATCGCGTTCTCCTCACTTCGCCCCCGGGGACGGCGAAGCCCGGCCTTCGCGGGATACAACGAACGGCCCCACGGGTCAGGTGCGCCTCTCGTCAGTGTCCACCCTGTGACAAGGCGCCCGGGAGCAGGCGACAATCCAGCACATGGATGACGCGTTCACACTCCTTCGGCAGGCCGTTGACCTACTGCCCGAGGACGCCGTGGCAGAGAACGGCCAGACGGCCGGAGATGCTCGCAAGGAGATCGAGCTCCAGGAATGGGAGATGGCGCTCGACGTGCTCATCGAGATCGCGGATATCCATCCGGTATCCATTACCTTCTGGAAGATGCTCTCCGAGGCCGCTCGGCAGATGATGCTTGATCGCAGCCGCCGTTGGTGCGAGTGGCGGGGCTGGGAAGCCGAACACGGCACGATCCGTGCGACCTTGTCTCTGCTCGGGCCGACGAGGGCGGACGCCAGAGTGCCTTCTCAGGGGACGGTCGGCTCAGGCCTCTGTGGGGCATCGGTAACCGCACCGCAGACGGACGACAAGATCTGAACGTCGCACGGCTTTGGGTGGAGTTCGAGCCGCAGCTCGGCCCCGGAGAGATAGCCGACGTTCGCCTGGCTCCCCTGCAGATCGGGCAGTGGCACCATCTGAAGCCCGGTGATGTGATCACCATGCACGAGGCCCAACCCGCCGTCGGCATCGCCGAAATCATCGAGGTCCTGCCGCCTCACGTCTGAGGCCACTGGGCAGCCAGGCGCGAAGGGCCCGCGGTAGACGGCTGGCAGTCGCCGTCAGGGCTCTCGGGCGAGCCTGGGCGGCTCAGGCTTGGGTCAGAGAGTGAGCAGCCGAACGAGCAACACCGCCAACGTGCCCGCTGTGAACACCGATCCCAACACGGTGAACAACAGGTCGACCGTTGTTACGTCCCAGCCCTGGATCGCAAACCGGCGTGGATCCTCCGGATCGTATTGGACCATGACCAAGGACCCCACGCCGAAGTGGCCTGCGACGGAACCGCGGCCGAACCTGGATGAGTACTCGCACTCGCGGCCGTCCCGGGTCGTCCAGGCTGCGACCGGGTGGTGAAACGTGGCTCCTTCGTCGCTTCGACTGACTTCGTGGCGGACGATCCGACCCTGTGCGGTGACACCTGTGCGACGGAGCGCGGCGGCACGGCGGAGTCCGTACACGCCGAAGCTGAGGGAGATCACGCCAATCGTCAGCGGGATGAGCGAGAAGAGCCATTCGCGTTCCATGTGCTGTACGACGTGTACGTAGAGTTGTCGGTTGCGCGTGGGGCGGCTGTGGCAGCCGCTCGTGGGTGGGGTCGACCACGCGCTCGGGGCGACGACGAAGACGTCGGGATAGCCCGTCGACCGCTACCCCGGCACCCGCGGGCTCACGATCATGCGGATGTCGTCGGCCGCCCACAGCACGAACCGTTCGATCGGCGTCACTTCGTGTCCTGGCGCGGGACGGAACCGGAAGCGCTTGAGCAGTACGGCCAGGACGAGCTCGGCCTTGACCATGGCCAGACCGGCGCCTTCGCAGCTGCGCGGCCCGATTCCGAACGGGATGTAGGCCAACCTCGGCCGCTTGGCGGCCTCTTGTGGGGTGAACCGTTCGGGTACGAACTTCTCCGGCTCGGGCCAGTGGTCAGGGTTCATGTGGACGGCCCAGAACGGATAGAAGACCGTCGCCCCGGCCGGGATCTCGTAGTCGCCCAGGACGAGGGCCTCGGCCGTCTCCCGCGCACCGTACGGGCCGGGCGGGTAGAGCCGCATCGATTCCTTCAGGACCATGTCCAGGTATGTGAGCCGTCGCAGGTCGGCGTACTCGGGCGCCGCACGGTCGCCGAGGACGCGGTCCAGCTCGTCGGCGACGCGTTCGGCCACCTCGGGATGCCGCCCCAGCAGATGCAGGGTCCATGAGACGGCCACCCCGGTGGTGTGGTGGGCGGCCAGCATCGTCACCATGACGGTGTCGCGGATCCGCGCGGGCCGCTCACCGGCGTCGACAAGTGCCCCGATCAGATCGCTCGTGTCTGTCCGGCTGCCGGAGCGATGCGCGGCAACCACTCGGTCGACCGTCGCGCGCAGGTAGGCGAGAGCCTCTGCCGCCCGCTCAGCACGTTGCTTCTGTGTGCCCGGGACCGGCACCTGGTAGAGCTGCCCCAGGGATTCGGTGAGCACTTCCTCGAAGGCGGCGACGACGCTGTCCGGGTCCGCGGCATCACCCCCCAGTGCGTACTCGCAGATCATCCGCAGTGTCAGCGCGGTGAGATCCTTCTGCAGCGCGACGGGCTCGCGGCCGGCCCAACGGTCCGCGAGTGCTGTCGTCAGCGCGGTGAACTGCGCGAAGTGCCGCTCGTGGGAGGGGCGCCCGGCCAGCACCGACAGCAGCAGGCGCCGCCACGGGGCGTGCTCGTCAGCCGCCATCACCTGCACATTGCCCGCCTCGAACAGCGGGTCCAGGAACTCGAACAGCCGCTCCGGCCGGCTGTTGAGGTGAGCCGTGGCCTCCAGCAGTACGGGGTCGGCGACCGAAACGGCCGTCTCCGCGCCCGGAAGCTGGAACTGCACGACGGGACCGTACTCGGCGTGCAGCCGCAGCTGGTAGTTGTGCAGTCCGCCCGCCGCCGCGACAGCGCCCACCCCACCGTCCGCCCGGGGCTCGGGACCGGGGATACGCATGGCCACACCTCCTGGCTGACAGCCCGCTTCTTCCCCTTGAGGGGTGCCCTCAACGGCGCGGGTGAAGCGTCAAACCTCCGAGCAACGGCTCCGTGGCACCGGCCGGTCGGCGGGAAACGCCTGCTACGTGCGACCGGACCGGTCGCGGGGAGGCGACTTGCGCACGGCTTGCGTATTGCTTGCGTATTCCTTGCGCACGACCCCGGGATCAAATCATCGCCCGTGAAGGGGTGTCAGGGGCGCTCGCTTTCGGTTAGGGTCCGGTTTTAGATGATCCAGTTCGGGTTCCGGACAGGAATATCGAATTCCAACTATGGCGCGGGCACGCCTTTTCCGTCGTGCCCGCGATACCGAGAATGGAGATGTCATGAAGATGATCAAGGCGCTCGTGAGCAAGTTCAAGAAGGACGAGGACCTCGCCAACCACGCGTGGGTTCTGCACGTCATCTGATGCACCGCCGTCGGCGGGGGACGCGGCCATGCCGCTGCCTCCGCCGACGGCGCAGAGTACCCCCTGGCCGGCGCGGTCCGCGGCGGCCACGACCGTGTCGGATTCCGCCGCAGGCCGGGCCGCGGCGCGGAGCGGCGGTCCTGCCCGTTCCATGCCCGGAGTTCTCCGCCTGCCACGGGAAACGCATTTCATTGCCATTCCAATGGAGACGGGATTCCCGTGGAAGAAATAGCGTCGGCAGCAGTGCGCGGCCATTCCGTCGTATACGCCCCGCGGATTCAGGACCTGCTGGCCAGGGAAGAGAAAGTATTCCGGATCGACGCGACCACGGTCGGCGTCTCCGACTGCGACCTGATAGCCGAAATCGTCGCGGCACGCCCCGTGTTGTCGACGGAGCGCTCGGTCTACAAGCCCGCCGCAGGAGCCGACATCCACCACGACAGCGCGACACGGACGATCCGCGCGCTGGGGCAGGACGTCATGGCGGGCATCCGGACCCCACCGCCCCCGGCACGCGGTCTGTCCGGTGCCTGGCCCTACGCGGCCACCTCCTACCTGCGCCAGTGGCTCTTCTCATCCGACCCCCTGCCGGTCTCCCTGTTGTCGAAACGCGGCGTCACGCGCTCCGACACGCTCTCCCGGATCGTCGACCGCGCCGTCACCGTCTGGCCGGGATCCGATGCCGAGGGCAGGCGCACCGCGCTGGCCGAGCTGATCAGCAGTGCTTCCGACACCCGGGACAGAAGACAGGCCATCGCCATGTACCGGCGAGCGACGGCCACCCTCTGCGACGGCGTGGCCGCACTGGCCGGCAACGCCCTGTGGCTCATGGGCCCGGCGCGGGAACAGGAAGGAGCCCGCAACGACCTCACCACGGTCCTGTGGGAGACGCTGCGGCTGCTCCCGCCCGCGTGGATGCTGTTCCGCAAGGGCGGGGACGCGTACACCGAACTGCACCCCGAGATCCGTCCCGAGGACAACGTCGCGCTCTTCCCGCTCCTGATGCATCGTCATCCGGATTACTGGTCCGACCCGATGGAGTTCCGGCCCGAGCGATGGGCCGGTGTGGCGGACCCGGAGAAGACGCCCGCGTTCATGCCGTTCGGGTTCGACGGCGCCCGCTGCTGGGCCAAGCACCTGATCGTGCCCCTGGCCGAGCGCCTGCTGACCGTCGCCTTCGACAACCGACTCGTCATTCGCAGCCCGCAGCAGGAGACTCACGTTCCCCTGCGCTCCCTGCTCTCCGTGCGGTTCGAGGCGGAAGCCGGGGCATGATCCGGCGTCGCGCCCTCGCACCGCCTGCCGTTCCCGACGAGGGCAGTGGGACCACCACGCAGAACTCCTCCCGCCACGGAGCCCGCACACGCCCCCGTTCCGTCGCGGACGCTGCCGGCCGCGAGCACCGAACCCCCTGACACCACGGGAAACACCATGGAATCGCCCACACTGGCCGACTGGGTCGGCGACGTCGAGAGCTTCGCCGGCCGCCAGTGGCAGCGCGAGCCTGCGGTCTTCACGCCGGAGACACTCGCCTCGCCATTCGACCTTGCCGAGTTGGACGCCGCCTTCGACGGAGGGTTGCTGCGCACCCCCTATCTGGAGATGGTCCGCTCCAACAAGGTTGTCGTCCCGCCCGATGCCTACACCACGTCACGCGTGGTCAACGGCATAACGCACCATGGCTTCGCCGACCGTGCGAAAGTCGTCGCGCTCCTGCGCGCCGGGGCGACACTGCTTCTGCGACACGTCGATCAATGGCACCGCCCGACGGGCGATCTGCCGGCGCGACTGTCCGAGGAGATCGGCCGACATGTGGAGGCGTTCTTCTTCGTCACGCCCGTCGGCGGTCAGGGCCTCGCGGTGCACCGTGACGACGCCGACGTGTTCGTCCTCCAGGTGGCAGGACGCAAGACCTGGCACGTCCACGACGCACCGGCGGTGGCGGACTGGTCGCTGGGAGAGCTCCCGGACGGCGAGCACTCCCCACGGCTCCTGCACACCGTCCTCGAGCCCGGCAACGTGCTCTACATCCCGCGCGGCTTCGCGCACCGCGCGGTGGGCGCCGCCGGACTGTCCGCCCACTTGTCGCTGACGATCCGCGACATCTCCCTGCAGGACCTGAGGACGGCCCTGGAGCAGTTGTTGACCGAAGGGCTGGACCTCCCGGCGCGCCCGCTGGGCGAGGCCGCGATCGCCGACGCCTGCGCCACGCTGCTCAGCCACGTCCGGGCGAAGCTCGACACGATCGAACCGGAGGACCTGCGGCTCGCCGCACGGGCCGCGCAGACGCGACGACCGGTCGCACCGACGCGGGCGGAGACCTTCACCGAGACGGCCCGGAACTGGGATACCGGTGGCCCCGGCGCGGGGCGCGCCGGGCTGGCGTCCGTCAGTCGTACGTGGCGCAGGCTGCGCGACGCGGCACGCACAGCGAACTGACGCGCAGCCAGAACGTTCCCCGGCATGCCCAGGAGTCCTCAGGCCTCGAGGGCGCCCGTCGCCTCACCACACCGGCCGGATCGGTCCGCGTGGTGCGATCCGGGTCAGGTCGCTGACCAGTTCGGTGAATCGGGCCTCCCCCAGCGCCTCGCGCCACGGTGCGACGGCCGACCGCGCTGCCTCGTCGGCGGCGCGGGTGGCGGCCCAGCCGCGCTCGGTCAGTTCCAGGAGCTTGGCGCGTGCGTCGCCGGGGTGCGGGCGTCGGTCCAGGTATCCGGTGCGGACCAGGTCCGCGACGAGTTGGGCGGCGGCCTGCTTGGTCACGCCGAGGTGTACGGCGAGGTCGGCGGTGGTGGCGTCACCGGCGGCGACGCGGGCGAACGCGAAGCCGTGCACCGGCCGGAGGTTCTCGAAACCTTGCTGGGAGACGCGGGCATCGATCTCCTGCACCAGCTGACCGGAGAGTGCGAGCACGAGCGCGGAGAAGGCGAGGGCGTCATCCATGCCTTGACTATATCTGGTCAAGCTGCTTGTCTACATGGACAAGCTACTTGACCATCTGGAGGTTGCCATGCCTTTTGTCCGCAGTACGGAGACCGTCGTCCACGAGATCCACGGAGCTCGCTTCACCTCGTACATCCGCCCAGCCACGGGCAGCGGCGACCTGGCCGGCTGGCGCGCCGAGATCCCCGCCGGGACAGTAGCCCCCGCGCACGTCATCAGTCACGAGGAGGCGTTCTACGTACTCTCCGGCCGGCCGCAGTTCAGCATCGACGGCGAGACGGCCGAACTGGGCACCGGTGACGCGGCGGTGGCCCCCGCCGGCTCCGAACTGTCGTTGAGCAACCTCACCGACCGGTCCGCGGAAATCTGGGTCACCACCCGCGTCGGCCTCAACGCCACACTCCCCGACGGCAGCACCCTCACGCCGCCGTGGGCCAACTAGGAACTGCCGCCGAGCCGGGCCGCCCACGAAGCCTCTGGTCACGACGTCCGTTCTCAAGAAGACCAACGACGCAGGCGCGCCGAATCACGTATCTCCCAACGGAGCCTTTCAAAGAAGGGATGATTCACGGCGCTCTCCAGGAACGCCTCCGCGCCATCGCACCGTTCGGCCCGTCCTGGCCGTGAGGCGGGAGGTCGAAGCCGACCTCCGCGCCGCCGCCTTCCGCCGTGGTGGCGAAGACGGTTCCGGCGTCGGCCGCGATGATGTCGTACACAATGGCCAGGCCGAGACCGGAGCCAGGCGTCGCCTGGGTCCGGGGGCCGCGGTAGAAGCGGTCGAAGACGGCGTGCTGCTCGCCGGGGGCGATGCCCGGACCCTGATCCCGTACGGTCAGCCTGCCCCCGCCGATGTGCACGGCGACCGGGGTGCCCTCGGGGCTGAACTTCACCGCGTTGCTCAGCAGGTTGTCGACGCACCGCTGGAGCGCGCGCGGCCGGGCGCGCACCGGCACCGGTGGGTTCGCGTGGTCCTCGATGACGAGGACGGTGCGCCCGGTCCGCAGGCGGAAGCGCTGTGCGCTGTCCTCCGCGGCGACGGCCAGGTCGACGGCCTCGGGCTGCTCTTCCGTGTAGCGGTCGGTGGCCAGCTCGACGAGCTCGCGCACCAGGTCGTCGAGGGCGGCGGTCTCGGTGACCAGGGTGGTGAGGATCTGCTTCTCGTCCTCGGGGTCGAGCCTGCCGCGCGCCCGCTGCAGCAGTTCGGCGCTCCCGCGCACCGAGGTGAGCGGCGTACGCAGTTCGTGGCTGGCGTCCTGGACCAGTTGCTGCTGCTGGGCGCGGGAGCGGCGCAGCGCGGCGAGCATGTGCTCGAAGCTGTACGTCAGTTGGCCGATCTCGTCGGATCCGGCGGGCGGCAGCGGCGTGGCGAGGTCCTGTGTGGTGGTGATGCGCCGGGTGGTGGTGGCCAGTCGGCGGACCGGTCGCAGGATCCGTCCCAGGACGAGCCAGCCGAGGAGCGCCGCGAAGCCGATGGCGGCCGCGGTGGTCCAGGAGATCCGCCACAGGAACTGGTTGTCGACGCGCGCGGCGCCCTCGTAGCTCTGGCCGGCCATGACCGCCCCGCCGCCGGGCAGGGGTCTGGTCAGGGTGCCGTACTCGGTGCCGGAGACGACGACGTCCGCGCTGCTCTCTCCCTTCCCCGTCCGGGCCACGCGCAGCGCGTCCGGTGTGACCGGCAGGGCGTCGCGACCGGGCGCCAGCAGCCTGACCTCCCCCTGGGCGGACACGACCTGCTCGATCGTGTCCGGCCGGGTGGGCGGGGTCAGGCCGGCGGCGAGGAGGGTGATGACGGTGTTCGTGCGGTCGTCGAGGCCCCGCTCGAGCTCGTCGGCGACCAGGCCGCTCACGCCCCGGTACGACATGAAGGCGGCGAGGGAAATGGCGAGCGCGGCGGCCGCGGCGACGACGGCAGTGATCTTCGTACGGAGCATCATGCGGGCCGGATCGTGTAGCCGACGTTGCGGACGGTGTGGATCAGCCGGGGCTCGCCTCCCTGCTCGGTCTTCTGGCGCAGGTAGCCGATGTAGACGTCGAGGGAGCGGGAGGTGGTGTCGAAGTCGAATCCCCAGATCCGCTCGTACATCTGCGACCGGCTGAGGACCACGCCCGGATGGCACAGCAGCAGTTCCAGAACATCGAACTCGGTCTTGGTCAGGTCCAGTTGCCGCTCCCCGCGGAACGCCTGCCGGGATGCGGGGTCCAGGGTGAGGTCCGCGACCGTCAGAGCCCCGCTGTCCTCGGGCGGCTCGGTGCGCCGCAGCAGCGCGCGTATGCGGGCGAAGAGCTCCTCGGTCGCGAACGGCTTGGCGAGGTAGTCGTCGGCGCCCGCGTCGAGCCCCGCGACCCGGTCGCCGACCTCGTGCCGGGCCGTCAGGACCAGGACGGGCAGCCGGTCGCCGCGCCTGCGCAGCATCCGGCACAGGCCGAGGCCGTCGAGGCCCGGCATGACCACGTCCACCACCGCCAGGTCGGGCCGCTCCTGCTCCAGGAGGCCGAGGGCCTCCAGGCCGTCGCAGGCCACGAGCACCCGGTAGCCCTCGAAGCGCAGCAGCTGGTCCAGGGTGCTGCGCACTCCCGGGTCGTCCTCGACGACCAGCACCGTCCGGCGGTGCCCCGTTTCCTCAGTCATGTGATCATTTTCGCCGGTGGTGGAGGCGGTCACGGCACCGGCCCGTCAGCCGCGGACCGGAGTGACGGTGATCGGCGGGAGGGTGCGCAGGCAGGAGGTGTCGCCCGGCTCGCCGGTGCGCAGGAAGTGCGAGGAGACCCCGGTGACGCAGCCGCTCAGCTCCAGCTCGGGCACGTGCCCCATGTTGCGGACCGAGAAGTACCGGCTGTTGCGGAACTGCTCGGCGGCCTTCTTCCCGCTCGCCTCGGGCGTGTTGGCGTCGAGATCGCCGGAGAGGACGAGGACCGGGACGTCCGGCAGCTTGAGCTTCGTGGGCTGCGGGTCGGGGGTGTTCTCACGCGGCCAGCCGATGCACACGTCGCCGGCGTCGGTAGTGCCCTCGGTGAAGCCCTTGGCGCTGAACGCCCCGTGCTCACCGGGGCGTACGGCGGCCAGCGCGGCGTTGTACTGGTTCCACCGCTCGGACAGCGGCACGTTCTTCGACCAGGCCTTGCGGTAGTCGTTGCAGGTGACCGCGATGTACGGTGCCTGGTCCACCGTGCTGCCCGTCTTCCCCTCCTCCTGGACCAGCGTCCGCAGCGGCGCGGCGTCGCCCTTCACGAAGCGGTCGAGAGCGTGGGGCAGTTGGCCGAGCAGCGAGGGCTTGTCCGGCTCGAGGCCGACCTGGCTGCTTGCCGCCTCGAACAGCAGGTTGGCGAGCTTGTCCTCGGTGAA
The DNA here is from genome assembly GCF_039521185.1 of Streptomyces blastmyceticus. Lineage (NCBI taxonomy): Bacteria > Bacillati > Actinomycetota > Actinomycetes > Kitasatosporales > Streptomycetaceae > Streptomyces > Streptomyces blastmyceticus. The sequence goes on along the minus strand of NZ_BAAABW010000013.1, from coordinate 135,733 downwards.
CCGCTTCTGGTAGACGCCGTGGTCGGTGGTGATCGGCACCGTCATGGGCTCGGCCCGCAGTCGCGCGGCCGTGGTGGCGAGGTCCTGCACGGCCTGCTCGCCGTCACAGGCGACGGGGACGCTGCGCTCGCACACCCGGCGCAGGTTGGACGAGACCGCCTGGGCGCTGGGCCGCCCCAGCGGGTCGAGCGCGAGGGGGTAGGCGCCGGACAGGACGATGGAGCGCACGCGCTCGGGGTGGCGGGAGGCGTAGACCGGCATCAGGTACGTGCCGTAGGACAGTCCGTACAGGCTGAGCTTCGGTGCGCCGATGTGGGCGCGGATCGCGTCGATGTCGTCGGCGGTGGCCGCCGAGGTGTATCCGGCGGCCTTGGGGCCGAGGTTCTTGGCGCACCGTTCGACCGCGGCCCGCTGCTGGACCCGCGTGCCGAAGCGGTACTCGGCGTCGGTGACCCCGCACGGGATCGGCTGCGACTTCCCGGTGCCGCGCGGGTCGACGAGCAGCAGGTCGTGGTCCTTCAGCAGGCCCTCCAGGCCCCAGGCGAACGCCTCGGCCTTGTCGATCGAGGTCTCGCCCGGGCCGCCGGGGTTGACGGCGACGGTGCCCTTGGCCGGACCGGGCGCGCTGTGGCGTACGACCGCGTAACTCACCTTGACCTTGCCGAGCTCCGGCTTCCCCGCGACGAGCGGACGGTCCAGCCGGCCGCAGTCGACCTGGTGCCCGCCCACGGTCGGGCACCAGGTGGGTGCCGCCGTGGCTGCGGGGCCACTCATGGGCGCGGTGGCGGTGGCGGTCGCCGTCGGTAGCACCAAGGCCGTCACTGCCATCACGCTCACAGCCAGACCCGCACGTCGCGCCGTTCTCTTGTACGTCATTGCCCTCTCCTCTGCCTCGGACTCCGTTGCGGGCACAACGTTGCCGGGCGTACTTCGCAGGCATGGCAGAGCGACGGCAAAAATGTGTAAGAACCGGAACGGTGCATCAGAAGTCGTTCGGGATGCGGTCGGCGGCGGACTCGGACACCCTGAACAGCGGGGCGAGCTGCCGCCAGGACAAGGCCACCAGCGCTCCCGGTGCCCCGGCGGCAGGCTCCACGGCCGGCTTTTGCGTACCGGGCCCGCGCCCTCCCGCCGGAGCACGGTAACGAGATTGCCGGACTGCCGCCGGCTCAGCCCGGTGAACGGGGCTGTCCAGGACGGCTCCGACGCCGTGATGACACCAGCCACGGCAAGATCATCTCGCCCGTGACCAGCAGCTACCGGACGACCTTCAGGCTTCGGTGCGCTTCTCCAGGCGGCTGCCACGCGGCAGGGTAATGGCCATGATGTCGCCGGGGGCGTCCAGCGCGATGCGGTGCCATCGCCCGCGCGGCACGACGACCGCGGTTCCAGCCGCCAGCTTGGTCTCCTCCTCCTTGTCTCCCGGCTGCTCCGGACGGAGGCAGAGGCGTATCCCGCCGGTGAGGCAGGTGACGACTTCGTCCGCTTCGGGGTGGACTTCCCAATGGTCTGCGTGAACGTCGGCGTCGGTCTCGACGTGGAAAGCCATCACCTGCCAGCCGTCCCTCTCGGAGTCGAACACAGGCTGCACGGCGTGCGCCTGGCCGTCTTGCTGAAGGTGGATGAAGGAGGCGAAGAGATCGATCGGGGTAACAGTCATGTGAATGCGTCCTTTCCTGCGGTGAACTCCATCTGTGGTGCTCTGGCTATGAGTTGAACGCCGGGGTCTGCGAGGCATTCTTGGCCTGGGTGTTTCCCTTACCGCACATCGCTTGCCGATACAGCGTCGACAGCGCGTCATCGATGGGGTGGTGCTGCGGCTTCCCCGAGGAGTCCGCCTTGTTCCACCTCGCGAGGTTCCCCGCGACGGACATCTGCCGCTTGCCGTCGGCGCGGGTCAGGGACATCGTCGAGGCCCCCCAGACAGTGCCGTCGTGGCCCCAGAAGGTGCCGCACCCCGGGATGCCGACCTTGTGCAGACCGAGGCCGTACTCGATCGTCGATCCGTCCAGGGCGACGACCGGGAGCGTGTGCTGCATCTGCGCCAGCGACGACCTGTTGACGATCCTGCCGTCGAGCAGCCTGCGGTAGAAACGGTTGAGATCGTCCATGGTCGATACGAGAGCGGCCCCCGTTCCCGTCCAGGACATGTTGTAGACGCTGTAGTCGCGCGGCGGGTCGAGCACGCCCCACAGAGCCTCGTACATCCGCGAGTGCGGTCCCTCGATACGCGTCCCGGCCGGGAACCCGGTGTGCCGGAGCCCGGCACGCTCGATCACGTTCCGGGTGATGTACTCCTCGGCCGTCGTACCGGTCACCTGCTCCAGGAGTTGGCCGAGAAGCAGGTAATTGGTGTTGGAGTACACCCCCGGAGTGGCTCCGGGCTCGCCTGCCGGCGGCGCGTCGACCCCCATCTCGATCAGCTCGGCCGGGCGGAACTGCCTGAACCGGTTGTCGTCCAAGCTCTTGGGCGACATGTCCTGCAGAGAAGGGAACGCGTAGCGGACGTAATCGGGGATCCCGCTGGTGTGGTTGAGCAGCATCCGAACCGTGATCTTCCTCCCGCGCTCTCCCGGCACCAGCCGCGGCAGATAGTCGCCGATCGGTGCGTCGAGCCGGACCCGGCCCTGCTCGACCTGCTGCATGATCGCGGCGGCGGTGAAGGTCTTGGTGATGCTGCCGACGCGCTGGCGCATGCCGGGCGTGACGGGACGGCCGGTCCTGACATCGGCGACCCCGGAGGCACCGCGCCATGTCCGGCCGGTATCGCGCACCTCGGCGTACACCCCCGGTATCCCTGCGCGGTGGACACCGTCCACGGCGGACTTCAGCTCTACGGGATCGAGACCACTCGCCGGGCTCGTCTCGGCGACCGGCGCGGCCCTTGTCCCATCGGGCGCGGGAGCCGCCGCCACCGTGCCCGCACAGACGCTCAGCGCGGCCACACTTCCGCATAACACCAGTCGGATCTTCAAGACATGCGTCCTTTCTTGAGCAATGGCCACGGGGGCTCTCCCCGTGCTTTCGACATGCACCGCTCACTCGGCCAGAGCACGGCGCAGAGCTGCGCCGAGTTCGGCGTTCTGCCGCTGCGAGACCTCGGCGGAAAGGATCGCCTGCGACCCGTGGAAGGTGCCGGGCCACTGGTGCAGCTCGACCGACACGCCCGCTTGCAACAGGCGCAGCGCGTAGGCGAGGTCCTCGTCGCGGTTCGGACAGAGCTCCGCGGTGGCGATGTAGGCCGGTGGCAGGCCGGACAGATCGGCGGCCCGCGCGGGGGCGGCGTACGGTGTGGCGGGCCGGGAGCCCAGGTAGTGCCGCCACGCCGCGGTGGCCTTGGCGCGGTCGAACCAGGGCGTGTCGGTGAAGTTCCGCGCCGACCACGTCTCCTGCCGGTCGTCGAGGGCCGGCTGGTTGAGCAGTTGGAAGCGGATCGCCGACCCCTGCTCGTCACGCGCCCGCAACGCCACCGCAGCCGCGAGCCCGCCGCCGGAACTGTGGCCTCCGACCGCGATCCGCGCCGGGTCGATGCCGAGTTCGGCCGCGTGCCCGGCCGTCCAGGTCAGTACGGCGTAGGCGTCGTCCAGGGCGGCGGGGAACGGGTGCTCAGGGGCCAGCCGGTAGCCCACCGAGATCACCACCGCGCCGGAGCCCTCTGCGATCAGGGTGGCCCACGGGTGCTCGGTTTCCCGGTCGCCCATGACGAATCCGCCGCCGTGCAGCCAGACGATGGCACCCTGCGCCCGGCGCGGGCGGTGGATCCGCACCGCCACGTCCGGGTCGGCGGGCACCGTGCGGTCCTCGACCTCCATGTCCGCGGTGTCCGATGCCGGCACCGCGGCGGCCAGCTCGGCGAAGTTCTTGCGCGCGGCGACCGGGTCGGTCAGGTCGGTCCGGGGGAACAACGGTATGAATGCTTCGAGTTCGGGATCCATGACGACCATCCTCACGGCCTTCCCCCCGAGGGGTCATCCGCCGGGCGTCGCGCATCCCACCCCGGTCACGCACCGATCGGCGCGCCCCTGCTCTTCTATCCTTCTGCCATGGAGGCACTGGCAGTACGGCTGTCGGGACTGGATCCGTACGTCGACGGCGCGATCCGCATCGTCGCGTTCTACGACACGCTGATGCGCCGGCGGGTGGATCTCGCGGCACTCGTCCGGGCCTCGGCGGGCCTGGCCGAGTGCGTCGCCGGGATACGACTCCACGGCACGGGGCGGGCGACCCGCGTCTCGCCCCACGGCAAGGAAGCGTCCACCCCGCCGTCACCCGCGTCAGCCACGGCGCCGATCATCCTCGACGAGGAGGAGATCGGCACGGTGTGGCTCGAACGCCCCGGCCCGCCCAACCCGCTCGACGACGTCCTCCTCGACCGGCTCGCCATCGCCGCCGCGACGGCCGTCGAGCGGTACGGCCCGGCCCGCACCACCATGGCCGATCCCGCCCTGGTCGAACTGGCGATCAGCTCCGACTGCGACGAGGCAGCCAGAGCACGGGCGTTACGGCTCCTGGGTTTCACCGCCGGCGTGCCGGTCCACGTCGTCGCCGTACGGTCGCAGCTCCCGCTCGACCAGCTCGGCGGCCTGGTCTGCCCGGCCCGCCCGGTGAAGGCGGCACGGCTCGCGGATGTCGGCGTCATCCTGGCCACCACCGTCGACCGGGCCTGGTTTCCGGCAGGCGTACGCGCGGGCATCGGCACAGCCGAAAGCCCTGACCGATCCTGGCGGCAAGCCCGCACCGCCCTCCGCTTCGCCACCCCACGCGAACCTGTCATCCGCTACACCGACTTGGGTGCGCTCGCGCTCCTGGCCGAGATCCCCCAGGACTCCGCACGGGACAACGCCGACGTGGCCGCGATCGCCCGGATCGCGGGCAGGCCGGAAGATCTGGAGACACTGGACGCCTACTGCGCCACCGGCTCCCTGCGCCGGGCCGCCGACCTCCTCCACCTGCACCACAGCAGCGTCGCCCGCCGGCTCGAACAGATCGGCAAGCCCCTGGGCATCGACCTCACCGAACCCACCGGGCTGGTACGGGCCAGGCTCGCCCTCACCGCATGGCGGCTGCTCAACGACTGAGGAAGATCCGCCTCGCCGCCGGGACGCGGACTCGGCAGGCCCCGATGGGACTCACAAGATTCTCTACAGCCCCGCGAGCTCTCCCGAAGTGTGGTCACCACGCACGTACGCCTTGCCGAACCGGGCGCGAGATCACCGACACGGCCGTCGCACGGCCCGGAACACGCATCGGACGCCGACAGGGCACAGATCGATCGAGCTTGCGACCCAATGGGAGCGCGCATTCGAATCCCTTGTATCCACCAACCCATGAGAAGTTCAGCGAATACCCGGCTACGGCACATGCGCCGCCACAAACTCCCAGGTGAACAACCTCAACTGCGATTTCGGCAGGCGCAGTTGTTTTGCCGGGTTGCGTTCCGCTTCCCGGCACGCCGTAGCCAAGGGTTACCTCATCGGGCTTCCATACGAATCGCCAAGGCGCCCAAGGCGAGAGGAAACCCATGACGACACCCGCAGAACAACAACAGGCCGCAGAACAGGAGCAGTTGAGCCTCAGCACGGCAGCCGCCCGCAATCTGGCGACAACCACCAAGTCCGCACCGCAGATGCAGGGCATCAGCTCGCGCTGGGTGACCCGCATGCTGCCCTGGAACGAAGTCACCGCCGGTACATACCGGGTCAACCGGCGACTGACCTACACCGTGGGGCGAGGGCGGGTGAGTTTCATCAAGACCGGCGCGGATGTCCGCGTCGTGGCGTCCACACTCACCGAAGTGCCTCCACTGCGCGGCTTCCAGGAGGAGAGCCTCCTGACGGAACTGGCCTCGCGTTTCACCCAGCGGGACTTCGAACAGGGCGACGTACTCGTCGAGGCCGGGCAGCCGATAGAAGAGGTCTTCCTCGTCGCCCACGGCAAACTCAGCAGGATCGGCGCCGGCAAGTACGGCGAGCCCACCGTGCTCGGCACCGTCGCCGACGGCGACCACCTCGGCGAGGAGGCCCTCCGGCAGGACGAGCCGGTCTGGGGGCACACGGTCAAGGCCACCACCAACGGCACTGTCCTCGCCCTGCCCTGGGCGGCCTTCCGGCAGCTCCTCTACCGCTCCGAGGCGCTGCGCGGCCACATCGACAGCTACCTCACCACCCACCAGCAGTCGGTCAACAAGAAGGGCGAGGCCGACGTCGAGCTCGCCTCCGGCCACGTGGGCGAGCCCGAACTCCCCGGCACCTTCGTCAACTACGACCTCACGCCCCGTGAGTTCGAGCTGAGCGTCGCGCAGACCGTGCTCCGCGTACACAGCAGGGTCGCCGACCTCTACAACGACCCGATGGACCAGGTCGAACAACAGCTGCGCCTCACCATCGAGGCGCTCCGCGAGCGCCAGGAGCACGAGCTCGTCAACAACCGCGAGTTCGGTCTGCTCCACAACGCCGACTACGGCCAGCGCATCTCCACCCGCTCCGGCCCGCCCACCCCCGACGACCTCGACGAACTGCTGTGCATGCGCCGCAGCACCCGGATGATGTTCGCCCACCCGCGCGCCATCGCCGCCTTCGGCCGCGAGTGCAACAAACGCGGGATCTACCCCGACAGCGTCGAGGTCAACGGGCACCTGCTGCCCGCCTGGCGGGGCGTGCCGATCTTCCCCTGCGGCAAGATCCCCATCAACGGCGGAGGCCACAACATCTCCTCCATCCTCGCCCTGCGCACCGGCGAGGACGACCAGGGCGTCATCGGCCTCCGCAAGACCGGGCTCCCCGACGAGTACGAACCCGGCCTCAACGTACGGTTCATGGGCATCAACGACCAGGCCGTCATGTCCTACCTCGTCAGCACCTACTACTCGGCGGCCGTCCTGGTCCCCGACGCCATCGGCCTGCTCGAGAACGTCGAGGTCTCCCGTCACCGCGACTGAAGCGTCCGCCGCCTCGCCGTTCCGGCGAGCGAGAACGTAAGGAGACCCGGTTGTCGCTGCTGTCCCGCGCCTTCTCCACCGCGGCCACCCACGAGCTGGCCGGCCTGGTGACCGCGCTGCTGGCCCACCAGGGGAACGCCACCCCCACCCTGCCGACCGCACCCCGCCGGGTGCCGGCCCGCTTCCCCACCGGTCCCACCGGGCTGGGGACGTCCGCCGCCCGAATAGCACCGGCGGCCGAGCCGCCCCGGACGGAACCCGTACGACCGGCATCGAGCGCGCCGGTACCCCCGCTGTACTGCCCACCCGCCATCCGCGACGACCCCGCCCTCGCGAAGGAGGTGAACGACCGCCTGGTCTCCTGGGCCGCCGGTGTGGGCATCTATCCGGACCGGTCGGAGGAGCTGCGAGCCACCGACTTCGGACGCCTGCTGATGCTCACCCACCCCGACACCGACGATCCCGACCGCCTGCTGGCCGCCGCCAAGTGCGGGCTCGCGGAATGGGCGGCCGACGACCACTACTGCGACGACGAATCCGCCGGAGCCGATCCACGAGCGCTCGGCCCCCGGCTGTGCGTCGCCAACGCCGCCGTGGACCCGGCCCACCTTCCGCTCCGCTACGCCCCGGAGCTGGAACGCGCCATGCGCGCCGACCCCGTCCTGACCGCCCTGCGCTCGGCCCTCGACCACATCGCCCACTACGCCGCCCCCGCCCAGCTCGGACGGCTCGCCCACGAGATGTCCGGCCTCTTCGCCGGCTTCAACGCCGAGGCCGGCTGGCGCACCGCCGAACGCGTGCCCCCGGTCTGGGAGTACCTCGTCAACCGCCAGTGCAACAGCTTTCTGCCGATGGTCGCCCTCGTCGACGCCGTCGGCGGCTACGAGGTCCCCGCCGCCGAGTACTACGCACCCCGGGTGCGCCGCGCCTTCAGCATGGCCTGCACCGCCGCCACCCTCGTCAACGACCTCTACTCGATGGCACGCGAGAGCGCCGGCCCCGGCCTGGAGTTCAACCTCCCGACCGTGATCGCCACCGAGGAGAAATGCTCACTCGAAGAGGCCGTACGCCGCAGCGTCCTCGTCCACGACGAACTCGTCCACACCTTCGAGGCCGAGGCCGCCGTCCTCGCCGCCGACGGCTCGCCCTCGCTGCGCCGCTTCCTGGCCGGCACCTGGGCCTGGCTCGGCGGCAACCGCGAATGGCACAGCACCACCCCACGCTACAACGCGGCATGATCGCCGCGCAGAACAGAGGAGTTCCCCATGGCCTCGTTGACCGGACACACCGCCAAGGTCCTCCGCACCTCCTACCAGAAGTCGGTCGCGGCGTACTGGGACAGTGAGCAGGCCCCTGTCAACCTCCGCCTCGGCGAGGTCGACGGCCTCTACCACCACCACTACGGCATCGGGGACTACGACCCGTCCGTGCTCGAAGGCCCCGAGGACACCCGGGACCGGCGCGTCATCGAGGAACTCCACCGGCTGGAGACCGCCCAGGCCGAGATCCTTCTCGACCACCTCGGCGGCATCACGGCCCAGGACCGGCTCCTCGACGCCGGGTCCGGCCGCGGCGGCACCAGCTTCATGGCACACCAGCGCTTCGGCTGCACGGTGGACGGCGTGACGATCTCCGAGTACCAGGTCGGCTTCGCCAACTCCCAGGCCGAGGAACGGGGAGTGGCCGACCGGGTCCGCTTCCACTTCCGCAACATGCTCGACACCGGCCTCCGAACCGGCTCCCGCCGGGCCGTCTGGACCAACGAGACCACGATGTACGTCGATCTCACCGAGCTCTTCGGCGAGTTCTCCCGCCTGCTGGAGTACGGCGGCCGGTACGTCTGCATCACCGGCTGCTACAACGACGTCACCGGCGGCCGCTCCAAGGCCGTCAGCCGCATCGACGAGCACTACACCTGCAACGTCCACCCCCGCAGCGCCTACTTCAAGGCCCTCGCCGCCAACGGCCTCGTCCCCATCGACGTCGTCGATCTGACCGCCCAGACCATTCCGTACTGGGAGCTACGGGCACGCTCCTCGGTGGCGACCGGGATCGAGGACCCCTTCCTGACGGCGTACAAGGAGGGCAGCTTCCACTACCTCCTGATCGCGGCGGACCGCATCTGACCTCCTCCCCCACGAGGCCCCGGCACCGGACCCTCCCCCGGTGCCGGGGCCTTACGGGACGCTGGGGAGGCCCGCTTCGGGTCCTCTCTCACCGCTGGGCGCGGCGGAAGTCGCCCGGGGGACGACCGGTCTCGCGGGCGAAGAACTTGCCGAAGTTGGTGGCCTCGGTGAAGCCCAGCGCGCGGCCGATCGCGGCCACGGGCAGGTCGGTGTGGGCGAGCAGCCGCTGCGCCTGCAGGGCGACGCGGGCGTCGGCGAGCTGCTTGGCGCTGCGGCCGGTGGCGACCAGGCACGCGCGCGTCAGGGTCCGAGGGGAGCAGCCGAGCCGCGCGGCGTAGTCCTCGACGTTGCGGGTGGTGGCGAAGGAGTGTTCCAGCTCGCGTCGGAAGGCGAGATAGACCTCGGTACCGGGCCCGGCGGGGACGAGGCGTCCGGCCGGGTCCGCGAGGCGCGCCATGCGGATCAGCAGCGCGCCGAGGAGTTGGCGCAGCAACGCTCCGGTCAGCTCGATGTCGGTGCCGGCGAGCGCTGTTGCGCCGGGTGGCCGCTCATCTCGCAGTGTCCTGTATTCCGCGTCCATCTCCGTCACCGTGCGGTCGAAGGCGTCGAACGCGTCGGGCGGCAGCTGCCATGCGGCCGGGCCGAATCCGTGGAGCACCTCGTGCATCGCAGGCAGAGGCGGTGGGAAGTCGGCGGTGAACAGCAGCAGGACGGCGTCGAGGTCCGCGGGGCGGCCGTTCGCGCCGGAAGGCAGGCGCTGCACCTGACCGGGCCGCAGGTGCAGCAGGGTGCCGCGGGTGCACGGGTGCGTGACGAAATCGACCATCGAGGTGCCCTCGCCGCCGCGCACGAGCATGACCTGGTGGAAGTCGAGGCGGCTCGGCCGACGGGCGACCGACCCCTTCAGCCGCAGCTTCAGCGCATCGAAGGTCAGCACCTCGACGCCGGTGTGCAACCGGTCGGGGTTGTCGTAGGCGATGTCGATGACATCGCGCTGTCCACTTTCGACCATCTCGGGTCCTGACTCTACCTCGGCCTGAGGGCGGCCGCGGGGGCATCGTGGAGTCACGGCCGGACGGCGGGCGCCACACCGGGCACCGCGCCGGAAAGCCGTCACCGACTCCCTTCGTGAAGTAAGGACCTTCATCATGTTCTCTGTCGTCACCGACCCCGCGAAGCTGCCGATCCTGTTCCAGGACGCCCTGAACGCCGGGGACGTCGACAGTGTGCTGGCCCTGTTCGCCCCGGATGCGGGCATGCGCACGGTGACCGGCGAGCACATCGCCGGCGCCGAGGCGCTGCGTGCGGAGATCGGCGGAACCGTCGCCGCCCACGGCAGGCTGACGAACGTCAGGCGGCACACGCTCATCGGCGCGGAAACCGCCCTCCTGGTCACCGACTGGACGATGGAGATCGACGGCCCCGGAGGCGAACGGATCGCCCCGACCGGAACCACCGCCAACATCGCCCGCCGAGACGCCGACGGCGGCTGGCGCTTCACCCTCCTCAACCCCCTCGGCACCGCCTGAGCCCGCGCCGCGGCCGCGCGGCGTGGCGCGTGTTCAGCGGGCCTCACTCAACGCCTTGCGCACCGCCGCGGCGACCGCGCCGTTACTGGTGACGACCGGGATTCCGGCCGCCGACTCGATCTCGTCAACCGCCTCCAGCGCCCGGAAGTTCGTACACGAGATGAAGAGCACCTCGGGGCGGACTCGCCCGATCAGCGTCAGTGCGCGGTCCGCGATCTCCCGCGGAGTCGGCTCGGCGAGACGGAAACTGTCCTCGATGCCGAAGCCCTCGATACCCAGGACCTCCAGGCCACCGCTGATCAGGCTGCTCCGGATCTTGACGTTGAGTTCGTCCACGTACGGTGTCAGCACGGCCACACGGTGGCGACCGGTCCCGGAGATCGCGGCGCTCACCGACGCGATCGTGCTGACGGCACGGCTTCGAGTCCGATCCGCGATCCTGGCGCAGAGGTCCCGGTCGTAGTCCGGCCCGCGCAGCGCCCCGGCGCTGGTGCAGCCGAACACGGTGACGGCCGGCCGCAGCGACGCGATGTCCTCGATGGTCTGGGGCAGATAGGTGTCGAGCATCGCGGCCTCGGCGTCCTCGGTCGTCTCGACGAGGTGCATCCGCGCGGAGTACAGGTCGGCGACGTCCTCGAGGCTGCTCCGCAGGTCTCGCTCCATGACCGTGTTCGAGGACGGGATGAGCAGGCCCACGCGGGGCAGAGAGGGCGTTTCGGTGGCCGGCATGGCGTTGTCCTTCCTCAGAGCGTTGACGCGTCCCCTTGATGCGCCAGTGTCCGGGGCGCAGCAGGCGCGTCAAGGGCATGTGCTGCTTCACCCGGCCTGCGCAGTCTCTGGCCCTGGCCTCGCACCCGTGCTTAGGTACGCACCTGATACCGGAGTGCGGTGGACCGAGGAAGGGCATGACGTTGGGACGTTCGCTCGGAAGACGGTTATCGGGATTCTTCGCAACGGCTGTCGTGGCAGCCTCACTTGCCGTGCCGACGGCGCACGCCGTGGTGGGTTCGCCGGTTGCCGACGGGGCCTATGCCTTCACCGCGAAGCTGGACATCGGCGGTGGGCAGCGCGGTTGCTCGGGCGTCCTGGTCGACGCCTCCTGGCTGGTCACGGCTGCCAGCTGCTTCGCCGACCCCGGCGGGCTGGACTCCGCCGCCGGAGCGCCGCCGCAGAAGACCAGGGCGACCATCGGCCGTACCGACCTGACCACAAGCGCCGGGCAGGTCGACGACGTGGTCGAAATCGTCCCGCACGCCGACCGGGACGTGGTGCTGGCGCGGCTGGCCCGGCCGGTCCTGGACGTCGTGCCGGTCCCCGTCGCGGCCGGCGCCCCGGTTTCGGGGGAGACTTTGCGGGTGACCGGCTACGGGCGGACCAAGGACGAATGGGTGCCCGACCGCCTGCAGACCGCCGCATTGTCCGTGACCTCGGTCGACGCCACCACGCTGGGTCTCGCCGCCAAGGCGCCGGCCGATGCCGGTCTGTGCAAGGGCGACACGGGAGGGCCGGTGTTCCGCGAGGGCGACGGCCGCGCCGAGCTGGCCGGAATCGCCAGCACCTCCTGGCAGGCGGGCTGCTTCGGCAGTGACGAGACCCGCACCGGCGCCGTCGGGAGCCGCCTGGACGATATCGGGCCGTGGATCCGGGAAACCGTCTCCCAGGGAACCGACGCCCGCTTCACCTGGCGCAGCCTCGCCGTCCCCGACCAGAACAAGTGCGTGGGGCTGGCCAACGCCGGCAGCACGGTCAATGGCACGGAACTGGTGCTGTGGGACTGCCACAAGCACGCCGACCAGTGGTGGACCGTGGACCCCGAAACCCACCTGCTGCACAGCCTCGCGGGCCCGGGCAGATGCGTGGGCCTGGCCGACGCGGGCAGCACGAAGAACGGCACCCACCTGGTCGTCTGGGACTGCCACGGCCGCTCCGACCAGCGGTGGCAACTCCTGGACGACTACACGGTCCGCAGCCTCGCGGCCGACCCGCCCACGCGGAAGTGCGTGGGGCTGGCCAACGGCGGCAGCACGGCGAACGGTACGCCGCTGGTGCTGTGGGACTGCCACCGCAATCCCGATCAGCGGTGGAAGCGCGGGTCGTGAGATCACCGTTGGCTGTGAGGTCCGCCGCGGCGGACCTCACAGCCAACGGCCGTCCGGTGCGCACAGGTCACCAGCCGAACAGACCCACCACGGGTGAGGAGACCTGGAAGAGGACCTCCGCGGTCTTCGATGCCACCTTGCCCGCCCGGCTGCCGGCGAGAGTGCCCGCGAACGGCGAGAGACTACCGCCGATGTTTCCGGCGCTGCTGACCGCCCAGTTCTCCACGGCACTGATCATGTGAGAGCTGCCGAACCCGTCGGCGTACCAGTACAGGCCGATGCTGAGGAAGGCCGCGTCGAGCGACAGCCCGGCCAGCGTGGGAGTGATGAGCAGGTCCGCGCCCGGGAGGAAGGCCGTGATCGCCGCCCCGATGCCCAGCACGGTGCTCGCGCGGCCCGCCCACAGGGCGACGTCGCGGGCCCAGTCCTTGCCGTCACCGGTCGGCGGGCTGTCGGTGCCGGGGTGGTCGTATTTCGGGTCGTCGGCGGGAACGTGGCCCTGCCTCGCGTTCTCCCTGGCCTCCGCGGCCGCCCTGTCCGCCGCCGCGGCTTCCTCCTCCGAGCGCTTCTGTACCGCGATGGCCTGGGCCTCGCTCGCGGCCCGGGACGCCGCGGCGGCGTCCTTGCCCGCGGCTGTGGCCGACCGGCTGGCGTTGGCGGCCGAGGTCTGGGCTTCGTCCGCGGAGGCCACGGCGTCGGCGGCGGATGTCGCCGCTTGAGTCGCGGAGTAGTTGGCCTGGCGAGCGGCCTGCCTGGCCGTCGCCGCGGCGGCCTTGGCCTTCTTGGCGGACTCGGCGGCCGCGGCCGCCGAGACGTCGGCCTCCTTGGCCTTGTCCGCCGCCTGCCGGGCGTAACTGCCGGCCTCGTCGGCCGAGGCCCGGGCCTTGGTGGCCCACTCGCCGGCCTCCTTGGCCTTGTTGTGTGCGTTCGCAGCGACCTGCGAGGCCAGGGAGGCGTCCTGGTTCGCCGTCGCCGCGATGCGGGCGGCCCCGGCGATGAGTGACTGGACGGCGGCGATGTGCGTGGCGGTGTCCTGGTCCTGCTGGGCGGTCCGGTACTGGACACGGGTGTCGAAGTCGTGCTGCATCCAGCCGGGTCCGGCCATCGCGACCTGGGCGGCCGACTGCACCGCGGGACCACCGGCGCCCAGGATCCTGAGTGTCTCGACCCGGTCGTCCTCCGCCTGGGCCTGGCGGTAGCCGGTGCTCAGGAACACGTACAGGGCCTTGACCCCGCCATCGCCCAGCGCGGCGTTGCCGGCCGCCTTGACCGCCTTGCCCGCACCGTTCATGAGCGCGAGCGTCTGGACGCGGTAGTCGTCGGTCTGGACGCTGTAGACGTCGTCGGTGAGGAACTTCTCCAGTTGGGCCGGGTCGCTGCTGCGCAGGGTCTTCGCGGCCGCGTCGGCCAGCGCGGGGCCGGCGACCTTGGCGACGGCGAGCACCTTTTCCCGGTCGTCCTGCTGCTGGGCCCGCTTGTATTCGGTCCCGACCCAGGTGGCGACGGCCTCGTCGGGGCCGGAGAGCGCGGTCTCGGCCGCCGCGCGGGTCCACGTCCCGCTGTTGCCGAGGAGGGTGACGGCCGCCTTGCGGCCGAGCTCGGCCACGGTCCTGATGTCGGTTCCGGGCGCGGAGGCCCGGTCGATCAGCTGCTTGGCGGCGGCGTCCGTGAGGGCGCTCTGGCTCTGCGCGCGGGCGAGAGCGCTGTGGTCCTCGGTGTCGGCCTGCCCGAGCTTCTTGGCCTCTTCGATGCCGAGCGCCGTGTTGGCGTCGAGCCGGGCTTTCTCGCTGTCGCGTGCGAGCTTCTCCACATTCTGGGCCTGGACCACCGCGTCGGAGGCGGTCCTGGCCGCGGCGATGGCCCCGTTGGCGTGCTCGGTGGCCTTGTCCGCCCAGTCCTGGGCCTTGCCCGCTTCGGCCGCCGCCTTGTCCGCGGCCGCGGCGGCCTTCTCGGCGTGGTCGGCGGCGCTGTTGGCGGCGGCGTGCGCGTCACGGGCGGCGGAGGCGGCGCGCTCGGCGAGCGTCTGCGCCCGGCCGGCCGCCGATGTCGCCGTGGCCGCCGCGCTGTTGGCGAGGTCGGCGGCTTCCCGGGCCCGCCGGGACTGGGCGGTGGCCTCTCCCGCGTAACCGCTCGCGTCCGCCGCCGCGCCGGCAGCGGCTGCGGCGTCCTGGGCGGCACGAGCGGCGGCGGCACCGGAACGGCCCGCCTCCGCGCTGGCGTCGGCGGCGTTCCCGGCGGCGGCTGCGGCGGTGCGCGCACCCGCCGCCGCATCACGCGCGGCCTGCGCGGCCTGCCGGGCGGCCGATGCTTCGCCCGCGTTGCCCGCGGCCGAGGCGGCGGCGGAGTACGCCCGCGCGGCCGCCTGGCCTGCGGCGGCAGCGGCGACGGCCGCGGCTTGGGCGGCGGACGCGGCCGTACGGGCGGCGGAGACCGCGGTGTTGGAAGCGGCTATCGCGGTCCGCGCGGCCTCGGCGGCTCCTTGGGCGGCAGCGGCGGCGCGGTTGGCGGCACGGCCGGCCTTCAGGAGGTCGTTCTTGGCCTCGGCGGTCTCCCGGGCGGCCTGCTGCGCGGCCTCCTTGGCCTTCGCGGCGGCCTCCTCGGCGCGGGCCCCCGCCTCCTTGGCCGCCTCGGTCTCGGCCTTGGCCCGCTTGCCCGCCTCGGTGGCGACGCCGGCGAGCTCGGAGACGGTCAGCGTCTCCTGGTCACGGGACCGGGCCAGGTGCTGTCCGGTCTCCAGGAACTCCCGTACATCCTCGGGGGTACCGTCCAGCGCGCGCTGGGCGAGCTTCCTCACCTCCGGCCCGCCGGCCTGCATGATCGTGAGGGTCTGGACCCGGTCGTCCTCCTCCTGGGCCTTCCGGCGACCCGAGCCGAGGAAGTCGTCCAGCGCCTTCGCGGAGCCGTCGGCGAGTGCCTTCTGCGCGGCATCGTGCACACCGCGTTCGCTGTTGTTGAGTACGGTCAGAACGGCGACCCGTCTGTCGTCGTCCAGCGGGGCCTGGTAGCCGGATTTCACGAACGCCTCGATGTCGGCGTCCGACCCGCTCAGGGCCTTCGAGGCCGCGGCGCGGACGCCCGCTCCGGCGGAGCTGAGCATCTTCAGGACGGCAAAGCGTTCGTCCTCGGTGTTCGCCCGTTGCAGGCCCTCGCCGAGAAAGCCGATGATGTCCGCGTCGGTGCCGGTGAGGGCCTTTTCCGCGGCGTCCTTGGCCGCCAGGCCACCGGTCCGCCACGCCTCGACCACTTTCGCACGCGCGTCGGCGGGAAGCGGAGGACCGCCGGGATCGGTCGGGGCGGCACTCGCGGCCGTCGTGCCGAAAACCGTGACGGCCAGGGCGAGGGCCGTCGTCGTCATGAACTGGATGCGCAGCTTCCGGGCGCGCGCACGCCGTACCGGTCTGTGTCTGGTCATTTCCCCTCGAAAGCTCAATGGGACTACCAAAGATCAGACGTGCAAGAGCAGTTGTCGACAGCGTGCCGGATCGTATAGCGAAATGGTTGGGCCTGCCATGTTCCCCACGGGTGTCGACGGTGGTATCAATGGCGAATCGCCAGCCTGGCGCCAGGTGTTGACACACTTTTGACGAAGGCAAGGAATCGATGAGACCGATATCCCGGCTGCTGGCCACCGTCGGCGCCGTCATGGGCGTCACAGCACTGACAGGCACCCCCGGCGCCATCGCGGCCGACAGCCCGCCTCCCGCCGTGGAGGACTACGCGTACCCGCACGCCGACAAGATCTACCAGGAGCGCGGCATACAACTGAAGCGCGGCGACGGGCACATCGTGCTCGTCGCGTGCGACAACCGGGCGGGCCTGATCGAGGTCTATGCGCGGGGCATGCAGGACGTGGACAAAGTCGGGCAGGGAAAGTTCTGCTTCCACGTAAGCGGCAATTCCGGATATCTGAGCCTGGAACTCCCCCGGGTGTACGGCGCCAAGGGAAACGACTACGACACCAGTGTCAACATGCGGACGGGCACGGGCTCATCCGCCGAGGACAAGTCGTTCAAGCTGGAGAAGAACCTCTGGACGCCGGTGGGAGAAAGTGCGGACAATCCGCAGCGGCGCGAGTTCTCCCTGAGGGAGATTGTCGCCACGAAGTGACATCCGGCGGCACCGCCGCCGGGTCGCCCTCCCCCGCCACGCCCCGTCGCGGACGGGACCTGTCTCCTCATCCGCAGTGGTCACACATCTCGCGCTTGCGGGTGGTCATGGCGGTGAGGCGTTGGTAGCTGGTGAGGAGATGTGTACAGCACCTTTCTGTGGTGAATTGGGCGGCGTCGATACGTGCTTGGGCGGTGACGCGACCGTTGTCGTCGAGAGCTGCGCGGAGAGAGCTGAGCAGTGCGTCGGGGTTGTCGGGCTGGAAGAGGTAGGCGTTGCGGCCGTTGGAGAGGACACTGGTGATGCCTCCGCTGGAGGGGTTGACCACAGGGATCCCGGAGGCCATCGCCTCGACGACGGTGCAGCCGAAGGTCTCATAGGGACAGGCTGTGCAGAACGCATGGCAGGAGGCGTAGAGGGCGCTGCGGGCGGCGCCACGGACGAAGCCGAGGAGGTGGATCCGGGGTGAGGCCGCGGCCAGCTGTCTGATCTGGGCGGTGATGTCGGCCGGGCCGTCACCGGCGATGAAGAGTGAGAGGTCCTCGTTGCCGGGCATGGCGCTCAGCCTGAGAAAGGCCCCGATGACAAGGTCCAGACGCTTCTCACGCGCGAGTCGGCCCAGGTAGAGCACGCGCTTGCCGCGGCCGTCGTAACCAGGTGCCAGTTTGGAGAGAACGGCAGGGTCGGCACGGTCGGCGCCGAAAGAGTCGATGTCGACGCTGTCGAAGGGAACTTGCTCGATCCGCACGTCGCTGAGGCCGCCCAGGGTGTCCGCAGCGTAGGGGGTCGCGCAGATGGCGGCGTCGAAGTGGCGATACACGTAACGCATGATGGGCGGGAACATCGCGGTCGCCAGGTGACGCCAGACCGGGTAGCTGCGGGCGAAGTTGAAGTGATCACCTTGGTACTGAGCCACATAGGGCACGCCGTGCCGCCGTGCGTAAGCGTGTCCTGGAATTCCCCACGAGCCGAATATGAAGGATCGTTCAGGGTCGATGACAACCACCAGGTCCGGCGCGATCTTTTCCAGTGCGCTGTCGATCTGCGCGAGTGCGGATCGGCGCGGGACGCGCAGCATCGGATAGGGCAGCCATGGCTTGGCTGCGTAAGGGAACAGTTCCAGGCCGGGCGTGCCCACCCCGGCCAGGGGGCTTCCGTCGGTGGGCTCGGGGACCAGCAGGCATAGACGTACATCCCGCTGCGCGGCGAACCACTGAGCTCGCGCAATATTTCCCAGCGCGATGCCGCTGACCTCAGGCGGAAAGCTCGCGGTGATCCAGGCTACGGTCATCGGGTCTGATTCGGCACGCGGAAGCAACTGAACGACCTCTCCACCAGAACTCGGGCTCTCCATAGCTCACGGAGGTGAACCGCTCCGGGTTCGTTGGAGAGTGTGATGTGTGGGTTTTCAGCGGGTCCTCGACCGTGCCGACGCTCGGGGCAGCACCGGCTTGAAGCGTGATCGGCCAAGGTCACCTGATGACAGTGGCAGCGATCGATGAAACCCCGATGAAACCCGGAGCCGAACTCACAGAGATGCCCATCCAGGCGCCCGACAGTGCCCGGGTATTACCAGGTGACGTGGAGCCGAGTGGGTCGCCGCAGGATGACGTTGGCGGGGCGGGGTGCCGGGGCCCGGGAAATGAGGGTGAGGCCGGGCAGGGTTCGGGCGAGGGCTGCGAGGGCGTGGTGAGCCACGAGGCGGGTCTTTACCGGCTGGAGCAAAGCGCCGACGGCTGCGGCATGTGACGGCCCCACTTGTTTCGCCCGGTGTGAGAGACCGTCCTCACTTGACGATGACCGCGGTTTTCCATTGAACGACGGCATGGGAGCACACGTGGCCATGACCGGCCACGCAGTGCCGGTAGGCGGTGACGTCACTCTTGCCGCTGCCGACCACATGGAAGACCGCTGTCGCGTCACCGCCGGGCGACGTACCGTCCTCGGTCCGCTGAAGGACGTCGCGTGCAGTGGCCTCCGGCGCACTCCATACCCACGTGTTTCCCTGGTCCCGGATGCCGGTCAGCTTGACCGAGATCACGTCATCATGGGCCACGGTCACGGTGCGGCCGTTGTCCCCGTTCGTGAGCGTGGCGGTGCGGGCGATCAGGGTGTGGTGCGGGTGGGGCGCGGTGGACGCGGCCGTGGAGGCGGAGACCGTTGTCGTGGTCAGCGCCATGCCCAGAGCCAGGGGAACGATCACATACGTGGCGGGTTTCATGGTTACGTCCTATAACCCCACGGTGCTTCGCGGACCCGCTTTCCCTTGAATTCACCCTATTTCGCGCACCGTTGGGCTGCACCAGCCGCGTGCGACAAGGCGGCAGCCCTTCGCGGACCGCTGTCGACGAGAAGCCCTACCCGGCGCTCGGATCGACAAGGGAGGCGAGATCCGCGAAGGCGTCGGAAAGGAGGGTCGGATAGTCGCGGGTATCACCCGCCAGCCACTCGACCCTCACCCGGGCGAGGACAGCGATGCCGCACCTCGCGGCCAGCGACGCCAGGTGCGGTGGCACGTCCCGATGTTCGAGCGCGGTGGTGATCGCGTCGGTCACGTGCGCGTGTTTCGCGAGCTCCCGCTCTTTCAGCTCAGGTGTCGCCGAGATGACCCGGTGCCGGCGCTCGCTGAGCTCCCGGTCGCTCTCGGCGAATATCGGTGCGACGGAGAGGAAGGCGTCGAGCAGCGTCGGGAGGGGCGCCAGCCCTGCAGGGGTGTTCGCCACGGCATCGACGAGTGACCTCGTCATGGCGGCCTCCCCGTCGAAGAGCACCTCGCGCTTGTCCGGGAAGTGCCGGAAGTAGGTCCGCTCCGTCACGTTGGCGCGGGCGGCGATCTCCGCGGCCGTGGTCCGGTCGAATCCCCGCTCGGAGTAGAGCTCCAGCGCGGCTCGTTGGAGACGGGCACGCACGTCTTTTCTACTTCCGGCCATGCGATCAGCATACCCCGGTATCGACAGTCACTGACTTTGAGGCGTATCGTCAGCGACTGACGATACTGGTCCGATCAACTTGGCGGTCTCATGCGCCTGTTCGTCACCCGGCAGTTCTGACATGACCGGCCCTGCCGTCATCGGCGAGCTCATGCGGCCGGCCACACCGTCACCGGTTTGCCGACGAGCCGTCATCGCGAACTCGTATCGCAACCATCCGCCAGCGTCAGGACTCACAACCATGAAGCATGCCTTACGCACCGCACTGGCCGCCGCAGTAGCGGCCGCGGCCCTCGCAGTAGCCATGCCCCCGGCCGTCGCCGCCAACGCCGAGGTCAACCAACCGGCGAGGGTGCCTTGTTTCGACACGCTCGCCACCCGTACGCCGGCGAACCCGAGTCAGATCAGCGCCGCCGCGTACAACCAGGCCCGGAGCATCCTGGCCCGCGCCGGGAGCCAGACCGCGGCCAAGTCCCATCCCGTCCACGGCGTCAGTTCCGTACCGGTCCGGTACGGAACCAGCCTCCTGGCCTGCTCACGGGACGAGTTCCGGCGCGACGACCGGAATGCTCCGGTCAAACAGTCGGGCATGACGCCTTACCACTACCTGGCCATCCACGACGCGGCGCGGACGATGGGCATCACCCGCTGGTGAGCCTGCCGGCGGCGCACCGGCCGCACCGTGGCTGGTGCGCCGCCGACCTCACCCCGCAGATCCGGGGTCACACCACCATCCAGGACAGGACGGATGTCTGGAGCCAGGCGAGGACGCAGAACACCACGAGCAGCGCGACGCTCCACCCGACCACCTTGCGCAGGATGTCGCCTTCTCTTCCCGGGAGTCCGACGGCGCTGGCGGCGATCGCCAGGTTCTGCATGGCGACCGCCTTGCCCTGGACGCCGCCGGTGCTGTTGCTGGAGGCCATGAGCAGTGGAGCGATGCCGATGCGGTGCGCGGCAGCCGTCTGCATGGCTCCGAACAGGGCGTTGGAGGACGTGTCGGATCCGGTGAGGGCGACGCCGAACCAGCCGAGGAAGCCGGACAGCAGAGCGAAGGCGCCGCCGATTCCGGCAAGCCAGGTGCCCAGGGAGTTGGCCATGCCGGAGAGGTTCATCACGTACGACAGGGCCAGCACGCAGGAGATGGTGAGGATGGCCCAGCGGATCTGGTGGAACGCCTGGCCGTAGCAGCGCATGGCGCGCGCCGGTGGTACGTGCAGGACGAGCGCGGTGAGCGCTCCCGTCAGCAGGAGCACGGTTCCCGCGGCGCCCAGCCACTCGAAGTCGAAAGTGGCCGCGCGCACCGGCTGCCCGGCCGCGGTGGCGACGTGCAGGCCGGGCCAGGGGAAGGAGGTTCCTTGGGCCTGGACGAATCGCTGGACCGGGCCGTGGACGCAGACCAGTCCGAAGAACGCGGTGAGCAGGGCGTACGGGGAGAATGCCTTGAGTACGTCACGGCGGGAGGCTTTGGGCGGGGGTGCCATCGTGCCGACGGCGCCGGGCCGCCCGCCGCTGTCCGTGGCCGACGAACCTGCGGCGGGTTCGCGGGTGTCCTGGGCCGTTGCGGAGGAGTGAGTGCCGGTGCTGCCGGTGACCGCGCCTACCTCGTCGTATGCCGCGGCAAGTGGTGCGGCTCCGCCGACGGACACCTCCCGTACGGACCCACCGAGAGGCGTTTCCGTGTCGGCCGGTGCGCGGCGTCGGTCCGGCGACCAGAACTGCAGAAGTCCGGCGAGGGCGAGGGTCGACACAACTGCTCCGACGAGGTCGGTGAGTTGGTAGGCGAAGAAGTTGGAGCACAGGTACTGACCTGCGCCGAAGCCGACCCCTGCGGTCAGTGCGGCGGGCCAGACCTCGCGCAGGCCGCGGCGTCCGTCAAGTATCAGCAGCAGCACCAGCGGTACCAGCGCGGCGATGATCGCGGACTGGCGGCCGACCATCATGCCGAGACCGTGTTCGGGGAGCGATGTCGCCTTGGCCAGCGCCTGGATGGGGTTGCCCACCGATCCGAAGGCCGCGGGGGCCGTGTTGGCGAAGGTGGCGACGACTGCCGCCTTGATCGGCTTCATCCCCAGGGTGAGCAGGATGAGCGAGGTGACCGCGATGGGGGTGCCGAATCCGGAGAGCGATTCGATCATCGCGCCGAAACAGTAGGCGATGAGGATGGCCTGGATGCGTTTGTCGCCGGACAGGGAGGTGAGGGTGCGTCCGATGATGTCGAAGTGACCGCTGGCGCGCTGCAGTTTGTTGATCCACACCGCGTTGAGCACGATCCAGGTGATGGGAAACAGTCCGAAGGCGACTCCTTCCAGGGCACTGCCCTCGGCCTGCCTCAGTGGCATGCGGTACACGGTGACGGCGATCAGGAGCGCGGTGGCGAGGCCGATGAGTGCGGCCCGGTGCGACTTCATGCGCAGGACGCCGAGCAGGGCGAGCAGGACCACGAGTGGTGCGGCGGCGACAAGGGCGGTGAGAGCCGGATGTCCCAGGGGGTCTGTGACTTGGCGGTACACGGATGAGTCTCGCTTTCTCGGTCGGTGATGACCGTGTGGCAAGAGCGCTCGATCCTCCGCGAGCATACGACCGTCGGATTTCACCATACGGAAAGCGAATTCCGGCAGACGCCAGCATGAGAGTGGCGGAACCTGTCGTCAAGAGGTCCGGCAGCCGGCGCCCAACAGATCGCCGCCGCGCGGGACTTCCGCCGCGTTCATCCGCTCACGGCTCCGCCCGTTGCCCCGGAACCCCGATCGCTTCACTGACCTGCTGCGCGGCGCCGCGCACGAGAGCGCCGTACTCGGCGCCGAGTTCGTCGGTCATCCGGCTGGTCGGCATGTTGACGCTGATGCTCGCCACGGGCAGCCCGGCCTCACCGATCACGGCCGCCGCGACCGCGGAGACATCGGAACGCCACTCGCCACCGTTGACCGCGAAACCCCGGACCTGAGTGGCCATCAACTCGGCCCGCAGCAGGCCCGGATCGTCGATGGTCGTCCCGGTGAAGCGCGGCAGGCCCTCGGCGATGTACCGCTCGATCGCGGTGGCCGGGCTGGCGGCCAGCACCGCCTTGCCGTTGGCGGAGGCGTGCAGCGGCAAATGCATCCCGAGCTGCAGGAAGATGCGCACCGGTTTGGACGTCTCGAGCCGTTCGATCAGGACCACCCCGTCAGCCCCCTCGGGCACCGTCAGATGAACCGTCTCGTCGGTGCGGCGGCGCAGCTCCTCCATCACCGGCACGGCGACATCGCGCAGACCCAGCTCGCCACTGGCCCGCCGGCCCACGTGCAGCGCCTTGGTGGTGACCACCCAGCTGGTGGAGCCCCCGCCGGCCTGCCGGATCCACCCGGCCCTCTGGAGGGTGACCAGCGCGCGCTGCGCCGAACTCTTCGGGATCTCCAGCGCCCGCGCCAGCTCCCCGACACCGATCGGCTGACGCGCCGCCACCTCCTCCAGGACACGCAGCGCGTTGAGGACACTCTGCATCCGTTGACCCCTCCCCCGGCCGGTGCCTAAGCTCCATCGTGTCGCCATACGGTACGCCATGCCACGATGCGGCACAACAGGATGGGGGTCGACCCTCATGACCACACACACCGGCCGGCACTTCTTGCAGATCCCCGGCCCGACCAACGTCCCCGACCGCGTACTTCGCGCGATGTCGGCACCGACGATCGACCACCGTGGACCGGAGTTCTCGGCCCTCACGCTCCGCGTGCTGGAAGCGGTCAAGACCGTATTCGCGACCACGGGACCCGTGGTGATCTATCCCGCGTCCGGCACGGGCGCCTGGGAAGCGGCGCTGGTGAACACCCTCGACCCGGGGGGTCGCGTGCTGTGCTTCGAGACCGGCCACTTCGCCACCCTGTGGCAGGACATGGCCCGCTCGCTCGGCCTCGTGGTCGACTTCGTGCCCGGCGACTGGCGGCACGGGGTTGACCCGGGGTCCGTCCAGGACAAGCTCGCCGCCGATACCTCACACACCGTCAAGGCCGTCTGCGTCGTCCACAACGAGACGTCGACCGGCGTCACCAGCCGCATCGCCGACATCCGTCGGGCGATCGACGCGGCAGGCCACCCGGCGCTGCTGCTCGTCGACACCGTCTCCTCGCTCGGCTCGATCGACTACCGCCACGACGAGTGGGGCGTCGACGTGACGGTGGCCGGATCCCAGAAGGGTCTGATGCTCCCGCCGGGACTGGGCTTCAACGCCGTCAGCGCCAAGGCACTCGAAGCGTCGAGGACCACCTCGCACCCGAAGTCCTTCTGGGACTGGAAGCCCGTCATCGAGGCGAACAAGCGCGGATTCTTCCCCTGTACACCGGCTACGAACCTGCTCTACGGACTCGACGCGGCGCTGCAGATGCTCCTGGCAGAGGGGCTTGCGCAGGTCTTCCACCGCCATGCCCGCCATGCCAGGGCGACCCGCGCGGCCGTACGGGCGTGGGGCCTGGAGGTGCTCTGCGCCGACGAACGGGAGTATTCGGGCTCGCTCACCGCGGTGCTGATGCCGGAAGGGCACGACGCCGACGAGGTACGCAAGATCATCCTGGAGCGGTTCGACATGTCCCTCGGAGCCGGCCTCGGCAAGCTCACCGGCCGTATCTTCCGCATCGGCCACCTCGGCCACCTCAATGACCTGAGCCTGGCCGGCACCCTCGCGGGCGTCCAGATGGGGCTCGAACTGGCCGGGGTGCCCACCGACCCGTCCGGTGTCAACGCGGCCCTGGACGTCCTGCGTTCCCCGTGACGCGCACCGCTCGCCGAGTCCCGCCTCTCCCCCGACCCCCCGCAAGGAGACCGGATCATGAGCGTGACCAGCAAGTCCTCGCCCGGCAGTGGCACATCGCACCCGGACCTGGAACTCAGGCTGCGGCGCGACCTGGAAGGCGAGGTCGCCTTCGACGACTACACGCGGCACCTGTTCTCGCGGGACGCCAGCATGTACTCCATCACCCCGGCCGGTGTGGCCTTCCCGCGCCACGCCGACGATGTGGCCGCCGCCGTCAAGGCCGCCGCCGAGCACGGAGTCCCGCTGACGCCCCGCGGCGCGGCCACGAGCCTGGCCGGACAGACGGTGGGACCGGGCCTGGTGGTGGATCTGTCACGCCATATGAACCGCATCGTGGAGATCGATCCCGGAGGGTGCACGGCACTGGTCGAAGCCGGAGTCGTCCAGGACCAGTTGAACCGTGCGGCCGCGCCTCTGGGCCTGATGTTCGGCCCCGACACCTCGACGAGCAACCGCGCCACGCTCGGCGGGATGATCGGGAACAACTCGGCGGGCAGCGGATCGGTCCGGTACGGCATGACGATCGACCATGTCCGCGAGCTCGACGTGGTCCTGGCCGATGGCAGCCGGACGCGTCTGGGCCCGCTCGACACGGCCGAATGGACGCGCCGAGCGTCCCTGCCCACGCTGGAAGGCGAGATCCACCGGCGGCTCCCGGAGATCGTGCGGGCGAACTCCACCGCCATCGCCGACGGGTTCCCACGGTTCTGGCGCCGGGCCGGCGGCTACCGGTTGGACCGTATCGCCCGGGAGGAACGGCCCGACCTGTCCAAGCTCGTCGTGGGGTCCGAGGGCACCCTCGTGGTGGTCACGCGCGCGCTGGTCGGCCTCGTCCCCAAACCCCGCAGGACAGTGATCGCCGTCGGGCACTTCACCTCGACCGCCACCGCGATCGCCGCAACCGAGGACGCCATGGCGTGCGATCCGGCAGCCGTCGAGCTGATGGACCGCACCATCCTGGACCTGTCACGCAAGAAGATCGAGTACGCGTCGCTCGGCCGGATCCTGGCCGGGAACCCGGGCGCCCTGCTGTTCGTGACCTTCTCCGGCGACGACGAAGCGGCGCTGCTCGGTCAGTTGGAACAGCTCACGGCGCTGTGGCGGGAACACGGCCACGGCTATCACACACTGCACGCGATAACCCCTCAGCAGCAGAGCGCCCTGATGAAGGTGCGAAAGTCGAGCCTGGGCCTGCTCATGGCCGCGAGCGAGGGAACCAGGCGCCCGCTGGCCTTCGTCGAGGACACCGCGGTGGACCCCGCCCACCTGCCCGAATACACCCGGCGCTTCCAGGAAGTACTGGACCGGCACGAACTCACCGCCGGGTTCTACGGACACTGCTCCGTCGGCTGTCTGCACATCCGGCCCTTCGTGGACCTCAGCAACCCCGCGGAGGTGACGAAGATGCGTGCGGTGGCCGAGGAGATCAAGGATCTGGTCAAGGAGTACGGCGGGGCCAACTCCAGCGAGCACGGAGACGGCCTGGCACGCAGCGAGTTCAACCGGGAGCTGTTCGGCGACGAGCTGTACGAGGCCATGCGCCAGGTCAAGCACCTCTTCGACCCCGACAACCGGATGAACCCCGGCAAGATAGTCGACGCTCAGCCGATGACGGACAACCTCCGGGACGCGGCGCTGCCACCCGCCGAGCGGTTCCGCACCCGGCTGGACTTCGAGGTCGTCGGCGGAATGCGCGGTGCCGCGGACCGTTGCATGAACATCGGCGTCTGCCGCAAGACCGACACCGGCGCCATGTGCCCGTCGTACATGGCGACGCGGCAGGAGGAGCATTCGACCCGCGGGCGCGCCAATGCCCTCGTCAAGGCTCTCTCGGAACCGAACCCCAGGGAGGCACTCGGTGACGAGCGCCTCCATGAGGTGCTGGACCTGTGCCTGATGTGCAAAGCGTGCAAGAGCGAATGCCCTCTCGGAGTGGACATCGCCACCCTCAAGAGCGAAACGCTCTCGCACCACCACGACATCCACGGGGTGCCGCTGCGCTCCAGGATCTTCGGATCCATCAGGTTCCTCAACAAAGTGGGATCGGCCGCGGCGCCGCTCTCCAACCTGCCGGGACGGATCACTTCTCTGCGGCGCCTGGCGGACAGCCTGCTGGGCATCACGCCGGCCCGTCCGTTGCCACGGTTCGAACGACGCAACCTCATACGGTGGTTCCGGCACCGAGGCGCGAAACCCACTCCGGCCTCCGCCGCCCAGGGACAGGTCACCTTCCTCGCGGATTCCTTCACGACCTACACCGAGCCGGGCATCGGGCAGGCCGCGATCGAGCTCCTCGAACAGGCAGGCTGGCAGGTCCGGCTGGCCAGTACGGGCTGCTGCGGCAGGTCCAGCCTGTCCAAGGGGCTGGTGGAGAAGGCGAAGTCGAACGCCCGAGACATGGTCCATTCGCTCTTCGCCACCACACAGCCGGGCTCGCCGATCGTCGGCTGTGAACCGTCCTGCCTCATGACACTGCGCGATGAACACCTGGCGCTGCTCCCCGGTGATCCGAAGGTGAAGGACATCGCGGGACGCGTACGGCAGGTCGAGGAGCTGCTGTCCGCAGCCGTGAAAGAGGGGCGGCTGCGCCTGCGCGAGGACTCGTGGCCGGCGGGCCGCAGGCTGCTGTATCACGGCCACTGCCATCAAAAGGCCGAGGTGGGCACCGCGGCGACCATCGAGCTGCTCAAGCTGATCCCCGGCGCCCAGGTGGAGGAACTCGACGCCGGATGCTGCGGCATGGCGGGATCCTTCGGCTTCGAGTCCGAGCACTACGCGGTGTCCATGGCCGTGGGCGACGACCGGCTCTTCCCCGCCATCGAGGCGGAACCCCGTTCCACCGTCGTCGTCGCCTCCGGGGCATCGTGCCGGCAGCAGATCTTCCACGGCACCCGGCATGATGCCTGGCATCCCGTACAGCTGATCCAGGAGGCACTGGTCCCCTCCTCGTCACCCCACTGCCATCCACGGTGAGCGTGCTGGTACGCGGGGAGCGGGCACAGCTGTTGACCGGCATCCGCTCCTGGTGGAAGACGCGTTACCCGAACGGGTGATGCCGTATGTGACTACCCGATCACCTTCCGTTTATCCTCCGTGTGGTCGCGTCCAGAGGGCCGTGGATCCAGCCGTACACAAAGGTGAAAGGCATCGTCGCGTATGCCGTCTCCCGTTCTCCTCGCGCCCTCTCCGCCGGGCCCGGCGACGGTTCCCGGGTCGGCGGGCATCCGTCGGCGCCTGGAGTCGGCAGTGGCGGTGTTCGCCTCTCCGGCTACCCGGATACTGCTGGCCAGCGACGGGTTGACGACGACGCTCCTGCAGGCCGCGGTGGGTTGGCCACTCGCGGCCCAAGTGCACCGGATCGAGGCGGTCGACGGGCGAGGAGTGTCCGCCGCAGCCCGGTTCTTGCTGTGCGCGGGTGAGCGGGACCGATTCCTGGTGCGGCAGACGACCCTGGTCCTGCCCTCGGGTGAGCCGGTGTCGGAAAACACGGTGGTCCTGCGCCTGGGGGTGGATCCGCGGATCGACGCGGTGGCAGCGGACGGATCCCGGCCGATCGGCTTCGCCCTGGCCGAGGCAGATCTGATCCACGAGCGAAGGATTGTCTCTGCGGGGGCGGCCCACTGGCCGTTGGCACCGGGCACACCGCGGTGCGTGAGCAAGACCTACGTACTGACCGCACGGACGCCGACGGTGCCGGTGCTGTGCATCCAGGAGCTTTTCAACCCTTCGTTCATCTCCGCCGCACCGACCCCGGCGCGGCAGTCCGCCGATAGCGGCGGGCGGCGCACCCCTCTCGTCCTGCTCCCGGAAGGCGCCCCATGTTCCGCCCGACCCTCCTGACCGCCATACGCGGAGCGGGAGAACACCCGGCTGTGGTCGATGACTTCGGCACGACCTCCTACCGTGACCTGGACCAGTGGTCCGACCCCATCGCGCACGATCTCGGCGTGGCAGGCCATGGGCACGAGCCGCACTGCACGGTGCTGCTGCTGCCCAACAGCGCGGCATGGGTGGCTGGTTACCTGGGTGTGCTGAAGACCGGAGGCACGGTGGCGCCGCTCAACGCGGCGCTGACCGGCGCGGAGGTCGCCCGGATCCTGGCGACCTCGCATCCGCGCACCGTGCTGACCACGGTGGAACGGGCCGACGAAATCACCGCGCTGTGCGAGCAGTTGGACCTGGCCACCCGCGTCCGAACCCCGGGACCTGCGCCCGGGACGCAAGCGGATAGGACAGAGCCGTCCACGATAGCGATGCCGCAGGAGGAGTGGGACAAGGCCGTCGGCGATCCGGACGCCGCGTGTCTGATCATGCACACCTCGGGCAGCACCGGGGACTGCAAGGGCGTGGTGCAGACCGGTGCGGCCCTGCACCTGGTGGCGGACCAATGGCGCCGACAGCACCGCCTGCCCACCGACGTGGTGGCCGTACCTCTGCCGCTGGCGCACACCTACGGCCATGTGGCCGCCGCCGCGACACTGCTGGCCGGGGCAACGCTGATCGTGTCGTCCTCGAACGACCCGGCCCGCTGGGCCGATCTGCTGACCGACTGCCGCGTCACAGTGGTCGAGGCCGTACCCACCATGTACACCCGCCTGCTCCGACAGCCCGCCCTGGCCCCCGGGGCGCTGCCCGGCCTGCGCAGCTGCATCACCGGAGGCCAGGGGGCCCCGCGCGTCCTGCGCGAGGAGTGGCAACGGCGCACCGGAGTGGCGCTGGTACAGAACTGGGGCATGACCGAACTGTCCGGGCCGGGCCTGTGTGCCGATGCGGACCGTCCCGAGTGCCTGGACAGCGTCGGGGTCCCGCTGCCCGGCCTGGAGATCCGGCTGGCCGATCCGGCCGACCCCGGCGCCGAGACCGGCTCCGGTGGCACCGGAGAGCTGTGGGTGCGCGGACCGCAGGTCACCCCCGGCTACCGGGTCGACCCCTGGCAGGCCACCCCCGCCACGGACGGCGACGGGTGGCTGCACACCGGCGACCTGGTCACCCGGGACGAGCACGGCTGCGTACGCATCGCCGGCCGGTGCAAGGACGCGATCATGACCGGCGGTTACACCGTCCAGCCGGCCGAGGTCGAGGATGTCCTGCGCGCACACCCCGCGGTGCACGACGCCGCTGTGCTGGGACGCACCTGCCCCGAACGCGGCGAAGCCCCCCATGCGCTGGTGGTGCCGCACGGAACCGAGCCGGTGCCCGTGGACGACCTGATCGCGCACTGCCGCAGCGTCCTCGCCCGCTACAAGGTCCCCCGCACCATCGACTTCGTCCCCGTGCTGCCGCTGACCGCGGTCGGCAAGCTCGACCGAGCCGCCCTGCAGCAGCTGGCCGCCCCTTCCGTCATGGCGGCTCCGGCCGCACCCACCGTCCTGGAGCGACCGTGACCCTCACCGACACCCCCGCCCCCCGCGAGGCCGCCGCCGAGCTGGGGATCAACTCCCTGTTCGGGCTGCACGGGCGCACTGCCGTGGTCACCGGAGCCTCCCGGGGCATCGGCGCGGTCCTGGCCGAGGGACTGGCCGCTGCCCACGCATCGGTGGTTCTGATCGCCCGCTCCGCCCAAGGGCTGGAGCAGGTCGCCGACCGGATCCGGTCCGCCGGGGGAACCGCCCTTCCCGTGGCCTGCGACCTCACCGACCGCAGCCAGGCAGCGCACGCCTGCCAGGAGGTCCTGGAGCGCACCGGCGGCGTGGACATCCTGGTCAACAACGCCGGCGGACCGCTGTTCCAGGCCAAGTTCCTCGATGTCCGCGAGGAAGGCTGGGACAAGGTCTTCAACCTCAACCTGACCAGCGTGGTGCGCATCACCCAGCTCCTGGGCCACGGCATGGTCGAGCGCGGGACCGGCTCGGTGATCAACATCTCCTCCATCGGCGCGCTGCAGGAGTGGCCGGAGATCTCCCATTACTGCGCGGCCAAAGCCGCCCTGCTCAGCCTCACCCGCTCACTGGCCGCGGACTGGGCCCCGCACGGGGTCCGCGTCAACGCGATCTGCCCCGGCTGGATCGACACCGACGTCAACCGCGCCTATACCGCCGACCCCGCCCGCCGCCGGGCCACCGGCGCCGCCGCCGTCCCACTCGGCGGCTGGGCCCCGCCCGGCGACGTCCTGGGCACCACCGTGTGGCTGGCCTCCAATGCCTCACGGTTCGTCACCGGCGCGGTCATCCCCCTGGACGGCGGAAGCTCGGTCGGCATGCCCGCCCACCTGCGCGCCCAACTGGCCCCCACCGCGTGACCGACCTGATCATCGTCGGCGCCGGCCCGGCCGGTCTTGCCGCCGCCCTGCACGCCAAGGCCCTGGGACACCACCCCCTGGTCCTGGAAGCCGAGAGCGCCGGGCGCGACCGGCGCGGCAGCCGCGCCATCTTCATCCACCAACGCACCCTGGACCTGCTCGACGCCGCGCACCCCGGCCTGGGTGCGCGCATCGCCGCCGACGGCCTGGTCTGGCCGGTCAAACAGACCCTCTGGGCCGGCCGCAAAGTCTTCGAACGCGCCTACACCGCCGACCAGGTGCGCCGCGCTCCCTTCGCGAGCCTGCCCCAACCCGCCATCGAACAGCACCTCCTGGACGCCTGCCGCACCACAGGCGTCGACATCCGCTGGGACGCCCCCGTCACCGCCGTACGGACCACCGGCGACACCGTCACCCTCCACACCGCGGACAGCACCGTCCTGCACACCCCCTACCTGATCGCCGCCGACGGCGCCCGGTCCACCGTCCGCACGAGCCTCGGCATCCGCCTGAGCGGCGGCACCTCACGCAAGGCGTTCGTCATCGCCGACGTCGCCGAGGACCCCGGCCTCCCGCTCCCACCCGCCCGGATCTTCCACTACCGCCACCCCGCCGCCGGCAAACGCAACGTGCTACTCGTCCCGTTCCAGGGCGGCTGGCGCATGGACATCCAGTGCCGCCCCGACGACGACCCGGCACACCTCACCGACCTGGCTCCCCAATTCGCCCACGCACTGCTCGGGCCCGCCTACCGTAACCGCGTCACCTGGGCCTCCTCCTACCACTTCCGCCAACGCGTCGCCGAACACTTCACCGACCCCCACCAGCGCGTCCTGCTGGCCGGCGAGGCCGCCCACCAGTTCCCGCCCTTCGGGGCACGCGGCATGAACTCCGGCATCGCCGACGCCCACGCCGCCGCCACCGCCATCCACACCGCCCTCACCACTCCCGCCCACGATGCCGTACCCCACTACGCCGGCCGACGGCGTACCGCGGCCCTGCACAACTCCTCCGCCGCCGCCACCGCCCTGGCCCACCTCGAAGCCGACCGGCTCACCACCCGCGCCCACCAACACGCCGCCGCCCTCCTCGCCCCCCACTGGCCTCGCGCCGGCCAATGGCTCGACAGCGCTCCTTACGGCCCCCGCCTCAACCACGCGCCCGCCAATGGCTACTGATTTGCGACAGGACGTCAGGTGGGCTTCGGCTGCGCGCGCAAGAGACAGAACTCGCCCCTTGCGCTCTAGCGAGCACGTGAACCTTCCCCCTCGGACCAGCGCGGGCAGGCGATCGACTCGCGCTGGGCAATCGACTCATCAGACCTCGGGTGTGGAGACCCTTGCCCGACTCGGAGGTGTACATGCCGTGCGCCTGTCCGTGCTGACCGACGAGACGACTTCCCCGGAGCGGCAGCGCGAGGCGGATGACCTTGCCGCTGCCGCTCTCGGCATCGACTTCGACGGACGTGAAGCCGTCGACCTGGACGTGAGCGCGTCCAAGGTGGGCCCGTTCGACCCGAAGGAAGCCACCCGCGCGGCAGCCATGGCAGCGTTGGAGACCTATCGACGTGGCATGTGATGAACTCAAGCAAATCTGCTGCGAGTTAGCTGACTGTGAGGCGCCAGCCCCCCTGGGGCTGTGCTCGCCGCACTGTATCGGCTCGAAGTCGGCACGGACCCCGGACCTCTTGACCTGTACAAGCTGGACTGCTGCCCCCCAGCACTTATGGCCACTGCCCCCGACGACTGCCCGTGCTGGGCGGCCGGCGGGGGGCTTTCTGCGTTGGGCGCGAACCCGAGCCTATCCCCGATTGGGGACGGCAGGCGTTACCTCATTCCCCGGGCGACCGGTTGTATTCGGCCATTGTGGGCTTAGAGGTTGATGCGTCCTTGAAGGTCAGTTCCCATGGGCCAGTGTTCACGTCGAAATCCTTGCCGAAGCCGACCCACTTACCACTCATCTTCCGGCCCGTAGGTTCGACAAGGAGCTGAATAGCCCCGTGATAAACAGCCCCGGCATAGTAGCCATCCCGTGCTGTTTCCTCGCGCCATGTTCCCGTGACTACGTTTCCTTCAACGGTCAGGTCGAGCATCAGCGGAGAATTCGGGTTCGAAGAGCCTTCCGGCAGCGAGCGCGCCGTCAGCTTGTTGCCGTGCTGGAGTACCACTACATAGTGCTCTCCGGTGAAGTCGGATTCCCGCCCCGACGAGTGGTACTCGTATCGGGACAGCCAGATGCCGGACAGGGTTCCGTGATCGTCGTGCTTGGTCATGGGGGCGATACCTCCTGGGGCTGTTGCGGCTCGCGCCTTCGCCGCCTCTCGCTGTTCTGGTTCACGACCGTTCAGCACGGCTGACTCTGCCGCTCGTGCGTTCGGCCCTGGTGGGGCGAACCCTAAAGCCTCGATCGGTAGACCTGTTACACGCTCCAGGGCCCTGGCGTAGACGGGTCGGGGGTTGAGGACGTTCCCTGACTCCCATCGCTGAACGTTGCGTTTGGCGCAGTCGTTCGGTTCACCTGATTCCTTCCCTGCCTGACGTATGGCGAGAGCTAGATCATCTTGCGACATGCGCAGGCTGATTCTGACAGCGCGAAGGATCGTGTTGGGTTCGGCCACGTCTTCGACAGTAGGGCGCTGGGCGACAGTTGGGCACGGGTTTTGACCGATGTATGACGCCGGTATGACGCCTTGACGGTCGCCGCGCTGCCTCTGCACCCGGCGGTACACCTGTGGCACTGACGGGGGCAACGCCCGAAGGGATTGGCTTGCATGAGCACACGTGCCGTGATCGCACACGCTGATTGGACCGTTCGGCCCGACCGTGAGCCGGACGCGAAGCCCCACACCTACGCCCAGGAGTGCGACGTGTGTGGCGAGGGCTCCCCCCGGAGCACCGACCAGGAGGTTGGTTCGCTCTGGATCTTGGAGCACGTCAGGGCCAACCCGTCGCACCACTCCTACACGCAGATCGTTAAGCGCCCGTTCCACGCGTGGATGAGGCAGCCGTGATCCGACGCGCCTCCCTCCGATGGGCCGGAGCGATCTGGGCCACGACGGTCGTCGTCTCCGTCGCCCTGGCGATCCTGCTTGCGATCATCAGCAACCCGTATCACCGATGAGCCCTCCGCCTCGATGGCCGAGGCGGCAAATACACGCAACCAAAAAGGAGAGTGCAGTGGTCGACACTACCCTTGTTCGTCCCGCTCCCGAGAGGGTGTCCGAGCGCGCACGAGAGATCCTCTCGGCAATTGAGGCCGACCCGGAGTTCGAGCGTCTGCGCACCGGGTGCGCCAAGTACGACAAGGACTGGCAGAGCTTCACGGGCTACGCGCTTGTCGACGGCTTCGACGTCGAGAAGGACACCGTTCCGTTGTTCCCGGAAGCCCTCCGGGCAATGGCGATCAAGTCGGCCGTCTACGAGATGACGGATGGTGACGAGTACGCGGCAGAGGTTCCCGTCTCCGTCCCCGTAGATGAGATGATCCACGCTCTTGCCGCTCAGTTCACCGTGCTGAGCCGTGTTCAGGAGCGGACCGGGATCAAGTTCGTTCACGCCACGGACCGCGAGGAAATCGGCGGCTGGGACCACGGCGACTACACGCACCAGGTCTACCGGGCCGCATGGGGACCGGTGAACGAGCGGTTCTGGATCAGCAAGGACGAAACCGAGAAGCGGCGCGCCGCCGCCATCAAGAAGTATGAGCCGCTGGGCATCTTCGAAGGCGGACGAAGGTTCGCCCCCGGCTTCGCCACAGCGAGCTAACTGAGAGCGCGGCGCAGCGCCGTGATGACGTCCACTTCGGGGAAGGTACGGGGAATCTCGGTGGCGGCTTGCTCGATCAGCAATTCGAGCACTCCCGGCGCTGCGCTGTGCATCATGTCGCGCAGGTACGAGTCCAGCTCGGCAACGTCGTCAGGCAACGCAAGCTTCGTGGCCACGGGCAGGCCATCGGTCCTGTATCTCCCCGCAGGGATGCCGACCTTCTCCGGATGCACGCACACGGGCACACCGTCAGTGGTGTACCGGTGCCCGTCGGCGGGATTGAACGGGCAGTCGCGCGAGGGCCGTTCGAGCACGTCGAAGGCCCCGAGGGGGAAGCGGCGCGACGGACAGATCCCGCATGCCGGGTGCTCGTCGCTGGTGACGTAAGCCTCAGCCATGACACCGAAGCCTAGGCCCCTGGTCGCCCCGTCTGTGCGCTTCTCCCCCGAGGCGCATGGGCGGGGCTTCTTGCCACCGCCGACCGCCCGGCACCGTAGAACGGTAAGTCGAGAGCGTTCAGGTCGGCCAGGACACGCCAGCTCTCAGCCCGCGCCGCGGCCGATCGACCCAGTAGGTAAATAAATCGAACATGCACGGTGAAAACGTGTAGCCTCCATCCGTTTCCTTCATCCCTGACAAAGGACAGCAAAAGCTGTGAAGACGATCCGGAAGACCGCCATGGCGGTGACCAGCGCCGCTCTGGTCATGGGCCTGGCGGCGTGCGGGAGCGACACCAAGTCGTCGGAGAGCAAGGGCGGTTCCTCCGGCCGCGCCGACGACGCGACCGGCAAGCGGGCCGACGCCCCTGCCGTGTTGAAGGCGGCCCTGGAGAAGATGACGCAGCAGAACTCGTACCGGACCGTCGAGACGGGGAAGACCGGTAACGAGCCCGAGTCCCGTGCCGAGATGACGTTCCAGAACGAGCCCGAGGCCACCGAGACCAAGACCTCCGGGGAGAAGTCGAAGGGAACCGCTTCCGGCGGCACCCATCTCCTCTCCATCGGCGGGGTGATGTACATGGCCACGAGCGACGTACCGGGCAAGTCCTGGTACACCATGGACGATCTCGACTCCGCCCCGAAGACGCCGGAGCCCTCCCAGGGGAAGTCCGGGGAGAAGCCGAAGGAGAACCCCGGGCGGCGCGTTCAGGGGTCCATGAAGAAGTGGGTCAGCGCGCTGCTGGCCGTCTCCAAGGATCTCCGGCACGTCGGCGGTGAAACGGTGGGCGGCCGTGCCGCCGACCACTACCGGGGGACGGTCGTGCTCGCCGACCTGGAGCACTACGAGGGCCCGGCCATGACGAAGGACTACCGGGACCGGTACCTGCTGCAGACCAAGAAGTCCGGCATGGACAAGACGCAAATCGACGTCTGGGTCGACGAGAAGGGCCTCATCGCCAAGGAGGAGGAGAGGGGCAGGTCTCCCAAGGGCGACGGGCGGATCACCGAGGAGTTCTCGGACTACGGCGTCGACCCCAAGATCAAGGCACCCGACCGCAAGGACGTCGCCACGTGGTCGGAATACGTGGCGTCGGCCGGCAAGAACTACCGGACGCACGGCTGAGATGAGAGGGATGCAGGGTGCGGCATGTGACAGTGCGCCCTGCATCCAGTGACGTGAACAACGCTTGCCGACGTCAGTCTTCCGGCTTCGGGGCGAACTCGGTGGCGGGCACAGTGGCGTAGCGGCTCATGGTTCGGATGGTCGTCTGTGCGGTCGGTTCCTGGCCGGCGGTGATCATGTCCCGCAGGTCGCGGAAGTACTGGAGGTACAGGTCGGGTGTGAAGGTGGTGAGCATGACGGCCGGTTGGTCGCCCGGGTTGGCGAAGGTGTGCGGGGCTCCGGGCGGGATCATCACGAGCGTGCCCGCGGCCGCGTCGTAGTTCTTCTCCCCCACCGTGAACCGCACCGTGCCGGAGATGACATAGAAGCCCTCGTCGTGCTGGGCGTGGCGGTGCTGCGGTGGCCCGGCCGTGTGCGGGGCGAGGATGGTCTCGGCGACGCCGAGACGGTGTCCGGTGGTGCTGCCGTCCTCGAGGACGCGCAGTCGGGTGGTGCCCAGGAGGATCGTCTCGCCGTCGCCCGGGCCGACCACCGATACTTCAGTCATTCTCCGCTCCTTCAGGGGAGTTCACCGCATCGGCTTTCATGTTCCGATTCCACCGTCCGGGCGCCGAGGCTGTACAGGACCGATGAGGTGGTGTCGATACCGTGGGGGTATCGTCGCTGGTCATGGAGCTACGCACGCTGCGCTATTTCGTTGCCGTCGCCGAGGAACTCCACTTCGGCCGGGCGGCCGCCCGGTTGCACATGAGCCAGCCGCCGCTGAGCCGGGCGATCAAGCAGTTGGAGGCCGATGTCGGCGCCGTTCTGTTGCACCGCTCCGCCGCGGGCGTCGCGCTCACCCCGGCCGGGGCCGTGCTGCTGGACGAGGCGCGCATCCTGCTCGGCCGGGCCGACCGGGTACGCGAGCGCGTGGCCGCGGAGGCCGGCGCCGCGAGCATCACCGTCGGCATCCTGGCCGACAGCGCCGACCGAGGTACGACGCGGCTGGCGGCCGCGTACCGCCGACGGCACCCGGGTGTCGAGGTCCGCGTCCGCGAGACCGGCCTGACCGATCCGACCTGTGGGCTGCGCGCCGGGCTGGTCGACGTCGCTCTGACCCTCGGGCCGTTCGACGAGACCGGCCTGACGGTGCGTGAGTTGCGCGTCGACCCGGTGGGCGCGGTGCTGCGTGCCGACGATCCGCTGGCCCGCCGCGATCGCCTGGAACTGGCCGACCTGGCCGGCCGGCGCTGGTTCCGGTTCCCGGACGGTACCGACCCCGTCTGGCGGTCGTACTGGAGCGGCGGTGAGGCCCGCGAGGGTCCGGTGGTGCGCGCCGTTCAGGAGTGTGTGCAGGCCGTGCTCTGGAACGGCACGGTCGGGATGGCCCCGCTCGGGCACGCCCTGCCCGAGGAGCTGGCCGTCGTACCGCTGGTCGACATGGCGCCGACCCGCGTGGTGGCGGTGTGGAAGGAAGGCGACACGAACCCGCTGATCCGGTCGTTCGTCCGGATCGCGAGCGCCGTCTACCGCGACTGAGCGCCTCGCGGCCGACGACTGCGGCCCGCCGGCTCGGCGCGTCGCGGAAGTGTCCACAGCGCGTTGACCTAAAGCGGCCAACCTCAGCGCGGGCGGGCGCCCGGCCTCGCTCGTGTTGGCTGAAAACATCGGGTTACCCACTGTCCAGCTCCCATGTGATCGCTCGTCCCCCGACACTCCCATTCGTGTTCTCCCGCCTCGGCTCCGGGCATACGCCGAGCACTCACCAACCCCCGCCCACCAGGCCCTTCTCTTCAAACAACCGTGGCCTGATGTGACCCTTGTGACTCAAGTGACGCAAGGGCAATGATCCGCCTCCAAGGAGGATCATGACTACTCTCAAGGCCGGCCTTGGAGATGCCCAGGCTGTGGTGATCGGCGGTGGCCTCGCCGGGCTGCTCACGGCGCGGGTGCTCGCCCAGCACGTTGCACGCGTGGTCGTGGTGGAGCAGGACCGACTGCCCGAAGGGCCCGTACCGCGGCGCGGGGTGCCGCAGTCCACTCATGTGCACGGCCTCGGGGTGCGCGGGCTGCGGACGCTGGAGCGGCTGCTGCCCGGCTTCACCGGTGAGTTGACCGGTGCCGGGGCGCCCATGCTGGACCTCGCCGGGGATCTCGCGATGCGCAATCCGCATGGGTGGGCCGCGGTCTTCCCCTCCGGGCTGGGCTTCGTGTGTGCCAGCCGCCCCCTGGTGGAGTGGACGGTCCGGCGCATGGTCCGCACGGCACCCAACATCGTGTTCCACGAGGGGACCCGGGTCACCGGCCTCACCGGGAACACATCGGCCGTCACCGGAGTGCGGCTGCACACCACCGAAGGCCCGGACCACGACAGACCGACACTCACCGCGGACCTCGTGGTCGACGCCACCGGCCGGGGCTCCCCCGTGGACACCTGGCTGGAGCAACTCGGCTGTGTGCCGCCACCGAAAGAGGTCATCGACCCGCACATCGGTTACGCGAGCCGCATCTACCGCGTCCCCGAGGGGCACCGCGCCGCGTGGCAGGCCTGCTACATCCAGGGCGGGCCGCCCGGCCCGCACCGAGGTGGTGTGCTGGCGCCCCTCGAAGGCGGCCGGTGGATCGTCACCCTCATCGGGAGCGGCGCCGACCGGCCCTCCACTCGGGAGCCGGACTTCCTGCCGTACGCGCGCGGCCTGGCCGACCCGCTCATCGCGGACTCCATCGCCCACGCGGAACCGCTGACCGGCATCACGGGCAGCCACGCGACCAGCAACCGCCGTCGGCTGATCCGCCCAGGGGCACGGCTGCCCGGCAATCTCCTGCTCACCGGTGACGCCCTGTGCTGCTTCAACCCGGTGTACGGCCAGGGCATGACCGCGGCCGCCCTCGGCGCGGCCCTGCTCGGAGAGTGCCTGACCGGGCGTCCGGAGCTGTCCGGGATCTCACCGCGCTACCACAGCCGGCTCACCACGCTCACCAACAGCTTCTGGGACATGGCCGCGGCGGCCGACAACGTCCTGCCCGACACCGAGGGCACCCCGCCGTCCTGGTCCCAGCGCGTGGCCTCGCGCTACATGGACCGGGTGCAGGCCGCCTGCACCCGCGACCCCCGGGTCCACCTGACATTTCTGGAAGTTCTCCACTCCCTGCGCCCGCCGTCGAGCCTCCTCGCGCCGGGCATCGCGCTCAGCGCCCTGGCCGGACGGGGAGCGGGGCAGGGCCGCCCGGCACCGGCAACGTCCGGCACCCCGTAGACCCCCGTAGGCCCCCTTCAGTGAGGACCCCCCACCATGCTCGATCAGTCCGCACCGGTACGCGTACCGCAGTTGCGCTGCCCGTTCCCGTCCGCGGTCCACCCGGCCGCCGCACACCTGGAGGAGTCCGCGGTCGCGTGGATGCGGCGGTTCGGCTTCATCCGCGACGCCGCCGAGGAAGAGGCGGCACGCGCCGCCCAGTTCGGCAGACTCGCGGCCCTGACCTACCCGCACGCCAGCGCCGAGGGCGCTCAGCTGGCCTGCGACTGGATGATCTGGCTGTTCCTGCAGGACGACGAGTACATGGAACGCGCCGCCGAGGCCGGCCGGCCCATGGACTACGCGCGTCACACGCTCCGCTGCCTGCGCGTCCTGCACGACCCCGACGCCCCGCCGGGCGAGGACCCGTACATCCTCGCCCTGCACGAGCTGTGCGCGCGGACCAGACGGCAGATCGGCCCCGAGCACTTCCAGCGGTTCGTCGCCGGACTGCACGAGTACTTCACCGGCGCCGGGGCCGAGGTCATCTACCTCTGCAACCGGGAGATCCCGTCCCTGCAGGAATACATCGCACTCCGCGAGTCGAGCATCGCCCTGCGCTCGGTGATGTTCGTCCTCCTGGAGAGCGGCATGAACTGCCCTCTGCCGGGCGACCGTTGGGGCAGCACGGAGATCCAGTCGCTCGCCCTCTCGGCGAGCCGCGTCAACTCCTGGATCAACGACATCCTCTCCGGCCTGCGCGAGCTGCACTGGCCCGGAGCCATCAACCTGATCACCGTCCTCGCGCAGCACCACGGCTGTGCTCCCACGGAGGCGATCGGGATGGCCGTCGCGTACCACGACCGGGAGCTCGGCGCCTTCCTGGACATGGCCGAACGGCTCCGGCGTACGTCCGACGACCCGCGGGTCGGGCGCTATCTCGACGGGCTGACCGCGTGGACCCGCGGCAACCAGGACTGGAGCCTGACCTGCGGCCGCTACCACGTGGACAACCCCGACCTCGGGGTGACCGGTCCGCAGCACTTCGGCGAATGACGGCCGACGGACCCCGAAGGGAACCCCCCGTGCCCACCGCCTCCCCCGCACCGGCAGCGCCGGACCCCCGTCCGATGGACCTGCCGACCCTCACCGGCTACCGCTTCGTCCTGGCCTTCGTGGTGCTCTTCTGCCACGCGGCCTTCATCTCCTCCGTGTTCCGCGACAAGGCACTGCACGGCCTCCTCGGCCTGACCCTGCCGCTGGCCACGGGCGCCGTTGCCTCCTTCTTCATGCTCAGCGGCTTCATCCTGACCTGGTCGGCGCCCCGGAACGACACCACGCGCGGGTTCTGGCGGCGCAGGTTCTGGAAGATCGTGCCGAACCACGTGGTCGCCTGGGCCGCCGCCGTGCTCTTCCTCCTCGTGACCACCACACCGTCGCCCATGCTGTCCACACCGACGGACGTCCCCCTGGGCCCTGCCCTGGCGAACCTGTTCCTCGTCCAGAACTGGGTACCGGACGCGCACTACTTCGTCGGCCCCAACGTGCCGGCCTGGTCGATATCCTGCGAGGCGTTCTTCTACCTGCTCTTCCCCTTCCTCCTGCGGGGCCTGCGCCGGATCGCCGCCGGGAACCTGTGGCGATGGTGGACCGCCGTCGCCGCGGCGATCCCGCTCATGGCGCTGGTGAGCCTCCTCGTCGACGGGCCCACGCTCTACGACTGGCTGCCGCTCAACGGCACCCGGCTCTGGTTCATCTACGCCTTCCCCCCGGTGCGGCTCCTCGAATTCACCCTGGGAATCCTCACCGCCCGCCTGGTGCAGGAGGGCCGCTGGGTCAGGATGCGACGTCCGGTGCTCATCGGGCTGCCCGTGGCCGCCTTCCTCCTCGTCCCGGTGCTGCCCCCGACCTTCGTCTTCGGCGCGGCCCTGTGCGTACCGCTCGCCCTGGTCATCCCGGCCCTCGCCCTCAAGGACATCGAGCGGCGCGGATCCGCACTCCGCCACCGGCGCGTCGTCGCCCTCGGGCACTCCTCCTACGCGCTGTACATCATCCACTACCCGATCATCATGACGGTCCGTCAAGTCGCCGGAACCGGACGGAAATTCGGGACGGGCACGGCCACCCTGCTCGTCCTCGGCATCATGGCGGCGTCCCTCGCCGTCGCGCACCTGCTCCACCGGTACTGCGAGGTGCCGCTCATGCGCCGCTACGCACGGCCCCGTCCCGCTCCCCTCCCCGCCCCCGCGACAGCAGGAGAAACCCATGTCCCCTCGCACTGAGACCCTCTCCCCACCCACCGCCCCCGGCTCCCTCCCGGGCATCGGCCACATCCTTCCCCTGCTCCGCGACCCCCTGTCGTTCATGACCTCGCTGTCCACCGTCGGCGACGTGGTGCGCATCGACGTCGCCCGCATGCCCGCGTACGTGGTCACGGACCCGGAGCTCGTCCGGCGGGTGCTGGTCACCAGCGACCACGACTTCACCCAGGGCCGCGTCTACGAAAAACTGAGCCAGTTCCTGGGCGAGGGCGTGGGCACCACCTCCGGCCGCAAGCACCGCAAGCTGCGCCGCCTGATCCAGCCCGCCTTCCACCGCGACCGCATAGCGGAGTACGCCGACACGATGCGGACCGCGGCCGAGAACATGGTGGCCGACTGGCGGCCCGGCCAGGAGATCGCCGTCGACAGCGCCATGAACGACATGGCGCTGACCGCCGTCACCGCCTGCCTCTTCGACACGGAGATGGGCCCGCGCGCCTCGGCGGAATTCCGGGAGAGCATCCTGACCCTCTTCCACGGCGCGGTGCTGCGCACGCTGCTGCCCACCGCGTGGGAGAAGGTCCCCACACCCGGCAACCACCGCTACCGGCGGGCCATCACCGTGGCCAACAGGATCATCGACGAGACGATCAGCACGTACCGCACCCCGGGCCACGAGCGCGACGACATGCTGTCCCTGCTGCTGGCCGCCCGGGACGACGACGGCGACGGCCTCACCGACAAGCAGATCCGCGACCAGGTGATCACTTTCCTCTTCGCCGGTGTGGAGACGACGGGCGCGACCATCGCCTGGGCCCTCTACGAGATCGCACGGCACCCCGCGGTCGAGAAGCAGCTGCACGAGGAGCTCGACCGCGTCCTCGCCGGCCGTCCCCCGACCTGGAAGGACCTCTGCGAGCTGCGCTACACCAGCCGCGTCATCAGCGAGACCCTGCGCCTGCACGCCCCCTGGCTCATCCTCCGCCGCACCCTGCGCGAAGTGCGGCTCGGCGAGGCGACACTCCCCGAAGGCGCCGAGGTCATCTACAGCCCGTACGCCCTCCAGCACGACCCGAGGTTCTTCACCGCCCCCTCCCGGTTCGACCCCGACCGCTGGCTGGACGACCGGGCAGCGACCCAACCGCGCGGCGCCCACATCCCCTTCGGCGCCGGAGTCCACAAGTGCGTCGGCGACGTCTTCGCCACCACCGAGATCACCATCGCCCTGGCCGTCATCTGCTCCCGCCTGCGCCTGCGTTCCCGCTCCCTCCGCCCGATCCCCGAGGTGGCAGCGGCCACCACCCACCCGAAGGGGCTCACCATGGTCGTGGAGCCACGGATAGGGGTCTGAGGGCGGCAATCTCGCGAAGTACACTTCCGCGGCGCAAGAAGCCGCAGCACACAGGCCCGGTGGTCCCCTGACCGCCGGGCCTGTGGCCTGCCGGTCGCACCCGCGGGGGGCGCGGGATCTGCTGCAGGTAACGGCGTATGGAACAAGCGCCGTCCCGGTTTCCTCGCCGGCGACTGCATGTGCCACCGTCTTGTGTCTCCCCCGTTACCGCGACCGGAGGCCATGCCAAAGGTCC
Source organism: Streptomyces blastmyceticus (assembly GCF_039521185.1). Taxonomy (NCBI): domain Bacteria; kingdom Bacillati; phylum Actinomycetota; class Actinomycetes; order Kitasatosporales; family Streptomycetaceae; genus Streptomyces; species Streptomyces blastmyceticus. The sequence continues at coordinate 92,586 of NZ_BAAABW010000013.1, read as the reverse complement.
CGCCCGGGTGCGCTGTCGCAGCACCCGGGCGGGACCTGGCCACTTCGGTGGGGACCTTACTGCCCGTGTCGGGCCAACCAGTCGGCCAGTGCGGGGCCGATCTGGGCGAGTTGGTCCGGACGGGTCAGCTCGCCGTGCGCTCCCCGTACAGGGGTGACCTCGATCCGGCCCGTCACATGGGGCCGCCAGTCGTCCGGGCGGGCCGAGCCCGGGGCCTTGTCCTCGGTCGCCTCGAAGACCAGTACGTCCCCTTGGAATGTCCTCGGCACAAAGCCGTCGTGCAAGCGGGCATTGTGGGCGAACACCCGGATCATGGCCGCAAGGCCCTGGTCCCCGAGCAGAGCGAGCGGGCCGGTGTCCTCAGCGGACGACTCGGGCTGATGTCCCAGTGACGCGAACAGGGCGTGCGTGAGCTCCGCCGCGTCCTCGGTCCCCTCACCCGGTTCGCTCTCAGTTCGCTCCACCGGGATGCCGTCGGCAGGGTAGCCGTCCATCAGCACCAGGGAGTCGACGCGCTGCCCTTCCTCCTGGAGCCGCACCGCCATCTCGTGGGCCACGACAGCGCCGAAGGACCAGCCGAGCAGGGAGTACGGGCCCTCCGGCTGGACGGACCGGATCTGCGCCAGATAGGCCTCCACCATCTCGGCCAGGCTCGCCGGAGCAGCATCCGGTTGCGTGAGCCCGTGCGCCTGGAGACCGTACAAGGGCTGGTCCGAGGGCAGATGACGGAGCAGGCCGGAGTACACCCAGCTGACGCCCGCCGCCGGGTGGACGCAGAAGAGCGGCCGGGGCGAGGAGGCATCGCCCGGGAGAGGTGTGCCGGACGACCGACGGACCCTGCGGAGCGGCAACAGAACGGCGAGGGAGTCCTCTCTCCGGCCTTCGGCCTCGTCGAGCCGCTCGGCGAGGTCGGCGACGGTGGGGGCGTCGAACAGGGTCCTGATGTCCAGATCGGCTCCCAGCACCGAACGCACCCGGCTGATCAGCTGCGTAGCGAGCATCGAGTGGCCGCCGAGCGCGAAGAAGTCGTCGTCGATACCCACCGCGGGCGCCCCGAGCACCTGCCCGAACAGCCCGCACAGCAGCTCCTCACGCACCGTCCGCGGACCGCGGCGGCTCACCGCCGCTCCGTCGCCCGGCGCGGGCAGTGCCCGCCGGTCCAGCTTTCCGCGAGAGGTCAGCGGCAGGGCGTCCAGGAGGACGAACGCCGACGGCACCATGTGCCGCGGCAGCCGCTCCGTCGCGAACCGGCGCAGTGCGCCCGGGTCCAGATCGGAGCCCGCCTCGCCGTCGCGCCCGGCGACCACGTAGGCCACCAGGCGGCGGTCGCCCGGGCGGTCCTCGCGAACGGTCACGGCCACGTGGCCGACCGCGTCGTGCCCGGCGAGGACCGCCTCCACCTCGCCCGGTTCGATGCGGAACCCTCGGATCTTCACCTGGTCGTCGGCGCGGCCCACGTACTCCAGCACCCCGTCGGCGCGCCATTTGACCAAGTCCCCGGTCCGGTACATCCGCTCGCCCGGCTCCCCGAACGGGCAGGCCACGAACCGTTGCGCCGACAGGGCCGGGCGGCCCACGTAACCGCGTGCCACGCCCGTGCCCGCCAGGTACAGCTCGCCGATCACCCCGACCGGAGCCGGCCGCAGGCCCTCGTCGAGCACGTACACGCGGTTGTTCCCCATGGGACGGCCGATCGTCGGCCGATCGTGGTCCGCGACGGTCGCGTACGAGACGTACACCGTTCCCTCGGTCGGGCCGTAGCCATTGACGACCCGCGTGCCGGACACAGCCCGCAGGTCGGTCCACAGGGCCTGGTCGCAGCCCTCACCACCGAGTTCGATAATGCGCGGGCGCGACGCCTGTCCGTCGGACAGCAGCCCCGCGGCCATCAGCTGGCGGCAGAAGGTGGGGGACACCTCCAGGTAGTCGATGGCCTGAGCGGCGACGTACTCGACCAGCGCCTGCGGGTCGCGGCGGGTCTCGTCGTCGATCAGGTGCAGCTCGTGGCCGCCCATCATCCACAGCACCGGGCACCAGGAGGAGTCGAACGTCAACGGCCCGGTCAGTGCGGCCCGGATCCGGTGACCGTCCGCCGGCTGGGACGCGTAGACCTCGCCGAGGTGGCCGTGGAACAGGTTGGAAAGGCTGCGGTGTTCGACCGCCACGCCCTTCGGCTGACCGGTCGAACCGGATGTGTAGATCACGTAGGCGAGATGGTCCGGGCTCGGCCGGACGGACCGGTCGCCGGGGCCGAGGTCCACGGACGCATACCGGCTGAGGGTGGCGCGCACGGCGGGGTCGTCGAGGGCCAGCAGCGACAGTGTCGTCCCACAGTGCGGCCGGAGCCGGGCAGCGTGGTCCGTGTCCGTCAGCAGCACCGCCGGTGCGGCGTCCTCCAGCATGAGAACCAGCCGGTCCACCGGGTACTCCGGGTCCAGCGGCACGTAGCAGGCGCCTGCCTTGAGCACGGCCAGCATGGCGACGAGGTGTTCTCCGGTACGCGGAAGCAGGGTGGCCACATGCTGTTCCGGTCCCACGCCCTGCCCGATCAGCATCCGGGCCAGCTGGTTCGCCCGGTTGTTCAACTCTTGGAACGTCCACGCACCCTGCACGTCCACGAGCGCCGTGGCACCGGGGATGCGCCGCGCCTGCTCTTCGAAGATCTCGTGCAGCAACCGGTCGTCGGGCAGTGGGCGAGCGGTGTCGTTCCACTGCACCAGGACACGCTCCCGCTCCGGCGGAGAGAGCAGCTCCGGGGACCCGATGGTGGCCTCGGGGTTCGTGATGGCGGCGTTGAGGACGCGGTTGAAGTGTCGGATCAGGGACTCTGCGGTGGAGTGGTCGAAGAGGTCGGCGGCGTAGTGCAGCAGACCGTCGATGCCACGGGGCTCGCCCTTCTCGCCGCGGCTCTCGGCGAAGGTGAAGTCCAGGTCGAATTTGGTGGGTGCGGTGTCGAACTGCTGAGGAGTGGCGGTGGCGCCCGGGAGGTCGAGCGTCCCCTCCGCATTGTTCTGAAGGACCAGCATGGTCTGGAACAACGGATGCCGCGCCGCGGTGCGCTCCGGGTTGAGCTCCTTCACCAACTGCTCAAAAGGCAAGTCCTGGTGAGCGAACGCCGCCAGATCACTCTCCCGAACCCGCCGCAACAACTCCGAGAACGTCGGATCCCCCGAAGTGTCAGTGCGCAGCACCAGCGTATTGACGAAGAACCCCACGAGGTCGTCGAGCGCCTGGTCGGTGCGGCCGGCCGTGGCCGTACCGAGGGGGATATCGGTGCCCACACCGAGGCGGGTCAGCAGTCCGGCCAGCGTGGCTTGGAGGGCCATGAACAGGGTCGCGCCGTGGCTGCGGGCGAGGTTTTCGAGTTGTGCGTGGAGTTCGGCGGGGATGTGGAAATGGACGAGCCCACCGGTGTGGGTGGCCTGCGCGGGGCGCGGACGGTCGGCGGGAAGCGCAAGCTCCTGAGGAAGGCCGGCCAGAGTACGGGTCCAGAACTCCGCCTGCTCCGCCCCTACACCCTCAAGAAGCTCACGCTGCCACAGCGCGTAGTCGGCATACTGCACCGGCAACGCCTGCCACGCGGGCGCCTGACCACCAAGACGAGCCCGATAGGCCGTCGACAGATCCCGCAGCAACGGCGCCTCCGACCACCCATCACTCGCAATGTGATGCAACGCCAACAACAACACATGCTCATCAGCGTCGACGGAGAACAAAGACACCCGGAACGGCAACTCAACAGCAAGATCGAACGAAGCGAACGCCGACGCCTGGACCATGGAAGGCAGGTCCTCGGCAGCACACTCCACCACTGTCACCTTCACCCGCGCATCCGCGGGCGCCAGGATCACCTGGCAGGCTTCACCGCCCGTGGCGGGGAATATCGTACGCAGCGCCTCATGACGGGCCACCACATCATTCACCGCTGACTGCAGCGCTCCCGCGTCAACGCCACCCCGCACCCGGAAGGCAAACGGCGCGTTGTACGTCGGGCTCTGCTCCAGACGGTCAAGAAACCACAACCGCTGCTGAGCAAACGACAGCGGAACCGTCTCCGGCCGTGACCGGACCGCCACCGCGGGACGAACAACCGCCCCCTCTGCCAACCCCGCTGCCAGACCCGCCACCGTCGGGGCGGAGAACAGCTCACGAACTCCCAACTCCACACCCAGCACCGAACGAATACGCCCGAGCAACCGGGTAGCGAGCAGTGAGTGACCTCCCAAAGCAAAGAAGTTGTCGTGGACGCCTACACCGGGCACCTTGAGGACCTCGGCGAACAGTCCGCACAGCAGCTCTTCCTGCACCGACCGCGGACCACGCTCATCATCACACTCCTCCTCCACAGCCTCGATCACGCGACGGCGCTCGCCCGCACGCCCCAGAAACGCCCGCTCCTGCTCAACCGACTCAAAAACCTCCAGCACACCGACAGCGACATCCGGAGCCGCGGTGATGGCGCTGAAGAGTTGCAGCAGGCGCTGGGCAAGGGTCTCCGCCGTGGAGTGGTCGAAGAGGTCGGCGGCGTAGTGCAGCAAACCGGCCATTCCGCATGGCGCCCCGTCCTCGCCGTGATGCTCCGCAAAGCCCCAGCTGAGGTCGAACTTGGTGGGTGCGATGTCGAGCTGTTGAGGGGTGGCTGTGGCGCCCGGGAGGTCGAGGGTCCCCTCCGCATTGTTCTGGAGGACCAGCATGGTCTGGAACAACGGATGCCGCGCCGCAGTGCGCTCCGGGTTGAGCTCCTTCACCAACTGCTCAAAAGGCAGATCCTGATGAGCGAAGGCCGCCAGATCACTCTCCCGCACCCGCCGCAGCAACTCCGAGAACGTCGGATCCCCCGAAGTATCGGTACGCAACACCAGCGTATTGACGAAGAACCCCACGAGGTCGTCGAGCGCCTGGTCGGTGCGGCCGGCCGTAGCCGTACCGAGAGGGATATCGGTGCCCGCACCGAGGCGGGTCAGCAGCGTCGCCAGACCTGCCTGCAGGACCATGAAGGTCGTCGCGCCGTGGTCGCGGGCCAACGATACGAGTTGCGTGTGGAGTTCGGCGGGGATGTGGAAGTGGACCAGCCCGCCGGTGTGAGTGGCCTGCGCGGGGCGCGGACGGTCGGTGGGAAGAGCAAGCTCCGGAGGAAGGTCGGCCAGAGCACGGGTCCAGAATTTGTTCTGTTCTGTCTCCACGTTGTTCAGGAGCTCGCGCTGCCACAGCGCATAGTCGGCATACTGCACCGGCAACGGCTGCCACCAAGGCTCCTCACCGCCAAGACGAGCCCGGTAGGCCGCCGACAGATCCCGCAACAGCGGCGCCTCCGACCACCCATCACTCGCAATGTGATGCAACGCCAACAACAACACATGCTCATCAACATCGACCGAAAACAAAGCCACCCGGAACGGCAACTCAACAGCAAGATCAAAAGGGCTGAAAGCGGCGGCCTGGAGCCGCATGGACAGCTCCTCGGCAGAGCACCGCACCACCTTCACATCGACACACGCCTGGTCGGCATCGAGCACCCGCTGGAAGGGCTCGCCGTCAACCGCGGGGAATACCGTACGCAGCGCCTCATGACGAGCCACCACATCATTCACCGCTGACTGAAGCACCCCTGCATCAACACCGCCCCGCACCCGGAAGGCGAACGGTGCGTTGTACGTCGGGCTCTGCTCCAGACGGTCAAGAAACCACAACCGCTGCTGAGCAAACGACAGCGGAACCATCTCCGGCCGTGACCGGACCGCCACTGCGGGACGAACAACCGCCCCCTCCGCCAACCGCCCCGCCAAACCCGCCACCGTCGGCGCGGAGAACAGCTCCCGAACCCCCAACTCCACACCCAGCACCGAACGAATACGCCCAAGCAACCGGGTAGCAAGCAGCGAGTGACCCCCCAAAGCAAAGAAATTGTCGTGGACGCCTACACCGGGAACCTTGAGGACCTCAGCGAACAGCCCGCACAGCAACTCCTCCTGCACCGACCGCGGACCACGCTCATCACCGCACTCCTCCATCACCCCCGCAGCCTCAATCGCACGACGGCGCTCACCCGCACGCCCCACAAACACCCGCTCCTGCTCAACCGACTCAAAAACCTCCAGCACACCGACAGCAGCATCCGGAGCCGCGGTGACGGAATCGAGGAGGCGTACAAGGCAGCGCGACAGGGACTCGGCGGTGGAGTGGTCGAACAGGTCGGTGGCGAACTGGAGAATTCCCGCGATCCCCGCAGGTCTCTCGTCCGCATCCCGCTGTTCCGCGAGGCTCCAGCCGAGGTCGAATTTGGTGGGTGCGGTGTCGAATTGCCGAGGGGTGGCGGTGGTGCCCGGGAGGTCGAGGGTCCCCTCGGCGTTGTTCTGGAGGACCAGCATGGTCTGGAACAACGGATGCCGCGCGGCGGTGCGCTCCGGGTTGAGCTCCTTCACCAACTGCTCAAAAGGCAGATCCTGATGAGCGAAGGCCGCCAGGTCACTCTCCCGCACCCGCCGCAGCAACTCCGAGAACGTCGGATCCCCCGAAGTGTCAGTACGCAGCACCAGCGTATTGACGAAGAACCCCACGAGCTCATCGAGTGCTTCGTCTCCACGGCCGGCCGTGGCCGTGCCGAGGGGGATGTCAGTGCCCGCGCCCAGACGTGTCAGAAACGTCGCCAGGCCGGCCTGCAGGACCATGAAGAGGGTTGCTCCATGGTTGAGGGCCACGGACTCCAGGCGGGCGTGGAGTTCGGCGGGGATGTGGAAGTGAACGAGCCCACCGTTGTAGGTGGCCTGCGCGGGACGCGGACGGTCGGTGGGAAGAGCAAGCTCCTGCGGGAGACCAGCCAGAGCACGGGTCCAGAACTCCGCCTGCTCCGCCCCTACACCCTCAAGAAGCTCACGCTGCCACAGCGCGTAGTCGGCGTACTGCACCGGCAACGCCTGCCATGCAGGAGCCTGACCACCAAGACGAGCCCGATAGGCCGTCGACAGATCCCGCAGCAGCGGCGCCTCCGACCACCCATCACTCGCAATGTGATGCAACGCCAACAACAACACATGCTCATCAGCATCAACCGAGAACAAAGACACCCGGAACGGCAACTCAACAGCAAGATCAAAGGGGGAGAAAGCGGCGGCCTGGAGCTGCACGGGCAGTTCCTCGGCGGAGCACCGCACCACCTTCACATCAACGCGTGCCTGATCCGTGCCAAGCACGCGCTGGGAAGGCTCGCCGTCAACCGCGGGGAATACCGTACGCAGCGCCTCATGACGAGCCACCACATCATTCACCGCAGCCTGCAGCACTCCCGCATCAACACCGCCCCGCACCCGGAAAGCGAACGGCGCGTTGTACGTCGGACTCTGCTCCAAACGGTCAAGAAACCACAACCGCTGCTGAGCAAACGACAACGGCAACACCTCCGGCCGCGACCGCACCACCACCGAAGGACGAACAACCGCCCCCTCCACCAACCGCCCCGCCAAACCCGCCACCGTCGGCGCGGAGAACAACTCCCGAACCCCCAACTCCACACCCAGCACCGAACGGATGCGGCTCAGCAGCTGAGCGGCCCTCAACGAGTGGCCACCCAGGGCGAAGAAGTTGTCATCCACCCCTACGCTGGGAACGTTGAGCACCTGAGCGAACAGTCCGCACAGCAACTCCTCCTGCACCGACCGCGGTCCACGGCCGCGTCCGGAGCCGCCGTTGCCGTACCCCGTGTCGGCGGTCTGTTCCACCGGCAGGTTCTGCACTTCAGTCATGACACTTCCTTGGAGATCCGGGAACGGTTCAGTGACCCACGGGGGACTTCGGCGACAGGTCGGTCCAGTTCGCCTCGATGTGGTCGAGGCACGTCTGGTAGCCGGCGGCGCCGCGCGTCACGGTCCAGCCCATGGGGGGTGCCAGGTGCGAGGGCCACAAGGAGTGCTGGTTGTGTTCGTTGACCAGGACCAGGTAGGTGCCGTCAGGGTTCTCGAAGGGGTTCGTCACGAGAGGGGTCCTTTCTGACCAGGAGCAGGGTGGGGACGAGCGGGAGGACGGGCGGGGTCAGGCGGGGGCCGGGGCCGTGGGAGTGGTGAGCGCGGTGATCCGGACGGGCAGGTCGCGCCAGATGTCCGGGGTGTAGAAGTGCCCGCCGGGCAGTACGTCGTGGCGGTAGGGTCCGCGCGCGACCCTGCGCCACTGGTCTCCGGCGTCCTTCTCGATGACGTCGTCGTCGGTCGCGGAAAGCATCTGCACCGGGACGCTCACGGAGGTTCCCGCCCTGTAGCGGAAGGTGTCACGGACGCGGATGTCGTCGCGCATGAGCTCGACCGCCATCTCCTGGAGGTCGGGATCCTCCAGGACGTGCGCGGGCATCAAGCCGTTGCTCAGCATCCAGTCCAGCAGCTCCGCGTCGCTGTCCTGGCGCGCGGGGAACATGTCGCGGGGCGTCAGGCCGCGGTCGGGCGCGTTGCACGAGGAGACGACCAGTGCCTCGGGCAGCGGACCGCCGGAGTTCTCGATACGGGCCGCCACGTCGAACGCCATCCAACCGCCCATGCTGTGGCCGAACAGCACGTACGGTCCGTCGACGGCCGAGAGCACGGCCGCCGTGGTGTCGGCCGCGAGCTCCTCCCAGTCGGTCGCGCACGGCTCCAGGAAACGGCCTTCCCTGCCGGGGTAGCAGATGGCGGAGAGGGCCACGTCCGCGGGGACTTTCTCGCTCCACGCGTGGTAGGGCCCGGTGCCTCCGCCGCAGAAGCCCAGGCAGAGGAGCGTGCGCCGGGTGGTGTGGTCCGGCTGTTTGATCCGGATGACGGTGGTGTCCTGTCGTACGGCCATCGTGGCCCTCTCTTTCTCGAACGGATCCCGGCCGGGGCATGACCGGCCGGGGGCGGCGGGACTGCTCAGTGACCGGCGCGCACGGTCTCGACGTGCTGCGCCAGGTCCCTCAGCCGGGGGTGCCGGTAGACCTCGCGCGTGGACAGGGCGATACCGAGCTGTTTCTTCAGCCGGGCGACGACGCGCAGCGCGATCAGCGAATGGCCGCCCATGGCGAAGAAGTCGTCGTCGGCCCGGATGTGCGCACGGCCCAGTACCTCGGACCACACATCCGCTATGAGCGTCTCGACCTCGCCGTCCGGGGCGTGGTGCTGCGCCGCGCCCTCCTCCGCCTGTGCGGCCGGCTGCCCATCCGCGGCCTGTTCGGGGGCGGGAAGGGCGGCGAGGTCGACCTTGCCGTTCACCGTCAGCGGCAGGGCGTCGAGGGTGACATACGCGGTCGGGAGCATGTACTGGGGCAGGATTCCGGCCAGGTGCTCCCGCAGGGCGTCCGGGGTCGGCACGGCAGCCGCTGTGCGACCCTCGGTGCCGTCTGCCGCGACGAGGTACGCGGCCAGTTGCTCCCCGGCGGTCGGGCTGCTGTGCAGCGTGACCACGGCGGTCGCCACACCGGGGTGGGTGGTCAGCGCGGCCTCGATCTCCCCCAGCTCGACGCGGTAGCCGCGAATCTTCACCTGCCGGTCGATGCGCCCCAGGTACTCCAGGGCCTTGTCGGCGCGGCGGCGCACCTTGTCCCCGGTGCGGTACATCCGGGTGCCGTCGGCCGCGAACGGGTCGGCGACGAACCGTGTCGCGGTGAGCGCGGGCCGGCTCACGTACCCCGCCGCCACTCCGGCGCCCGCCAGGTAGAGTTCGCCCTCTTCACCGTCCGCCACCGGCCGCAGTGCGGCGTCCAGGACATGGGCGCGGACGCCCGGCAGTGGGTGGCCGATGTGCGGGAAGTCGCCCTCGACCCATGTGGCGGTGGCGTCCACCGTGCACTCGGTGGGACCGTACAGGTTGAGCGCTTCGAGCCGCCCGGCGGCGCATTCGGCCGCGAGCTCCCGCCAGGTGCGCTCGGGCACCGGCTCGCCGCCCATGAACAGCCTCAGTCGCCGTCCCTCGGCGGCGCGCACCAGCAGGTCGTCGCGGAGCAGGTGCCAGTGCGACGGCGTCAGGTCCAGGTCCTGCACACCGTGCCTGTCCAGGATCTCGCTCAGTCGGCCGGGGTCGGTGCGCTCGTCCTCGCCGAGCACGATCACGGTGTCGCCCCGGCACACCCGGGCCCACTGCTGAACGGAGGCGTCGAAGGAGACGCTGGCGTTCCAGGCGACGACGCGGGGCTGCTCGGCGTACATGCCCGCCCCCTCCAGCCCGGCCACCAGGGATGCCACGCCGCCCCGGGTGGTCTCGACGCCCTTCGGGGTGCCCGTCGAGCCGGAGGTGTAGATCACGTACGCCGGTGCGTGCGCGGGAGTGCGGACCGGCGGCGCCGGGTGCCCGTCCGCCGGAGCGGGGAGCTCCGTGACGGGGAGGGGGTGCACGTCCGTCGGCCACGTCCTCCGGTCGTCGCCGCCCGTCAGCAGGGTCCTGATGCCCGCATCACGCACCATCGTGTGGAGGCGCTCCGACGGGTACGCGGGGTCGAGCGGGACGTAGGCGGCGCCGATCCGCCATACGGCGAGGAGGGCGACAACGAGGTCCGTGCTGCGGGGAAGGCTGACGCCGACCCGTTCACCGGGGGCGGCGCCTCGTGCGGTCAGCGCCTCGCCCACCTGGGCCGTTCGTCGGTCGAGTTCGGCGAAGGTCAGGCTGCTGACTCCGTCGTGCACCGCCGTCCGGTCCGGTGTGGCCACTACCGCCTGCTGAAAGCGGGCCAGCAGGTCGAGGGGGTGGTCCCGGCGGGGCTCCGGGGCCTGCGTGCTGTCGTTCGGCCCTTCGGGAATGGTGGTCACGCGGCCTGCTCCTCTCGTGCGGCGGGGGCCACCGTGGGCCGGCAGTCCGCGAGTTCCACGGGGTCGCCCATGGCGACGACGATGCGCCGGTCGCCCCGGAAGGGGTCACGGCCGTGGGTGCTCAGGACGTTGTCGACGAGCATCACGTCGCCCGGCTGCCAGGTCTCGCGTACGGTCGCGGCCTCGTATGCGGCGTTGATCGTGTCGATGTCCTCCCGGGTCAGGGGCGCTCCGTCGCCGAGGGCGGTCTCGAAGGGCAGCCGGTCGGGCCCGAACTCGTCGAGCAGGGCCTGCCGGAGCTCCTCGTCCAGGGACCAGGAGTTCCAGAAGGCCATGTGGTTGAACCAGACTTCCTCGCCCGTCTCCGGGTGCCGGATGATGCCGGGCCGGAGCTGCCGAGTGCTCAGGCCGTCGGACGCGTCCCACTCGCAGGAGATGAGGCTGTCCGCGCAGTACTTCTCGACGCCCTCCCGGCTGTCGGTCGCGAAGGCGGTCCGCCAGTCCAGGGAGATGTGCTCCGAGTAGGTGCGCATCAGCAGCCAGCCGGCGGAGCGCATCCGTGCGACCAGGTCGGCGGGCAGGCGGCGCAGCACCTCGCGGCAGTCGGCGACCGGTGTCGCCCCGCCCTCCTCCGGCGCGGTGAGGCAGGAGAACAGCAGCAGCCCCGGGAAGGTCAGGGTGTAGCTGTTCTCGTTGTGCATCCGGATGGGCTGGTTCGGCGGGAGGTCGGTGGAGGAGTAGACGTCGTTGCCGTAGCTGCTGCGCGGGGTGGCCTTCTCCCGGTAGGCCGTGCGGCGCGGCACCAGGGCATCGCGCACCTTCGCGAAGTCGTCGACATCGTTGACCGGGAGGCCACGGAGGTAGAGCGCGCCGTACCGGTGGAGTGCCTCGCGCAGCTCCGAGTGGATCGAGGTGAGCCACTGGCACGCCTCGTCGGCCTGGGCGAACCTGGGGACTTGTGTCGTCGCCGGTTTTCCGGGCTCGACGGTCCAGGTGGGTATGCCGACGCTGCCGGACTGGGCAGAACTCATCGTGGTGCGCTTCCTTTCGTGGCGTTGCTTGTGAAATTCCTCATGTGCTGTTCCGGAGAGTTCATCCCCATCCGGTGTCGCACTGCTTCGTCAAAAGGTGGGGCGTGTTCTGCGCAGGGCCCCAGGAATGATTCATGGTGTGCTTCCTCCCCCGTCCGGATGCGATGGCGATTCCTCGGCCGGGTCCGAGGGGTTTCACGTTGTCAGCAAAAAGTGCCGCGCCCCAGGGGTGTTCGGGGATGGTGTTCGCGCCTGTCACATATACGAGAGGGGCGGGCAGGGGTATACGGAACGGTGGTGTACGAATCGCTCAGTTCGTCCCGGCCGCCCGCACCGGGAGATCCCGGCGGGCGCGGATCGGTGAGCAGTACAGGATCAGCGCGGCCAGCGGCATGCCCACGGTCAGCAGCCACATCGTCGTGCGCAGCCCGAGCCAGGTCCCCAGCCCCCCGGCGGCCAGGGCGCCGAGCGGCAGCGTTCCGTAGTTGAGGAACGCCGAACACGCGGTGACCCGGCCGAGTACCCCTGAGGCGCAATACCCCTGGATGAAGCCCGCCTTGATGACGTTGCCCGCCACCACGCCCAGCGAGACCGCCGCGTAGCCCACGACGAAGAACACCAGTCCGGCACCTCGGGTCGTGAGCGCGGTGAGCGGGGCGAGCGCGGGGACTCCGAGCTCGAACAACAGCAGGGAGCGGGCGGTCCCGAAGCGGGCCACGCACCGTCGTACCAGCAGCGCGCCCAGCACCCCACCGGCTCCGCCGACCGCCGCCAGGGCCCCCACCGTGCCGGAGGACAGGCCGACCTCCCGGACCAGGAACACCACGAGGAGCGAGTTGCAGCCGCCCAGGACGAGGTTGGAGGTGGCCCCGAAGAGCGTGAGACTTCGCAGGTACGGATCGTGTACGACCAGGTCCACGCCCTCCCTCACCTCTCTGAGCAGCGCGCCGCGCCCCCGTTCGGCCGCGACGGCCGGAGGGGGCGGTTCCCGGTGCCGGATACGGGCCACGCACACCAGGGAGACGAGGAAGGTCGCCGCGTTGGTCAGCATCCCGTTGACCGCTCCGGCGGACTGGGCGATCAGTCCGCCGGAGCCGAATCCGACGATCTGCGCGGCGGAGGCGCTGCCGTGCAGCTTCGCGTTCCCCTCCGCCTGGTCGGCCGCGCTGACGATCGTGGGGAGATAAGCGGTGTACGCGGTCTGGAAGAAGACCGCCGCCGACCCGGCCAGCAGGGCGACGACCAGGAGTTGACCGAAGCCCAGCGCTCCGAGCCAGGCAGCGACCGGTACGCTCAGGAACAGGGCGCCGGAGACGGCGTCGCTGACCAGCATGACCGTCCTGCGGCGCAGCCGGTCCACCCAGACCCCGGCGGGGAGTCCGATCACCAGCCAGGGCAACCATGTGGCGGCGTTGAGCAGGCTCACCTCGAAGGTGCCGGCGTCGAGCACGGAGACCGCGGCCAGGGGCAGCAGCACACTCGTGACCGAGGCACCGAATTTACCGGCGGACTCACCGCACCACAGCATCCGGAAATCCCGGTGCCGGCGCAGCAGTCCGCCGCGACCCGACCGCCCCGCCGTCCGGCCGGTGCCGTCCGCGCCTGCCTCGGCCTGCCTTTCTTCCCGGCCTCTCACTTTCACGTGAAGATTCCCCTCTGCTCGACGTTGACTGGTTGTTGACCACTCGTGCCTAGGCTTCTTCTCATCGGCGGACAGCGCCGGCACAACAGGAGAGCCATGAATATCTCAAGGCCGTTCGGCCAGATCGAGCTGAGCCAGGAAGCTCTGGGTGTCTTCGAATTCGCGGCACAGCGGGCCGTATGCGGCCCAAAGGACCTCGGCACTCTCGGACTTGACTACGACACCGCGGAACGGGTGCTCAAAGAACTTCTGGAAATGCGATTGCTGTCCCGCGCCGAAAAGGAGCCCGGTCACTTCACCGTCGTACCACCACGGGTCGCCGCCGACCGATTGCTGCGCCCGATGGAACGCTATATCCGGGAACAGCACGAGGAGATCGAGCAGCTCCGCTGGACGTTCGAGTCACTGCTCCCGGTCTACGAGTCGGGTTGGGCACACCGATCCGACGCGGAACCGTTGGAGCTGATCACCGACCTCTGTGTCGTGCAGGAGACCATCGAGGAACTGATGCTCTCCTGCCAGGAAGAGGTACTGGCCGCGCAACCGGGCGGCCCCCGCTCGCCCCTTGCCCTGGAGGAGGCCGCCGAACGGGACCGCCGAGGACTGGCGCGCGGCGTCGCCATGCGCACGCTCTATCAGCACACCGCCCGCTACCACCAGCCGACCGTGGAGCACGTGCGGCGGACGACGGGGCTGGGAGCGGAGGTCCGCACCCAGGCCGAGGGCCTCTGCCGCATGCTGATCTTCGACCACCGGGTGGCGCTGCTGGGTCTGCCGGACGATCCGCACGCGGCGCTGGTGGTGCGCGAGCCCCATCTCATCCACTGCATGCGGGCCTTCTTCGACTGCTGCTGGCGTCGTGCCTCACCGTTCCCCGTCACCTTCGACTCGGCGTCCGCTCTGCGCATCTCCGGTGAGATCCAGGAGTCGATCGCCGCCATGCTCTCCGAGGGCCTGGAGGACAAGTCCATCGCACGGCGTCTGGGCATGTCGGTACGCAGCTGCCAGCGCCATGTCTCGGAGATCATGAAGGCCGTCGGCGCCACGAGCCGCTTCCAGGCCGGCTACCTCCTCGGACAGCTCCGTGCCGGCGGGGCCGTCCGGGACCAGGAGTGAGCCCCGGCGCTCCGTCGGCACCGGCCCGTCAGCCCCGGCCTACAGTGCGCACGGCCGTCGCCGGTTCGGCCGAGGCCAGTTGCCTCACGAGGAGGCCGAGGCCGTCGGCGTGGCGCTGTGCCTCCTCCACCGAGTAGTTGGCGGGATTGGCCTCCACCCCGATGGCGGCACCCTCGCTCACGGCGCGTGCGTCGAAGAAGAAACTCAGGTCCGGGATGGGGCCGGTGACCAGTGTGTGCACCACGCCCGTGGCCGCTCCGAAGCGCAGATCGCGGTCGAAATTCATGATGTTGACCAGCGGTCCGACACCGTGCTGCTCCGGGGGGCCCGGTCTGGCGGACAGCGCGCGCCGGAACTCCTCGTAGCGGTATCGGTGGTGGCGCAGCGCCTGCCGGATCCGGCCGTCCGCCTGCCGGAACGTGTCCAGTACGGACCGGTCCGGTTCCACCGCCACCCGCATCGGCAGGATGTTCGACATCGGTGCGACGACGTCCCGCAGCTTGCGGGTGGTGCGGCCCGACACGGAGCAACCAAAGGTCACCTCGTCGGCTTCGGTGGCCTGCCACAGGTACAGGGCGGCCGCCGTGATCTGGAAGTGCGCCGGGGACACCCCGAACCGCTCGCTCTGCTCATTGATCGCATCCACCACGGGCCGCGGCAGATGGTGGCCGCCGTGCCGGGCGACGGGCGCGGGCGGCGCGGCCGCCTTCAGACGCCCCGTGACCGGCCATTCGGCAGCCTCCTTCTCCCAGAAGTCCCGGTCGGCCCGGCACAGGCGGCCCGCCGCGTAGGCCCGTTCGTGCTCGACCGCGACCGTGACGGGCGCGAAGGGATTCGGGGTCGAGGGCGCCCCGCTCTGCAGGGAGTTGTACAGATCCGCCGTCCTGCGGGCAAGGGCGGCGAAGCTGTGGGCGTCGATCAGGATGTGGTGGAAGCGCCGGTACCAGAAGTGGCGGTCGGCCGACACCTTGATCAGGGCTGCCGTGAGCAACGGGCCGCGGGTGAGGTCGACCGGCCGGTCGAACTGCGCACGCATCCAGGCCAGGGCCTCCGCCTCGGGATCGCGTGTGTCGCTCAGGTCGAGGACGTCGAAGTCCCATTCCGCCGGTGCCAGTTCCTGGGCCGGTGCCCCGTCGGGCCCCATGACGAACCGCGCGCCCAGCGACCCGGCCTCGTCCACGGCGATACGGGCGGCCCGTTCCAGGAGCGCCGCGTCGACGACGCCGGTGATCTCGTAGTAGTCACCGACGTTGTAGACCGTGCTGCTCGGTTCCAGGATCTGGGATATCCAGATCTCCAGTTGGAATGCGGTCAAGGGGACATGCACGTTCGTCGCTCCAGACGTCTCGGAATCCGTCGTGAGCCCAACCCTTGCAGCCACATCGGCCGGGGCACAGGCCGAAGTGGGGGTGGTGTTCGCGTCTGTCGTGCACCCGAGGGGCAGAGCGCGGCGGGCAGGGCCGGGCCGCCGCACCGGCACCGCCGGCCGACCTCGCTCCGGCGGACCTTCAACGGCGGTTGTTCCCCCGGCCCGCCGGCCTCAACAGCCGTGGGGTTCAGCCATCGGCCTTCGCTGCCGCGCCCTTGAGCGCGCTGTCCCTGACGTGGCAGAAGATCTTGGCCGGGTCGCTGTAGTAGCGCCACGGCAGGGCCTCCACGTAGCCGTCCACCAGCCGGAACTGTCCCAGGGCCGCCTCGTGCCGGCCCTGCTTGGTCAGGCAGTAGGCCAGCAGGTGCCGGACCTCCGCGACCCTGGGGTGGTCCGGCCGCGCCGCGGCGACATCCGCCTGGGCGGCATCGGTCAGCGCCAGCATCTCCGGCCAGCCGTAGGCCTCCTGCGGCGCCTCGTCGTCGTTGTGCTCGTACCAGCTGACCAGCGGGAACATGGTCAGCAGGCTGCCGCGCGGGGCCGTCGCCGCGGCCTGCGCGGCGAAGTTGCGGGCGAGGTCGTTGGAGCCGCACCACTTCGCGCTCCAGTACTGCAGCGCGTACCAGTGCGCCTCGTAGTGGTACGGGGCGCGGGCGGTGACCTCGGCCCACAGCTGGTGCAGTGCCTCGTGCGGTGCGCCCAGGCCCATGTACAGCGGGATCTGCAGGAGGTACGGGGTGGGGTCGCCGGGCTGGGCGAGGGATGCGGCCCTGGCGAAGTCCTCCCTGGCTTCCTGCAGCACCCGGAGGAAACCGGCGGCCTGTTCGTCGGTGGTGTCCTTGGCCCAGCCCGAGCCACGGATCTGCCAGGCCAGCGACACCTTCGCGTCCGCGTGGACCACGGCCGCGTCCGGGTCGTCGGGGCGTGCGGCCTGCCAGGCCCGCAGGCAGGTGTCGTCCTCGGCCGCCTGCCTCGCGACGACGCCGACGAGGTAGGAGCGGCGTTCCCAGTCGGTGCCCGCGGCGGCGAGCGCCTGGGCGGCGGGCTGCCACTCGCCCCGGGAGAGGGCCGCCAGCACGGCTTCCGCCTCGGGGTCCGGGTATGCCCGGTCCGTGTTCTGGCGCTCCGGCGGCAGCAGGCCCGCGCCGAGTTCGGCGGCGAGTCCCTCCGCGCGCTTGGCGCGCTTCCTGGAGCGCAGCCAGAAGAAGAGCATGGCTGCGAGGACGATGAGCGGGAGGATCCCGGGCATGGGTTTCTACGGTCCGATCAGTTGCGAGTTCGTGGATTTGCGAATTGTGGGGTTCAGTCGGGGTTCAGTGCATGAGGAGCGTTCGCAGCGGTGCGGTGTCCGGAGCGCCCGCGGCAGCCGCCCGTACCGCGGCCGCCACCGTCTCCTCCGTCCCACCGGCGTATGCGGCCCCCGGCAGCCGTAGCCGCGCCTGGTCGGACCAGGACAGCTCCCAGTACGCCCCGGCCTTCTCCACCAGGGCCAGCTCCGTCAGGCGCCGCATTCCGGTTTCGAGTGCCGGCCGCAGGAACTCCTGCGCCGCCCGGCCGGTCGCCCGCGCCGCCTCGGGCGACTTGGGCAAGTGGCTTGCGACCAGCCAGAGTTGTCCCGCATCGGCACGGTCCAGCAGGGCCGTGAGGTCCCCCGCGGCGCTGCCCGGGGCAACACCCGCCGCGGCCAGTGCCGTCCGCAGCGGCTCGGCGGCCGCCGCCGCCAGGGCGTGCATCCCCCGGTGTGTCAGTTCCGGCCAGTCCGCCCGCTCCATGGTCAGCGCTTCCGGGGTGAGGATGATGTCTTCCAGCTGTGCCAGCACCCGTCGGGCCTCGCGCAGCAGTGTCAGCGCGGGCCTCGCCGGGGCCGCCGCGAGGCCGTCGTCAGGCAGCGCCTCGATCAGGCGCACCCGCTCGGCGACCGGGGGGTGCGAGTCGTACGGGGACTTCTCGCCGGGCGGCAGTTCGCAGCGCAGCTCCGCCAGATCGGACCGGCGTCGCGGGTCGGCGAGCAGGTGGCGCAGGCCGCCGAAGACCTCACCGCGCGGCGGGAGGAGGCCCGCCTCGACGCCCAGCAGGGCGTACCGGCTCTGGTAGAAGTCGTGGGCGGCGTCGAGCGCCGCGATCTCCCGCAGTGCCGAGGCCGTGGCGTCGCGGCCCGCGACCCGGACCGCCATCCGGTCGGCGGCGAGCTCCTGCTGCCGGCCCACGCTGCTGGTGGCCCGCAGGTAGAACCGCGCGTATGCCTGGAACGGCTTGGCCGTCATCCGGTACCCGAAACCGGCACCCCGGGTGTCCACGCGCTTGGCCTTCCGGCCCTTGCGCAGCCGCCTGGCGGCCGCCTCCTCCTGCCGGGAGCGCTCCTTGCCGATCCGCTTGTGCTCCCGCTCCTGGAAGGCGGCCACGGTCCGTATCACGCAGTCGCGGCCGCGCCGGGTGATGCCCGCGAGGCGGGTGTCAGCGTTGCCGTAGTGGCCCAGCTCATGGGCGATCACGGAGTGCAGCTGCGGTTCGGTCAGGCCGGTCAGCAGCGGTACGCCGAGGTACAGGCGGCGCCGGCCGGGCAACAGGCCCAGCAGCCGGGCGTCCTCGGATACCGCCGCGTTCACCTCCCCGGTGAGGAGGATCTCGTCGGGCGCACGGGTCCCGGAGCGCTCGGCCAACGAGCGTACGGCGTGCCACAGTTCGGGCTGATCGGTCTCGGTGACCGGCAGTGCTTCCTCCCCGTCCCCCGTGCCCGTGCCCAGCGCGAAGACACCCCGCAGGACCGGGAATCCCAGCAGGGCGCAGATGACGGTCACTTTGATCGCGACCAGGTGCGGAGCCCAGACCCAGGCCGCGGTACCGGCCCCGGCGAGCACGCCGAGCACGCAGAGGGCAACCAGATAGAAGCCGGCCAACAGGACGAATGCGCGCACCGCGCGCGGAGATGCGCCCACCGAGCAGAGCCCCCCACATCAAGAAGTATCAGAGTGAGAGGATCATATGTGCGAATCGCGCACGGATCGGATCATTTTCGCCAGACGCCGAATCCCGCTGCGCGGCCCCACTCCCAGCCGGCGGCCACTGGTCACGCGCGCACCGGCTCTGCATCATTTTCCGTCACATGGCGTTTCCCGTGGCGGACACACACTCCGGCGCGCGCCTGTTGCCCGCGGCGGCGCGAGGCCCCCCTTTCGGTCCGCAGCAGCCCTTCGGGACGAACCTTTCTCCCATTTTCCGACCCGGCCAGACAGGTCGTATGGTCCTACAATGCATTGATACTGCATCGATCATTGTTTTCTGGCTGGAATGCAAAGGTAAGCGGCCTTGCCCCGGCTGCCCGCGACGGTGAAGCCTGTTCGGCGACACCCGGCAGCTCAGGAAGTCGAGACCTCCGTGATGCGATCCGCTCCCGGCCCACGATCCGATGCCGGGCACGACTCACCCGTGACCGTGGCAGTCTCAGGAGTCGAGTTCGGCTGGGGAAGTTCGGGAAAGCTGAGTGCCGTGCTGGCCGCTCTGCGGCAACGGACGTCCGCTCCCCTGCGGTTCGTCGGCCTCGCCTCGGGGATCGGGCGCACGGTGCTCGCCGGGCACGCGGTCGAGCGCTGGTACGACCTGCCGGCATCTCCCGGTGAAGTCCCGCGGGCCGTCCGGGACATCGTCCGCTCGCAAGGGGTGCGGGCCGCGGTGGTCGTTCTCGACGGGGACGTCGCGAAGGCTCTGGAATCGGCCGGGATCCCCACCGTCTTCGTCGACAGCCTGCCCTTCCTGTGGACCGGCGCCGACCGTGCCGCCCTGCCGCTGGAGGTCAGCGTCTACTGCGCCCAACGCTGCGTGGACCTTCCGGACGAGTCCCGGAAGGTACTGGAGGACGTACAGACACTGCGCTGGGTGGAAGCGGTCATCGACGACGGCGCGGCCGCAGCCCGGCGCCCGGCCGGGGAAGGTGTTCCCTATCGCAGGGCCCTGGTCAGCCTGGGTGGTCTGCGCGCGCCGCGGCTCGCGGACTGGACGGTCTACCCGCGCGTCGTCCTCCCCGCGGCGCTGGCGGCTCTCGCCTCGTACGGAGTGCGCGAGGCGCACGTGGCGGGCAACCTGCCCGCGGGCCCGGTGGCGCAGCTCGTGGCCGAACGGCCCGTACCACTGCGGGTCACGGCAGGGCCGCTGGTCCACGGCGAGTTTCTCGGCATGCTGGCCGACTGCGACGTCCTCGTCGCCTCTCCGGGGCTCACCACTTTGCTGGAGGCGGGCGGCATGGGGGTTCCCACGGTCTGCCTGCCGCCCCAGAACCTCAGCCAGATCTTCAACGGCCGCTTCCACAGCCGGGCCGTCGGTGCCCCCGTCCGCGTCACCTGGCCCGCCGACGTCTTCCGCGAGGACCAGGTCCTGGCCATGCGCGCGCTGGGCGGCGAGGACAGCGCGCTGGAACTGATCTACGGCGGAATCGCCCGGTCCGCCGGGGAAGCGCGCGGACCGCGGACGTCCGCCGCCCTCGGCAGCCGTCTCCTGGCCGCCCTGCGGCGGTCCGAGGCGGGCGCCGACTGGGGTGCGCTCACGTCCGCCGTCGGCACGGGCGGCGCGGCCCAGGTGGCCGGTGAGCTGCTCGGCATACTCCGGCGGGCGTCCCTGCCTGCCTGACCCCCGCCCCCGCACTTCACGCCCGCGACTCGTACCGCCCCTGCCCGTGAACGGCCCGGAGGGTTCGTCCCGCATGCACGAACGCGCTCGTTATCTGTTCATCCGGATCCTGGAAGCCTGCAACGCCGACTGCTTCATGTGCGAGTTCGCGCTCTCCCGCGACGCCTTCCGCTTCTCCGTGGAGGACTTCGCCGATCTGCTGCCCAA
This sequence comes from Streptomyces blastmyceticus, assembly GCF_039521185.1. Classification (NCBI taxonomy): domain Bacteria; kingdom Bacillati; phylum Actinomycetota; class Actinomycetes; order Kitasatosporales; family Streptomycetaceae; genus Streptomyces; species Streptomyces blastmyceticus. The sequence goes on along the minus strand of NZ_BAAABW010000013.1, from coordinate 71,865 downwards.
GGCGTGGGAAGCCGGGGTGGGGTACGTGCGCTTCACCGGCGGGGAGCCCCTCATGCACCAGGAGGTCGTCGAACTGGTACGGGCCGGCGCCGCGGCCGGGATGAAGATGTCCCTCATCACCAACGGGGCGATGCTGCCGAAGATGGCTGAGCGTCTGGCCGGGGCGGGGCTCGCCCAGGTGATCGTGAGCCTGGACGGCGCGTCGGGTGCGACCCATGACGTCTACCGGCGCTCCCCCGGCATGTTCGACAGAGGGCTGCGCGGGCTGCGCATCGCCGCCGGGCTCGGTGTCCTGCCCAGGGTCAACACCGTGGTGGGGCCCCACAATTACACCGAGATGCCGCGGCTGCAGGAGGTGCTGACCGAAGCGGGCGTCCGGCAGTGGGAGCTGTCCGCGCTGAAGCTGGACCGGTCGATCACCTATCCCGACCCCGGCCATGTGCGGGCGGTGTGCGACGCGGTCTACGACGCCGACCCCGGGAAACTGCTGGTTCCCATGGGCAAGCGGTTCTACGGGGACACACCCGAGGAGCAGGAGCGCTACTTCGTCCACTCGATGACCCCGCGCGCGTCCCGCCCGCTGTGCCATGTCGTGGACGACGTCATCTACGTCGACGGCAAGTACGGGCGGATGTACGCGTGCAGTTGCCTGCCGCACCGCGAGGGCGACGGCGGACCGGGCGGTGCCCCGCTGCGTGAGGGCGGGACGATCCGGCTGGACACCCCGGCGTTCCGCGAGCACGCCGTCCTCTTCCGCGAACGCGGTCCTGAGATGTGCAGTGGCTGTTCCACGACGGCCGCCGGGTACAGCGACGACGTCGCCCGGCTCGGATCGGCGGCGCCGTGGCAGTACTGACCCCCAAAGAGGGAGCCCGCGCCCTCCCGTCCGCCGCCCCGCGCCGCCGGGTGCTGCTGATCTCGCGCGACGACGAACTGGACTCCCTGCTGGTCCGCCGACGCATCGCCGCCCACCTGGGCGACCTGTCCACGGCGGGCATGTGCGCGGACGCAGGTCCACCGGACGTCGCCCTGGTCTGCGACGACACGGCGGCCGCCGACCGGCTGCTGGAGAAGGGCGTCGCGGTGGTTCAACTGCGTTCGGGGCAGGGGCATCCGGGCGCGGAGGGCCCTCGCCCGCCGGAGCACTCCGCGTTCCGCGCGCACCGGGAGATCCGTGTGCACCGGCCGGGCTGGCTGCCCGGTCCCTGGCCGCAGGACGACGGCCGGCCCACGGGGGCGGTCGCCCCGGTGCGGTCGGCGCGGAACCGGGTCCGCTCGGGCACCCTGCTGCTGATGTCCCTGTGGGGAGTGCCGGACGAGCAGACGGCCGCCTTCACCGCCGGACCGCTGCAAGCACTGGTGCGGGAGGCGGTCCGCCGTACGGGGCACTGCACCGTGGTGTGCGACACCCGGCTCACCATGGTCCGCCGTGCGCTCGACGGCCGCCACGACGATGCCGTACGAGCGGTACGAGCCGCCGAGGCGGACGTGGACGCGCTGCACGCCTCGTCCGAAGCCTTCCTGTCCTCCCCCACGCTGACCGCCCTGACGCTCGCTCACGCCCGCCGCTCGCCCCTCGCCCTCCTCCCGCCGCTCGGGGACGCCCAGCGGGACCTGGCCGGGCGCGTCGCCCGCGTGGTTCCCCTGCCGTCGGCGGACGGCCCCGGTGCCTGGGCGGCGCACGTCGGCGACGGGCCGTGGGCCGCACTCGATCCGGCCCTGGACGATCTGCGGGGCGCCCAGCGCGTCGCCCGCACCCTGCGACAGCTCTCGCTCGCCCCGCGGTGAGCGCCCCGCCCCGGTGCCCGACGGCACCACCGGGCACCTTCGACCCTGGAGCCGCCATGTCCGGGACGCCCGAGACGACAACCGACCCCACCGGCTTCCGCCCCCGGGTGCCGGCCGCGCAGTGGGACGACTGGCACTGGCACATGCGCAAGCGCATCACCACCGCGCACAAGGCCCGGCAGTGGATCCGGCTCAGCCCGGAAGAGGAGAAGGCCATCGCCGGGACGGCCGGGAAGTACCGGTGGAGCATCACCCCGTACTACGCCTCCCTCATGGACCCCGACGACCCCGCCTGCCCCGTCCGCCTGCAGGCCGTCCCCGCACCCGGCGAACTGGCCGAGTTCCACGGCGCCGAGACCGACCCGGTCGGCGACACCTACTACCGCCGCACCAACCGAGTGGTGCACAAGTATCCGGACCGGGTCATCCTGCTGGTCACCGAGGCGTGCCCGGTCTACTGCCGGCACTGCACCCGCAAGTTCCACACCACCGACGTCGACGGGACCTACTTCCGGGACGACGAAGGCGGCTCGTACGACGAGGACTTGCGCTACATCGCCGACCACCCCGAGATCCGGGACGTGCTGCTCACCGGCGGCGACCCGCTGTCGTACCGGGACGGCAAACTGGAGGAGATCGTCTCGGCCCTGCGGGCGATTCCCAGCGTGGAGATCATCCGTATCGGCAGCCGGTTCCCTGTGCTGCTGCCGCAGCGCATCACCGACGAACTGTGCGCCATGCTCGAGCAGTACCACCCGGTGTGGCTGAACACGCACTTCAACCATCCCAAGGAGATCACACCGGAGGCCGCCGCGGCGATCGACCGCCTGCTGCGGCACGGCATCCCGGTGGGCAACCAGACCGTGCTGCTGCGCGGGATCAACGACGACGTCGCCACCATGCGCAGGCTCATGACCGAGCTGCTGCGCATCCGCGTGCGCCCCTACTACCTCTACCACTGCGACAACGTCACCGGTGTCTCGCACTTCATGACCTCCGTCGAGAAGGGCTGGGAGATCATGGAGGGCCTCCAGGGCCACATCACCGGCTTCGGCGTACCCCAGTACGTCCTGACCACGAAGCTCGGCAAGATCCCCGTCGCCCGGCCGTACTTCACCCGCACCACCGAAGGTCTGCTGCTCCGCAACCACCAGGGCCGGGAGATGACCGTCGACCCCGCGGTGTACCCGATCACGGAGACCGATGCGCCATGACCCTTCGCAACAGGCTCGGACAGCGCTTCCTGCCCTACGGGGCCAACTACCTCGACTGGCACGACATGCACGAGCTGCGCGAGGCGATCGGGCACGGCGTGCTCTTCCGCTACCAGACGGAGGACGAGAGCCTCGCCTCCCGGCTGGAGCGCCACGTCGCCGAACGTCTGGGCGCCGCCCACGTCCTGGCCGTGCACAACTGCACGGAGGCCCTGCGCCTCGCCCTGATCTCCAGCCGCCCGCGCACCGGAGCCCTCGTCCACATCCCGGCCGTCACCTTCGTGGCCGTCGCGGGCGCGGTCCTCTCCAGCGGGCTGATCCCGGTGCTCGTCGACGTCGACGAATCCCTCGCCCTGGACGCCACGCTGCTGCCCCCGGACACCGAGCGGGTGATCGTCGCGCACATGGAAGGCGCGGCGGCCCCGGTCCCGGAGGGGATTCCGTACGTCGTCGAGGACTGCGCCCAGGCGCTCGGCGCGCGCCTCCCCGACGGCCGTCACGTGGGCACCGCCGGCTACGCGGGAACGTTCAGTTTCCACCACAACAAGGTGCTCACCTCCGGCGAGGGCGGGCTGCTCGTCACCGGCGACCCCGCCGCGTGGGCGACCATGCGCGGCTACCACGACCACGGCTCGGCAAGGGTCCCCGGCCGCTACCCGACCTGGAACCCGGACGCCCACTACGGGGAGAACCTCGTCACCAGCGAGGGCGTGGCGGCTGTTCAGCTCCAGCAGTTCCGCCACCTCGACGAACTCCTCGACGGCCTGGAGCGCCACCACGATCTCGCCATGGGCGCCCTGCCCGCCCGCACGGACCTGCAGGTCCTGCCGCGCGCCGCGGGGGACGTGAAGATCAGCCTGCGGTTCCGGTGCGAGAGCCGCGAACTGCGCGACGCCGCAGTGACAGCGCTCACCGCACACGGCATCGCCAACTGGACCCTCGGCAAATACTTGTTGCCGGAACACCCCGTACTCACCGGACGACGGTCCCTCTACGCCGACGGCTTCCCCTGGAGCCTCGCCCCCGACGGGCCCCTGGCGCTCAGCCGCGACGGCTTCGCCCGCACCCGCGACCTGCTGGACCGCACCCTGTGCGTACCGCTGTCGCCCGAACTGTCCGAGCAGGACCGCATCCTCGCCGTCAAGACCCTGCGCCAGGTCCTGGAGACCGTATGAGCGCTTCCATGAGCGCCTCCATGAGCGACGACGGGCCCGTCCTGCTGATGGCGGACGACCGTGCCTGCACCTTCACCCGGTACGCGGCCGAGGCCCTGGCCGTCCGGCTCGTCCTGCTGCGCTTCGCCGAGCTCCGCCGGGACCTGTCGGACGACTACCTGCGCGCGACCGCGCACCTGCCCGCGTTCTGGGTGCGCGAGGGCGTGCCGCTGGAGGACGAGGCCGCACGCTATCGCACATGGGCGGACGGGCTTCCCGAGCGGCCCGGCCGCTTCTGCAACCCCTCCGAACCCCGGCAGGCCGTCGCCCAGCGGTTCGCCCGGCTGGCCGGCCTGCCGCACCTGACGGAGCAACAGGTGCGGTGGGTACGGGACAAGGCCGCCATGAAGGACCGCTTCCGGGAGCTCGGGCTGCGGACCGCGCGGTACGCCCGGGTCGCGGACGCGGGGGACGTAGAACGGTTCGCCGCCCTGTGCGGCTGGCCGCTGGTGCTCAAGCCCGTCGACTCGTTCGCCTGCGTGGACACCTTCCGGCTGACCGGGCCCGGATCCCTGACAGAGGTCGATTTCGGGGCGCGGGAGTGGATGGTGGAGGAGCATCTGGGCGGCACCGAATGGGAGGTGTGCGGGCTCGTCCACGCCGGAGAGGTCCTGGACGCCTGGCCCAGCGCGATGCCGTGCCGCCCGCTGGACATCGTCGACGGCGCGATGAACGCCAACATCAGCGTCGCGACCGGTGAGGGCCCTCCCGCGGACCTGCGGGCTCTGCTCCAGTGCATCACCACCGGCATGGGCATCGACCACGGCTATCTCCACATGGAGTTCTTCGAGACCGGCGGGGAGATCCGGGCGGGCGAGATCGGCGTGCGGCCGGCGGGCTGCGAGATCACGGCCAACCACGGACACGCCTACGGATTCGACGTCTTCGGCGCGACGCTCGACGTCTACCTCGGCCGTCGCCCCGCGCTCCGCTACGGCACGCGCCGCTGCGTGGGCGACCTGCTGCTGCCCCTGCCGGGGTCGGGTGTCGTCCGCCGCATCACCCCTCGTGAGGAACTGCTGCGTATCCCCGGGGTCATCGACGCCGTTCTCAAGGTGGAAGCGGGCGATCCGGTCACGGCGCGCCGCGCCTCCCACAACGCCTCGGGGTACGTCCACGTGGCGGGAGCGACGATCCACGAGGTGGAGAGCCGTATGCGGGAAGTTCTCGACACGTTCACGATCGAAGTGGCCCCCGAGGCGGGTACGGATACGGACCGGCAGACACGGGGGGCCGGCACCGTGCACCACTGACCCGCCGCATCCGGGGATGCCCCGGTCCCGTCCGCCGCCGGCCACCGAACGGAGACCCAGACCGTGACGAACGGGCTGCCCAGCCGCTTCCTCTCCCTCCTCACGCGCCGTCATGTGGCCGGACCTGCCTGGTGGAGCGTGACCGCCCGGCTGCCCGTGTACCTGATGTCGCTGGCGATGGTGCTGGCGGTCCACGAGCAGGGCGGCGGATACGCGCGAGCCGGGCTGGTGGCCGCCCTGTACACCGCAGGCATGGCGCTGGGCGGGCCGCTCGTCGCCCGGTGCGTCGACCGCGCGGGGCAGCGTCCGGTGCTCCTCGCCACCGGTCTGCTCCACCCGTCCGCGCTCGCGGCGCTGGTGTGGGCGACCGGCCCGCGGAGCTGGGCACAGCCGGCCGTGGCCCTCGCCGCCGGGACCGTCCTGCCGCCGGCCAACGCGTGCATGCGGTCGCTGTGGGCGCGCCTGCCGCTCTCCGACGAGGAGCGCGAGACCGCCTACCTGTGGGAGGCCCTGCTCACCGAAGTGCTGGTGATCGGAGCTCCGTTGATGCTGGCCGGCCTGATGCTCTCCGGATCCGCCGGGCGCGCGCTGACGACGGTGGCCCTCGTCGGCGGCGTCGGTGCGCTGGGGCTGGCGCTCACCCCGTTGCCCCCTGGGACGCAGGACGTCCGCGAGGAGAGGGGCCCGGACGGGAACGGCGCGGGTCCGTCCGGTCTGCTGGGACCGCTCAGGGCCCCGGCGATGCTGGCGCTCGCCACGGTCATGGCCGTGTGCGCCATGCCCATCGGTCTGATGACGCTGGCCATCCCGGCCTTCGTCGACGAGCACGGGACGGTCGGCAGCACCGGCGTGGTCTACGCCTGTTGGGGCGTGGGCAGCGCTGCCGGAGCGCTGTGGCTGGGGCGGTCGCAGTCCGAGGTGGCGGCACACCGGCGCTTCCCGTGGCTGGTGCTCGCCTTCGCCGCGGGGACGGCGCTGCCTCTGTTCGCCTCCTCGCCGCTCACTCTCGCAGTGGCCTTGGCGGTGGGCAGTGCACCCATCGCCCTGGTGTCGGCAACCGAGATGAAACTCGTGAGCATGGTCGCGGACACCCGTCTGCTGACGGAGGCATTCACCTGGGCGTCCCTGGCGACCGTCGTCGGCGATGCCGTGGGCCAGCAGGTCGGCGGGCTGCTGATGGATCCCGTCGGCCCGCGCGGGGTGTTCGCCGTGGCATCGATGACGGCCCTGGCGGCGGCCGCCGTGGCCTTCGCCTGCCGCGGCCTGCTGGACGGCGGCCCGGCCGCGACGGCCGGGTGCGCGGCATGACCGGGGCTGGCGAGGGGGCCAAGGCCGGGGCCGGGGAGGGTCGTTCCCCGCCCTTCCACCCGCTGCCCCGGTTCACTCCTCCCTGCAACCGGGCTCACCGGTCAGTGCCGAATGCCGCCACCGTCACCGCCACCAGCGCCGCCGGAACTCCAGGTCGGCGCACGAACACGAGGTACCCCTCCATGAATCCTGCCGTCACCGGACAGCAGTACGGACAGCCATCCGCCGTGGCGGACACCGCCCCGTTCCGGCCCGTCGCCCTCGACGCGTTCCCCGCCGCAGTCGAGGAGTTCCTGGCGGACCCCGGGACGGCGCCCGTTCCCGTACCGGTCGAAGGCCGCACGGACCTGCTGCCCGCACTCACCGCCGCGAACAAGCTGTACAACACCACCCGCACCCCCCAGCCGCTGGACGTGGGCGTCGTCCTGGGCGCCGACGAGCTGCCCGACGGCGTGGCGCTCCTCGCCCGGCCACTGGCCCGCCGGTGGGTGACGGAGGAGAAGCTCGGCGACGGCACGGGATTCCACCACCGGCACCCCGGCACGCTGCTGATCGTCGGCAGCTACGACCGGCTCAACCTCTCCCCGGTGCGGGCCCTGCTCCTGGCGGGCCACCGGGGCAGAGAGCGGGCGTTGACGCTGCTGAGCGGGCGCGACGGCATCTCGGTCGCCTGGCACGTGGCCAAGCAGTACGCATGCCCGGACGCGGATGTCGAGGCACTCGGCCTGTTCACCGACACGGACCGGCCGCCGCATCTGCCGGGGATGCGCGTCTTCGACGACCGCGACTTCGAACGGGCCGACATCCAGGCCGAGATCCTCGGGACGCGGTGGCGCAGCGTGGTGTTCCAGGGCCACGGCAAGGACGACAGCGTCAATCTCGGCGAGTTCACCATCTGCGGCCTCAATCCGGCCGTGCCCGCCGTACCGGGGCTGCTCGGCCCGCGCTGCGCCTACGGGCTGCCGTGCTACAAACCCGAGGACAAGCTGGTCCCCCTCCACCGGGTCGAGGCCGTCGAGGTGGTACTGAGCGCCTGCAACAGCGGGCCGCTCGCCGACCTGGCGCTCTACGACCCCAAGTACCAGCTGCTCCTCAACGCCCTCGACGGCCCCGCCCGTACCGTCGTCTCCGCCGTCTCCGTCCACGACTCCGACCGGCCGGAGAACGTCGCCTGGATGCGGGCCGCGCTCACCGGCGCGGACTCCGTTGACACCCTCAACGCCAGCCTGACGGGCTCCCACCCGTATCCGGCGTTCATGCGCTTCGGCATGCCGGGCGACCCCGACCGCACCCCCGCGGCGCCGGGCCCGTCCGACCACCGGCCCGATCCCCTGGTCCTCACCACGGGCCGTCGGCTCACCGCCCTGCTCGCCTCCGGCCTGCTGCCGGAACGGCACCCGCTGCGCGCCCGGCTGACCAAGCTCGCGCGCAAGGTCGACCTGTGGGTGGCCCGCCCCACCCACCAGGCCGATCAGTCACCCGACGAGATCACCTCCTCGCTCGCGGCGGACCTGCAGTCCCTCGACCACGCGATCGCCGAACAGGTCTCCCGCCACCCTGAAGACGAGATCATGAACTATCCGGCGCACTTCGGCGACCGCAGCTCCCTCGACCCGCGCGTCGGCCAGGTCACCTGCCACTGCGGCCGGCCGGCCCAGGAGTTCACCCGCCGCGGACTGCTGCCGCACGTCCTGGACACCACCTGCGCGGTCTGCATGCGCTGCGGGGACGTCACCTTCCGCGTCCCGGACGCGCCGGAGCTGCTCGCGTTCGCCGCCGACGAGGTCGAGCAGGGCGGCGTGCTGGAGGTGCGCGCCTCGCTCACGGCGTCCCGGACCGGGCCCGTGCGGCTCGGCCTGTTCGTACCGACCTACCTGCGCGAGGACACCGTCGCCGAACCCGCCACGGTCAAGGTCAAGGGGACGGGCAGGCAACCCCAGGACGTGCACTTCCGGGTGCGGTTCGCAGCCGCCACCGCGCCGCAGGCGTACTACTTCACGGTCTTCGCCGTACAGGACCTGGCCGTCTCCACCGCCAGGCGCCACTTCGGGGTCGTACCGCGTCGCACATGACACGGCCCCGGCACCACCGCCCCAGCTGCTCACCCGACGGACGGAAGGACGGTTGCCATGAAGAACCAGACCGAGCCCGCGATCGAACTCATCGAGCACGACGGCGAAGTGACCCTGAGCATCGGCGGCGAACAGGCCATGCAGGCATGGGAGCGCGACCTGATGTGGGCCAGCGCCGACATGCTGTGCGAGCACGGCCACGACTTCTACGAAGTGGGCCTCGGCCTGGGCCTGTCGGCCCTGCGCATCGCCCGCAACCCCGCCACCCGCAGCCACCGCGTCCTCGAGCTCTTCGACGAGGTCGAAGGCCTCTTCCGCGCCCGCCATCCCGAGGTGCCGGACAACCTCACCATCGAGCGCGGCGACTTCTTCCAGCGCATCTTCGAACTGCCATCCGAGAGCTACGACGGCATCTTCTTCGACCCCGCCCTCGACATGCACATCTGGACGGACAAAGACCTCTGGGCCAGGACCATGCCCGAAGTCGTACGAGTGCTGCGGCCCGGAGGAGTTTTCATCCCCTTCTTCAGCACCAAGCCCGAACTCCGGTGGCAGTACGTGACGCACTTCCGCACGATCCGCGTCGAACGCCATCCTTACGTGGCCTACGACACCACCGAGTACACCCACGGCACCAGCGGTGACGCCTACATCCAGTGCTTCCGCAAGGACTGACCGTGCCGATTCCTCAGGTACGGTCCTGCTGGGCGGAGGCCGACTGCTGACGTAGATCACCCGGGCCGTACTGGAAGCAGGCCCTAATCTCGTCCTCAAAGGGCTGACGCCAGTACCCGGAGGGCAGCACCGTGGCCTCGATGCCGCAGAAGATCACCACTTTCCTGATGTTCGAGGGCAGGGCGGAGGAGGCGCTGACCTTCTACACGTCGTTGTTCGAGGATGCCGAGGTCGTCGACATCTCCCGCTACGGAGCCGACGGCCCCGGCGAAGCGGGCACCGTCCAGCGCGCCACGTTCGCACTCGCCGGACAGCGGTTCATGTGCATCGACAGCTATGTCAAGCACGATTTCAGGTTCACCCCGGCGGTGTCCCTGTTCGTCGAGTGCGACACCGAGGCCGAGCTCGACCGTCTCTACGGCGCCCTCGCCGAACAGGGCACGGAGCTCATGCCGCTGGGCTCGTACGGCTTCAGCGCCAAGTTCGGCTGGGTGAACGACCGCTTCGGCGTCTCCTGGCAGCTCAACCTGCCCGAGTGACGGTGGCCCGGTAATGAATTCATGATCAACAATCACATCGTCAAGCGACCATGCTGGAATAACACGACCTTTTGACCACTACTTGGCCATCACCCAAGGTCGGCCTGGCTAAGGTATGCCTTCGCTAACCAGAGTGGACCGGCTCCGGGCCGGGAAGGACAGGTATGTGGGACGACGCGTTTCCCAGCTTCTTGATAGGTCTCAGAGAAGGGCTTGAGGCCGGGCTCATCGTCTCCGTTCTCGTCGCCACCCTGGTGCGCGCGGGAGCGAAGTCCCGGTTGCCGCAGGTGTGGACGGGTGTGCTGGCCGCGATAGCGCTGTCCCTGAGTTTCGGGGCGGTGCTCACGTTCACCGCGGCCACGCTCTCCGCGACCGCGCAGGAAGCCTTCGGCGGCAGCCTCAGTGTCGTCGCCGTCGCCTTCGTCACCGCGATGGTCTTCTGGATGCGGCGCTCGGCCCGCAACCTCTCCGGGGAGATCCGGGAGAAGGTCACCGGCGCGCTCGCCATGGGTTCCGGGATGCTGATCGTCACCTCGTTCCTCGCGGTGGGCCGCGAGGGGCTGGAGACGGCGCTGTTCCTGTGGACGACGGCGCGGGCCGCCGGGGAGTCGGCGGGCCCGATGATCGGTGCCGGTGTCGGGCTCGTGATCGCGGCGGCCCTCTGCTGGGGGCTCTACCGCCGCGTACTGAAGATCAACCTGACGAAGTTCTTCACCGCCACCGGCATCGTCCTCGTCGTCATCGCCGCGGGCGTGCTCGGCTACGGCCTGCGCGATCTACAGGAGGGCGGGGTGCTGCCCGGCAAGGCCGCCTTCGCGTTCGACGTGAGCCAGAACATCGACGCCGGCTCCTGGTACAGCACGCTCGTGCAGGGCGTGTTCAACCTGACCCCGGCCATGACGTGGCTGCAGGTGGTCGCCTACGTGGCCTATCTGGCCGTGGTGCTGTCCCTCTTCGTGCGAGGCGTACGGGGCGTACGGGGCGTACGGGGCGTGCAGCCCAAGCCCGCGGCCAAGGCGGCCGTGGCGGAAGGCGAGACCGAGCAGGGCGAGTCCCCCCAGGACAAGGCCCCGCGCCGCCGCCCCGCGTGGGTGGTGCCCACGGCCGTCGTCGCCGTGCCCGCCGTGGTCGCCGGTGCCGTCGTCGCCTTCAGCGGTTCGAAGCCTTCCGACGGGCAGACCATCGCGGTCTCCGAGAAGGAGTGCGGCAAGGGCTTCTCCGCGCCGGAGCCCGGCCGTCAGACGTTCCGTATGCACAACACCGGCGACAAGGCCTCCGAGGTCTACCTCGTCGACCCGGCCTCCAACGCCGTCTACGGCGAGATAGAGGGCCTGGCCCCCGGCACCACCCGCGACCTGGTGGCCACCGTCGGCGGCGGCCAGTACGCCTGGCGCTGCGTCCCCACCGGCGGCAAGGCCGTCACCTCCGCGCCGGTCCGGGTCAGCGGCGGCGGCAACGCCAAGGCCGTCGTGCCCGTCTCCGAGGCGGACCTGGAAGCCCCGCTGCGCTCCTACAAGGAGTACGTCGGCAAGGGCCTGACCACGCTGACCGAGCAGACCGACAGGCTCAACGCCGACGTCCAGGGCGGCGACCTCGACGCCGCCCGTACGGACTGGCTCACCGCCCACCGCACCTATTCCTCCCTCGGCGCGGCCTACGGCACCTTCCAGGACTTCGACAAGAAGATCAACGGGCGTACCGCCGGGCTCCCGGACGGGGTGCGGGACAAGGACTTCACGGGTTTCCACCGTGTCGAGTACGGCCTGTGGCACGGGCAGTCCGCCGACGAGCTGCGCGCACCGGCGCAGCAGCTGACCGAGGACGCCAAGGGGCTGCAGAAGGCGTTCCCCAGCCAGGACTTCGACCCCGCCGACCTGCCGCTGCGTACGCACGAGATCCTTGAGAACACCCTCCAGTTCGAGCTCACCGGGGCCGCCGACCAGGGCAGTGGCTCCACTCTGGCCACCGCGGACGCCAATCTCGCGGGCACCCGTGAGCTCCTCGACGTCCTGCACCCCCTGCTCGTCCGGCGCGACCCGAAGCTGGTCGACACGGTGAACGACGACGTCGCCCGGGTGCAGAAGCTCCTCGACAACGCGCACCACGACAGCCGGTGGACGCCGGTCGACCGGCTCGACGCGAACGGCCGGGCCCGGCTCAACGGGGCCACGGGGCAACTGCTGGAAGACCTGGCCCCGATCCCCGACCTCCTCGAGATCCGTAAGTCCGCCTGACCCGCGCTTCGCAGTTGCACGTCCCCGAAAGGAACCACGACATGACCGCCGACTCCGCACGCCCACAGGACGGCTTCGCCGCCAGCCGCCGGGGCTTCGTCAGGACGGCGCTGGGCGCGGGCGCGGCCGGAGCCGCCTTGGCGGGCGGCGGCTTCGCGCTCGGCCAGGCCGGTGCCGGGCAGGCGCACGCCGCCGGGAACGAGGACGGAGAAGGCCGGAAGGTCGACTTCCACGGAGTGCACCAGGCGGGCGTCACCACCCCGCAGCCCGCCGCCGCGAGCTTCGTGTCCTTCAACCTCATAGCCGACAACCGCAAGGACCTCGCGGATCTCTTCCGGACCATCACCGATCGGGCCCGCCTGCTGACCGCGGGCGGTACCCCGGCCGACCTGGGCGTCGGCGCACCGCCCTCGGACAGCGGGATCCTCGGTCCGACGGTCCCCGCGGACGACCTCACCGTCACCCTCGGCGTCGGCGCCTCACTCTTCGACGACCGGTACGGGCTCGCCCGTTCCAAGCCGCGCAAGCTCACCCCGATGCGTACCTTCCCCAATGACGACCTGCAGGCCGCCGAGTGCCACGGCGACCTCTCGTTGCAGATCTGCGGGGCCCGGCAGGATGTCGTCCTGCACGCCCTGCGCGACATCGCCCGCCACACGCGTGGCGCGATGCAGATCAAGTGGCGCATCGACGGGTTCCAGAACGCGCCGCGTCCTACGGGCGCGCAGCGCAATCTGCTCGGGTTCAAGGACGGCATCGTCAACCCGGACACGGAGTCCGCGCGGGAGATGAAGCGTCTGGTGTGGGTGACGGACCAGCTGGGCGAGCCGGCCTGGACGGTCGGCGGCAGCTATCAGGTGATCCGCATCATCCGCATGCTCGTCGAATTCTGGGACCGGGTCTCGCTCACCGAGCAGGAGAAGATGTTCGGCCGCCGCAAGGACACCGGTGCGCCGCTCGACGGGGCGAAGGAGACCGACAGCCCCAATTACGCGAAGGACCCCAAGGGCGAGGCCATTCCGCTCACCGCCCATATCCGCATGGCCAATCCCCGTACGGCCAAGACGGACGACTCCCGCATTCTGCGGCGCGGTTACAACTACGACCGCGGTATCGACCAGGTCGGCAATCTCGATATGGGGTTGGTGTTCTGCTGTTACCAGCAGGATGTGCAGCGGCAGTTCGAGGCCAACCAGGAACGGCTGAAGGACGAGCCTCTCGTCGACTACATCTCGCCGACCGGGGGCGGCTACTTCTTCGCCCTGCCCGGGGTCAGGGATACGAAGGACTGGCTGGGCAGAACGCTTCTGGAAGGCTGAGCCGGTCCTGGGCTCTCCTTCAGCCTTCGTGGACGGGCGCGTCGGGTTCGGGGAGCGGGGTGCCGGTCTCCAGCAGGGTTTTGAGGCTGGAGAGGAGCAGGGGCCAGGTGCCGCTGCACATGCCGATCATGACACCGTCCGGGTCGAAGCCGTCGTGGACCACGGTCAGCCGTGTCATGCCGCCGGTCGGCTCGATGTCGAAGGCGACCTGGGTGCGGGGCTCCGTGGCGAGTTCGGCGCGCAGGTTCTCGCTGACGCCGAGGGCCTTGGCCCACTCCGGGGTGAAGGTGTGCCAGGTGTAGGCGAGGCGCCGGTGCGGGGTGCTGTCGAGGACGACCTGTTCCGGGTCGGCCGAGCGGCCGCCGCGCTCGTCCCACAGCATTTCCGAGCCCGGCTTCCAGTCGGTCTCGAAGCGCATGCCCCAGTACTGGACGGTGAGTTCGGGGTCGGTCAGGCCCTGCCAGACGTGCTCGGGCGTGGTGTTGATGTAGGTGGTGTAGGTGATGGTGCCGTTCTTCATGGGAGTGACTCCGATGTTGTGATGGGTGCCGGTCGGGATCCGGGGTCGAATGGAGCTCTCCGTCTCCCCCTGTGACTCATTCGGTATGGCCCCGCCCCTCAGCGGCGCGCTTGATGTTCGCCAGCCGCCGGTCCCAGTCGGAGGCGAGCGCGGCCATCCACCGTGCGGTCGCGTCGAGTGACGCGGGCCGCACCGCGTACCGCACCTCACGTCCGGCCTTTCTGCCGGAAACCAGTCCGGCGGCGTCCAGGACGGCGAGGTGTTTGACGACCGCCTGCCGTGAGACGGGGAGTTCTTCGGCGAGCGTGGTCGCGGTGGCCTCGCCTTGTGCGGCGAGCAGATCCAGCAGCTGACGTCGCGTCGGGTCGGCCAGTGCGGCGAAGACGCTGTTGACCGCCTCTGTGGCGTCGCGGCCCTCGTCCGTCATACGGAAGGCTGTTCGGCGCGCGCCTTGAGGGCGTCGAGTTCCTGGGGCCAGCCGCCGGTGTTGTCCCGCACCGCCTTGCTGCGCAGTTCCTCGGATCCGGCCAGCGATGCGAAGCCGCTCTCGACGACACGGAGCCTCGTCTTGTCGCCTTCTGAGGTCAGCGTGAACTCCACGAGGGTGCTGTTGTCCTCGCGCAGCTCCTGCCCGGGGAAGGCGCTGGCCCAGCGGTACGCCAGGTACGTCGGTGGCTGGACCTTCTCCACGCGTACGGGGAAGTCGCCGTACTCGGGGTTCCTGGCCACCATCGACTCGCCTTCCCTGGCCACACTGCCGGGCAGGCTTGCCTTGTCGGCCACCCAGAACCCGGGTTCGGCCACGAGCGACCAGACCCGCTCCAGGGGTGCCGCAATCAGCGTTTCGCGTTCGATCCGGTCTGCGGTCATGACGCGCCTCCTTCATTGCCGAGCATCGATTGCAACTTCAGGGTTGCACGTCGATTCCGGAAGTGCAACCACAGGGTTGCACTCAGGCACCCCGACCGGGCCAATTAGTGAATAGAGGCCCCATTTATGCGCACACCCATCCACGCACTAAGGTAAGGCTTACCTTTGCAAGTGATCGGAGTCGTTGTGCGTGTGTCGGGGTTGAAGGCCGTACTGGCCGTGTCCGTCGTCGGTGGTCTGCTGGCCGGATGTTCGTCAGGGTCGGAGGCCGACAGCACTTCGCCGAAGAAGGAGCGCACCACCGGCGGCTCCAGGAACCACGTGGCGGGCGCGACCGAAGGGCCGTCCGCCGCGCCGAGCACCCTCGCCGAGGGGATGGGGGCCGGCGCCGCGAAGGACGGACAGTTCTCCCGCACGGTCGGCCACTACAAGGGCAAGACGAAGATCGACGCCGCGCCCGCGCGCATCGCCGTGCTGAGCACCGGACAGCTGGACGACCTCCTGTCCCTGGGGCTCGTCCCCACCGCCTCCACCCGGGCCCAGAACGCCGGGCTCGTGCCCGACTATCTGCGCGACGCCTTCCCGCAGTACAAGCAGCAGCTCGCCGAGATGACCGACGTCGGCACGCGGACCGCGCCCAACCTGGAGTCCCTGTCCGCCGCGAAGCCGGATCTGATCCTGGCCAACGACTCGCTCGGCGAGCTGTACCCGAAGCTGGCGAAGATCGCGCCCACCGTGGTGACGAAGGGCCAGGGCATCAACTGGAAGCGGGACCTGCTCCTCGTCGGCGCCGCCGTCGGCAAGGGCGAGCAGGCGCAGAAGCTCCTCGACGACCTCACCGGCGACGCCGCGGCGCGCGGCAAGAAGATCAAGGAAGCCAAGGGAGCGGACACGACGGTGTCCATGGTGCGCTTCACACCCGACCGCACGCGGATGTTCGGTGTGTCCTCGTTCACCGGGTCCATCGCCGCCGACATGGGACTCGCGCGCCCCAAGTCTCAGCAGTTCAAGGCGATCTCGCAGGACATCGGGGCGGAGAGCATCGACGGCGCCGACGGGGACTGGATCTTCTACTCGGTGCAGGGCAAGGAGGCGAAGACCGATGCCGGGAAGGTGGTCACCGGGCCGCTGTGGCAGTCGATGAAGGCGGTCAGCTCCGGGCACGCCGTGCGGGTCGACGACGACCCGTGGTACCTCAACGCCGGCCCGGCCGCGGCGCGCCTGGTCATCGGTGAACTGGCCGAGAACCTCGGCAAGTGAACTTCCGAACCTCCCCAACAGCCAAGCCGACGGCGGCTCCTCCACCCCGGCGTACGGCCGCCTCACACGTCGGCTGGATCGTCGTCGCCCTCGCCCTCACCGCGGTGGCAATCGCGCTCAGCCTCACCGTCGGCACCCGCCCCGTCCCGCTCTCCGCCGTCCTCGACGCCCTGCTGCACGGCGGGAGTTCGACGGACCCGAACGTGATGGTGGTGCGGTCGCTGCGCGTACCGCGCACGGAAACCGGCCTCGCGGCGGGCGCCGCGCTCGGCGTCGCCGGGGCGGCCCTGCAGGCCGTGAGCCGCAACCCGCTCGCCGATCCGGGGATTCTCGGGCTCAGCCAGGGTGCGGCGGCCGGGGTGGTGCTCGCCATCGCCTTCGGCCTGGCGAGCAGCTTCGACGGCTATGTCTGGTACGCCTTCGCCGGGGCCTGTGTCGCCGCGTGCGTCGTCTACGCGATCGCCTCGCGCGGGCGGGGCGGTGCCACGCCCGTCAAGCTGGCGCTCGCCGGAACGGCGTTCGCGGCGATGACGACCGGGGCCACCACCGTCGTCCTGACATCGAGTTCCTCGGCTCTCGACCAGTTCCGGTTCTGGCAGGCGGGCTCACTGAGCGGGCGCGACGCGCAGACCGTCGTACGGATGCTGCCGTTCCTGATCGGGGGCGCGCTCCTGGTCCTGGCCTGCGCGCGCAGCCTCGACGCGCTCGCCCTCGGCGACGACACGGCCCGCGCACTCGGCCACCGCGTCCACCTCGTACGGGGTTGTACGGCGCTGGGCTCGACCGTGCTCACGGCCGCGGCGGTCTCCGCCGCCGGACCAATCGCGTTCATCGGCCTCGCAGCCCCGCACCTGGCCCGGCGCCTGGTAGGCGGCGCCCATCGCCGGCTGCTTCCCCTCTCCGCCCTGCTCGGCGCGGCCGTGCTGCTCGCCGCGGACGTGGCGGGCCGGGTGGTCCGGGCTCCGGCGGAGGTCCCGGCCGGGGTGATGACGGCGCTCGTCGGGGCGCCCGTACTGATCGTTCTCATACGCCGCAAGGGGATGCCGGCATGACCGCCACGACGGCCTACCCTCGCTCGGCGGGGCTCACCACCCTGCGCCTCCGGCTCGCCCGACGCCCCGTCTCCCTCCTGCTGCACCGGCGTTCGGCCATCGTTTCCTGCGTGCTTCTTGCCGTGCTCGCGGCTCTCATGCTCGCTTCCGCGTGCCTCGGGCAGACCGTCGTGACGCCGTACGACGTCTGGCATGTGCTGCGCGGCGGCGCCGGCCCGTACGCGCTCGTCGTCGGTGAGCTGCGCGTGCCGCGCATCGTGCTCGGGGCACTGGTGGGCGCCGCGCTCGGGGCCGCCGGGGCGCTCGTGCAGAGCGTGACCCGCAATCCGCTCGCCAGTCCTGATGTGATCGGCGTCGGGCATGGCGCGGCGGCCGCGACCGTACTGGCCCTGGCCACCGGGACGGTCGCCTCGCCGGGTGCGCTGCCGGCGGTGTCGGTGGTGGGCGGGCTGGCCGCCGCGAGTCTGGTGTACGCGCTGGCCTGGCGGCGCGGCATGCAGCCGAGCCGGTTCGTGCTGGCCGGGGTGGGAATCGGTGTCGCGCTCTCCGCTGTCGTCCACCTCTACCTCACCGATTCCGAGCTGGACGCCGCCGAGCAGCTCAAGCTGTGGCTGACGGGAAGCCTCAACGGACGGGGCTGGGCCCAGGCGGGGCCACTCGGCTGCGTCCTGCTGCTCTGCCTGCCCGCACTGTTCTGGGCGAGCCGCGCACTCCGCCCGCTCGGCCTCGACCCGGACACCGCCGCCGCGCTCGGCGTCCGCGTCCGACGAACTCAGCTGGGCCTGACCGTACTCGGCGTGGTCCTCGCGGCGAGCGCCACCGGCGCCGCGGGCCCGATCGGCTTCGTCGCGCTCACCAGCCCCCAACTGGCCAAGCGCGTCGCACGCACGCCACAGCTGCCGCTGCTGTGCTCCGCGTTGACGGGATCGGTCATCGTGGTTGCCGCCGACCTCGCGGCCCGCACGCTGCTCACACCACTGGAGATCCCGGTCGGGGCCCTGACCGCGCTGGTCGGCGGGCCGTATCTGCTCTGGCTGCTCGGACGGTCGGGCTCCGGGCGCTGACCGGGAGTTTGCCATGGCCTTCACGGAACCGTGGTCGGAGCACACGGTTCCGTGAGGCCGCAGGTCGGCAAGAGTGATGCAAGATCGTTTATTCTCACTGGCTATCCGGGCCTCCGCACTGGCGACGGAGGCTCAGCCCGCCCCTGAGGAGCCACCTTGTTCGACCTCATCGTCATCATCCGGGTCTCCGAGAGCCCTGATATCGCCCTGGTTGCCGACGCATTGGCCCGGATGCGCCCTTTGTGTCTGGCAGAGGACGGCTGCGTCAGCTGGGAGGCCTATCAGTCACACGAGGAACCAGGCCGATTCGTCCTCGTCGAGCACTGGTCCAGCCGCGCCCACTGGGAGGCTCACGACGCCGGCGACGCCATCCAGAAGATCTACATCCCGGAGATCATGCCGCGCATCGAGCGTGAAGTACATCCCAGCGCGCGCCTTCGTAGCGCGCACGACGGGGTAGCCGGGTGAGCCTCCCGACTGCCGGTCACAGCCGTTTCACACAGCACCATCACGGCTGAGGTCGACCCGAGGGAACTCCACCGGCTCCGGCGGCCGTCCGGCCTGCACCATCCAGGCCCGGCCGGTTTCGCCGCCCGCCACGATCGCCTCGACCGCCTCGGCGACCTGCGCGGGATCGGCGACGGCGAGGCCGCGCCCGACGATCGCGTCGCGCACGCTCGCGATCATCGGGGTGTCGACGAAGCCCGGGCACACGGCATTGATCGTGACACCGGACTCCGTCCAGGCGAGGGCGAGCGAGCGGACCAGGCCGATGACGGCGTGCTTGCTCGCCGAGTAGACCGGGTCGAACGGGGCCGGTGCCAGTCCGGCGAGGCTGGAGGTCACCACGATCGCGCCCCTGCCCGCCGGGGCCAGCACCGGCAGCGCCGCGCGGATGCCGAACATGGTGCCGTCGATGTTGACGGCCAGGGTCTGCCGGTAGCGCTGGAGGTCGAAGTCCTCGCCTGCCCCGCCCGCGCCGCCGACCCCGGCGTTGAGGTGCACCACGTCCAGGCCGCCGAACGCCGTCACGGCAGCCCGGACGGCGGCCTGGTTGTCCTGTTCGCGGGTGACGTCGGTGGGTACGAACAGCCCGCCGGTCACCTCGGCGACGGCCGCGCCGGCACGCTCGTCCACATCCGCGATCACCACGCGCGCACCGGCCCGGGCGAACCGCCTGACCACCGCCGCGCCGATGCCGCTTGCCCCACCGGTCACCAACACCACGTTCGTCATGCGCCGAACCTCTGCCCCGACTCGGCCTCCACCCTGGCCCGTACACTCCGGCGACGCAGGTAGGCCCGGCTGCCCACCTCGAGAGTCACATACAGCACCGCGTACTGCAGTCCGTTGACGAGCGGCACCCGGTCCACCGGAAGTGCGTACGCCAGCACGACCCGGACCCCGGCGTCCAGCACGAGCCCGACGCCCCAGATCGCGGTCGCCACCCGCATGACGTGCCGGTAGGTCGGCGAGATCTGCCAGTTGGCCGCTGCGCGTTCACGCGCGGCACCGGTCATGAAGGACAGCACGCACTGCTGGATGAACGGCGTCCGCAGGAGTGTCGCGAGGATCCAGGCCCCGGCGACCCCGGTCATCCAGCCGTCCCTGGCCAGCAGGAACCTCGGGCTGCCGGTCAGGAAGGACACGGCGACGGACAGCAGGAGGAAGGTCAGCGTGAACAGCGCGAGCGCGTCCACCTTCCGCTGCCCGACCACTGTGCGCACCGCCCGGACGCCCGGCGGGATCACTCCCAGCATCAGCGCCAGCCACTGATCGACTCCCACCGCGCGCAGGCCGTAGAACAGGGCGAGCGGTGCGGCGACGTTGACGGCGAGATTGATGGCGGCGTCGCGTCGCGGGTTGACCGGCTTGCTGCTCGTGGGTGGGTCTTCCACCACTGCGTGTGTGCTCGTCGGTGGGGTCATCGCTGTCACCTCGTCACTTCGAAAAGCCGTAAACGTCCCTTGCTGTTACCGAAGTTAGGAGCGTGCGAGGGCCGGAGGTATGCGTCTATGGCCCGACCCGGGGTGGTGCCAGCCCCACCCCGGACCGGTGGCCAAGGGCACTGCGCCGGTCCGCGCGATGGGCGAGACTGGAACTCCGGCGGGCAGAGAGGCGCAGCGGGATGCGGGCCGTGGGCGGCAGGGGCAATGCGCGGGCGATCGTGCGGGGGCTTGCACTGTTCGCGCTGGGGCCGGTCGAACTGGTGCTGTTCGCGGCCCACTTGGCCGCGATCGCCGCGGCCTGCGTCGGCCTCGTCCTCCTCTTCCCGCCCGTCGCCGAGCGCAGCCGTCGGCTGGCGAACCTGGCGCGGAGGCTGGCCGGCGAGTGGTGCGGCGTGCCGGTTCCGCTCCCGTACCGCCCGAGACCGGCACCGCCGATACCCGGGCCGGACGGGATCCACCGATCGCTCGACGGCCGCCGCCTGTTCCTGACGGCGCGGATGTCGGGCTTCGAGCGCCGCTCCCGCTGGCTGTGGGAGGACCCGGCGACCTGGCGGGACGTGGCCTGGCTGCTGGCCGACCCACTGGTCGGCGGTGCGCTGGCGATCGTGCCGGCCGCCCTGATCTGCGGGGGATTCTGGGGTGCGCTGGTGTACGGGGCCCACGGAGGGGATCCGCTCGGCTGGGTCACCGGCGCGGCGGGCATCGTGCTCGGCCCGGTGATCGCGCCGAGGGCGTTGTGGCTGCACGGCGCGTGGACGAAGCTGCTGCTGGGACCGGCGTCCGCCACCGCGCTGGCGCGGGGCCGGGCCCGGCGGCACTGGCTCGGGGAGGGACTGCTGTCGACGTTCCGCTGCCTCGTGCTGGGCGTCCTCTCGCCTTTGGCAGCAGCACAGTTGGCGGTGTGCCTGCTGGCGTTCGTACTCACCGGCCCCCTCATCGCGATGCGAGTGGCGGTATGGGCCCGGTGGCTGCCGAACCTGTTCCGGCACAAGGGCCGCGAATGGTCCGGCCTCGACCTGCCCGAGCCGTACCTGCCGGTTCTCGACGGGGGCGGCACAGGTCCGGAGGACGAACGGCCCGCGACGCCGTCGGCGTGGTGGGCCGGTTTCAGCAGCCGGGCGCGGTCGTTGGGGTACGACCCGGCCACCTGGCGGGACCTGCTGTGGCTGGCCTGCCAGCCGATTGTGGGCACTGTCCCTCTCCTGCTGCCCGTCGCGATGATCGGCTACGGCGTCTGGGGACTCGGGCTGCCCGCCGCCGAAGTTCCGCTCGGCAACAGCCACTCACCGTGGTACGGCGAGCTGTTCGGATCGGTCTGGACGGCCCTGGCGGGCGGCGTGGTGCTGCTCTTCGCCGGGCTGAGCACCGCGCCGGTCCTGCTGCGCCTGCACAGCCGGTGGCTGCCGCTGCTGTTGCGGCCGACGGCCGGGGCCAGGCTGCTCGTCGAGCGGGAGCAACTCGCCGCGCGGGTCGAGCGGCTCACCGAGACGAGGGCGGCCGCCACCGACGCCCAGGCGGCCGAGGTGCGCCGGATCGAGCGCGACCTGCACGACGGGGCGCAGGCGCGGCTGGTCGCGATAGGGATTTCGCTCGGCGCGGTCGGGGCGCTGATCGACAAGGATCCCGAGCAGGCCAAGAGGCTGGTCGAGCAGATCAGGGACAGCTCGGCGCACGCCCTGGCCGAACTGCGCGGCCTGATCCGCGGTATTCACCCTCCGGTCCTCGCCGAGCGCGGCCTGGTCGACGCGATCCGGGCGCTCGCCCTGGACAACCCCCTGGACGTGCGGGTGGACGCGGACCTGGACGGCCGCGCCGAGCCGCCCGTCGAATCGGCCGCGTACTTCGCGGTCGCCGAGGTACTGACGAACGCGACCCGGCACTCCGGAGCCGACCGCGTCCGGATCGAGCTGCTGCACACCGGCGGTCTCCTGCGCATCACCGTGCTGGACGACGGCGGAGGCGGCGCCGACCCCGGCATGGGGAGCGGACTGCGCGGGATCGAGAGCCGGTTGGGGACGTTCGACGGTAGGCTTGCCATCAGCAGTCCGCAAGGCGGTCCGACGACGGTGACGATGGAGCTGCCGTGCGTGTTGTCCTCGCCGAGGACCTCTACCTCCTCCGGGACGGCATGACACATCTGCTGTCCGCGCACGGTTTCGAGATCGTGGCGGCGGTGGCGAGCGGACCGGAACTGCAACGGGCGCTGATCGGCGAAGAGCCCGACGTCGCGATCGTCGACGTGCGCCTGCCGCCGACGTTCACCGACGAGGGTCTGCAAGCGGCACTCTTCGCCCGCCGCCGGAAACCGGGGCTGCCGGTGCTGGTGCTGTCCCAGCACGTCGAGCAGCTCTACGCCCGCGAACTGCTGGCCGACGGCGCCGGTGCGATCGGCTATCTGCTCAAGGACCGGGTGTTCAACGCGGAGCAGTTCATCGACGCGGTGCGCCGGGTCGCCGCCGGCGGCACCGCGATGGACCCCGAGGTGATCGCCAAACTACTGGCCGGCAACGCGCGCAACGCACCGCTCGCCACGCTCTCACCGAGGGAACGCGATGTGCTGACACTGATGGCCGAGGGATGCTCCAACACCGCGATCGCATCCCGACTGTTCGTCAGCCAGGGCGCGGTCGGGAAGCACACGGCGAGCATCTTCGGCAAGCTCGGCCTCGGCTTGTCCGACGACACGAACCGGAGGGTGCTGGCCGTACTGGCATACTTGAACGGCCAACGCGGTCACCAGCGTTGAGACCCGGCAGGTTGAGGCAGGCCTAGAAGTCGAGCGTCTTGAAGGTGACGACCGCAGTGTCCTGGCCTTCCCAACGGATGTCCACGTTCACCACGTCGGCGTGGAGGCTGCCCGGCGGCTTGTCGATGCCGAGAGCGAGTCCTTCCTCCCGCTCCGCCACACCGTCGGGACCCGCTCCGCCCACTGGCCGACTACGGTCACCGGAAAGCGAAGCGAGCCAGGGGCGGGCATCAGCGCGCGGCATGCGGAAAGTGCCCGACTCAGTGCTGCCCATCAAACTGGTGAGCTTCGTGTTCCGGCTCACGCGACGCCCGGGGACGTGCGTCGCTAGTGCGCCACGAGGTCCCGGACGCAGTCCGGTGCCCGCACGCTGTCCAGCAGTGTCGGCAGGTCCGCCTGGATCTCGTGGGCACGTGCGGCTCGCCCTCCCACAGGCGTGGGGCAGGCTCCCACTCCCCAACCCACCAACCGCAATGCCGATACATGCCCATAACGTGATGAATCGAGCACCAGGTAGGGTGGTCGCGACAGCACATCGTGAACCGGAACAAGGAGCAGACGTGAGCGCGTCGGCGTCCATCGCCCTGCAGCAGGAGATCGCCCGGGAGCTCCAGGTCGCCGAGACCTTCGAGGCCGAGCGGGAGATCGAACGCCGGGTGGCGTTCCTCGCCGAGCGGCTGACCTCCAGCGGTCTGCGCTCCCTCGTGCTCGGCATCAGCGGCGGCGTCGACTCCACCACCAGCGGCCGGCTGTGCCAGCTCGCCGTCGAGCGGGCCCGGGCCGCCGGGCACGAGGCGCGGTTCTACGCGATGCGGCTGCCCTACGGGGTCCAGGCCGACGAGCACGACGCCCAGCTCGCGCTCTCCTTCATCCGGGCCGACCACGTGCTGACCGTGGACATCAAGCCCGCGAGCGACGCCGCGCTCGCGGCCTCGCTGGCCGCAGACGTGAGCTTCCGCGACGCCCACCACCAGGACTTCGTGCACGGCAACATCAAGGCCCGGCAGCGCATGATCGCCCAGTACGCGGTGGCCGGGGCGCACAACGGCCTGGTCGTCGGTACCGACCACGCCGCCGAGGCGGTCTCCGGCTTCTTCACCAAGTTCGGCGACGGCGCGGCCGACCTGGTCCCGCTGACCGGCCTGACCAAGCGCCGGGTGCGCGCCGTCGCGGACGCGCTGGGCGCGCCCGCCGAGCTGGTGTGGAAGATCCCGACGGCCGACCTGGAGACCCTCGACCCGGGCAAGGCCGACGAGGACGCGCTCGGTGTCACCTACGACGACATCGACGACTTCCTGGAGGGCAAACCGGTGGACGAGCGGGCCTTTGAGACGATCGTCCGCCGCTACCGCCTCACCGACCACAAGCGACAGCTGCCCGCCGCCCCCTAACAGTCTCTTCCTGGTGTCCTTGCATGACCCGGGGGCAATCCCCCGGGCCATGCGCGGCAAACCCCCGCTCCTGCAGGGGGGTTGACCGGATGGGACAGGCGCATGGTGCGCAGCAGAGTAGAGGGATGCGCCCTCGAATACTTCGATCCGTCGCAGCTGCGTCAGCCACGGCTGTTGCGGCAATCGCACTGCTGACGGGCACCGCGGCCGCCGCCCCACCGGCTCCCGCACCGGTCACGACCCGCTCCGTCTCCTTCACCGGTTCCGGCGGGATCACCTTGCACGGCACCGTCTTCGCCCCCTCGAACTCCCCTGCCGAGGCGACCCGTAGGCCCGGTTTGGTGATGGTCGGTGGTTCCACCAGCGCCGCGCACGCGACCCCCGCCACCACTGCCCTGCGCCCGGAGGCCGAGAGCTATGCCCGGCGCGGCGTCGTCACCCTCGTCTACGACAAGCGGACCGTCGGCTACTCGACCTTCCACCACGACTACGCGCAGCTGGGCGACGACGCGCTGGCCGCTCTGCGTGCCCTGGACCGGCAGCCTGGCGTCGACCCTGCCCGCAGCGGCCTGTGGGGGCTGAGCGAGGGGGCCTGGGCGGTGTCTCTGGCCGCCGCGAAGTCGCAGGACGTCCGGTTCGTCGTGACGATCGGCGCTGCCGGGCTGCCTCCCGCCCGGCAGACCGGCTGGACCGACGAGCAGTTGTTCCGGCATGCGGGCCTGTCCGGCTCCATGCCCGGCGCCGTGAACCGTGCCCTGCGGCTGGTGTCGTCGGCGGGGCTGTACCCGGCGGCCGACTACGACCCGCTGCCCGCCTGGCGTCGGCTCCGCCAGCCGGTGCTGCTGCTGTGGGGCGACCGGGACCGGCAGGCGGTGCCGGCCGAGAGCACCCGGCTGATCTCCGCGGCGCTCGCCCAGGGCGGCAACCGCCAGGTGACCGTCCGATTCCTGCCCGGCAACCACGACCTGCACACACCGACCGACGACGGCTTCCCCCACACCCCCACGCAGATCCCGGGCGCGGCCGACCTGGTGGCCGGCTGGATCAACGACCCCAGCCACACCCCGCCGCCCGGGCTCGGCACTTCCTCCCCTACTCCGCACCAGCTCACCGCGAGCCGCCCACTGGCGCCGATCAATGTAGGCCTCGAGATCGCCGCGGCGACGGCCCTGCTGGCCGCGTTCGCGTCCTATCCGGCGACAGCGGCCACCCGCCGTCTCATGGGCCGCCGCACCGCACCCGCGGTGAGGGCCCCGGCCCGGCTGCTCGCCGCCACCGGCCTGGCCGGCACCGGTCTCAGCCTCCTCTATCTGGTGTTTCTGGTGGCCGACACCGGCGGGTATACGCTCGGCCCACTGCTCGGCGGCCGCACCCTGCCCTGGCTGGGCCTGCAGGTCCTCGCCGCGACCACGGTGGCCGCCACGGTGGCGACCGCCGCCCTCTGGTGGCGAAGGCGGGACGGCGGCGGCGCCGTCCGGCTCGCGATACTCCTCGCCGGCGGGCTGCTCTTCATCCCCTGGGCGCTCTCCTGGGGGCTGCTGCTCCCATGACGAGCGTCGACCGTGAGCCGAGTTGATGGACGAGAAGTTTCTCGGATGCGGCCGCAACCTCGGGGGGTGCCGCACGTCTGATGAGTTGAAGGCGCCCTTCAGCTGTTGTTCCAGACCGTGTTTCCGTCACTTGCTCGGGAGAACCTCATGTCTTTGCACGCCAAGTGGAACTACCGTCCCCGCCCCCGGGTCCTGGGTGCCGTCACCGGGGTCGCGCTGCTGCTGGGCGGCGGCTTCGCCGCACAGGCCGTCGCCGACTCGAGCGCGAATCCGGCCCCCGCCGCACCGAAGGTCACCACGACCGGGGACGCGGCAACCCCGCAGGCCGCGTCGAAGCCCGACGTCTCAAAGCCCGCCGATACCCCGAAGGTCGTCGACGCGGGCAAGCCCGGCACCGGGACCGCCCCGGCCGGAAATGCGCCCCGGGTGATCCACCCGGGCAGCGGAGTCCAGAAGTAACAGCAGCGACAGCACCACGGGGCGGGCCGGTCTTTCCGCAGGCCGGCCCGCCCCTCCCGCAACGGATCGAGGCCCATGCAGTACGCCATTCCCGCAGCGCCGCCCTGGTGGTCCCGCCTGCTCTCCCGCATGCCCCGGACCGGGGATGCGCCGGTACGGGGACATCGCCTGCGGGCACTTGGTACGCCGTACGACGACGAGCCGCCGCCCACACTCACCGATCTGTACCGGGCACGGCGACTCGACATGGTGCGGCTCGCGCTGTTCCTGGTGGACGATCTGCACACCGCCGAGGACGTCGTCCAGGACGCCTTCGCCGCCATCTGCCGCACACACGGCACCTCGCTGGACGGACTCCAGGACCCCGGGGCCTACCTGCACACCGCCGTGGTCAACGCGTCCCGCTCCGTGCTGCGCAGACGTCGCACCGCACGCGCCTACACCCCACCCCATCAAGGTTACGGGCCGCCTGTCGATGAAGGGCTGCTGCTCGCCGAGGAGCACCGTCAAGTTCTCGATGCCATAGGACAATTGACACAGCGTCAACGGGAGGTGCTGGTGCTGCGCTACTGGTCGGAGCTGACCGAGGCGCAGATCGCGCATGCGCTCGGGCTGTCGCGCGGCGCGGTGAAGTCCACCGCGAGCCGCGCGCTGGATGCCCTGGAGAAGAAGCTGGGGGCGGGCCGATGAAGCCGGATACCGAAGACCGCCGGTTTGCGACCGAGGACCGGCTGCGCGCCGCGCTGGCCGCCCGCGCCGCGCTCGTCACGCACCGCGACCTGCGCCGCGACGCACCCCCGCAGGGACGCACTTGGGGAGTGCGCCGGGTGCGCAGGGTTGCCTTCGCCGCGCTCGGTGTGGCTGCTGCCGTGGTGGCCGTGTGTCTGCTGGTGCTGCTGCCGAGCAACCCGCGGGACCCGGCTCCGGTGTCACCCGCCGGCACCCCGGGCATCAGCGAACCATCACCGTCCACACCTACGCGCCCGGTCGACCCGTCCGCTGCGGACCCCCATGTGATCCACCAGCCATAGATCACGTGCGGATCGCGGCGGGTGGCCGGCCCTACGAAGGCCCGCGGGCGATGAGCAGGTGGACCACGCGGGCCAGTTCGGCGGCTCCGGCCGGGTCGTCTGCGTAGCGGGCGACGGTGATGGGAGCGACCCAGGGAAGGACGATGTCCTCGGTGGCCAGGAGGTGGCCCAGCGCCAGCAGCGCGGCGCGGCCGTTGCCGTCGTCGAAAGGGTGGAAGAACGCGACGTCGAGGTAGAGGCGGGCTGCACGCGCGGGGAGGGGGAGGCCCCGGTCGCGGCTCTGGGCCATGCACGCCGAGAAGCGTTGCGGGGTGTCGGCGTGGATCCCGTACCGTTCACGGCCTCCCTTGGCGTATGCCGGGCCCGTACG
Source organism: Streptomyces blastmyceticus (assembly GCF_039521185.1). NCBI lineage: Bacteria > Bacillati > Actinomycetota > Actinomycetes > Kitasatosporales > Streptomycetaceae > Streptomyces > Streptomyces blastmyceticus. Next base: position 43,987 of record NZ_BAAABW010000013.1, on the reverse strand, counting down.
GAAGGCGACGCGGGGAAGTCCGAGTACGGTCTCCTGCCAGGCGCGGAGCCGTGCGAAGTCGAGCGCGCGGCCGGCGCGCGCGTCGGTACGGGCCTGCTGCCAGGCCGCGCCCAGCCGCCGGGCGCGGTCCTCGCCGCGGGTGGGGCCTGACGCGGCGGCGCGGTCGGCGATCCCATCGCGCTCTCCGCACACCGGGCCGGGCAACAGAGGGCAGGCGCCGGCCCAGTCGACCTGTTCCCGTACGTCCTGCCAGATCAGCAGGGAGTCGGCGCTATGCACGGTCGGCTATCTGCTCGGCCACATCGTTGATCACCGGCAGGCGTGGCTCGTGCCAGCTCTCGAACCGGCCTGCGATGGCGTCCTCCACCCACTTCTCCGCCCGTGCCGACTCGACGCCGTTGCGCTCCAGGTACCAGCGGAGCACCAGTTGGCAGTGCCGGTACCAGCCGGCTTCGCAGGAGGTACGGTCCAGCACGAGTGTCACCAGCCGGGCGACCGCCCGCTCCCACGCCCAGCGCCGGTCCTCGGGCAGGGCGCCGGGGGCCGGAGAGAGCAATGCGAACTTCTCGGCCAGCTCCTCAAGCCATCCCCGCCACTCCCCCAAAGCCTCTACGACCCGGTCGGTGGTCTCCTCCCCGGTCGTGACCGAATCAGAAGGGCAACACCAGGCAGCGACAGGGCCGCCGTCATGCGTCGAGTCGTGCCAGCCCACGACCCAGAGGCCGAAACGGTCGACGAGGGCACGGGTCACCGCCTCCTCGTAGCGGTAGCCCCTCGACCCCAGGCTGTCGTCCTCGGGAATCGCGACCGCGGCCACGATGTCGTACACGGCATCCGCGTCGAACGGACGGCCCGTCGGATCGAGGTCCGGCCACCCCTGGTTTCGCAGAAATAGTTTCTCATCCACGCAGGTCAGGGTGTCATGACACGGGTCGGAGGGGCGACAGTGCGCAGGCCGGTCCCATCGGCACAGGGGGCCAGCCCTACCCACAGTGGGCGGACAACGGGATCCCTTTCGCAATCTTGCCCGGAGATGCTGGGTCCACAGACCAGTTGCTTCCCACCCACCCCACAGGAGTTCTTCGTGTATGAGCGTGCAGGGGACAAGTCCCCTTCCTCCAGGCGGCGTAGCCACCGGCGCGGTGCGGTCTCGACGGCAGTCGCCGTGGCCGCCGGCATCATAGTGATCGGTGCACTCGCGGCGCCCCCGGCGGTCGCCGGCTCCGCGCCGGACGCCGTCCAGCGGAGCCTGAACGCGTTGGTGCGCGACGACGGGCTTCCCGCCGCGCTGGCAAGCGTCAAGGACCGCGACGGACGGACCCGTACCTACACGGCGGGTGTCGCCGATCTGGACACCAAGGCCAAGGTGCCCGTCGACGGACAGGTCCGCATCGGCAGCAACACCAAGGCGTTCACCGCCGTGGTCATGCTGCAGCTGGTCGGTGAAGGAAAGGTCGGCCTCGAGGCCCCCGTCGACACCTACCTGCCGGGACTTCTGCGCGGGGACGGTATCGACGGACGCACCGTCACCGTCCACCAACTGCTCCAGCACACCAGTGGCCTGCCCGACTTCGCCGAGGCTCTCGATCTCGTCGCCACGCGACGCCAGTACTTCGAACCCCGCGAACTCCTCGACCTGGCCCTCGCGCGCAAGGCCGAGTTCTCCCCGGGCACGAAATGGGCGTACAGCAACACGAACTACCTGGTCGCCGGCCTGATCATCCAGAAGGTCACGGGGCGGCCGGTCAGTGAGGAGATCACCCGGCGCGTCATCAGCCGCATCGGACTGCGCCACACCTACTTCCCCTCCCCCGGGGACATGACCATCCAAGGCCCCCACCCCCAGGGCTATTTCCCGGAGAAGCCGGGCGGGCCCTTGCGTGATTTCACCGAGATGGACCCGTCCTCGGCCTGGGCCGCCGGTGCGATGGTCTCCACCAACACCGACCTCAACCAGTTCTACGGCGCGCTCCTCGCAGGCCGCCTCCTCGCCCCCGCGCAGCTCGCGCAGATGCGCGCCACCGTCCCCGCCGACGCTCTGGGCCCCGGCATCCGCTATGGCTTGGGCCTGGAGAGCAGGCCGCTGTCGTGCGGCGGCGTTTACTGGGGTCACGGCGGAACCATTCCGGGATACCGGACCCGTGGCGGCGCCACCGAGGACGGCCGCGCCGTCGACATCGCGGTGACCGCCGTCCCGACCGGCGCGGCCGCGCGGCACTTGGAGGAGGCCGTGGACGCCGCCCTGTGCCGCTGAACCCGTGGCGGCGCCCGGAATCTCGCCTCGGCGGCGACGCCCGACGTAGTGAAAGCCACCTCCACCGGGGCGGGGAGCCGGACGTGCCGAGGCGACGGGCAATATCCTGTCCGATCTCGCCAACAACGGCTGCATCAATGACCTCCCGGCCGTGCTCGGCTGATCAGGCTGCTCCACAGCGGCCCAACCGATCCGCTTTCGCGACACTTCGAGATGGGTGAATTCCGTGCCGCAGCGCAAGAAAAAGCTCAGCCGCGCTCTTGCCACCGTCGCGCTGGCCGTGGGCCTGGCGTCCGTCGTCGCCGTCCCGGCACACGCGAACAGCAGCAGTGACACGCAGAGCTGCACCGCCTCCTGGTACGGGGCCCCTGGCGAGATCCCCGACAACTGGCCCACCGCGAGCGGGGAGCCGTTCGACCCCGAGGCGATGGCCGCGGCCAGCCGTGAGCTGCCGTTCGGCACCGAGGTCCGCGTCACCAACACCGACAACGGGGAATCGGTCACCGTGAGAGTCAACGACCGGGGCCCGACGGACACGGGCCGCTGCATCGATCTGACCAAGGGCGCGTTCAGCCGGATCGCGGACACCGACCGGGGGCTCGTCGCCGTGACCCTCGAAGTCCTCGACGACTGACGCCCGTGGCATGCCGGTCGCTTGCAACGGTCACACTTCCCCGCCGCCATCCGTCATTGCGGTGACAGCAACATGCAAGCCCATAGGGAGATGACGATGGAAGCGCGTTCGATCACTGCCGAGGTTCCGATGGCGCCGCGGATGGCCGATGACCCGCTGGAGCTGGTGCCCGAGCTGGCGGAGGTGTCGGCGGCACTGTTCAAGGCCGCCGGAAACCGGTCGGTGCCGCGGGCCACGATCAGTCTGGTGCAGCTGCGGGCCGGCCAGATCGTCGGCAGCACCTACTTGACCGTTCTGCACACGGGTTTCCTGCGCAAGGCCGGGGAGTCGGAGGACCGGATCACGGCGGTCGCGTCCTGGCAGGACGCACCGTACTTCACCGGTGCCGAGCGTGCCGCGCTGGCGCTGGTGGAAGCCGTGCTCCAGCCGTCCGCACACGGCCAGAGGGTCTCCGACGAGCTGTACGCACAGGTGGCCGAGCACTATGACGACAAGGCGCTCGCCACTTTGATGATCGCGATCGGGCAGGTCAACTTCTTCATCCCCATCGCGCTCATCGCCAAGCCGGTCCCCGGCCGGTCGTTCACCGATCCCTGGAAGTAGGAGGTCCCCGCGCCCTGGGGCGCGTAGTGGGTTGCGGTCAAGGCCTCACCCGAAACAGTCATTGTTCACAACCCAATACGCACCCTGGCGCCCCATCCCGCAAGCAACTTTATGCAGCGAGCGGGAAAGGCTTACGGCAGCCAACCGCATTGGAGGCGTCACCGTGAGTCGCACTCACCGAACCATCCTGGCACTCGCAGCAAGTACGGTTCTCGCCGTTCTGGGAGTCGTCGCAGCCGCACCAGCGCAGGCAGCCCCCGCGTCGCTCTTCGGTGACGTGTGCAGGCTGCTGCAGAACGGCTCTGTTGCCGTGGGCGCCGGCGTCGATGGGACCTGCCCGGGCTAAACCTCGTTCGTTCTGTGTCTCCAGGGTGAATGTCTGGTCAGGCAGGACGTGACCAGGCGAGGCTTCTGGTCGTCGCGCTGGTGCTTTCACGCACCTCGCCTCGTCCGAGGAGCCTCGCTCGGTCCCGTGTCCTGACAGGCCCGACGTCCCTCACACAGATCCCAGGCGCACGCCCAGCCGTCGTACCCGGTAGATGCGGCGGTCGTCCACCCAGAGCCAGCCGTCGGCCAGCGCGTACCGTCCCTGTGCGTCCTCGCCCTCCTCGACGATGTCGATGCCTACGGTGACCAGGCCGTCGGTGGGCACGACCTGGCCGCGGTAGCGCCAGGTGAACTCCCCCGCCGTCAGCGGTTCGAGGGTGGCACTCGCGGCCGGGGTGCCGGAGGCCGTGTTCAGGAGGTGGAACTGCAGGAGTTGGGCCATGGCCTCCACGCCCAGGGAACCGGGCTGGACCGGGTCCATGAAGAAGTGGGCCTTGAAGAACCACGCGCCGGCATCGACCGGCTTCTCCGCTCGCAGTCTGCCCAGTCCGGCCGGTCCGGCGCCGGGCCAGTAGCCGGTGACGCGGTCCAGCATCCGCAGCATCCGACCGGGCAGTCGAGGGCCACCGGGGTCGCGGTCCACCGTGAGGTCGGCGCGGTAGTCACTGGACCGGCTCCACTGAGCGCGTTCCTCGGCCTCGGGGGGAATCCCGGTCTGCTGGGCGAGCGCGGTCTGCGGAAAGAAGCCGAAGGTCGAGGTCAGGGTCATCAGGGGCGCCCCGTCGGCGGTGCAGTCGACGGTGAAAGAGACGATCGTGGTGTCCCCGTGTCGGGCAGAGCCGGTCAGCTCGACTCTGGTGCGCAGCGTTCGTGCGCCCGGCCGTACGTTGGCGTGCAGCCTGCAAGTGCCGTCGAGGTTGCGGAAGACGAGCCGGGGGCCGGCGGCGATGGAACGGTCGGCGGTGCGGACGGCGAGCCAGCCGCAGGGCTGCAGTGCCACTTCCATCAGGACGGCGTAGGGCATCACGGGGGTGGCGTTCTGCTCGAAGTACCAGGCCTCCTGCGGTACGTCGTACTCGGCGACGATCGTGCTGCCCGGCCGTGGGTCGTCCAGGGGCGCGTCGATGGACGCGATCCGGCTCATGAAGTGGTAGGGCGGGCCCGGCAGGCGGATGACGGAAGCGGCCTTGTCCAGGACGGAGGCCGGGGGACCGAATGCCTGGCTGGGGCTTCCCCACGCGCAGGCGAGCAGGGAGGGGTAGCCGAAGGCGAAGCCGTTCTCCGTGGCCACCGGGCGGGGTTCGCGGTGGCCTGCGAGGCCGGCGAGCTGCCGGGGTTCGAGGTGTACGCCGGTGGTCTGTTCGCGGTGTGGTCCCAGGTGCCGCCAATGCTCCAGCGGGGCGTCGCGCACCAGGCGCAGTGCCAGGTTCTGGCCGTGGAAGGCGTGTACGCCGTCCACGCTGACCATGACCTCGGCGTGGAGTTCGGGCTCGGGTCCGGCGCGCAGGCCGCCGACGTGGACCTCGTAGACGATGTGCCGGCTGGTGGGGGTGGCCTGGCCGCGGCAGCGGGACCGGCCGGTGATGCCGGGTACCGCCTCGAAGCGTGCTCCGTCGTGGTGGATGGTCAGTCCGAGCGCGGCCAGGTGGAAGGCCACGGCCTGCTGGGCACCGTGCATCATCAGGGTGCCGGGCAGGACGGGGTCGTTCTTGAAGTGACCCTCGAAGTACCAGGAGTCGGGATGGATGCGGGTTTCCGCCCGAAGGTATCCGCGGCCTTTCGCCCCTCCGGTCGGTTCGAAGGCGGTGACTTCGTCGATGAGCAGGAGTCGGCCGCTGTCGATGCGAGGTGTTCTCACGTGGGAGCGGGTGGCGTTCCAGGCGGGCCCGAAGCAGTCGTAGGGCCTTCCGTCGGCGAAGGCCCGGACGGCCTCGGCGTCGAACCGCCGGGCGGTGGGGGGAGGGTCGAAGGGGTCGAAGGGCAGGTCCGGGGAGATGGCCTCGCCCGGGGTCCATCGGATGCCGTCGGCCGCGGCGAGCTCGGCGTCGGTGAAGAATCCCGCCTGTCCATTGCGGATGCTGGCGATGAGCTGGTCACCGACGAAGCAGTCGTAGCGGAAGAAGAAGAGCCGGGTGCCGAGGTGTTCGGCGTGGCCGTCGATGTGGATCGCGTAGCGCAGGGTCTGTCCCAGGCCGGGCGCGGTGCCGTGGTAGGTGGCTTCGCAGCCGAGGAGGCGGTAGACGCGTTCGCCCCGGTTGAGCAGATCGATGCCGAGCCAGCTGATCAGGAGCAGGTCGGCTTGTCCGGCTTCCATCAGGAGGGCGCCCGGGATGCGCCCGGTGGCGTCGAGGAACCAGCGGTCGGGAGTGAGGTCGGTCTCGGTCCAGATGGTGCCTGTCCCCATCGACCCCGGTTGGGCATCGATCCCCGTGACACGGTCGATGAGCAGGAGCGGCGGCCCGGGGAGCCTGGTCTGGCGCCGGTAGCCGTCCTGGGGCTCGAACAGCGGCCCGAGGAGGGCGGAGACGGGACCGTCCGCGAGCTGTTCCAGCTGGGCCCGGTCGAACTTCGGTCCGGGCAGCCCGGGTTGCCGAGTCGGGGGTGGTGTGCCGGGACGGTCGAGCGCGGTAGGCGTCGGGCCGCCCGTCATCAGCCGCCGTCCGTGGAGGTAGCGCTGGTGCAGGGTGGCCTGCTCCGTGAGGTACTGCGTGTGCAGAGCGGTGGCCCTGGTCCGGTGCCGCGCGATGGCTGCGGCGCGGGCATCCACCGGCGGGACGGTCGGCGGCGCGACCGAGGGGGCTTCCTGGCTCGCCGGAGAAAAGGCCGGTGCCGGATCCAGCACGGTGACGAGACGGTGCGGCACGGGCAGCCGGACGGCGGGGGGATGTGCGGGCACACGCAACACCCGCCCCGCCGACGGCGCGTCGGTGTCCACCGGGCCGAGCCGGCGCAGCAGCGGTGCGGGGTCGCAGAGCCCGGCTGCCGCCAGGCGCTCCACCGACCGGCGCAGCCGGTGCTCGGCACGCCCGCCGGGTTCGTCGAGCGCCACCGCCAGGTGTTCCCGCCCGTCGAGGATGCGGCTGATCCATTCGGTGCACAGGGAGCGGGGGCCGTGCTCGATGAAGACGCGGACGCCGTCGGCATAGGCCCGTTCGATCACCGCCGGGAAATCGACGGTCCCCATGGCCTGTCCGGTGACAGCGTCGGCTGCGCTCTCCTGGGTCGGGAGGTACGGTTCGGCGGTGTCGCCCCGGTAGAAGCGGACGCCCGGGACCGGCGCGGTGGGCCGATGGTGCAACCCGTGCCACGCTTCGCGGACCATCTCAAGTTCCGGGGCGTGAGCGGCGATGTCGTAGTCGAGCCGGATCGAGTCGTGGGGGAAGTGGTGCCGCACGACGGCGGCACAGGCGCGCTCCTCGCCGCCGATGACGCAGACACCGGGGGCGTTGATCGCCATCAGGTGCACGGCCGGCTCGTCGGCGACAATCTCCCGTACCCGCTCCGCCTGTGCGGTGACAAGGTAGTTGCGCCAGCGGCGCCCGGTGATGCCCTTGTCCTGCCAGGCCCGGCGGATCGCCCGGAACTCACCCGCCACCTCGTGGGTGAACAGCGTGCTGCGCCGGGCGTCCTCGGCCAGGGCCGCGGCGTCGGGCCATGCTTCCAGGGCGACCAGCGCGGAGGTTTCCCCCGAGGAGTAGCCGATGGCCGCGTCGGGTCGCAGGCCGAGCACGTACCGGGTGATGATCGTGTGCAGGGCGGCGAGCCGGGTGGTGGCCCAGATCCTTCCGAGCACATCGGTGTCCGCGAAGTCCGGTGGGGGCCAGGGGGTGCCATCGGTGTCGCAGCGCCGTCGGGCGGCTTCGGCGAGATCCGGAAGGGCGAGCGTCAGCTCCCTGCCCATATTCGGGTAGGCGGCCGAGCCGTTGGTGTACACGAAGGCGACCTGGCCATCGCGCCGGGCGGGCGCGGCGACCAGGGGGGCGGCGCGCAGCCGGACGCGCCGTTGCGTGCTCTCCAGGACCGGGACGACGGCCTCGGCCGTGCGCAGCCCTGCCGCGAGGTCGGCGAACCGCCCCGGCCGCGGTCGGACGTCGTAACGCAGGGCGGTGACGGCGGTCGCGACGGCCAGCAGGCCGCCGGCGGCGTGGGGGGTGCCGAACAGCGCGGAGTTGTCGCAGCAGTCCGTCGCACCGTTCGAGGGAACTGTGCTCACCCGCAAGTCCGGCGGGCCGCCGCCGGTTTCGTCCAGGAGCGCCAGGACCGGTTCCCCCGCCCGCTGCGCGTCCGGCAGGCGTTTGAGGACGAGGACGACCGCGGCGTCTCCCGGTTCCCGGTCCACGCCGAGGTCCCGCAGGGCCGCCCGGTGCACGGGGTCGTGCGTGAGGTCGGCCGCTCCGACGATCACGGCGTCCGCCTCGTCCGCCCGCAGGAAGCGGGCGGCCAGGCCGAGGGCCGCGGTGCCGGAATTCTCCTCGGCCGATACGGTGAAGCCTGGTCCGCCCAGGTCGAGTTGGCTGTTGATGCGGTTGGCGACGATGTTCATCATCGCGCCCAACACCCCGGCCGCGGTGCCCGGAGGGGAGAAGGCGTCCGGGAGCCCGGTCGGCGGGCCGGGCGGCAGGGGCAGTCCGGAGCGCTCCCAGAGGAAGCCGATGCGCTGCCGCGCGGCGTATCGGCCCACTTGCGGATCGACGCCGGCCCCGACGACAACGGCCGTGCGCAACGACGGCAGGGTCACCCCGCGGGCCGCCTCGCGCGCGGCGTCGAGGACCAGCAGCTGCTGGGGCAGGGCCTCCCGCAGGTCCACGGGCGGGAACCGCAGTCCCTCCAGGGCGAGTTCGACGGTGTCGCGCTGCTCCCGGGCCGACCGCCCCGTGCACACCGCGGTGACGAAGTCCTCGGTGCCGCCGTCCCGCCCGACCCGCACGGCGAGCGCGACCACGGCGACGGGAACCTCCTGCGCCCGCACGGCCGGAACGGGAGGGGGCGGCGCGGCGTGTGCATCCCAGGCATCGAGGACGAGGTGGGCGTTGGTGCCGCCGAACCCGAACGCGCTCACCGCGGCCCGGCGCGGTCCGGGCCAGTCCTCGTGTTCCGTGAGCAACCGGAGGGGCCCGCCCTCCAGCGCCGTGGAGGTGCCGTCGTGCGGGGGCGCCGGCAGCACGCCCGCTCCGAGCGCGGCGATCGCTTTGAGCACCGCCGCCGCACCCGCCGCGGTCAGCAGATGACCGACGTTGGCCTTCACCGACCCGACCGGCAGGGCGCGGTGGGAGGAGAAGACGCGCCCGGTCGAGCGGACCTCGACGGCGTCGCCGACCGTCGTCCCGGTGGCATGGCATTCCAGCAGCCCTACGGACTCCGGCGGCACCCCCGCCGAGACGTAGGCCGCGCGCATGGCGCGTTCCTGGCCAGCGGCGTCAGGGGCGATCAACCCCGAGGAGCGGCCGTCGTTGCCCAGCCCGATGCCGCGCACGACCGCGAGCACTTGCCGGCCCTGGGCCAGGGCGTCGGGGAGCCGCATGAGCGCGATCAGGGCGGCGCCCTCGGCCGGGACCAGGCCGTCGGCCTCCCGGTGGAACGGCCGGCTGCGCCCGGTCGGGCTGAGTGCGCCCATCACCGCGAAACCACCGTGGATGAGCGGGATGTCGCAACGGCTCACCGCGCCCGCCAGCATCAGGTCCGCCGACCCGTCATGGAGCCGGTCACAGGCGAGCTTGATCGCGTACAACGACGTGGCACACGCCGCGTCCAAGGCGTACGCGCCGCCCTCCAGCCCCAATGCGCGGGCGGCGAGCAGGGACGGCAGTCCGGAGGAGAAGCGGTTGAAGGCGTGCGGACGGGGCGGTACCGATGCCAACAGGGCGTCGCGTACCGGGGGTTCCTGGGCCGAGAGCCACACGTGCTCGGTGTGGCGGACGGCGGCGGTCGAGGGGTAGGAGAGATTGCCGAGCACCAGGCCGGCACGGAGCGTTGCGGCGGCGGGGTGCCCGGCCTCGGCGAGGGCCTGCCGTCCGGCGTACAGGACCCACTGGAAGAGGGGGTCCAGCCTGAGGATCTCCGAGGGGGCGAGGGCATATCCGGTGGGGTCGAAGACATCCTCGAAGCCGCGGACGACCCCGCCGATGCCGGTGTTGGCGCGCCCCGGGTTGTCGGGCGGCGCGGAGGTCGTGGGCACCCCCCAGCGGTCCTGCGGGACCGGGCCGAGGCTGACACGGCGGGCAATGACGTTCCGCCAGAAGGCCTCCGGGGCCAGCGCGTCCGGCAGGACGCAGCCCCGCCCCACTACGGCGATGGGTTCAAAGGGCATCCGTGCCTCGCCTCCCGCCACCCTTGTCCTCTCCCTGGGACGTTGGTGGTTTGTCGGGTCGTTGGATCAGCTCGACGTCGAGCAGGTCGGCGAACGGGGTGCCGTCCTGGTATGTCAGTCGGAGGTGGCACCGAGCGCAGGTGCCCTCGGCACGAACGGGCAGGACGGTGCAGGTGAGGGGCGCCTGTGCGGGGCCCCGACGGTAGGGGCGGAATGTGCCGACGGCCATCGGGAAGGCCGTGTTTCCGAGGGCTTCGCGTGCCCAGAGTGCGGCGAGTTGCAGAGCGCCGTCGAGGGCGGCCGGGTCGGTCTGCCAGGTGTCACCGGGCCAGCCCAGTGCGGTCGCGCCGACGAGGGTGCCCCGGGCGCCGGCCGGTCCCATCCCTTCGATGCTTGTGAGTGCGCGCATCATCGGGCCGTGGAAGAGCAGGTGGTCACCGTAGATCTCGCCCTGCTCCCAGGGCGGCAGGTCGGCAGGCTCGTCCGTGGCAGCGATCCGGGTTTCGCCCGTCGGACTGTCGTCGGCCTCCGCGCGTGCGCTGCAGTGCAGTCGGTCCGTGGCCCAGCGCACTTCCACGTCCAGCGAGTCGTGCCTGTGGGCCCGGCTCGTGCCGCAGAGGGTGAACTCCTTGTCCTGACTACCTGTTCCGTCCCAGGTGACGGGTTGCAGCACCCGGACGTCCCGCAGCGCCAGGGCGGCGGACCCGGGGATCCAGTTGTGGGCGGCTGCGAGGATCCATTCCATGGTCTGGGTCAGGGGCAGGACCGTCCTGCCGTGGATGCTGTGGTGGGCCAGCTGCGGATGGGTCGCCGGGGTGGTTCGGGCCCGGGCAGGCTGGGGGTGTCGCCGACCGGGTGACGGCAGTGCGGTGGGGCGTTCCTCGTGTGCGGGGCCCGGGGCGGGCACGGCCATGAGGACGACACGACTGTCCGCGCCCGAGTGGGTCATTTCCTCGACGAAGGCCTGGGCGCCGACCGGGACGCCCAGCAAGGGCACCCCGGACGACGCGAAGTGGTCCGCCAGTGCCGGGGTGACCATGCCGCCCTGCCAGGGGCCCCAAGCCAGGGCACTGACCCGGCAGCCGGGGCGGGCGGCCGCCTCGGAGGCGGCCACGTGGCCGAGTGTCTCGTTGGCCATCGCGTAGTCGCTCTGCCCCGGGTTGCCGAAACAGCCCGCCACGGACGAGAACAGGCAGATGCTGCGCAGGGGGTCGGCAGCCGTGGCGTCCAGAAGGGTGCGCAGCCCGGTGGTCTTGGTGCCGAATACCTCGTCGAACTGCTCGTCGGTCTTGTCGGCGATGCGCTTGTCCGCCAGCACGCCCGCGCCGTGGACGATGCCGGTCACCGGTCCCCACTCGGCGCGGAGGGAGTCCAGCGCGGCGCGTACGGCCTCGGGGTCGCGGGCATCGGCCGGGATGTAGCGCACAGGTGCGCCGGCCTCCTCGATCGCGGTGAGGGTCGCCCTGATCTCGCGGACCGCGAGAATGCGGCGGGCCTGCTGGGCGAGGGCGGCAGGCGCGTCGGCCGTGTTCCGCTCGGCGAGGGCCCGTACGAGGCCGGGTTCGTCCGCCTCGGGCGGCAGTCCCGGGGGTTCTTCCGCCAGTTCGGTGCGGCCCAGCAGGGCGAGGTGCGGCTTGCGGGCCCGGGCGAGTGCAGTCACCGCGGCAGCAGTCACGCCGCGAGCCCCTCCCGTGACGACGAGGACGTCGTCGGGACCCGGGCCGTCCGTCTCGGAACCCGGCACCGGGGACACGGTGGCCGGGACGGCCAGCGTGGTCACCCTGCTGCCGTCCGAGGGCAGGCCCACTTCCAGCAGTGGCCCCCCGTACAGCAGTTCGTCGACGACGGCGTCGGCCACGGCCTGCGGCGAACGCCCGGAACGGGCGCAGTCGACGGCCTTGAGCACGGCCTCGGGCCATTCCCCGGCGAGCGTTCGGACAAGGGCCACCAGGCCGCCGAGCCAGGCCCGCTCACCGTGACTTCCCCCCACACCGAAGTCGCCCCCGGTGTCCTGCACGGTGACGAACACGCCGCCCTCTTCCGCGAAGCGCGGGGCCACCAGGCGCGCCGCGGTGAAGGCCTCGCGCTGGACGTCCAGCATGGCATCGCGGGTAAGGTCCTCGGCGAGACCGCCCAGCAGCAGTACCGCCCGCGCCTGCGGGGTGAGAACCTCGACCGTTTCGGCCGGTACTCCCCGCGCGTTCAGGCGCTCGGCCACGAGGGTGGCGAGGCCGGATCCTCCGTCGACCACGTGCAGCGGGGCTTCTCCCAGCCCTGGCATTCCCAGCCCGCTCGGCGGTACGGGCACGGTGCGCAGCGTGAATCGCCCGAGGGTGGAGGAAGCCTGTCCTGTCGTCAGGGCGGGACGGCCCTCCTGTGCCTGCGGCAGGGCCGGCTCTGGGCCGTCGGCCAGGGACCTCAGTTTGTCGACGACCTGCCGGAGCGTCCGTAGGGAGACCAGTTCTCCGGGATCTCCCTGAGCCTCGGGCAACTCCCCCACGCGCTGGCGCAGCAGAGAGAGGATTTCCACGCGTTTGATGGAGTCGATGCCCAGCTCGGACTCCAGCTCCATGTCCAGATCGAGCATCTCGACCGGATAACCCGTCCGTTCGGCCACCACCTCCAGCAAGGTCTCCTCGAGCCGGGCGAGGTCGAAGTCCGCAGGAGCCGGTGCGGGGGTGGGCACGAGGTCGGCTGTGATGGGCGCCGGAGCCATGACGTTGTCCGGCTGCCAGAGGACTGGTGCCGCGGCGTCGGGCACATGGCCGACGTCACCGGTCTGTTGCGGCATCACGGCATCGGGAGAGCCGACGAGAGCCGCGAAAGACATCTCGGACATCTTCAGAAAGGCCATGTGGGCCTCGCTCACCGACCGCAGATAGACGGCATGGGCGTCGACGGTCTGGCGCTGGGCCTCCTCGATCTCGGCCGCCCGGCCGTCCTGCCCGGCAGCCGCGGGGTAGCCGTATCCGGCCGGCGCGGGCATCAGGGGTGGAGGCACGGTCGGTGCGGGTGGCATCGGCTGTGGGGGTGGCGCAGAGGGTACGGACGGCCCGGGTGGTACGGCCGGTGCCAACGGTTCAGACGGAACCGCCGAAGCAGGCCGTGCGGGAGGCACTGTCCGTGTCGGAGCCGTGATACCGGACCCGGGAAACATCGCCGCCAAGTCGGCCCGGGCGGATGCGGGCGGGCGTGTCAGCCAGGCCGCCCCCTCCGACCCGGCTGCCGCCTGCGGCGGGTAGCGCCGCCCGAGGTTGCCGCCGTCGATCTGTACGGTCATGCCGCGCCGTCGCTTCTCCTCCGGGGGCCGGGGCAGGGCGTAGTGCCGCCAGTAAGGCACGAAGTCCAGAGCGATTCCATGGACGGCGAGGCGGGCCAGGGCCTCCTGGAACGCCGTCACCCCGTGAGTGCCACGGCGGTCGAGGGGGATGGCCAGGTGGGGGCGGTCGCCGAGGATCCGGTTCACGAGGCCGGTGAGGGTGGAGTCCGGTCCCGTCTCGACGAAGGTCCGTACCCCTGCCGCGTACATGGCCTCGATCTGGTCCACGAACCGCACGGGTTCAGCCAGGTGACGGGCCAGACGGGTACGGATCCGCTCGGGGTCGTCGGGGTAGGGGGCGGCATCGGTGTTGGAGAAGACCTCCAGGTGGGGTGCCGCGACGTCGGCGTCGGCCAGGGTCTCGGCGAAGGGTTCACCGGCGGCCGCGACGAGGGGGCTGTGGAAGGCGGCTGACGTGGCCAGCGGCATGGTGGCGATGCCGGACGCGGCCATCCGGCCGGCCACCGCCGCGATCGCTTCGGCCGTGCCGGAGACGACCGTCTGCCGGGGGGTGTTGAGGTTGGCGATCCACACGTCCGGTACACCGGCCTTCTCCAGGGCGTCACGGGTCTCGTGCTCCCCCGCCTGGACCACCAGCATCGCGCCCGGGGTCACCGCTGCGACGGCGCGCATCGCCTCGCCCCGGCAGCGGGCCAGGTGCATGAGCGTTTCCGCGTCGTAGGCGCCTGCCGCGTGCAGGGCGGTGAGCTCGCCGAGGCTGTGGCCTGCGACGCAGTCCGGTTGGAGGCCGAAGTCGTCCAGCAGGGCCAGGAGCGCGACGCTGTGCGCGGCGATGGCCGGCTGTGCCCACTCGGTGGCGGTGAGCAGCTTCTGTTGCGCGGCGCGTTGTCGCCGGGGCACGGGAGGCGGGAAGACCACGCGGTGCAGAGGCGTCCCGTCGTGCCCGGGGCCGCCGTGCGCGTCCCAGGCCGCCAGTGCCTTGGGGTGGTGTGCCGCCAAGTCGCCGCCCATGCCCACGTACTGGGACCCCTGGCCGGGGAACAGGAAGGCGAGACGGCCCGGCTCGGCCGGTCCCTTGCCGAAGCGCAGTTGCGGCGAGGAGGGGCTCTCCCCCGCACGCAGCGCGTCCGCGGCCCGGCCGAGGCGCTCGGCGAGTGCCGGGGCATCGGCGGCGATCACCGCGAGGCGCCGGTCGGCGCCGGGCCGGAAGGCTTCCTGGCTGCGGCGGGCCAGGGAGGCGAATCCGCGCTCCGCGGACGCGCTGCCGGCGTCCGCTGCCCGCCGCAGCTCCTCGACGCTCTCGCGCAGGCCGTCGGTGGTGTCGGCGCCGAGGAGGAAGAATTCGGTCGGGGCGGCGCGCAGCCGGGGCCGGGCTTCGGCGCCGTCCCGGCCGTTCCCGGACGGCAGGTGTTCCTCGAGCGTGACGTGGAAGTTGCTGCCGCCGAATCCGAAGCTGGAGACGGCCGCACGCCGTGGCGCCCCGGCGGCCGCGCGGACCCAGGGGCGGGTGACGCTGTTGAGATAGAACGGGCTGTTCTCCATCTCCAGGCCGGAATGGGGGCGCTCGGCCTTGATGGTCGGCGGCAGTACCTTGTGGTGCAGGGCGAGGACGGCCTTGAGCAGTCCGGCCGCCCCTGCCGCGCATTTGGTGTGACCGATCTGGGACTTGATCGATCCCAGCGCGCACCATTGCCGGTCGGCGCGGCCGGGCGTCTCGAAAACCTCCCGCAGGGCGGTGAACTCGGCCAGGTCACCCGCCTTGGTGCCGGTTCCGTGGGCCTCGACGAGTTCCACGCTGTCGGGTGGGTAGCCCGCCTCCTCGTAGGCCCGGCGCAGGGCCATGACCTGTCCTTGCGCCCTCGGTGCGTAGATCGCGGCGCCGCGTCCGTCCGAGGAGCTGCCCAGGCCGCGGATGACCGCGTACACGCCGTCCCCGTCGCGTTCGGCGTCCGCCAGCCGTTTGAGCGCGAACATCACGACCGCCTCGCCGAGCATGGTTCCGTCGGCGTCCTCCGAGAAGGGGCGGCATTCCTGTGTCGGGGACAGCGCCGGGGTGGCGGTGAAGCAGCCGAACATGCCGATGTCGTTCGACACGTCGACGCCCCCGCCGATCACCAGGTCGGCGCGGCCGAGGGAGAGCTCGTCCAGTGCCGTGGACAGGGCGGCCAGCGAGCTCGCGCATGCCGCGTCCGTGGTGTGGTTCGTGCCGTGCAGGTCGAAGTGGCTCGCGATGCGCCCGGCGACGACGTTTCCGAGCAGACCGGGAAAGGTGTCCTCGTCCTGGTCGCGGTAGTGCGACGCGATCCGGTCGCTCACCGCCTGGGCCTCCGCCTCCGGCAGGCCGTGCTCGCGCAGGGCCTTGAGCCAGACCGGGCGCTGGGAGCGGGCGTTGGACTCCACGAGCAGGTTCAGTGCGGCCGCGCCGAGGATCACGGCGACCCGGTCGCCGGACGGGCGGACGGCACGGCCGTCGGCGGCATCCCGCAGGACCTGGTCGGCCACCAGCAGCGCCAGCAGTTGGGCGGTGTCCGTCGAGGCGAGGGTCTGCGGTGGGATGCCATAGGCCAAGGGGTCGAAGTCCACCTTGGGGAGGAACGCTCCTCGCCGGGTGTAGACCTTCTCCGGTGTGCCCGGTACGGGGTGGTAGTAGTCGTCGATCAGCCATCGGGTCGGGGGGATGTCCCGCATGAGGTCGCGGCGGCCGAGGATCAGCCGCCAGCTCTGCTCGACGTCGCGGGCGTCCGGCAGCAGGGCGCCGAGGCCGACGACCGCGACAGGCACCCTGCCGCCCGGAAGTGGCTCATCTGGCATGGCATGTCCTTCCGTTGCGGAGCGGGGCGGACAGTCGGGGCACACGGCGGGCTCTGCTGCGCCGGGCAGGGCTAGGCGAGCCGTCGGGGCCGGGGGACGAAGGCGGCCGCGGGGACGGGGACGCCGTAGCTGCGCAGTTGGTGGGCCCGGGTGATGACGGCCGCGCCCTCGAGGAAGTTCAGTGCGATCTGGACCACGTCGCGTCGGCCGGGTTCGGCCAGGAAGCTGTGGGCCGCCCAGCGGTTGAAGGCGCCCATGGCCGGCCCGCACCAGATCTGGTAGTCGGCGCGACGCTCGGTCCGCCCCGAGACCGCCCAGCGACTCGACATGCCCAGGTACCAGCGGAAGACAAGGGCCATGCGGTGCCGGGCGTCGCGCTCGGCCCGTGTCACCTGGGAGGGGTCCCGTTCTTCCCAGAACCTCCGGGTCTCGTCCCACACGGTCCCGAAAGAGGTGCGCAGGACGTCCTGTTCGACCTTGGCCCGTTGCGAGGGAGGGACGTCGTCCCAGCTCTCGTAGTCCCTGTAGAGCTCGTAGAGCCGTGCCGAGCGCGGGGCGAAGAACGTGCCCCGGCTGAGGACCTGGAGCTTCACCCCCAGCTCGAACATGTCGGCAGCCGGCGCCATGGTCACGTCGGCGACGTCGGCCTGCGCAAGCATCTTCTTGGCGTCGGCCGACAGGCCCGCCTCCCGCGTGGCCTGGTTGACGGAGCCGGTGACCACGTACGCCGCGCCCAGCGCGAAGGCCGCGGCCACCGCGGTGGGCGTGCCCAGCCCGCCCGCCGCCCCGACCCTGATGCCGCGGTCGTAGCCGTGCGCGACGGCGAGTTCGTCCCGCAGAGCCAGCATGGCCGGCAGGAGGACCGCCAGCGGCCGGTTGTCGGTGTGCCCGCCGCTGTCCGCCTCGACGGTGACGTCCTCCGCGACCGGCACCCGGGCCGCCAGCTCGGCCTCGGACGCGGTCAGCTGTCCCCGGTCCAGGAGAGCGCGCAGCAGATGGGCCGGGGCGGGCGACATGAACGGCCCCGCGACCTCGGGCCGCGACACCTTGGCGAACAGGCGCGTGCCGCGCAGGATCCGGCCCTGCGGGCCACGGCGCAGCCCACTGGCGGCGACACGGACCACCGCGGGGGTGAGTCCCATGAACGCCGAGGCGGAGACGGCCGGCACGCGGTGGCGCAACGCGATGTCGACGACCCGTTCCTCCAGTGCGGGCTCACCCGGTGAGTGGATCAGGTTGATGCCCCAGTTGGTGTGCCCCGCGAGCCCGGCGGCCAGGTCGGCCACCGCCTGTTCCACGCGTACCGGATCCAGTCCGGCCGCGCCGAAGAAGCCGAGCATGCCGGCCCGGGCCATGGCGGACACCATGGCCACGGTGGCGATGCCGTTGGCCATCTCCCCGGCGACGTAGGGGAATCGCACACCGTGTGCCTCGCCGAAGGAACGGTCGCCGAGCCACTCCGGGTAGAGCGGTGGCAAGGTGCCCAGCAGAGGCAGCCCTTGCTGTCCGCCGACGGCCGGGGCCGTGGAACCGCCGACGGCGACTCCGACGCCCGGCGCGGCCGGGGCGCCCACGAGGTGGACGGTTTCCCTGACGCGGGCCGCCACCTCCAGAATTCCTTCCGGTGACCAGGTGGCGGGACGGTCGCCCGCGTACCACCGCGCGAGGGGGACGGCAGCGGGAGCGGCCCGGAACGGGCCGACGGTCGTCATGCCGTGTCCTGCGCGACGGGCGGAGCGGGGACTGCGGTCGGCGATCCCCCTGCCGTCAGTCGCAGCGACGTGTGGTCGACGGTGCGGGGCAGGGGACGGCCGGGGCCGAGCCGGTGCGACGAGGACAGTCGCCAGTCGCAACGCAGCAGTTCGGTCAGGAGGGTGGCACTGGTGAAGAGCACGAGGTTCCTGCCGGGGCACTCGGCGGAACCGCGGCTGAACGGTGCGATCGACCAGTCCGCCTCGGCCCGCCCGTCGAGCCACACTTCGGGCTCGAACCGGTCGGCGTAGGACAGGCGCCGGGCGTCACGGTGGAAGTACGAACTGCAGAAGATCACCGCCGTGCCCGCGGGGAGCGTCACGCCACCCGGCCAGTGCGTCTCGACGGTGGTGTCGCGCAGGAGGGCCAGGGACGTAGGCCACAGCCGCTGCGACTCCAGGACGCAGGCCTGGAGGTAGGCACGATCAGCCCGGGCCCTGGCCGCCTCCGCCGGGCGGCCGGCGAGGAGGCCGAGCGCGAGGTAGGCCCCGATCGGGGCGGCGTCGAAAGCGAAGAACCAGTGCTGCATCTGGGCCACGGGCTTGACATCGGCCGCGGCCGGGGTGTCGCACACCGCGCGGGCGAGGCCGCCCGGCTCGGGCAGGTCGAGATACCGCTGCGTGCGGACGAACAGCTCTCTGCGCAGGGAGTGCCTTTTGCGGTGCAGCATGAACCAGTTGCCATCGCCGCGCAGCTTGTCCCGGAGCTCGGTGATGCGCTCGTCGTCACGGGCGGCGTCGCCGAACACGATCCGGCGCACGATGCGTTGGTACGCGGCGTGGAACCGCTTCCAGGTGAGCGTGCCGCCGGCCAGTAGCGGCCGGGCCTCTTCCCGGATGGCTTCCCGGAAGACCTCGTGAAACCGGTGCTCGGCCGCGGGGTAGTCGAGCGCAGCCTCGTTGAACCTGCGCCGCTGGGCACGGGCGGCACCCGGAGTGATCAGCACGCCGTCCGGCTCGAAGTGGGAAAGGGCGGCCGATTTCTCCTTGTTGGCGGCTGTGAACGACGCGCCGGTCTCACCCAGCACCCGGCGGACGTCCTCGACCGAGAGGAGGACGAGGCTTTGCCTGCCGGGGACGCCGACCAGCACCGGTCCCGGGCCGTAGCGCTCGCGCAGCCGGTCCAGGGAGCGGCAGGCCCAGGCGTTGGTATCCAGTCCGGCCGCCAGCCGGACCGCAAGGGGACGGCGGATGATCACCCCTTGAGCAAGGTTGGGAACCAGACCGAGGGCGAACAATCGCGCGACATCCGACCAATTGGCTAGGGTGACTTCTTGGGCCATGGCTGAACCTCCCCTTTCCGGCCAGCCTTGTGAAGAGGCTGCCCCGTGTTCTCGTCTCTGATGCGCGCGAGCTACTGCACGGGCTGCACGCCGGAAGCACACAGCGGATACGGCGGCGGATACGGTGTCCCCTGCCGGGCGGGCCCTCAACTCGGGCAGTGATCGGTGACCGCGAGGAAATCCCGGATGTCCTCCACCAGTTGCCAGGCCATGTCCTCGAGCACGTAATGCCCGGCGTACGGGTACAGATGAAGCGCGGCCCCGGGCAGCCGCCGCGTCCATTCCGCGAGGACCAGGTCGTCGTAGAGGGGATCGCGCATTCCCCACCCCAGGAACACGGGCACCTGGGTGAAGTACACCAGGGCCTCACCCAGGCGCTGGGCATGCGGCCAGCCGGCGTCGGCGGGACTCAGGGGGATGTCCTGGACGAAGCGCACCAGCGTCGACCGGTCGCGTTTCCGTCGATAGGGGGCGGCATAGGCGGCTCGCACCGCGGGCGGCAGGGGGCGGCACACACCCCGGGACAGGGCCATGTGGACAACGGCGTTGGATGCGTGCGCGATACGGCCGACGGACGGCTGCCTCAGGGCGAGCAGGCTCCGCGGCGGCCGGTACCCCGGTGGCCAGGGAAAAGCGGCGGTGTTCAGCACGACGAGCCGGTCGACGACACCAGGGCGCAGATGGGCCCACCACAGGGCCACGGGGCCGCCCCAGTCGTGCACCACGAGCGTCCAGCCACGGGCGGGCGCCCGCCGCTCGGCGACGAGGTGCTCCACCAGACGCCCCAGATCCTGCGCCCGGCTCTCGGCGAGCAGGGAACCGGGCAGGTCACGGGCCCGGTCGGACAGGCCCATGCCCAGGTGGTCTGGGGCGATGCAGCGATACCGCCCCCGCAGGCCGAGGACGAGCCTGCGCCACATATAGCTCCACGTGGGGTTGCCGTGCACCATCAGCACCGGCTTGCCCTCACCCTCGTCCAGGTAATGCTGATGCGCGGCACCGTGGTTGAACCAGCGGCCCTGGAACGGGTAGTCCGGCAGACGCCGCGCCTGCTCGGCGGACAGGGGCGGCTCGGGACTCACGGCGCGACCACCACCGTGGGGGCTTTCCCTGTCCCGCACCAGTGCCGCGGCATTCGGATCCCCGTCCTGTCAATGCGGAAGGAAGCCGGGAAAACGGATCGACGAGAGAAGGGTTTCTCGCAGAGTAGGCGCGCGGAAGCACTCACGTAAAGGGGGCATCGAGGAGCCCGGGGGCGCGCCGGGGCACTCGGAATTCGCGAGCATTCCCCGGCCGTCTCGGCGTGAGGCGGCGCCGATCGCCCGCCCATTCCGGGAATTCAGGCAGCCGTGCGAATTTCACCTGACCGATTCTCACGGTGTGAGGTAGTCATGGGCCACCTCCGCCTTCCCGTACCGCATGCCGGTGAAAGCCAGGTGCCGGGCGGCGACGACTTCCCGGACGGGCAGGTCGGCGATCGGGGCCATGGCGTGCGCCGACAACTGCAGCCGGGCAGGCCCGGACCAGGCCCCCGTCACCGTGACGTCCTGGACCGGCAGGCGGACGAGCCGGCAGCCGGTGAGCGTGCCGTCGTGGCCACGGTCCATCTTGACCATGAAGGTCGGAGTACGGACCTCGGCTTCGGCCGCGTCCAGGTCGAGAGGGGCGTGCTTGTAGCCCATCGTGGCGACAGCGATCCGCAGTGATCCGTAATCGAGGGTGCCGACGAGCGTGTCGCTGTCGTGGTAGAGCCGTGGGCAGCCGGGCTTCTTGGGGAAGCCGGCCGTCTCGCGGCCGAGCGCGAGCGCGGGAAAGCTGTCGAGGTACATCGATTCCAGGTAGTAACCGCGCTCGCCGCCGAGCTCCACCGCGACGGCCTGGCCCGCCGCGGCGTGGTCGCCCAGTCCGGTGGTGTCCGGCATCCGTGTCACCGAGAAGCGCACCAGCGGCTCGGCCACCGCCAGCGGCTCGGGGACCAGGCGGCGCAGCGCCTCCGGGTCGGAGCGGTAGACGATGTCGAGGGAATCGACGCCGTAGGACACGAACGGCCCCGGTGGCCACGCGGGCGAGGACAACGGGGTGGCGGAGCGGCTCATCAGTTCGTCGGGGGTCACGTCCGGCTCCTGTCCTTTCCGGTGGCTGGCGGCCCGGTCCATGGTGCCTGCCAGAGGTTCTCCCACCAGTACAGGCCTCTGCCCGTGCAGAGGCCGTCCCCCGATCGGCCCCCACATCGGCCGGCCCCTCGTCCCCCGATCGTCCACTCCGGGTCCTGCCGTGAGAAATCAGCGAGGCCGACGCACGGCAAGCCGCCCCGTGCACCGCGGTGACATCCCCGGCTACCACACACGCACCGGTGCCACCGATGATTCAGCTCGCTCCCACCGACGGCAGATAGCGCGGTGCTCGCCAGGCGTCCAGCCGGTGTTCCACCGCGGCCCCCAGCGACAGCAGCCCGGTGTCCTGGCGATCACCGGCCATCAGGAGCAGGCCGACGGGCAGCTCGTTCACGAAACCGGCGGGCACCGACAGCGACGGGTATCCGGCCACGGCCGCCGGCGTGGAGGACGGGATCACGTCGTTGTCGCCCCGCACGCAGTCGGTCGTCCAGGCGGGCGGGTTCGTCGGCGAGGCGATGGCGTCCAGGTGGTGGGCGGCCATGGTCTCATCGATGGAGCGCCGGGAGAGGTCCTTCAACTCGGCGCGCATGGCCCGGTATTGCGGGTCGGTGACGGGAGGCGCGGCGAGCGCCCGTTCGAACAGTTCCTGACCGGCGAAGCAGGTCCGTTCCGCCGGGTGGGTGCGGTTGAACTCGATCAGCCCGGCGAGGTTCCGCGGCCCGTGACGGGTGGCGAGGTAGGCGTCGACGTCCCGGTGGAACTCGCTCAGCAGCGCGGGAAACTCGAGTTCGGCGAGCCGCTTCTGGTACGGGGGCGTCACCTCGACGACCTCGGCTCCCGCAGTGCGCAGTCTCTGCGCCGTACGGGTCATCACCGCGTCCACCTCCGGCCCGAGCGGGGGCAGCCGCCACAGGCCGATCCGTCTGCCGCGCAGCCCGCCGGGTCGCGGGGTGTCACCACCGCTGAGCACCGCGAAGGTGAGCGCGGCGTCGGTGACGTTGCGTGCCAGGGGCCCCGCGGTGTCCTGCTCGGCGGAGATCGGGACCACCCCGGCCCGGCTTACCAGCCCGAGGCTGGGCTTGTGGCCGACGACCCCGTTCATCCCCGCCGGGCACACGATCGAGCCGTCCGTCTCGGTGCCGATCGCCACCTGCGACAACGACGCGGCGAGCGCGGCGGCCGAACCGGAGGACGACCCGCACGGATTCCGGTCCAGTACGTACGGATTCCTGGTCTGCCCGCCCACCGCCGACCACCCTGATGTCGGCTTCGCCGCACGGAAGTTCGCCCACTCGGACAGGTTGGTCTTGCCCAGGATGACCGCCCCCGCGTCCCGCAGCCGGGTCACCAAGACGGCGTCGGTGTCCGGCGGGCTCCCGGCCAGCGCCAGCGACCCGGCCGTCGTCGGCATGTCGCGGGTGTTCACGTTGTCCTTGAGCAGGACGGGGATGCCGTCGAGCGGGCCACGGGTGCCACCGTGCCGGTGTCTGGCGTCGCTCGCGGCCGCCTGCCGCAGGGCCGTCGGGTCGGTGCGCAGCACCGCGTTGATCCTGGGGTCGATCGTCCTGATCCGCCACAGGTACGCGGCGGTCAGCGCCGAGGAGGTCAGCGAACCGTCCGCCATGCGCGCCTGCAGCTCCGGGATCGTCACCGTGTCGAGGTCGACTCCCGGCCCCGGCGGCGCACCGCGGACGCCGGTCTCAGCGGATTCCGCACCCGAATTCGGTGCGCCTGTGAACACGGACCCCGCGACCAGGGCGGCGATCAGTACGGCAACGCTCCTCTTCCCCATGAGCGTCAGCGGACTACATGCCGACGGCCCGGCGCAAGAGTGCGTGCCGTGCCCCGGGCCCTCATGCGAGGGCCTCCGTCGCGGGGGCCGGTGCCGCGGGCAGGGAGACGACCATGGTGAGGCCGCCTCCGGGGGTGTCCTCGGGGGTGAGGGTGCCGCCCATGGCCTCGGTGAGGCCCCGGGAGAGAGCGAGCCCGAGTCCGAGACCGGTGGTGTTGTCGGTGTCACTGAGGCGCTGGAAGGGCAGGAACGCCCGTTCCTTGTCGGCCGACCGAAGCCCCGGGCCGCGGTCGATGACCCGCACTTCGACGTACAGGGCCAGGGTGCTGGCGCTGACCGTCACCGGGCGCCCGGGAGGCGCGTTCCGCACCGCGTTGGCCACAAGGTTGGCAAGGACGCGTTCCAGCAGCGGCGGGTCCGCGAGTACCTGGGGCGTGCTCTCCAGGTGCTGGGTGACGACGGGTACGGCCGGTTCGGGCAGGGCGTCGAGGGCGAGCGGCAGCACTTCGGCGAGCGCCGTGGGTTCCAGCCGCAGGTTCAGCGCGCCGGCCTGGAGCCTGCTCATGTCGAGCAGGTTGTCCACGAGGCGGTTGAGCTTGGCGAGGGACTCCTCCGCGGTGGCGAGGAGTTCTTCGCGGTCCTCCCGCGAGAAGTCGACGTCCCGGCTGCGCAGTGAGCTCACGGCGGCCCAGCAGCCGGCCAGCGGGGTGCGCAGGTCGTGGCTGACGGCGGCGAGGAGCGCGGTGCGCATCCGGTCGGCTGCCTTGACCGGTTCGACCTCGGCCGCGACCTCGGCGAGCCTGGCACGCTCGACGGCAGCGGTGAGATGGGCGGCGAAGGCGGTGAGTACGCGGTGCTCGGAGGCGGGCAGCCGGCGGCCGCGCAGCACCAGCACGCTGTCCGTACCGATCGGGACCCTGGTCTCGTAGGGTGAATCCGTGTCGCCGTCGCCCATCGCCCGGTGCCCCATTCGCCCTTTGTCGTGGGAGAGTTCGACGCTCTCCATGCCGAACGTTTCGCGGGTGCGTTCCAGCAGCGCGGGCACGGCCTTGTCACCGCGCAGGATGCTGCTCGCGAGTGAGGACAGGGTTTCGGCCTCCGCGGCAGCGGCGGCGGCCTGGCGGCCCAGGCGCAGGGAGCGGTCCACGACGGCGGCGACCGTGGCGGCCACTATCGCGAAGGCGATCAGTGCGAGGACGTTGTTGGCCTCGTCGATGGTGAACCGGTCGATGGGCGGGATGAAGTAGTAGTTCATCAGCAGGGAAGCCGTCACCGCGGCGAGCAACGCAGAGACGACACCACCGATACAGGCGACCCCCAGCACGGTCAGCAGGAACAGCAGGGTGTCGCTGGTGAGGTTGAGGTCGAGGTGACCGGAGAGGCCGCGCAGCAACATCGTCAGAAGCACGGGCAGGGCGAGACCGGCCACGGGTCCCGCCACCCGGCGGGTGAGTGGCAGGCGGTTGGGCGGGGTGGCCGGCACCCGTCCTCGCTTGGCGCGTTCGTGGGTGACCATGTGCACGTCGATGTCGCCGGAGAGCTCGACGATGGTCTCGCCCGCTCCGCGGATGGTCAGCGAGCCGAGCAGCCAGCCGCGGACACGGGTTCCGATGACCAGTTGCGTGGCGTTCTCGGCACGGGCGAACTCCATCAGCGCCGTGGGCACATGGTCCCCGACGACGGAGTGGTAGGTACCGCCGAGGCTCTCCACGAGCTGTCGCTGTCCGGCCAGGGCGGCGGGCGAGGCGTCGACCAGGCCGTCGCTCCGGGCGATGTGGACGGCGAGCAGGTCACCGCCGGAGGAACGGGCCACGATGCGGGCGGCACGGCGGATGAGGGCCTCGCTCTCGGGGCCGCCGGTGATGGCGACCACGACGCGCTCGCGGGTTTCCCAGACACCCCCTATCCCGTGCTCGTACCGGTAGCTCTGCAGGGCCTCGTCGACCCTGCCCGCCACCCACAGCAGGGCCAGCTCCCGCAGCGCGGTGAGGTTCCCGATCCGGAAGTAGTGCGAGAGGGCCGCGTCGATCTTCTCGGGCGGGTAGATGTTGCCGTGCGCCATGCGCCGCCGCAGGCCTTCGGGCGGCATGTCGACGAGTTCGATCTCATGGGCCCTGCGCACGAATTTGTCGGGCACGGTCTCGCGCTGCTGCACCCCGGTGATCTTCTCGACGACGTCGTTGAGGGACTCCAGGTGCTGGATGTTGACGGTGGTGACCACGTCGATTCCGGCGGCGAGCAGTTCCTCCACGTCCTGCCAGCGCTTGGCGTTGCGGCCGCCGGGGACGTTGGTGTGCGCGAGCTCGTCGACGAGCGCGACCTCGGGGCGCCGCTCCAGCACCGCGTCGAGATCGAGTTCGGTGAGCTCCAGACCCCGGTGGGTGCGTGTCGTGCGGGGCATGACGTCGAGCCCTTCGAGGAGCGCGTCGGTGCGCGGACGGCTGTGGCCCTCGGCGAAGGCCACTACCACTTCCTTGCCCCGGGCCGTGCGCCGCCGCCCTTCGTCGAGCATCCGGTAGGTCTTGCCGACCCCGGGTGCCGCCCCGAGGAAGACCTTGAGCCTGCCGGGACGCGCGCCTGGATCACCGAGCGAATCCGCCATGAGGAGAACACCCCGTCGAGTGAGGAAGTGGGGAGACACGTCCGCCCGGCCCTGATGGGTGGACGTGGGGTATGCGGGACCGGGAGTGAGGGGGTTGGCTTGAACCGGCCGATGGCCAGCGCTCACAGCAAAGCGCGAACAGCGCGCCCGACGAGAATTCTTGGCGCGATCCTGACGCACCGTCCCACTACCTTGACGCCTTCTTTATGGCATTCGATGCCTTGTTCTGATCCCGGAATCCGACTGGCCCGTCTGTGACTTCGAGCGACAACCCGGGGCGGGCGGCTCAGCGTTGGCAGAGGGTGATTTCCAGATCGCGGGCGCTGCGGTGGTAGCCCGGGGACAGGCCGGCGCGGGTGAGGGCCTGTTCCTGGGACGCCGCTGTGCGGGCGGCGGCCTGGCGGGAGCCGGAGGAGATGTGCCGGCAGGTGATGTGCCAGACGCGGGGCGCGCGGGCCAGGCGCTGGTCCAGAAGGGCCTGGTCGGCGGGCTGGTTGTCCAGGGTGCCGCGCTCGGCGGCCGTCCGGGTCGTGCCCAGGTCGGGGAGGTGGGCGAAGTCCTCCGGGTAGGCGGAGGGGATCAGGTCGCACCGTCCGCCGCTGAAGAGAACGCCGTCACCGGAGGCGGCACGGCCCTGCAGTGTGGTGAGCACGGCGGTGGTGTCCCAGTGACGGCTGTCCTGCTGACGTATGGCGAGGTGGGATACGGCAATCGGGACAGTCAGCAGGAGTGCGAGCAGGAGCTGCTTGGGCCACGGGAGGACGGTGGCGGCCGCCGCGAGGAGCAATGCCAGGGCCGGCAGGCAGAACAGCAGGTAGCGGTAGGCGAAGAGGGGCTGGTCGAGGGAGAGGCCCAGGAGGAGCAGCGGGGGTACGGCCAGCCAGGGCACGCCGACGGCGAGGAGAAGGGGCGGGGCCTTGCGCCGCCGGGCTATGAGGAGGGCCACGGCGGCGAGGGCGGTGAGGGTGAGGAGGAGTTTCAGGGCGTTGGGGAGAGTGTCCTGGCCGGGGGTGAGCAGCCAGGTGAGGTAGTTGTACGGAGTTGTGGCGGTGATCGGTGGAGCCTCGCCGACAGCGGATCGCTGGGAGAAGCCGAGGACCAGCAGCGGAATGACGGCGGCGATGCCCGCAGCCTGGGCCGACAGCAGGCGTATGAGTACGCGGCGGCGGGCGGGACGCCGCAGGGCCACCGTGACCGCGTGGGCGGCCACCAACAGCAGTCCCATCACGTTGAACCAGCCCAGCAGGGCTATCAGCACGGCGTAGCCGGCCGACCAACGGGCATGGCCCGACAGGGCTTTGATCAGGGCGCCGGTGGCCAGTACCGCCACGGCCATGACGAAGGCGAACGAGCGGGCCTCCTGCGCGTACCGCGACGCGGTGGGCAGCACGGCGAGCAGCAGCCCCGCGTACAGGCCGAGGCGCGGCCCGCCGAGCAGCCGACCCAGCCACGAGAGGCCCGCTGCCGCGACGGCCACCGCCACTGCAGAGGGCAGCCGCATCGTGAACTCGCCGACCCCCACGGCCTGTCCGACCAGGTACATCAGTACGTAGTGCAGGCCGTGCACCGCGTCCACGTGCCCCAGCAGCTCCATCAGCTGTGGCCAGGACCGGTGCGCCACGTCGAGGGTGACGATCTCGTCGGTCCACGCGGACGGGCCCGTGATCCCCCAGAGCCCCAGGCCGAGTCCGACGATCAACGGCGCCCATACGGCCGCCCGTTCCAGGCTGGGCAACAGCGAATGAATGGCCCGAAGTATGGACCGTCCCATCGGAACGGGGCTGGCGAGCGTACGAGGCATGGCAGGCGTGGTGGGGCGGAGGGAGGGGGGCATGGTGGTGTCTTCTTTCCGGCACTGCCACAAGAGGGGCAGCACCGGGGCAGGGCAGGCCGGGAAGCCCGGGCGGCGGGGGGAAAGGATGGTGGTGCAGAGGGCGGCGAGTCGACCCAGGGTGGTGGGGAACGCCTCAGAAGGACCGCGGGGACACACCTCGCGCCGGCGGGCTCCGGTGTCTCAGCCGAGGTGGCCGACGGAGGCGTCCGTGGCCGCGAGTCGGCGTTCGAGGGGGGTGCGGTAGCAGGGGGTGACGCGGGTGCCGTCGAGGAAGATCGTCAGGCGCTGGATGGCGTTGTTGATGAGGACGCGGGAGTGGCGGCCGGGGTCGGTCAGGAGCCGGTGGTTGATGCGGCCGTCGGAGCGCTGGGCCCAGGCACCGACGATACGGCCGTCGGCCCAGACGGTCGGGCCGATGTTGCCGTTGCGGTCGAACAGGGCCGCTGCGTGGGCCGGGTCGAGGTACCAGTCGCGGTGGCGCCATCCCATGGCGGTGGGGTCCAGACCGGGCAGCAGCGCCACCCAGGGTTCGTGGTCGGTCCCGGCAGGGGGCTGATTGTCCTCGGGGAGGAGGTAGCCGGTGCCTTCGTCGAGCTCGACGGCCTCGGCGCCGGTGGCCGCGACGGCCTTGCGGGTGTCGGTGAGGGTCCAGCCCGTCCACCACTTCAGGTCGGCCGCGGTGACAGGCCCGAACGCGGCCAGGTAGTGGCGGGCCAGCGTGGTCTTGGCCTCGCCCACGGGGATCGCGGGGAAGGGTTCGGCCGGCTCCCAGCGGAACTGGGCGGAGGTCCATGAACCGGCCGGGCGGGTACGGCGGATGCGCCCTTCGGCGGCGAGGGTGCCCAGGATCGGGGCAGACACGCGCTGGCGCGTCTCATACCGCTTGCCGGCGTTGACAGCGTAGTCCTCACGCAAGTCGGGTATGTCGGCGGCGAGTTCGACCGCGGTGGCTCGGCCCCGCGCGGTCAGGGCGGCGAGAGTGGCGTCCTCGACGGCCGCGTAACGGGTGGGGCTCCAGCCGACGGTGGCGCGCAGTTGCTCGACGGCATCGCCGCGGTTGCGGTGGGCGTCCTTGGCGGTGGCGGCGTAGAGGGCGGGCGCGAGGTGGTGGGGGGTGACGAACATGGTGCGGCGCATGCACCGGATACGGGCGAGCGGAGGCGTCGCGTCGTACAGGGCATGGTCGACGGCCGCGGCGGTGGGAGCGTGCATGCGGGCGGCGGCCGAGAGGAAGACCGTGGCGGGGTCGGTGGCATGCAGGCCTATGAGGGCCTCGGCCACCTCCTGCGGCGCGACCGCCCGGCGAGCCGGGGTGAGCAGGTGCCGGGCGGCGAGGCGCAGGCGGCGTTCGGCGGGAGGGATACGGCGCAGGACGGTCATCGAACGGTGCTTCCAGGGGATGGCGGGTGCGTGCGGTGATGTTCAGTACATTAGTACCGTACTAACGCCTCGCAGGTTTTCGCAATACGGACATTGCCCCCTTTATATCTCCGGATCCCCCGGGCCGACAAAAGAGTACGAATGTACTGTAATTTTGAACAGTTCACCGCGGAAAGGGACCCGACACCCCTCAGTCCGCCAGCCCCAGGTCTTCCAGGTCCAGTGCCCGTTGGATGCGGCGCCTAGTGGTGTCGCTGATCTCATGGGTGTCGTAGAGGCGCTGCAGTTCATGGGACTCGACGCCGATCAGGGCGCGCCGCATGACCCGGTGGTCGGCGACGGCGGAAGGCGGGTCCGTGGCCGCGTCCGCGCCCGCTTCGTCGTCGGCGCAGAGGCGGTTCTCCAAGTCGCGGCGCAGCTGGTCGGCCACCGCGGTGGGGACCGCTTCGAGATCGACGAGCTCGTCGAGGTGGAGCAGGGCCGCGCGGGCGAGGCTGCCACGGGCGCGGGCCTCTTCGCGTGCGGTGTGTTCGGGCTCCAGGGCGATGCCGGATCGGCGGACCAGGGGTGCCAGGGTGAAGCCCTGTACGACGAGGGTGAGCGCGACGACACCGGTCGTGAGGGTGAGGACCAGCGAGCAGTGCGGCAGCGACTCGCCACCGCTCGTCACCAGCGGGATGGACAGCGCGGCGGCCAGCGGCATGACACCACGGGTACCGGCCCATGAGGCCACCGCGGGTACACGCCAGGAGATCCGGCCCTCGCCACGCCGATGCTGCATCACTGCCGAGAGCGGGAAGATCCACAGCAGCCGTACGGCGATGACGGTGGCGGCCACCGCGAGGACGCCGAGCGGCCAGCCTCGTTCGTCCGGTGCGAGTGCGCGGACCAGGGACGGCAGCTCCAGGCCTATGAGAGCGAAGACGACGCTCTCCAGCAGGAAAACGACCGTGGCGTAGACGGCGTGCACCTGCAGGCGTATCGGGGCGTTGGCCAGCTTGTGGCCGGTACTCCCGAGAAGTACGCCCGCGAGGACGACCGCTGTCACCCCGGAGGTGTGCAGGTCTTCGGCCAGTACGTAGGCCGCGTACGGGGTGACCAGAGCGATCACGGTCTCGAGCACCGGGTCCTCGGTCCGCTTCCGTATCAGCACCACCATGCCGGCGACGGCGGCGCCGACGAGTGCGCCACCGCCGCCCAGCACCACGAACTTCCCCACCGCGGCCGGCGGGGAGACCGCGCCGCCGATCACCGCCGACCCCACCGCCACTTTGAACAGCACCAGGCTCGTGGCGTCGTTGAACAGGCTCTCCGCCTGCACCATGACCTGCACCCGCGGCGGCAGGGCCAGCCGGCGGCCCAGCGCGGTCACCGCGACCGGATCGGTACTGGCGAGCACCGCGCCGAGCACGAAAGCCATGGACCCGGCCAGCGGGGTCACCAGCGAGGCCACCATGCACACCGCCGCCGCGGAGGCCAGCACCAGGCCGAAGGCGAGGACGGTGACCGGCCGCCACACCTTGCACAGATCCCGCCAGGAGATCTCCTCGGCGGAGGCGTACAGCAGGGGCGGCAGCACCAGCACGCTGATCACTTCGGGTTCGACGTGGACGTCCGGCACCCAGGGCAGCGTCCCTACCGCGACTCCCGCGACGACCAGGAGCGAAGGGGCCGGGATACGCCAGTGCCGCGCCCCGGTGGCCACCGCGGTGGCCAGGGCCACGAGAAAGAGCACAGCAGTCAGGCCGGTCATGTGGTCGTTCCCCCGAGAGTGTGCCGGGGCGCGGCTGAGGAAGCCTTGCCGCCGACCAGTCTTCCCGGCACTCCAATGGGGAACTTACCCGACGCCGACGAAGTCCGGCTACGGCCTGGACGTGACTCCGCGTCCCCGCCGGGCCGGAACCCGCGCCCGTCTTCCCGCAGTTCAGCCCAGGTGGCCGCCCGGTCAGCGGAACTCGGCCAGGCGAACACGCATGCCCGGACGGCGAGGGCGCCCGCGCCCGGCAGCCCTACCGTGTCACGACTCCCGTCCGCCGCCCTTCGCCCACAGGGAGCGCACATGGCCGAGGTGGCGTGCCATGCACTTCTCGGCGCCCTTGGCGTCGCCCGCGAGCATCAGGTCCAGGAGTTCGAGGTGTTCCTCGGCGGAGGGGATGAGCTCGCCGCGCTGATCGAGGGCGGTCAGCCCGTACAGGCGCGAGCGCTTGCGCAGGTCGCCGACGGTCTCGACGAGGCGTTCGTTGCCGGAGAGGGCCAGCAGGGTGAGATGGAACTGCCGGTCGGCCTCCAGGTACCCGATGAGGTCGTGGTCGCGCGCGGCGCGCACGATCTCCTCGGCGACCGGGCGGAGTGCTTCGAGGTCCTCCCGGGTGGCGGTGCGCGCGACCCGGCCGGTCGTGGGGACCTCGATCAGTGTGCGGATCTCGGTGTACTGGTCCAGGTCGCGTTCGTTGACCTCGGTCACCCTGAATCCCTTGTTGCGGACCGGTTCGACCAGGCCCTCGCGGGCGAGGTCGAGCATGGCCTCGCGCACCGGGGTCGCGGAGATGCCGAAGTCCTCGGCGAGCTGGGGTGCGGAGTAGACCTGGCCGGGGCGGAGTTCGCCGGAGATGAGCGCGGCCCGCAGGGCGTGGGCGACCTGGTCGCGCAGCCGCTCGGTGGCGGTGATGAGGTTGCGCTGCTTGAGGTGGCCCATGGTGTCCCGTGTCCTTTGCGTCGCCGGTGCGGCGGCCGGGTCCGGCAGCCGCGTCCTCGGCACGTGCGCAGCCGCGCTGCCCGGCTGGTCCGTACCTGGACGGACCAACGAGCGTACAATGTCACATCGTTCTCAGGGAGCCAGGGTGTAGGTACGGCTGGAGGTGTAGAAGTCCAGTGCCGCGCGCCCCTGTTCGCGCGGCCCGTGACCGGAGGCCTTCGTGCCGCCGAACGGCAGGTGGAAGTCGACGCCGGTGGAAGGGGCGTTGACGCGGATCATCCCGGTGTCGAGACGGTCGAGACCGTGCAGCGCCGCCTCGAGTCCGGCGGTGTGGACCGAGGTGACCAGCCCGTACGGGACCGCGTTGCTGATCCGTACGGCGTGCGGCAGATCGTCCGCGGGCAGCAGCGCGGCCACGGGGGCGAAGACCTCCTCGGTGAGCAGCCGGTGACCGGTCGGCACCTTCTCGACCACCATGGGGGCCACGTACCAGCCGGGGCCTTCCGGAGCGGCGCCGGCGGCGAGGACGGAGGCGCCGCCCAGAGCCTCCTCGCACCGGGCACGGGCCCGGTCCGAGATAAGGGGCCCGCATACGGTGGCGGGGTCTGCGGGATCGCCAACGGGCAGGGTGCGCAGCGCTTCGGCGAGTGCCTCGCGCAGGGGGTCGAGGGCCGCGCCGACGGCGATGACGCGGCTGGTGGCGGTGCACTTCTGCCCGGCGTATCCGGCGACGGCCGCGGCGATGTGGGCGGCGGCGCGCTCGATGTCGGCGTCGGGCAGGACGATCGCGGCGTTGAGCCCGCCCGTCTCGGCCTGCACCGGGATGCCCCGGGCAGTGGCGGCGCGGGCGACCGCGGCGCCGACGGCGGTGGAGCCGGTGAAGGAGACGACGTCGGCGGCCGAGAGGACGGCGTTGCCCTCGGTCGCTCCGCCGGGCACGACGGTGAACACGTCGGCGGGCAGGGCCTGCTGGACGAGTTCGGTGAGGCGCAGGGCGCACGCGGTGGCCTCGGGTGCGGGTTTGAGGACGACCGTGTTGCCGACCGCGAGTGCGGGTGCGGCCTTCCAGGACGGGATGGCGAAGGGGAAGTTCCAGGAGGTGATCAGGCCGGCGGCGCCGTGCGGGCGGCGCCGGGTCAGCAGCAGTCCGGGGCCGCCCGCCGTCTCGTGCACCGCGCCTGACGGCTCGTAGGGGGCCTGGGCGTAGTACCGCCAGATCGCGGCCGTGCGCGCCACTTCGGCCCGCGCCTCGGCGAGTGGTTTGCCCACCTCGCGTACGGCCAGGGCGGCGAGCTCCTCGGCTGCGGCCTCGACGGCCGTGGCGACGGCGGAGAGCGCGGAGGAGCGGGCGGCGGCGCCGGTGAGCAGCCAGCCGGGCTGGGCGGCGCGGGCCCGCTCGACGGACGCGACGGCGGCGGAGGCGCCTGGCGCGGGCACCTCGGCGACGATGTCGGACGGGTCGGCCGGGTTGCACGAGATGAAGGTGGTCTGGTCGGCGGTCACAGGAGGAAGCCTCCGGGGAAGGGGTCGTCCGGGTCGAGGAAGTACTGGGCGGTGCCGGTGATCCAGGCGCGTCCGGTGATGGCGGGCACGACCGCCGGCACCCCGGCGACCCGCGTCTCCCCCACGAGGCGGCCGGTGAACCGGGTGCCGATGAAGGACTCGTTGACGAAGTCGCGGTCGAGCGGGAGCGCGCCGCGGGCGTGCAGCTGGGCCATGCGTGCGGAGGTTCCCGTGCCGCAGGGGGAACGGTCGAACCAGCCGGGGTGGATGGCCATGGCGTGCCGTGAGTGGTGGGCGTCGGAGCCGGGGGCGGCGAGGTAGACGTGCTTGAGTCCGCTGATCTCGGGGTGTTCGGGGTGGACGGGCCGGTCGGGCGAGGCGTTGATCGCGTCCATGATGGCGAGCCCGGCGACGAGCAGGTCGTCCTTGCGGGCCCGGTCGAAGGGCAGTCCCAGGGCGTCGAGTTCGGCGAAGGCGTAGAAGTTGCCGCCGAAGGCGAGGTCGTAGGTGACCGTGCCGTGGCCGGGGACGTCGGTCTTGCGGTCGAGGCCGACGCTGAAGGCGGGCACGTTGGTGAGCGTGACGGCCTTGGCCGCTCCGTCCTCGACCTGGACGTCGACGCTGATCATCCCGGCCGGGGTGTCCAGGCGCACGGTGGTGACCGGCTCGGTGACCGGCACCATGCCGGTCTCCACGAGGACGGTCGCGACGCCGATGGTGCCGTGCCCGCACATGGGCAGCAGTCCGGAGACCTCGATGTAGAGGACTCCGTAGTCGGCGTCGGGCCGGGTGGGTGGCTGGAGGATCGCGCCGCTCATGGAGGCGTGGCCGCGCGGCTCGTACATCAGGAGCGTGCGGAGGTGGTCCAGGTGCTCGATGAAGTGGAGCCGGCGCTCGGCCATGGTGGCGCCGGGTATCACGCCGACGCCGCCGGTGATGACGCGTGTGGGCATGCCCTCGGTGTGCGAGTCGACGGCATGGAAGACATGACGAGTGCGCACGGACGTCCTTTCATGCAGATGCCGTATCAGCGGGTGCCGTCGAGTGGTCAGTGGTGTCCGTCGGCGACGGCCTTCTCGGTGGCGGCGCGCACCGCGGCCTCGGTCTCGCCCGTGAGCGCGAGGCGCGGGGGGCGGGTGGGTCCGCCGTGGCGGCCGACGATGTCCATGGAGAGTTTGATGGACTGCACGAACTCGGTCCTGGAGTCCCAGCGCAGCAGGGGGTGCAGCGACCGGTAGAGGGGCAGTGCCGTCTGCGGGTCCCCGGCGACGGCGGCGCGGTAGAGCTCGGCGCAGGTGGCGGGGAAGGCGTTGGGGTAGCCCGCGACCCAGCCGACGGCTCCGGCGGCGGCGAGCTCCAGGAGGACGTCGTCGGCGCCGATCAGCAGGTCGAGTTCGGGGGCGAGTTCGGCGATCTCGTAGGCGCGCCGGACGTCGCCGCTGAACTCCTTCACGGCGACGATGCCGCCGTCGGCGTGCATCCGGGCCAGCAGGCCGGGGGGCAGGTCGACCTTGGTGTCGATGGGGTTGTTGTAGGCGACGACGGGTATCCCGGCCCGCGCGACCTCCGCGTAGTGGGCGCGGACCGACCGCTCGTCGGCGCGGTAGGCGTTGGGGGGCAGCAGCAGGACGGAGCCGCAGCCCGCCTCGGCGGCCTGCTCGGCCCAG
This sequence comes from Streptomyces blastmyceticus, assembly GCF_039521185.1. Taxonomy (NCBI): domain Bacteria; kingdom Bacillati; phylum Actinomycetota; class Actinomycetes; order Kitasatosporales; family Streptomycetaceae; genus Streptomyces; species Streptomyces blastmyceticus. Next base: position 9,147 of record NZ_BAAABW010000013.1, on the reverse strand, counting down.
CGGCGGGCCTCGGCGCTGCCGTAGGCGGAGACGCCGGGCATCACCCGCGCCCCGTCGCCTGCCGCCTCGACGGCGGTGCGCACCAGTTGGGCGCGCTCCTGCGGGGTGAGGGTCTGGTATTCGCCGAGGGAGCCGTTGGGGACGACGCCGTCGCAGCCGTTGTCGAGGAGCCAGCGGACGTGTTCGGCGTAGGCGTCGTGGTCGACGGAGAGGTCCTCGCGCAGCGGGAGCGCGGTGGCGACCATGATGCCGCGCCAGGGGCGGTCGGTGGTCCAGGAGTCGGTGGTCATGCCATAGGCCTTTCTGCGGTGCGAGTGGGAGTCAGGACGTGCGGTCGTTCTCCGCGGGCTGGTCTGCCAGAGCTCCGAGCGGTACGGGTACGGCGAGCGGGCGGCGTTCCGCGGACGGCGGTACGGTCCCCTGTGCCGTACCGGCGGCTGCGAGGCAGGCCACGGCCGCTCCGCACATCCGGCCCTGGCACCAGCCCATGCCGGCCCGGGTGAGGAGCTTGACGGTCCGGGCGTCGCGGGCGCCGAGGCCGGTGACCGCCTCGCGGATGTCACCGGCGGTGACCTCCTCGCAGCGGCACACGTCGGTGTCGTCGGTGAGCCAGCCGGTCCAGCCGGGGCCGGGCGCGTGGGCGGCGGCCATGGTGTCGGCGAAGGCGCGCATGCGGTCGCGGCGCCGGGCCAGGTCCCGTACGCGTCGACTGCCGGTGAGGGCGGGCCGTCCGCGCAGCCGGGCGACCGCCGCGATGCCCGCCAACTCACCTTCTGCACAGGCAAGTTGCCAGCCTCCGATGCCACCGGTCTCCCCCGCGGCCCACAGGCCGGGCACCGAGGTCTCCTGGAGGTCGTCCAGGGCGAGTGCGTGCGTGCCGTCGGGTGTGCGCCGTGTCGCACACCCGAGGCCGGTGGCGAGCTCGGTCTGCGGCAGGAGTCCGTGCCCGACGGCGAGGGCGTCGCAGGCGATGCGGCGGCCCGTGCCGGGCAGGGGCCGCCAGTCGCGGTCGAGCCGGGAGACGGTGACGGCCTCGACGCGGTCGGTGCCGTGCACCTCGGTGACCGCGCTGCGGGTGCGCAGCGGTATGCGGTGGCGCAGCAGTGCGGTGCCGTGGACGGCGGCTTCGAGAAGCTTGTGCGGGTTGGCGGCGAGGGTGAGCGGGCGGCGGGCGTAGCCGAGGTAGCCGGATGCCTCGACCACCGCGGGGACGTGGGCTCCGGCGGTCGTGAGCGAGGAGGCGACGGCGAGCAGGAGCGGCCCGCTGCCGGCGACGACGACCCGCTGTCCGGGCAGGACGAGCCCGGACTTGAGCATGGCCTGGGCGCCGCCGGCGCCGACGACGCCGGGCAGGGTCCAGCCGGGGAAGGGGAGTTGCCGCTCGTACGCGCCGGTCGCGAGGAGGAGCGCGCGGGCCCGTACGCGGACCGGGGTGTCCCCCTCGTCGGCACCGGTGAGGGCGTGCACGGTCCACGGCCCGTCGTCGTGCTGCTGGATGGTCCACACGTGGTGGTGGGCGAGGTGTGTGATGTCGCTCGCCCGGAGGCGGCGGCGGAGTTCGGCGAAGGCGGACCAGTCGTGGTGCAGGGCTTGTGGCCGGGCGGCGCCCAGGCCGGGGGCGGGGTGGCGGAAGTACTGGCCGCCGGTCTGTCCGGCGGCGTCCAGGAGGGCGACGGACAGGCCGAGTTCGTCGGCGGTGACGGCTCCGGCGAGTCCGGCGGGTCCGGCGCCGATCACCGCGAGGTCGTACGGCTCAGACGGCGAGTCCGGCATGGCCGTGTCCCTCCTGGGTGGTGATCGTGTCGCCGGGCCGGGCGGGTACGAGGCAGGCCCGGCGGTTGGGTTCGCCGTTGACGGTGGCGAGGCAGTCGTAGCACTGGCCGATGCCGCAGAACGCCCCGCGCGGGCGGCCGCCGTTGCGGGTGGTGCGCCAGGCGAGGATGCCCGCGCCCCACAGTGCGGCGGCGATGGACTGGCCGGGCAGGGCGGTGACCGTACGGCCGTCGAAGGTGATCTCGAAGGGCGGGCCGGGCTCCGCCTCGACCAGGTCGGCGGGGGTACGGGCCACTGCGGGCCTCCTCTCGGGAGCGGCGGGAAGCGGGGGTCAGGCTGCCGGGGCGAAGCGGCCGGGGCGGAACGGGCCGACGTCGAGCGGCGGTTGATCGCCCGTCAGCAGCCGGGCGACGACGAGGCCGGTGGCCGGGGCGAGTCCGATGCCCGCGCCCTCGTGCCCGCAGGCGTGCAGCAGCCCGGGAATGTGGGGGTCGGTGCCGATGGCGGGCAGGTGGTCGGGCAGGTACGGACGGAATCCCGCGTACGTCCGCATGACCCGCACCCCGGCCAGCACCGGGAACAGTGTCGTGGCCTGGGCGGCGAGGCGGCGGAGCGCCTCCACCGACAGGGTGCGGTCGAAGCCGACCCGTTCGCGGCTGCCGCCGATGAGCACCGGGCCGGCCGAGGTGCCCTCGACCACCACGGAGGCCTGCAGCGCCGCCGAGCCGCTGGCGACGTCGGAGACGTAGTCCGAGGCATAGACCTTGTGCCGCACGAGGCGCGGCAGCGGTTCGGTGACGAGCACGAAGCCGCGGCGGGGCAGCACGGGCAGGTGGGCTCCGGCGAGCCGGGCCACCTCGCCGCCCCAGGTGCCGGCCGCGTTGACCACGTAGGGGGCGTGCAGGTCACCGGCCGCGGTACGGACGCCCCGCACCTTCCCTTGCGGGCCGGTGAGGATGGCGGTGACCTCCTCGCCGGTGCGTATCCGGGCGCCCGAGGCGCGCAGCAGGTGTGCGGTGGCGAGGGCGGGCTGGACCTGGGCGTCCTGCGGGTAGTGGAAGCCGCCCCCGAGACCGGGGGCGAGGTGCGGTTCCAGCTCGTGCAGTCGGTCGGGCGGGATCTCCTCGGCCGTGACGCCGGCCCCGGTCTGGGCCTCGGCGAACTTCCGCAGCGTGGACATGCCGGTGGCGTCGGAGGCGACGACGAGTCCGCCCTTGGCCTCGTACTCGATCGATGCCGGGAGCTCCTGGGCCAGCTCCCGCCACAACTCCACGGATAGCAGAGCCAGTTCGAGCTCGGGGCCGGGTTCCTTGTCGGAGACCAGGAGATTGCCTTCACCGGCGCCGGTGGTCCCGGCGGCGACGGGGCCGCGGTCGACCACGGTGACAGTGAGGCCGGAGCGGGCGGCGTAGCAGGCGCAGGCGGCGCCGATCACGCCCGCTCCGACGACGATGACGTCCGAGGGGTTACTCATGGGCACGTCAGTAATATTTCACATTGCACTTGCCGTGCCAAGAGCTGGTCCAGACTTGGCCGCCCCCAACTTCCGCCTACCCGGCGAGGAGTTCACCCATCCACGCCTCGATCGCGTCGGGTGTGCGCGGCAGCGCCCCCGACATCAGGCGCGCCCCGTCGGCGGTGATGACCAGGTCGTCCTCGATCCGCACACCGATGCCTCGGAGTTCGGCCGGCAGCGTCTCGTCGTCGGGCTGGAGGTAGAGCCCGGGCTCGACGGTGAGCACCTGCCCCTCCTCCAGGACGCCGTCGAGGTAGACGTCCGCCCGCGCCTGCGCGCAGTCGTGGACGTCGAGGCCGAGCATGTGCCCGCTGCTGCACAGGGTGTACCGGCGGTGGAAGTCGCCCTCGGCACTGCTCAGGACGCCCCACTCGGAGAGCCCCTCGGCGATGACCCGCATGCCGGCCCGGTGGAAGTCGCGGAAGCTCGCCCCCGGCTTGAGAGCGGCCATGCCCGCGTCCTGGGCGGCGAGGACGAGTTCGTAGACCTGCCGCTGGACGGGCGAGAAGCGGCCCGACAGCGGGAGGGTGCGGGTGATGTCGGCGGTGTACAGGGTGTCGGTCTCCACTCCGGCGTCCAGCAGGAGGAGTTCGCTGGCGTCCAGGCGGCCGTCGTTGCGTATCCAGTGCAGGACGCACGCGTGCGCCCCGGAGGCGGCGATGGTCTCGTAGCCGGTGCCGTTGCCCTCCGCGCGGGCCCGCAGACCGAAGACGCCCTCGATCCAGCGCTCGCCGCGCGGGTGGGCCAGGGCGCGCGGCAGCGCCCGTACGACGTCCTCGAAGCCGGCGGTCGTGTGATCCACGGCCAGCTGCAGCTGGCCGACCTCCCAGGCGTCCTTGACCAGCCGCAACTCGCTCAAGGTCATGGCCAGTTCGGCGTCGCGGGAGGCGTCGCGGCCGGGCGGGAGCTGCCCATGTTCATCGATGTGCGCGCAGCGGATACCGGTCATGCGCTCGGCCTCGGCGAGGTCCGGGCGCCGACCGACCCAGAACTCGCCGTAGCGGCGGTCCCGGTAGAACTCCGCGCCGGTGCGCGGCGAGCGCGGCCGGACGTACAGCACCGCTTCGTGCCGGTGCGGGCCGTCCGGCTCCAGGACCAGCACGTGACCGGCCTGCTCCTCACCGGTCAGCCCGGTCAGCCACACGTAGGCACTGTGGGGGCGGAAGCGGTAATCGCAGTCGTTTGAGCGGACCTTGAACTCGCCCGCGGGCACGATCAGCCGTTCACCGGGGAAGCGCGCGGACAGCTTCGCCCGGCGCGCGGCGGCGAGGTCGGCCACCGGCAGCCGGAGGTCACCGGGCAGCGGCGTCACGGCCCAGCCGTCCGCCATGAACGCCTCGAACTCCGCCGATACCGGCAGGTCGTGACTTACCGTCCGGATGTCCTCAACTGCGGTCTCCTTCACGGGACTCCTCCTCGGACACAAGTGGATAGGAGCGCGACTGATGCTCCGTCAGTGCAATTTCACATTACTATGCTACGGGTCACATTCCAGCCGCGCGTTCGCCCGTGCCCCGGATCCGCAGAGGGTCCGTGACATGAACCGCCCGGCCGGGCCTACGACTTGGTGACGCGCACGGTGTCGCCGTAGGCGCCGGAGCGCAGCACGTCGATGCGGACGCCGGCGGCGGAGTCGGTGAACGACCGGCCGGCCTTGTAAGGGGCGTTCATCCAGCGGCCGGCAGCCGCTCTCGGGGGTGGCATCGGGGTTGGCGTCCATGGCCCGGACGGGGCCCTTGCCGGTCGGCACGGAGGAGTCGACCTTGTAGACGAGGGCACCGGTCGAGCAGGCTCGCGCGTCCGCCCTGCCGGGCGCCGCGATTCGACCACATAGGCGGAGGTGGGGCCGGTGCCCTCACGGCGGGCGCGGCGGACGTCGTCCCCGCTCGCCCTGGCGATCCTCGGCATCCTCGAAGCCGGGCCCATGCACCCGTACGGGATCCAGCGGCTGATCAAGGAATGGGCAAGGACCAGGTCGTCAACGTCGGCCAGCGCACCAGCCTCTACCGCATGATCAGCCGGTTGGAGGACGCGGGCCTGATAGTGGCAGGCGACACCGAGCGCGACGAGCGCTACCCCGAGCGGACCGTCTACCGCGTCACCGATGCCGGCCGGTCCGCCACCCGCCAATGGCTCGCCGAGATCCTGGCCGCGCCCCGCAACGAGTTCCCCGAATTTCCCGCCGCGCTCTCTTTCGTGCTCATGCTCCCGCCCGAAACGGCCCCTGAACTGCTCAGCGAGCGGCGTGGACGGCTCCAGGAACAGATCGCCGCCCTGGACACGGACCTCGCCATCCAGGCCGGGGAACACCGGCTCCCGCGCGTGGCCCTCCTGGAGACGGAGTACGTGCGTGCGGTCACCCACGCCGAACTGCAATGGGTCACCGCCGTCACCGCCGAGCTCGCGGACGGATCCTTCACCTGGAACCGGCGAGAACTCGATGCGCTCGCATCCGGTGCCCACGCACCGAACGGAACGGGGTCTGAATAGCCCAGGCGCCCCACGCCACCGCCCGCCCTCCGCGGGACGGGCGCGGGCCACGGGTCCTCAGCCGTCGACCGGCAGGCCCCGCGGCTCCTTGATCCGTTTCATGATGATCTGCGAGTTGACCTCGGTGATGCCGGACAGCGTGGTGAGGTGCTCGATCCACAGCCGCTCGTAGGCGGTGATGTCGGCGACCGCGATGCGCAGCAGACAGCCGGGGCTGCCGAAGAGGCGGTATGCCTCGATGACGTCAGGTATGTCCTTCAACGCCGCCTCGAAGGCCTCGACTGCCTCCCGGTCGCGTTTGACCTCGACGGAGACCAGGACCTCGAAGCTCCTCCCGACGGCTTCGGGGTCGATGATCGCCCGGTAGCCCTGGATGACGCCGTCCTGTTCGAGCTGGCGGACGCGGCGCATGCACGGTGAGGACGTGAGGCCGACCCGGTGGGCCAGCTCCTGGATGGTCAGCCGGCCGTCATCCTGGAGCTCGCGCAAGATATTTCTGTCGATCTGGTCCACGGCGCAATTATCCACCACGCTTCGGGGTCGGGCACGCCCGATCTGGCGACCCGATTGCGCGCGATTCGTCCTATGGTTGCTCCCGCCCCGACCGCCGCAGGAACCGGCGTACGAGGGGCATGCCTCGGACCGCAGCGCAACGCGCGGGAGGCGCCCGCCGTGCGACACGTCGCCGCGCACGGCAGTGATCATCTGGCAGAGGAGCGAGCAGACGTGGGACAGATCGTCGTCATCAGCACGGGCGGGACGATCGCCAGCCGCTGGCAGGGTTCCGGATTCGCCGCGGAGGCCCGGGGTACGGACGTGATGGCCACGGCCGTCCTGCCCGAGGGCGTATCCGTGCGGGTCGTCGACCTGATGAGCGTGAACAGTGCCCGGCTCACCACCGCACACCAGCTGGCGCTCCTGCGCACCGTGCGCGAGGTCCTGGCCGATCCCGGTGTGGACGGCATCGTCGTCACGCACGGCACGGACACGCTGGAAGAGTCCGCCTTCCTCCTCGACCTCCATCACGACGACCCCCGGCCGGTGGTGTTCACCGGCGCCCAGCGCCCGCTCGAGGCGCCGGACGGTGACGGGCCGCGCAACCTCCACGACGCGCTGCTGACCGCGGCTTCGGTGCGCGACCTCGGCGTCCTGGTGGTCTTCGACGGGCAGGTGCACGCCGCGCGCGGCACGGTGAAGGTGCAGACGCTGGCCGCCGACGCCTTCGCCGACCCCTCCGGCAGCCGGGTCGCGGACGTGGGAGCCGACGGAGTCGTCATCCACCGCCGCCCCGAGCGCCCGGCACCGCTCCCCCTGCCGTCGGCCGCCGAGCCGCTGCCCCGGGTCGACGTCGTCATGCACCACTGCGACGGGGATCCGCTGTTCCTCGACACCGCCGTCGAGGCGGGCGCCCAGGGCATCGTCCTGGTGGCCACGGGAGCGGGAAACGCCACCCCCGAGATCAGCGCCGCCGTCGAGGCCGCGATATCCCGCGGTGTGCTCGTCGCCGTGACCACGCGTGTGCCCACCGGGCCGGTCGCGGAGATCTACACCCACGGCGGCGCGGTGGACCTCGCCGCCGCCGGAGCGGTCCTGACCGGCACCCTGCGCGCCGGCCAGGCGCGGATCGCCGTGCTCTCCGCGGCCCTCGCCTCCACCGACCCGGCCGAACGCGCCCGCACACTGCGGCACGTGCTCGGCGGCCCCGTGGCCGATGCGCCGGGCGCACGGGCCTGACACTCCCCTCCCCCTCTCCCCCCACGCACCTGATCGGATTCCCATGTCGGCCCCCGTTCCCGCCCCCGCCCCCGCCCCGGCCCACGACCACCCGCCGGTCCGTACCGAGCACGACCTGCTCGGTGACCGGGACGTCCCCGCGGCCGCGTACTACGGCGTGCACACCCTGCGGGCCGTGGAGAACTTCCCCGTCACCGGCACCCCGATCGCCGCCTATCCCGACCTCGTCGTCGCCCTGGCCTCCGTCAAGCAGGCCGCCGCCCAGGCCAACCGCGACCTGGGGCTGCTGGACGGCCGCAAGGCGGATGCCATCGTGCGGGCCTGCGAAGAGATCCGCGCCGGGCGGCTCCACGACCAGTTCGTCGTCGACGTCATCCAGGGCGGCGCGGGCACCTCCACCAACATGAACGCCAACGAGGTCGTCGCCAACCGGGCGCTGGAACTCCTCGGCCACGACAAGGGCGACTACCGGCACCTGCACCCGCTGGAGGACGTCAACGCCGGGCAGAGCACCAACGACGTCTACCCCACCGCCGTCAGTCTCTCCCTGCAACTCGCCGCAGGCCGCCTGCTGGAGGCCATGGAGGTGCTGCGGCAGGCGTTCGCGGCCAAGGCGGAGGAGTTCACGGACGTCCTCAAGATGGGCCGCACGCAGCTCCAGGACGCGGTGCCCATGACGCTGGGCCAGGAGTTCGCGACGTACGCCGTCATGCTGGCCGAGGACCGGGCGCGCCTGGAGGAGGCCCGCGCGCTGCTGCGCGAGATCAACCTCGGCGGCACAGCCATCGGCACCGGCCTCAACAGCCACCCGAGGTACGCCGAGGTGGCCTGCGCCCACCTGGGCGGGATCACCGGCATCCCGCTCACCGTCGCCGGTGACCTCGTCGAGGCCACCCAGGACGTGGGCGCGTTCGTCCAGCTCTCCGGCGTGCTCAAGCGGATCGCCGTCAAGCTCTCCAAGACCTGCAACGACCTGCGCCTGCTCTCGTGCGGCCCCCGCGCCGGCCTCGCCGAGATCAACCTGCCGCCCGTGCAGGCGGGTTCGAGCATCATGCCCGGCAAGGTGAACCCGGTGATCCCCGAGGTGGTCAACCAGATCGCCTTCGAGGTCATCGGCAACGACGTGACCGTCACCTTCGCCGCCGAGGCCGGCCAGCTCCAGCTCAACGCCTTCGAGCCGGTCATCGCGCACAGCCTGCTCAAGAGCCTCACGCATCTGCGGGCCGGCTGTCTGACCCTCGCCGAGCGGTGCGTCAACGGCATCACCGCCAACCGCGATCATCTGGCCCAGCTCGTCGGGGAGTCGATCGGCCTGGCCACCGCGCTCAACCCGCACATCGGCTACGAGCAGGCCACCGCCGTCGCCCAGGAGGCGCTGACCACCGGCGCCTCGGTGCAGGACCTCGTCCTGGCCAAGGGCCTGCTCACCCCGGAGCGGCTCCGGCAGGTCCTCCACCCGGACAGCCTCGCCCGCCCGCACGCCCGGGTGACGACCACGAACGGCTCCTGACGGAACACCCGCCCCAGCAGCGATCCAACACCGCACACCAGAAAGAAGAAGCACCCCGATGGCAACGGCGCCAAGCGTCTCGTACTCGATGACGGTCCGGCTGGAGGTCCCCGCGAGCGGGACC